>JBGAID010000143.1:0-18872 GCA_044225865.1 Polyangiaceae bacterium | reverse complement strand
CCCGCGCGTCCTCGGGAGGGGCATCGACGCGGAGGGCGCGCCCGAAGCCGCCGAGCTCGAGGCGTCGCCGCTCGCGCTCGGCGCCGCGGCTGAGCGGGCCGGCGGCGGAGGAGACGACCCGCTCGTCGCAGGGACCGCCGACGCGACGCTCAGCGCGGCGTCCGCTTCTTCGATGGAAGCGGCGGCGCGCGGCGAGGTTCGACCGAGCGTGACGAACAGCGCCGCCCCCACCCCCACGCCCGCCGTCGCGATCGCCAGCGCGAGCGCTCCTCGCGACCTCCGCGAACGGGGAGGCCGATCCGCGTCGCGGGCGGGGATGGTCGCCGGAGCGTCTCGATGAGGCGCGCGGCGGGCCGCCTCAAGCGCCTCGCGCAGCCTTCGATCGAAGGCGGCGCGCTCGTCCCCGAAGTGCTCGTCGAGCAGCCGCGTGAGCTCGGCTTCGTCGGCGCCCGCGCCGTCGCGGAGAAATCTGCGCAGCTCCCCCTCGAGCTCCTTCGCGGTCGCGTGGCGCGCCTCCCGCGCCTTGGCCATCGCCTTCTCCACGATCGCGCAAAGCGAGGCGGGCGTGCCGGGGGCGCTCTCGGAGAGCGGGGGCGGGCTCTCGGTGGTGATGCGCAGGGCCGCGGCGGCGGGAGCGAGCCCCGCGTAGAGCCCGCGTCCCGAGAGCATCTCGTAGAGGACGACCCCGAGCGCGAACACATCGGTGCGCCGGTCGAGCGGCTCTCCGAGCAGCTGCTCCGGCGACATGTACCCGAACTTGCCTTTGACGATCCCGCTCGCGGTCGCCCGCGCCGACTCGAAGAGCTTGGCGATGCCGAAATCGACGAGGAGGACCTCACCGTCGAAGGCGAGCATCACGTTCTGGGGCGACACGTCCCGGTGCACGAGGTGAAGCGGCGCGCCGTCGGGCCCGACGAGCTCGTGGGCGGCGTGGAGCGCGGAGGCGACCTTCATCGCGATCCAGGCCGCGAGCTCGGGCCGCGTGCGCTCGCGCCGCCTCGCGACCATCGTCATCAGCCTCGCGAGGGTCACCCCCCGCACGAGCGGCATCACGATGAACGGCTCGCCGTCCTGCATGCCGAGCTCGAACGTCTCGAGGCCGTTGGGGTGGGCGATGTGCGCGGTGAGCTTCGCCTCCTGGATGAAGGCGTCGATCTCTTCGGGGCCTCGGTCTTGGGGGTGGAGAAGCTTGATCGCGACCGGGCGCTCCACGCCGCCTTCGCCGCGAAGGACGGCGGCGTGGACGGAGCCCATCCCGCCCCGCGCGATCTCGAACAGCAGCGCGTAGCGCCCGAGCGGTCGCGGCCCTCGCGGGGGCACCTCGAGCGGCGCCTCTCCGATCGGCTCCGCCGGGCGCGGCCGCTCGGGCTCTTTCAGCGTCGGGAGCTCTTCGACGTACCTCGCCACTCGAGGTCGAAGCTACCACCAACGTCCGCCTCCCGGACCGCACGAGGGCGGATTCGATACCCCTCGCGCTCGGCGCCCTCCCGTCGCCTTCAAGGATCGTCGTCGGCGGGAGCTCCGCACGCGAGCCACTCCCCGAACATCTCGCGATCGAGCGGGTCCGGGCCGCCCTCGGGCGGCATCGTGACGTTGTGATCTCCGGAGCGAGCCCACATTCGAGCGGCGGCGGCGCGGATGTCCTCGAGGGTGTCGAAGTTGCTGAACGCGGGCGCGCCCTGTCGCTCCCCCTCGGGGAGACCGGACGCGTGGCAGCCGGCGCAGAACGAGAGGACGAAGGGGCCGCCGAAGTCGTCGTACGAGAGCACGCTGTCCTCCGGACAGGGCCGCTCCGAGAGATCGTCCGCCGCTTCGATCGCGGCCGCGATGTCGACGGTCGCGGGCCCGTCCGTCTCACCTTCGTCTGCCGGCGCGCACCCGGCCACGGAGATCGGCAGGGCGACGAAGATCCACGCGAGCTCATCCCACGAGCGCATCGAGCACCTCCGTCCCCGGGAAATGAGCGGCCGGATCGACGCCGACGGCGGCGAGCATGCCGGCGACGAAGCTCCCATACTCGAGGATTCGACCGCTCTTCGACGGCGCGCCGGACACGAGATCGATCGGCTTCGCCTCGAGCCGATCTCCGCTCGCGCCGATCGCCCGGCCGCCGGGGAGCCCGCCTCCGAAGACGATCGCGCTCGTGACCGGCCAGTGGTCCTTGCCCTGCTCCGCGTTGAGCTTCGGCGAGCGACCCATCTCGGACACCACCGCGACCACCGTCTCGTCGAGGAGGGTGTGGCCGGCGGTCGCGCCGGGCCGGGCGTCGAGCTCGTCGGCGAGGACGGTGAGACCCTCGTAGAGCGCCTCGTGGAGAGGTCCCTGGGCCTCGTTGGCGGAGTGGGTGTCCCATCCGAAGAGCGCGCCCTCGAGGAGGACGCTCCTGCTCAAGCCCTCTCCGAGGGCCCGGAGCGCGAGATCGATCTGGACGCGCAGGTCGAGGGCGAAGCTGAGCTCTTTGGGGAACGCCTCCTTGAAGGACTTGAAGCGCTCACCGCGATCGACCGACGCGACGAAGTCGTCGAGGCGCCGCGCGTTGTAGCCGCGGGCTCCGCGCGTCGAACGCTCGCGCTCTGCGCTCTTCTCCACGTAGTCGCGGATGAGCGCGGCCTCGTCTTTCGTGGACGCGAAGCGCGAGGCGGCGGCGTCCATCTCCGGGAACGCGAGCGACGGATCGAGCAAGCTCTTGAGCTGGGTGAGCGACCCCGTCCGCACCGCGATCGATCCGAGGGGGCCGGTGTACGCGGTGGCGCCGAGGGCGAGGTAAGGCGCCGGCAGATCCCGTCCGAGCTCGTACGCGGTGATGGCGGCGAAGTCGGGGTTGGTCTCCGACGCGGTGCCGGTGAGCATGCGCTTGGAGCAGTCGGGGTGGTTGATCGACTGGACCTGGATCCCGTTCACGACCGTCAAGAGCGGGCCATAGGCCTCGAAGAAGCGGCGCACGGCGGGCCGGCTCGGGTGGGTGAAGATCGGCACGCCGCCGACCGTCTCGCGAGCGCCGGCGGGGGCGTCGATCGTCGCGACGCCCGGCTTCGGATCGAGGGCGTAGGTGATGTCCCAGCCCCCCGCGACGAAGACGACGACGAGGTTCTTCCCCTTCGTCCCTTCGCCTTTGGCCCTGCCGTCTCGCATCGCGAGCGCGGTCGCGCCGAGCGCTCCGAGGCCACCCACCAGCAACGTCCTTCTCGAGGTCTTCATGGTCGTCTCGTCTCGCGGATCAGTAGTAAGAGACGCGGGGGTCCTGCAGCATCGCGACGAGGAGCACCGTCCACGCGCGCCTCACGCTCGCGCTTGTCGTCGCCGCCGATTGGAACAGGGCGTAGGCGCGGCCCACCTCGTCGCTCTCGGGCTCGACGAGCTCGCCATAGATGCGGGTCACGAGGAGCGCGATCTGGGCCTTCACCTCGTCGGCCGAGGTGGTGTCGTCGTCGACGAGGGTGAGGAGCTTCCTCTTCGAGCGATCGGGCTCCGCGAAGTCCGACTCGACCACGCGAGGCGCCGCCTCCTCCGCGAAGCCGCGGAGCACGAGGCTCGTCCCGACGTTGTCGGTGAAGGTCCCGGCCGTCACGTAGGCGGCGTCGGTGCCCCCGCCGATGACGCGGTAGCCGATCATCGTGTCGCGGGGCAGCTCGACGCGCCCGATGAGGCCGCCCGTGTACGCGGTCAGGTCCGTCTCCCAGACGAAGCCGGTCAGGTCCCGGAACATCGTCGCGAGCTCGTCGGGCCGCGCCTTCTTCATCCCGACGAGCCCGTCCGCCTCCTCGTCCGTCGTCGCGTACGACGCGGCGAAATCTTCGGAGAGGACGACCGCCTTCGCGAGGGCCTTGGCGCTCATCCCGCTCGTCTCGAGGACGTCTTGGAGCTCGGCCGCTCGCTCGAGAGGGACCGCCTCGAGGGGCACCTGGTTGAAGTACGCGTAGAAGCGCTTCGCGGCGCAGAGGGAGAAGCGAGGGTCCTCTGCGATCATCGCCCCGAGGTCCTCCAAGGTCTCTCCCGGTTTTCCGAAGAACGAGGGCGCTCGCATGTCGATGCCGAGCAAGTCCTCGAAGACGCCGGGCAGATACATGTTCTGGACCGGGTACGCCGCCACCTCCCCGGGGACGGTGATCGGGAACATGTCTCGGAAGAAGCTCGCGAGCGGGTCGAGCGCTTGATGGCAGCTCGCGCACGCCGCGTTCTGAGAGACGGCGTCCTGGACCACGTTCGGGTCGGACACGTCGACGCTCGTGTCGAGGTCCACGTCGCGCGAGAGGAAATCGTAGCAGAGCAGGCCGCGCGAGATCGCGTTGGCGCGCTGGCGGTTCGCGTTCGATGGCGTGCTCTGAAAGCGGACGTAGAGCCACGAGTCGGTGAGGATGCCGGCGTTGCCGCGGCCGTCCTCGTACCGGGTGCGCTGCCACTCGGGCCCGTCGTCGTCGTAGGGCAGCCCCCACACGCGCGCGCCGACGGGGTTCGTCATCGCGTAGTCGGCGGTGACGATGTCCGTGTAGGGCTGGTCGTGCATCACGACGTCCTCGATGAGCTCGAGGGGGGCCTCCAGCACCGACTTGTTGATCACGCCGAGGTCGAGCGCGCCGAGCGGCTCGACGTTGGGGAAGCCGGCCGGGTAGTAGAGCCAGTCCGGCCGGAGGAGCAGGCTCTCGTCGTGGAGATCGCGGATGGTGCGGCCGAACTCGGGGGACTCGAGGTACGCGTCTACGATCGGCCCGAGCTGCTCCGGATCGGCGTCGACCCTCGAGAGCTCGTCGACGCTTGGACGCATCCCGCGCAGGGCCATGGAGGCCCGCACGAGGTGCTGGGTCGGGCTCAGGGCGACGACGGTCGACTCCAGCTCGGTCGGATCGGGCTCCGGCTCGGGAGCGGGCTCGCAGCCGGATACGGCCGGCGCGAGGGCGAAGAGGAGCGCGAGACCGCGGCAGCATCGCATGCCCGGCCCCGCTGCAACCCCGATGCCGCGCCTCACCGCTCGCCGCGCTCCGCGCTTCTCTCGAAGCTTCTCGTTCGCCGCGGCCGCGCTCGCCGCTTCGGACGTCGCATCCACGCGATCCGTCGCATCGATGCGACAGCCGCCGCTCGACGAGTCGTTCTACGATGAGGCCGTGTCCGCGCCCGAGGATCCCGGAGCTACTCGCAAGGCCGCTCGCGACGAGCTCCTGACCCTTCGCCTCGTCTCCGCGGAGGTGGCGGTGATCAAGGGCCCGGACGCCGGTCGCTCGCTGCCGGTCGGAGCCGCCACCGTGGTCATCGGCTCCGGGGCCGCGTGCGATCTGTCCCTCTCCGACCGCCTCGCGTCCCGCCGCCACCTCGAGCTCCGCGCCGAGGAGGACGGCGTGCGGGTGACGGATCTGAAGAGCCTCAACGGCACGCGGCTCGGCAGCGTGCGGGTGCGCGAGATCCTGCTCACGGAGGACGCGACCCTCGGCGTCGGCGAGTCGCAGCTTCGCCTCCACCTCACGCGCGACGAGATCGGCGTTCCGCTCTCCCCCCGCGGGACGTTCGGCGGCGCGATCGCGAAGAGCCCCGCCATGCGGCACGTCTTCGACCTCCTCGAGAAGGCGGCGCGGAACGACGTGACGGTGCTGCTCGAGGGCGACAGCGGCACCGGCAAGGACGTGCTCGCGAACGCGCTCCACCTCGAGTCGGCGCGGCGGGAGGCGCCCTTCGTCGTGGTGGACTGCGGGGCCATCCCCGAGCAGCTCGTCGAGAGCGAGCTCTTCGGGCACGAGAAGGGCGCCTTCACCGGCGCGGTCGCGACGCGCCCGGGCGCGTTCGAGCAAGCCCATGGCGGAACGCTCTTCTTGGACGAGATCGGCGAGCTCCCCCTGGAGGCGCAGCCGAAGCTCCTCCGCGCCCTCGAGAGCCGCGCCTTTCGAAGGGTCGGCGGGACGGAGGTCGTCCGCGTCAACGTGCGCGTCGTGGCCGCGACGAACCGACGTCTGCGAGAGGCGGTGCGGCGCAAGGAGTTCCGCGAGGATCTCTTCTATCGCCTCGCGGTCGTGCACGTGCACGTGCCGCGGCTCGCGGATCGACCGGACGACGTCCTGCCGCTCGCCGAGTCGTTCCTCCGGAAAGTCACCGGCGACGCGCGCGCCAACCTCCCCGAGGACTTCGCGCGCCTCCTGCGTTCGTACACGTGGCCCGGAAACGCGCGCGAGCTCCGCAACGTCGTCGAGCGCTTCGCCACGTTCGATCGCGCCGATCCGAAGCTCCTCTTCGAGCCCGCGACCGCCCCGAGCGCCGCGGGGCACCATCCGTTCGATGGCCTCGAGCTCCTGCCGTATCACGAGGCGAAGCGGCGGGTGATGGACCGCTTTCACGGCGCGGTGTTGCCGAAGGCGATGGAGCGAGCGCAAGGCTCGGTGCAGAAAGCGGCGGAGGAGCTGGGGCTTCCCCGTCAGAGCCTCTACCGTATGCTCAACCAGCTCCATGGGCGGGAAGACGGCGCCTAGTGCTGCCGGCCGGAAGTCGGCTTCCGGATCCGGCAGTACCCAGGAACACAAAAGTCCACGGTCAGGCTTGGGGCTTCGGCACGAGCTTCGGGCGGGCAGCGCAAGGCGCGGACCGCGGCGGTTCGGCGCCGCGCTCGGGGTGGCGCTGTCGCTGGCCGCGACGTTCGCGAGGGCGGGGGCGCCGCTCTCCGACGACGTCGCCGCGAAGCTGTTCGACGAGGGCCTGGCTGCGTTCGACGCGGGGGAGCCGAAGCGCGCCGCAGAGGTATGGGAGAAGCTCCAGCGCGAGGGCGATCCCGAGAAGGCGTGGCGCGTCCTCTACAACCTCGGGCTCGCGTACCAGGCCGCCGGTGATCGACCGCGCGCGGTGGAGCGATTCGACGAGTTCGCGCGCCGGGTGGGCGAGCAGCCGGGGAGCCTCCCCATCGAGTTCGAAGCGCGCCGACAGGACGCGGTCGATCGCGCGGCGAGCCTGCGCCCGCACCTCGGGGTCCTGCGGATCGCGGCGTCGCCGAGCGGTGAGCGGATCGTGGTGCGCATCGGGAGCGCTCCCGCCCGAGACGCGGGGTTCTCCGTCTATGTGGAGCCGGGGACGTACGAGGTCGTGATGGGGGAGGGGAGGCGCGCGATCGAGGAGCGCCTCGTCGTACACGAAGGCGAGCTCTTGACCCACGTCGCGAGGCAGCGCCCGGCCGACCCCTCGCCGCCGCCACCTCCGTTCGAGCCGCCGATACCGACGGGCGTGCTCGTAGGCGGGGGCGTCTTGGCCGCCGTCTCGGTGGCGCTCCCCGTCGCGATGTTGTTCCGCGCTCGCGGTCTGCGCGAAGAGGCGAGCGCGATCCCTTCGTTCGACCCCACCTACCCGGAGCGCGTCGACGCCTTCGACGATGCGCGCACCGCGTACCTCGCGTGCTGGAGCGTCCCCGCGACCCTCGCTGCGGCGACGCTCTCGATGCTCGTCGTCGACGTGGTCGCGGCGTCACGGGGCCCTTCGCGGCGCGCTCCCAAGGTGAGCCTCGCCTTGGGCCCGGGTCAGGGCGCGCTCGAGGTCGCGATCCCATGACGCGGCCCCCCGCGCTCCCTTCGCTCGCGCTCGCGCTGGCGGTGGTCCTCGGGCTCGCGCCGGCGTGCCTCGAGCCCCTGCCCGACCCCACCACCTGCGAGCCGCCGGCGAAGGTGATCGACGACGCGTGCGTGCCCTGCGATCCGCCGAAGCAGTTCGTCGAGGACACCTGCATGATCTGCCCGCCCGCCGCGCTCGTCCCGTACTCGCAGTGCTTGCCGAGCGCGTTCGTGAAAGGAGGGCACGTCCCCGCGAACGGCTGCCTCGCCGCGGACGGACAGTACGACCGGTTCTCGTGCCTGACCGGCGATCGCGCGTGCAGTTGCGACGCGGGGGGCGAGGAGGAGCCGGGGCCGGCCTGCTTCGCCCAGGCCGGGGATTGCCCGGAGGCGGTGCGGCGCGTCTCCCCGAACGCCGTCTGCTACCCCGTCGCGCCGACCGACGTCGAGCCCACCGACCTCGGCGGTGTTCGGGAGGGCTGCGCGTGCGGGTGTTACGAGGCGATCGCGAGGTGCGACGGCGTCGGAATGGCGTTCGGGATGTTCAGCGACGGGACGAACCCCGGCCCGATCGCGTTCGAGGGAGCTCGCCTCCGGCTCGGCGATCGCCTGCCGAGCTCCGGCACGTTCGGGGTCTACGTCCGCGCGAGGGGCTTTGCGTCGCCGGTCGTGGTCACGCCTCATCCCAGCGCTCCCGTCCGCAGCTGGATGTTCTTCGTCACGAGCGACTTCGTGGAGCAGGTGGCCTACGGCCCCGATCAGGACGGGGTCGACCCCGACTTCGGCCCGAACGAGCCGTATCACTACGACGGGCTCGGTCGTCCGACGGAGGTGAGGATCGCGACCCAGACCGCGAAGGCCGAGTCGGATCTGCTCGCCATCTACGAGGTCGACTGCGTCATCCCGTTCGTCGTCCCCGACCCCGACTGACGCGGCGACGAGATGCGCCGCGCGACCTTGGCGATGGCGTGGGCGGCGGTGACGAGCCCGCGGGACGCGCGCGCACGAACGGTGGGCGCGACCGCCTCCAACGTCACGAGCTCGTGGGCGTGGGTCGGGGCGAGCTTGCGCTTGTACGTGTCGGCGCGCGCGAGGAAGTCGTAGGAGCTCGCCCCTCGCTCGATCGCCAGCTCGATGCTCCGGAGATGAAGAGCGATCCCGGGCCGGACGTGCTTCGGGAGGTCCATCCGACGCCCGCCTTGGTAGAAGTAGACCCGCCCTCGGTGCTCGATGTCGTACGCGACCGCGAGCGGCTCGCCCCCGACCTCGATCCAGACGACGGCGAGCGTGCCTGCTTCCTTCGCGCGCGAGGGATCGACGGCGCCCAAGCTCGCCGAGAGCTCCGCGTGGAAGGCGGAGAACCGTGCGCTGCCGAACACGCCGCCCCCGCCCCATCGCGCGTCGTGCAGGCGGCGCAGGATCTCGAACCCGCGCTCGAACGCGGGCTCGTGGGCGCGCGCGACGTGGAGGGTCGCGCCCCCGCGCTCGCTCGCGAACTTGTCGAAGTCACGCAGCGTGCGCCTCGCGAAATAGCGACGCTCGCCGTCGAGCCCTTCGAGGTAGCGATCGAACGAGTCGGGCAGCGCGATGAACGGGCACGACTCCGTCTCGTGCACGTCCACGGACGCTCCCGCTCGCTCGAGGGTCGTGCCGAGGACGGCGAGGGTCGGGTCGTCCCCCTTGTTCGCGCGCAGCTCGAGCACGTCCCACGCGTCGCCCGCGGAGGCGGCGAGGCATCGCGCGATGGTGGCCGCCGCTCGCGCCTCGTGCCCCCCTCGCACGAGCGCGCCCAGATACTCCGAGCAGATCTCGTCGGCCTCGTCCTCCCCCGACCCCATCCATTCGAGCGTGGCGAGCGGCACCAGCGAGGCGCGAACGACCCAGCGCCGCACGAAGGGGGCGATGGCTACGAGCTGGCCCCGAGCGTCCTCCACGACGACCACGAAGAGCTCTCGACCGCCGGCGGAGCCGAACACCCTCCACCACGAGAGCAGCCACGCCGGGGTCTGGGTCGGCTCGAGGCGCGACGCCGCGCGCGCGAGATCCCACCACGCGGGGACGAGCTCGAAGAGCTCGTTTGGATCGCGTATCACGCGAGAGCGCAGGACGTCCGGCGAATTCGCGGCGAATCGATTCTCCGATCGGGCGGTGGAGCTGAGCACGGTGGGAGCGGCTGCAAGGAGCACGCCCAAACCGCCGCGCCGATCCTGTAGACTCCCCCGCGTCGATGGAACGGCCGGCGAAGAGCGGTCTCGCGGAAGCATCGCCGCTCGTCTTCGAGCTGCTCGCGGAGATCGCGACGGGACCTACTGCGCGTGTGGAGCTCTGCCGCATCGGCGCGCCTCGCGAGCAGGCGGGCAAGCTCGTGGCGGTGAAGAGGCTCCACCCTCACATCGCGGAGGACCCGCAGTTCTACAGCATGTTCGTCGACGAGGTGTGGATGACGGCCGCCCTCGATCACCCGAACGTGACCCACGTCGTGGGGTGGGGCTCCGACCGAGAAGGGACGTTCCTCGCCGTCGAGCTGGTGGAGGGTGTCTCCCTCGCGCGCCTCATGAAGACGGTCTTCGAGACTCGAGAGGCGTTCACCGAGCGGATGGTCGTCCACCTCGGCGCGGAGATCTGCGCCGGTCTCGCCGCCGCCCACCGGCTTCGATCCGCGGACGGAGAGCTGCTCCAGCTCGTGCATCGCGATCTGACGCCCGGCAACGTCCTCGTCGGGTTCGACGGCCGCGTGCTCATCGCCGACTTCGGCCTCGCGAAGGCGAAGCAAAGGGTGACCAAGACCCTCACCGGGTTGCTCAAAGGCCACCCTCACTACATGGCCCCCGAGCAGGCGACGGAGCAGCCGATCGACGCGCGCGCCGATCTGTTCTCGCTCGGGGTCGTGCTCTTCGAGCTCTTCACGGGAAGGCACCCTTGGTCGGGCGGGAGCGAGCTCGAGGTGTTTCAGCTGATGGCGAGCGCGCCCCCGGAAGACATCTCCGCCCTCCGCCCCAAGCTCGATCGCGAGCTCGTCGGGCTCGTGAACCGCCTCCTCGCGAAGCGCCCCCAAGATCGGTTCCAGAGCGCGGACGAGGTGCGGGATCGGCTCCTCTACTGGCTCGACACCCACGGCTACAAGGAGGACAACGTCGAGGCGGTCGCGCGCTTCGTCCGGCGCAACGCCATGCGCCAGATGCGATGGTTCGAGCGGGCCATCAACGGCGACTTCGTCGCGGAGGCCACCCGCTCGAAGGCGAAGCTGCTCGGCGTGCGCGGCCGCCGCGAAGAGTCCACCGGTCCCAAGTCGAGCCCGCCCTCCGGTCCCGCGCCTTCCGGCTCTCGGGCGGCGGTGATGGCGCAGGCGGGGCCTCGCCGCCGCGCCGCGATGCGACGCGCGATCGAAGAGCCCACCGACGTAGACGTGCGCGCCTCTTCGATCGAGTCCCCGCCGAGCGGCGAGACGCCCGATTGGGGCGAGGAGATCCCGACGGTGGTTCAGCCGAACCGGCAGCTCGCGGCGCTGCACGCCGATCGGCTCGGCGGAGGGCTCGCGCGCGGAGGCCCGATCCCCCCCGCCGCCTCGTCCGATCCGACCTCCGAGTACACGCGGCGAGGCGGCGAGCGCGATCCGAGCAAAGCGCGTCCCGAGCGCTCCGCCATCGACGCGCTGCCGAGCTTCGTCGACGACGAGGACTCCTCGGACATTCGAACGACGTCGGTCCAGCCGCAGGTCGGCCTCGCCGCGTTCGCCCGGACCGTTCGGTACGGCCGCGGGGAGGCGCCCGGCCGCGACGCGCCCGCGCGCGAGCCGGTCTTGGATCCCCCCTCGGAGGACGTGCCGACGTCGCCGTTGCGAGCGCGGCCGGAGCTGCCCTCGGCGCCTCCGCTTCGCAAGATGCCGCCTCCGAAGCGTCCGAAGCCCCCGAGCGCGCCCGCGCCGGAGCCCCGCCGTGCGCCCCTCGAGACCGACACCGAGCCGGAGATCCTGACCGAGCCGGTGCATCCCAAGACGATCGAGGCGGTGAAGCGAGACACCGCCGAGCCCTCGGACATCGTGCGCGAAGCGGAGCGGCTCGCGCAGCGCGCGGCCCAGCTCCGCGCGCGCGCCGATCAAGCCGCCAAGCTCGCCGCCCATCACGCCGTGCTCGCGCAGCTCGGGGCGGAGGCAGCGGAGCTCGCGGCTCAAGCGGCGCGGTCGTTCCACGCTCACGGCGCGGTCCACGCCATGACCCTCATCGAAGAGGCGCGCCGGCTCGAGGCGTCGGTCGCGAGAGGGGAGGCGCAGACGGACGATCTGATCGCGCCCTCCGCGGACCCGCCCGCCTCCAAGGCCGAGCTCGCGAGGCAAGCTCCGGATCGCGTCTCCGCCCCTCCTCCCGAGCCGGTCGCGGTCGCGCCCGCGGCCGCCTTCCCGGCTCCTGTCGGACCGGGCTACGCGCCGAGCTTTCCTCCTGTCGTCGCCCCCGCGGCGCCGGCCGATCGACCGAGCTACCTCCCGGCCCTGCCCGCGCCTCTCCCCGCGCCGGTCGGAGGCCCGCTCGAGGGCTCGGGTCGCCTGCCGAGCTCGCTCCCGACCGCGCACCTCGACACGTCGGCGCCGCTCGCGACCTCTCCTTCGTCGGCGACGTCTCCCACCGCGACCGATCAAGGCATGTTCGCGGGCGAGGTCTTCGGGGTCCGCGTCCCCATCGCGCTCGCGGCCGCCTTCCTCATCGCCGTCGCGATGGTGGTCCTCGTCTGGGTCATCGTCTCCTGATGGACACCCCGGCGCGCCCCGCGCTCGCCGACCGCTCCCCGATCCGTCGCGTCTCTGGCGCGCTCCGTCGCGGCAGGGGTTGATCTGCCCTGCCGCGGGCGGATACGGTCTTGTGCGCCTATGAGCAAAGCCCAAGACGGCGACGAGTGGCTCCTCATCAACCTCGACGACATCGTTGCGAAGCGGCAGGGTCTGCCGCCTCAGATCCCGGTCCCCAAAGACAAGTTCGAGGGCCTCGCGGACAACGGCTTGCCCGCGAAGGAAGCCAGGAAGTGGTGCAGCGACTTCCTCAACAACTCGCCCATCGGCAAGGACAGCGGCTGGCGCAAGAAGCATCGCGACCTCGTCGTCGCGATGGAAGCGTTCTGCGACACCGGTCCGCTCTGGGACAAGGCCCAGAAGGCGTTCGCGGAGAACAACTTCGAGCAGGCGATCTCCACCCTCAAGCGCATCACCGTCCAGAACGAGGGTGATCACTCGGCGCGGCTGAACCTCGCGTCCGCCTACGCGAACACCGGCCAATACGAGCCTGCCCTCAAGCTCTTCAAGCAGATCTACCCGACATACAAGGGTGACGCGGAGTTCCACGTCGCGGTCGGCCACGTCCACCTGAAGATGCAGAACAAGGACGGCGCCACCGACGAGTTCGTGAACGCGCTCGAGGCGAAGCCGGATCATCAAGGGGCGCTCGACGCGCTCACCCAGCTCGGGGTCCTCTGCAAGATCTACGAGCGGCCGAAGGACGCGACCTCGCTCCTCTACGTGCGGGCCGACTCGGTCGAGGCCTATCTCACCGGCGAGTGGGATCGCATGGCCGCCGAGGGCGGAGACCAAGCTCCGACCGTCGATTTCTACCTCGAGCAGATCGCCTACCACGAGCGTGAGCGCCGCTTCGGCGTGGTGATCGAGGCCGCCGATCGCGCCATTCGCCTCGCTGGCGACGACGCCGCGAGCGCGGCCGTCGAGCGGGCCACCCTCGCCAAGGTCAACGCCCTCCGCTCGCTCGAGCGGACGGACGAGGCCCTCACCGCCGCCAAGGCCTACGCGGAGAAGAACCCTGCTTCCTCCGGGGCCCAGGTCGAGCTCGCGCGGATCTACGGCACGATGGGGGACGAGGCGGCGGCGATGGCCGCGGTCGATCGCGCCCTCGAGATCGACGCCGGAGACCTGGCCGCCCACATGCTCAAGTTCTGGCCCACCGACCCGAACGATCTGAAGGGCGTCGGGGACATGCTCCCGACCCTCGAGAAGTTCGCGCGCGACAACGAGTCCGTGCCCGGGGTCTGGCGCTCGCTCGCGCGCGCGTACCTCGCCGTGAGCCGCATCGACGAGTCGCTCGACCTCTTCAAGAAGGCCGTCGACCTGCGCCCCGAGGACGACGATCTCCGCAGCGAGTGGTGGGCCGAGCTCGCCAAGCAGCAGCGCTACCAGGACATCATCAAGGACACCGAGGTCCTCGGCGAGATCAAGGGGCGCGACTGGCGGCTGCGCTGGAACGAGGCGGAGGCGTACTCGGGCCTCGGCCGGAAGATGGAGGCGCGGGCCTGCTTCACCGCCATCAACTTCGACGAGACCCTCCACGTCGACATCCGCCGCCGAGCGAAGCGCGCCGCGAACAGCGTCATGGAAGACGCCATGCGGGACGGGCTCGCGGGGGCCGCCGCGGGCGAGGCGAAAGGCGAGGGCGGCTGAGCGCGGACCTTCGCCTCGATCGAGGCGCGCTCGCGCGGCGAAGGTCCCTTTTTTCGGCGTAGCGCGCTGGCGCGCGACGTGCTCACGCGATGGCTCCTCGGATGGGAGCCCCTCGCACGTTGCCGATGTTCGCGAACGAGGGAGCTCGGCTCCCTCGCTTCGCGCTCGTGGATCGCGGCCGCACCGTCCTCGGCGACGAGGACCTGCGCGATCGCCCGACGGTCATCGCCATCTCCGCGCGCGCGGCGACGATCCGCACAGAGGCGCTCGAGGCCATCCGCGCCGAGCTCCGCGGCCTCGGCGCGGGCCTCGTCGTCCTCGCTCCCGATCGCGTGCTCGCGTGCAGCGCCGACGACGAGCTCGAGCCTCTGGCGTGCGCCGTCGGCAAAGGCGTCGAGCGCGTGGACGGGTGGGCCAAGGTCACCGGCGTCGCCACCTTCGCGTGCGACACGCGGGTCGCGAACGTCGCCCACGCCGTCATCGTCAGCGCCGGGATCTCGCGCGGCAAGGTTGCGTCCATCGACGTCGCCGCCGCTTCCAAGGAGCCGGGCGTCTCACCGTCCTCACCCACGAGAACGCGCCGCGCCTGCCCGGCTACGACGACAAGCCGAGCGCTGAGGCTCGCGTGGTTCAGCTCCTCCAGCGCGCGGAGGTCGTCTACGACGGCCCATCGCCGTCGTCGTCGCGGAGACGCTCGAGGCGGCCCAGCGGGGCGCCGCCCTCGTCTCGCCTCGCTACGCAGTCGAGAGCGCCGACTCCGACTTCCACGCCGCGCTCGGGAGCGCCTACAAGCCGGAGGCGCGGATGCCCCTCGGGGACGCGGACTCGAAGCGCGGCGACGCCGCCCTCTCCCTCGCGCGCGCGCCCAAGAAGATCGCCGCGACCTACACGACCCCGATCGAGACCCACCACCCGATGGAGCTGCACGGCACGATCGCCGTCTTCCGCGGGGCCGCGGCGCTCACCATCTACGACGCGACCCAGGGCGTCTTCATCGTGAAGCGCCGCATGGCGAAGCTCTTCGGCCTCGACGAGAGGAACGTCCGCGTCATCTCGAAGTTCCTCGGCGGTGGCTTCGGGAGCAAGGGCTCGCCGTGGTCTCACGTCGCCCTCGCCGCGATGGCGGCGCGCGTGACCGGCCGCGCGGTGAAGCTCTCCCTCGACCGAAGGCAGATGTTCTTCTTCGTCGGGCACCGACCTCACACCTCGCAGAGGCTCTCGCTCGGCGCCAAGAGCGACGGCACCCTCGTCGCCGTCCGCCACGAGGTCACCTCCCACACGAGCCGCTTCGACGAGTTCACGGAGCCGTCCGCGAAGGCGACCCGCATGCTCTACGCGTGCGGCGACGTCGAGACGAGCCATCGCCTCGTCCGCCTCGACACCTCCACCCCGACCTTCACCCGCGCCCCCGGAGAGGCGAGCGGCAGCTTCGCCCTCGAGTGCGCGATGGACGAGCTCGCGGTCGAGCTGCGCATGGACCCCCTCGAGCTGCGGAGGAAGAACCACGCCAAGGAGGATCTCGAAGAGAAGAAGCCGTTCTCGAGCAAATCCCTCCTCGCTTGCTACGAGGAGGCATCGAAGCGCTTCGGCTGGTCGCGAAGGCCCCGGCGCCGCGCGCGACGCGCGACGGATCGCGCCTCCTCGGGTGGGGGATGGCCACCGCCGCGTACCCGGCGAACCAGCGGCCGGCGTCGGCGTCGGCGCGGATCGACGCGGACGGCTCTGCGACCGTGCGCTCCGCGTCCCACGACATCGGCACCGGCACGTACACGGTGATGACGCAGATCGCCGCCGAGACGCTGGGCCTCCCGAGGGGTAAGGTTCGCTTCGAGCTCGGCGACACCGATCTGCCGGAGGCTTCGCTCTCGGCGGGATCGTCGACGGCGGCCAGCGTCGGCTCTGCCGTGAAGCGCGCCTGCGCGGCCGTCCTCGAGGCGCTCGCGGCCGTCGCCGTCGCGGATCGGGCCTCCCCGCTCTTCGGGGCGACGGCGAGGGACCTCGAGGCCCGCGAAGGCGCCCTCGTCCACCCGAAGGATGCCTCGAAGCGTGAAGGCTTCGCCGCCGTCCTCGGTCGCGCCGGGAAGGACCACGTCGAGGCGACGGTCGACGAGAAGGAGTCCGCGAGCGAAAGAAGACCTCCCGGCGCCGTCGCTCAGTTGTTCGCGGTCGCCGTCGTCATCGACTTCTGGAGATCGCGCGAGCGCATCGACGGGAGCACCGGCGCCTCCGCGGCCTTCGCGTGCACCATCCCATGGATGAGCCGCGAGCCGCGATCGTGGGTCACGTACGACCACGCCCATTGGAACATCACGATGACGCGATTCTTGAAGCCGATCAGGGTCACGATGTGGAGCACGACCCACGCGAGCCAAGCGATGAACCCGTGGAGCTTCGCGCCCCCGATATCCGCCACCGCCGCCGCCCGTCCGATCGTCGCCATCGACCCGAGGTCGCGATAGTGGAAGGGCTCCGTCTCCCGCCCCTCGATCCGCGCGAGGATGTTCTTCACCGCCCGCTGGGCCCCTTGGATCGCGCCCTGGGCAACGCCCGGAACCATCGCCCCCTCTTGCTCGAAGTGAGCGAGGTCCCCGACGACGAACACCTCCGGGTGCCGAGGGATGCTCAAGTCCTTCTCGACCATGACCCGGCCGACCTTGTCGAGGGGCGCGCCGAGCGACCTCGCGAGCGGTGAGGCGGCGACCCCGGCCGCCCAGATCACCGTCTTCGACGGGATGCGCTCTTCGCCGATCATCACCCCTTCCGCGTCCACCCGCGTGACGCGCGCGTCGGTCCGGACCTCCACGCCGAGCTTTTGCAGCGAGGCGAGGGCGTGGGCGGAGAGGTCGGGCGTGTAGGCGGCGAGCACGCGGTCGCCCCCCTCGAGCAGCAGGATGCGGGCGGTGCTCGGATCGATGCGCCGGAACTCGTGGCTCAACGTCTGCCGCGCGATCTCCGCGAGCGCCCCCGCGAGCTCGACCCCCGTCGGCCCGCCCCCCACGACCACGAACGTGAGCAGGGCGCGCTCCCGCGTCGGGTCGTGCTCGCGCTCCGCCTCCTCGTAGGCCATGAAGATGCGCTGCCGGATGAGCAGCCCCTCATCCACCGTCTTCAGGCCGGGGGCGAACTCGGCGTACTCGGAGTGGCCGAAGTAGGAGTGCGTCGCGCCCGTCGCGAGGATCAAATAGTCGTAGTCGATGGGCTCGCCGTCCTCGAGGAACACGGCCTTCTTCTCCACGTCGACGCGCATCACGTCCCCGAGCAGCACCGACACGTTGTCGTACTTCCGGAGGATGCGCCGGATCGGGACGGCGATGTCGGCCGGGTTCAGCCCGGCGGTGGCGACTTGATAGAGCAGCGGCTGGAACGTGTGGTGATTCGTCCGGTCGATCAGGGTGACCTTCACCTTGCCCTTCGCCTTGCCCAAGGCCTTCGCGGCCTCGAGCCCACCGAATCCACCCCCGACGATGACGACGCGCGGCTCGCTCATGTTCGTTCTCTATCCTTCAGGGCTCGCCCCGACACGGACCCGATGCCTTGCCAAAAGCGAGCCGGCGCGATCGCGCATGCCCGACGCGACTCCTCGACCGTGAGCTTTCCTCCACCCCCGCGCGCGCTCGCGGTCGCCTACCCCTCGAATGACGCCTTCGCTCCGAATCGTGGACGCCTCCGGCGCCGAGCTCACGCCCCGGCGAGGCGCGCTGCCTCGGGCGAGCGCCCCCGCCCAGCTGCGGTCGCGCTCACCCAATCCGTAGGGGCTCTACTTGTGAGTTTCCAGCCAGCGGTTCATGAACTTCGCGCTGTCCTCCCAGCCCTCACGCAGGGACTTCTCCGCGGTGCTCTCGAGGAGCCCGCCGATCGCGAAGACCTTCGCCTCCACGACCATCTCGACGTGGCGCCTCACCTTGTCGTCGCCCAGCTTCTCGACGCGGAGCTGACCTTCCTGCTTCATCTTGTCGGCGAGGGTGCTGGGGGTGAGCTTCCACCGCCAGACCTTCTCCGCCTTGTTCATCGAGCCGTTCTCGACGTACCCAAAGCTATCGCCCAGGACCTTCGCCACGGGGCCGGGCACGTTCTTCAGCTTGGGGCGCCCGCGCGTCCGACGACGGATCTCCGCGTCCGTCTCGGTGTGCTCTTCGGTCGCCCACTCCGGGAAGCCGAGCCCCTCCTTGTAGAGCTTCTCGTTGAACTCCTTATCGAAGAAGAGCTTCCAGAAGGTCTCCTCGTTGCAGTTGATCTCGTGCGTGATCTTGATGTTCGCCATGGGTGCCCCGCTCGAAGACTCGTTTCTGCTGTGCTCCCCGCGCCATCGGCGATCGATGCCGGGACGTCGAGGGCATCGCGCTTTGTAGAACATTGGCCCTGGGTCGAGAAGGGTCGGTAACGTGCGTGTCGGAGGATGTGCCCATGCGTTCGCGATCTCTGACCCGATATGTCCCGCGCCGACCTCTTCGCCACACCATCAAGCTCGGTTGCCAGGTCGTCCGCGAGCGCGACTTCAAGCTCGTCGCCGACGAGCTCATCGAGCTCTCCGACGGAGGCATGGTCGTCATCCCGAGGATCCCCGTCCTCACCGGCGACGAGCTCCTCGTCACCTTCATGGCTCCCTTCACCCGCACCTTCATCGACGCCGAAGCGACCGTCGCCCGCGTCATCCACGGCCGAAGGGTAGGGGACATCACGCGCTCCCTCGGACTCTCCCTCACCGCCATGGACGAGGCAGCCCGCGCCCTCGTGAAGAGCCAGCTCACCTTCCTCCCCACGACCGCCCCCCGCACGCGCCTGTTGTCCTAGTTGTCCGCTCGGCGCTCGGCCCAAGAGTTCCAGATGCTCGCTCGCCTATAAGGCTCGCTGCGCCGGTCGTCGCATGAGGAACATGCGCCGACCGAGGTTGTGGCGAGGTTGGGCGGGGGCGAGCTTGGAGGTTGTTG
>JBGAID010000007.1:0-167155 GCA_044225865.1 Polyangiaceae bacterium | reverse complement strand
CGGCGCTCGCTCCGCTCGCACGCCACGCCTCGACCTCACGTTGCCACTCGTCTCTCGATCGCTGTCGTCCCATGTCGACAGCATCCCGCGCGCGCCACGCCGAATCGATGTGGCCTCTGCGCAGCGGTTACCGTTCTCAGGCCGATCACCGCCTGCTCCTTCGAGAGTTCGGCAAGCCCGGGAAACTCTTTCGATTGCACTCGAAGGCGCGTCTCTGTCCACGATCGGCCGTGCTCATCGATCTCGTTGTTGAGAACGGCGCCGTCGTGGTCGAATGCGCCCACGGCCATATCCTTCAGCAACGCGTCGAGAATGGCGCGCCCAGTCGCACGATTCTCGAACGCTCGTCGTTGTCGTTCGCTCACGGAGAGAGTCTCAAGCTCAGCGCGAAGATGCCCGCCTCCCATGACGACGGGGTATGCCTGGTCGAGATAGGGAGAAACGCGCTTGAGGGGTCCGTAGAGGATGCCGGGTTTTTGATTCTTCGACGCGTTGGCCCAGACCTCTCCGATTACGAAAACGCTCAAACTAATCGCCAGTCGCCGGGCCTTGACCGCCGCAAGCTCCGGCTCGGTGAGGTTCCGAAAGTAGTTAGAGTCAAGGACGACCCGCTCGACATTGACCATCGAATGGTAAGAGTATCAGGGCCTCGCTCGGCCGACCACTGGATGTTCAAAACGAAGCTTCGCTTCTGCGCGCGACGGCCATATCATTGGAGCAATGGACATCGCGTCGTTGATGAGGCCTTTCGCTATCGCTATCTTTGCCAAAGTGGAGGCGCTACGCCGTTCCGAGATGCGAGACTCCCACGCCCAGCGACTTCGTGAGTCGATCTCCGACGACATCAAGAAGGCGTCCAACTTTCACCCGCACAAGATGAGCAAGCGAGCTCGCCAAGCCGCGCTGGCGCTCAAGCCGCAGATCGACCTCTCGCGGGAGACGTGGCACGAGCAGCATCGATTCGATCCAGGCCGCGAGCGCTTCCTAGTTGAGCACCGCGCCACCGTGTCGTCACTCCGCGCGCGGTGTCTCGAACAGGGGAGCGCGGAAGCCGTACTTGACGTATTACTCCGCGAAATCGAGGTGGTCTGGATCCTTCGCGAAGAGGACGAGAAGCTCAACGAGTTGCGCTATCGAAGCAAGCGGCCGTCGACTGCGTACGACGACGCGAAGATCGAAATCTGGAACGAGGACGGTGAAGCGAGGTAGGAGCGGGGTCGATGCATCCGGATTCCGGAGCGCTGGGGACACCGCCGCGCCCGTGGAGAACTGTGAGAACCACGCGCCGCGACCTCGTCGCCACCTGCGCCGCCTAAGAGCGCGTGGTTCACCCAGTTCCCCACCGCCGCTTGGAAAACGCCGGAGGCGTTTCCACAGTGACCCCGGCGCGCGGCGACGACCACGATTTCTCTTTTGTGATCGAGACGAGACACGAGACGAGGGTCGACGTCGCCGGGTCGATCATGAGCGCGCTCAGGGCACGCCGCGCGCGCCTCTCGAGGCCCCCGCCACGAGCGCCCTCCGGATCTGCTTCTCGTCGACCCTGAGCGCCTCCCCGATCGCCCGGAAGGTCATCCCCAGTCGTAGCAACTTCCGTGCCTCCTCCGCGACCCGCTGCCCCTGAAATCGCGTCCACCCGTCCTCCGGCATCATCGGCGCGAGCGATTGGAGCGCCGCCCCTCCCGCTCTACTTCGCGCACGCGGCGGGACGCTCGGCTCCGCCTGCGACCTCGCCGGGGACTTGCCGCTCCCGGTTCGCACGGGGTCGGCGGCCCGCGCGACCGATAAACGTGCTCTTGCCAGCGCCGAGTCGCGCAGCGGCTTGGGCATGCGGCCGAAGCGCGCCTCCTCCTCCTTCAAGAACCGTTCGTCGTCGAGGCACGCCCCACCCCCAATCAGGCGGTGGGCTTGTGCACGAGTGTCCTCGTCCCGTCGTCGAAGGCGACGACGATCTTCCCGTCCAAGGTGACGCTCGTCACGACGCCGGATCCGAACTTCGAGTGCTCCAGGGTCTCGCCTACGGCGAAGTGGACATTCGCCGCATAGCGACGCCCGCCCTTCGCCGCCGCCGGCTTGGTCCGGTCGGGGCTCGCCTCTTCGAGGAAGGCGATCCGGAGCTTCACCGCGCGGCCATCCTTCTTCGCCGCGTGGACGTCGTACACGCCGTCGCCGAAGCCGGAGGTCGCGATCGCCCCCCGCTCCCCGAGGAGCCCCTCTTCGATGGGCGAATCGGCGCTGCGAGACTTGCAGCGACGGTCGTAGATGCCGGCGAGGCCGGAGTCGACCCCGATCTTGCCGACCGACTGGGTGGCGAGGGAGTCGAAGCCCTCGTCATGGGCGGCGACGAGCTCCGCGGTTCGCGTCGTCGACTCGACGCCATTGCGAAGAAACACGTGCCAAGGCCCCGGCTGCGCATCGAGCTTGATGCTCCGCCACTTCTTCCCCGTCGCCCCTCGCTTGATGAATTGAGCAGGATCGGCCACCCAGAGCTCGCCCGTCGTTTCGAACGCTCCCACGTAGTCGTAGTGGACGAGCTCGCGCGGGGGCACGAGGGGAAACCGGCCCGCGCGAATGGCGGCGAGGAGGACCCGCGGCCTCGTCTCGAGGGCCGCCGCGAGCTCCTCGATGAAGGCCCCGCGCGCCTGCTCGACGACTCGCCTCGTGCGCTCGTCGAGGCTGGAGCCGCCGAAGAGGCCGCGCGCGTGCAACGCCGCGGTCCGCTCCGGAGGGAGGGCCTCGAGGGCGGCGGCCGCATCCATGACGCTCCCGCCCGGATCTACGGGAGCGATCTCCCCCGTCAGGTCTCGGGCGATCAATCGATCCAAAATGCGCTTCGCCTCCGGGGCGGCGACGGCCAGCCGCCAAGGGGCGTCGGCGTCGATCGCCTTTGTGTGATCCACGCCGTCGGCGATGACGTGGAATCGCCCCACCCGGGTCGCGCGAAGCCTCTGCCCTCTGGACACGATCGGCACCCCCAGCGGGATGCTCGATTGCAGAGGCGCCGGCTCCGGGCCCGACGCCCCGAGCCGGAATCGATAGAGATGGCGGCCCTCGCTCGTTCCGAGCGAGTCGCCGAGGAGGGTAGCGTTCGCGGGGTAGACGTCGTGGGCGAGGCGAACGACGTCGCCCTTCCCCTTCCAAAAGAGGACGTCCGGACCTCTGTCGAGCACCGCCACGCCCCCTCCGAACGGGAGCGCGAGGCGCATCGCTCCCTGGAGCGCGATCTCGTCCACGATCTGGCCATCCTGCTCCGCCACGATCGCCCGGTGCGGCTCCCTCGCTCCGAGCACGATGCGATCGCCTACCGCGGTCACGACCCCGAGCTTCGTCGGCGAAGGGATCCGAAACCGCTCTCGGCGGGTGGCGAGGTCCCAGCACGAGACGCCGTCATCGGTCTTGAAGAGGAGGGCGTCTCCGATCGCCGTCGCCGACTCCGCGTCCACCTTCAGCTTTCCGATCTCGGCGAGGGTGGAGCCGTCGAGGAGGAGCACCTTGTCGTTCGCCACGATCGCGATGTGTTTGTCGAGGACGGCGAGCACCTTCGGGTAGGGGTCGCCCTCCCTCGAAGCGACGAGCTTTCCCTTCCAATCGAGGAGGCCGAGGCCCGCCTCTCCATGGATGAGCAGCCGCTCCTTCGTCGCGTGCTCGCAGGTCCCCGCGAAGCCGTGGGAGACCCATTGGCCGCGTCCCGCCTCGTCGACATACAAGCGCCCGTCGTAGTTCGCGACGAAGCCGCCGCCCTCTCGCCAGAACGGCCGATCCGAGAAGCCTTCCCCCTCATAGACGGGCTTCATCGCTTCGCCCCGGCGCCCCGCGTACACGCGCGTGAAGCCGCCCCCCGCGAAGGCGAGGAACCGACCGTCCTCGAGCGCGGCGAGCCGATCCACGCGCTCGAGCGCTCCTGGGATCGAGGCGAGTGGTTTCAGATCGTCCGACAACAGCTCGACGCCGGTGTTCGTGAGGACGGCCACGCCCTCCTTCAGCGGTGACATGGCGAGGATCGGCGCGGACAGAGAGGCGGTGAAGGGAGTCACGCGTTGCATGCTACACTGCCGGATCGGGACATCGGTCGGTATGAAGGCCCGAGACGAGGGATCCGGCACGGAAGCCGCCGTGCGCCGGCAATGCGAGCAGGGCCGCGCGCCGGAGGCGGTCGCGACCGCGCTCGAGCTCTACGGCGCAGAGGTCTATGGGCTGCTCGTCGGTCTCTGCCGGGGCCGGGACGAAGCGGACGACGCGTTCTCCCTCTTCGCCGAGGGGCTGTGGCAGTCGCTTCCCACGTTCGAATGGAAGTGCTCGCTCCGCACGTGGGTCTACGTGATCGCCCGGCGGTGCGCCAGCGAGCTCCAGCGCAAGGCGCGGCGCCCGCACGTCGCGCTCTCCGAGGCGGGCGAGGTCTCCGCTCTCATCGCGCGCATTCGGACCGAGACGGCGCCCTATCGGAGGACGGACGTGAAGAGCCGCCTCGCCGAGCTGCGCGCATCGCTCCCTCAGGACGATCAGCTGCTGCTCGTCTTGCGGCTCGATCGAGAGCTGGCCTGGGACGATCTGGCGCGCGTCTTCGCGGGCGACGACGCGGACGCGGAGACCTTGAAGCGCGAGTCGGCGAGGCTGCGCAAACGCTTCCAAATCGTCAAGGACCGGCTCGTGGAGCTCGGCCGCAAAGAAGGTCTGTTCAATCGATGAGCCGTCGCTGGATGCTGCTTTCGTCCGCGTGGGTCACGCTCGTCTCGAGCGCCGCGTTCGCCGAGCCGACCGAGCAAGAACGGGTGCTCGCGAACGCCCTGTTCGACGAGGCTCGCGCCCTGATGAGCGAGGGCCGCTTCGTCGAGGCGTGCCCGAAGTTCGCCGAGAGCATGCGCCTTCAGCCGGGCGGAGGGACGCTGCTCAACCTCGGCATCTGCCACGAGCGCGAGGGCAAGAGCGCGACCGCGTGGGGCGAGCTCAAAGCCGCGGTCGCGATGGCGCGGCGCGATGGACGCTCCGACCGTGAGCAGCTCGCCCTGGAGCGCCTCGCCGTCGTCGAGAGGTCGCTCTCGTACATCACGATCCGGGTCGCGCCCGACGCGCGCGTCCCCGGCCTCGTGGTCGCGCTCGACGGCGCGGTCTTCGGCGAGCCCTCCTGGGGGAGCGCTCGACCCATCGATCCCGGAGAGCACGAGCTCACCGCGACCGCTCCCGGGATGGAGCGCTTCGTGACGCGATTCCGGATCGACCCGAGCGGTCATCGTGCATCCATCGATGTGCCCCGGCTCGCGCCCGCCGCTCCCGCGCCCGCCCCGGAGCGACCATCGGTCTTGAAGGGGTGGCACGTGGGCGGCATCGTCGCCGGCGGCATCGGGGTGATCGGCCTCGCCTTCGGGACCGGCTTCGGGCTCTCGGCGAAGAGCGCTTGGAGCGACGCGGAGGCGGGCTGTCCCCGGCCCGACCGCTGCTCCGACGAGGCCGCGCAGGCGGCGATCGATGCAGGACACCGGGCCGACTTCGCCACGATCGGGTTCGTCGTGGGAGGCGTCGGTATCGGCCTCGGCGCCATCCTCTTCGCCACCGGACCGAGCCTCGTCATCGAGGCCGAGCCCGGACGCGCCGCCGCCTCGTTGGGATTCACCTTTCGATGAGCGGCTCGATCAGATCGGATCCGCCAACGGGTCGCGCGCCTTGGACGTCGCGGGAGGCGCGCTCGGGATCGCCGGCTCGGCTCGGGACGAAGCGGTGGGGACGGCGGAGACCGAGACTTTGGCTTTCGCGGCGCGCGCGCTGGTCGCCGTCGACGACGTGACCGGCGCCGACGCGACGGCGGGCCCGGATGCCGTCGCCATCTGACGCTCGCTCGGAGGCGGGGGCGAAGGGAACGGGCTCGTCACCGAGGCGGGCGCGTCCGCCTCGGTCGTGACGAAGGCGGGGGCCGCCGTCTCGGTCATCGCGCGCGGCTCTCGACGAAGGGCGAGGACGGCGACCACCCCCGAGACGACGAGCGCGGTCGCTCCCGCGTATCGGAGAGGACTCCGCCCTCGACGCGACTCCCCGAACGTCGCCGGCGGCGCGCCCAGGGCGATGCCGGTGAGCGCTCGCGCGATGCTCTCGGCGGGTGGGCGCGCCCGCGGATCCTTCTCCAGGCACGTCATGACGAGATCCGCGAGGGCGCGCGGCACTCCGGAGCGGGCCGCGTCCGGTCTCGGCGGCGAGTCGCGGTCGATGGCGATGACGATCTCGAACGCGCTCGAGCCCGAGAAGGGCCGCTGACCCGTGATCATCTCGTAGAGGACGACCCCGAGGGCGAAGCAATCGCTCTTGTCGGTGACATCTCGTAGCTTCGCTTGCTCGGGCGACATGTACGCGGGCGTTCCGACGACGACGCCCAGATCGCTCTCCCCGATGCCGCTCTCGGTGGGGGTCGTGCCGTCCACGCTCGTCGCGCGGATGGTCGCGATCCCGAAGTCGAGGATCTTCACCGTCCCATCGCGGGCGATCATGACGTTCTCGGGCTTCAAATCGCGGTGCACGATGCCGGCCGCGTGGGCGCGTGCGACCCCCCGTGACAGGTCCGCCCCGACGCGAAGCACCTCCTCGATGTCCATGGGGCCGGAGGCGAGGCGCGATCGAAGGGGCTCTCCATCGACGAGCTCCATCGCCAGGTAGATTCGCTCCTCCGTGTCCCCGACGTCGTAGGTCGCGACGAGGTTGGGATGGGCGATCGCCGCCGCGAGCCGCGCTTCCTTGAGGAAGCGCCGCCGGCGGCTCGGATCTCGGGTCACGTTCTGCGGCAGGACCTTCAAGGCCACCTCGCGCCCGAGGACGGAGTCTTTCGCCCGATAGACGATGCCCATCCCGCCCTGTCCGAGGCGCGACAACACGCGATACCGCCCCAGGTGTTGGCCTACAAGATCCGGCTCCGCGGCCGGCGGGGGCACCGCCGGGGCACGCGCGACCGCCTTCAGGAACTCCTCGGAAGGAGACGCGTCGGCCTCGTCGCTCACCGACGAAGAGAATACCTTCGGGTCGGGCGCGCCGCATCGAATCGTGTGCACGGGCGGGGCGGCCGGGGTGGAGGAGGCCGACGCCGCCGCGACGACCAGGGACGAGCGGCACGAATCCCAGATCGGTGATCCGTTCTGCTCCGCGCCGTAGCACACTCGACTCGGAGGCGAGCGATGGATGAGGAGGCTCTCGCTGAGCTCACGAGACGACTCGAGGCGCGAGCGACGGACCCGTCGTTGTCCGAGGTCGTGCCTCCGCTCGTTCGGGCGTTGACGGCGACGGCGAGGGCGCTGTCGTTCGCGGACGACGACGACGACGTGCGAGCCCAGCTCGAGGAGGATCTCCGCGGCTTGTGGGCCAGAGCAGCGTCGCTCCTCGAAGCGGGCGCCGACGACGAGGTCACGACCGTCCGCGCGGATCCTTCCGCAGAGGTCACCCTCGTTCGGCGTCCCAACCGGCCCACGCCGCGGATCGTGCCTCCTCGTCGGCGCCGCTGAGCCACCGCGCCTCCTGCTGTTAGGCTGGGGACGTGTCCATCCTTCGCACGTCCGCCCTCCTCTGCGCCCTCGGCGGATGTGGCGCTCCCGCGCCGGAGATCCGCGATCCCGCCGCGCCCGAGCCCTCCGCGCCCCCGCCCCCCGTCGGCTCGAAGCCGCTCGCGAAAGATGGAGGGCCCGCGTGCGTCATGCTCTACGAGTGCGGGTGCAATGCTCGCTGCGTGACGGTCGCGCTGTCCGATGGTGAGCTTCGCGACGGGGCGCAGACGAAGGTTATCGGCGGCGACCTCGCCAACGAGCCGGTCTTCGTGAAGAAGAACGAGAGCGCGGGCGGCGTCTTCACCGTTCAACGAGGCGACCCTCGCGCGGGGGTCGAGGTGTGTCGCCGAGCGCGGCCCTCGCCGCTCTTGGGCTACTTGTGCTCGACCAAGGACAGCGGGCCTCCCCGCCCGTGCGAGCTGTGCAATCCATGAAGATCCGCGCATGATCGACGAAGCGCTGGAGCGGCGCCTCACCGCCGCGGCCGGGACGGACGAAGAGGAGGAGATCCGAGCCGTCTACGCCGATTGGCTAGAGGCGCGAGGGCGGGCGGATATGGCGAAGGCGCTCCGCGCGTACCGTTCAATCCCGTTCGCCCCCGTGTCCCTTCGCTTGAGGGAGCCGCCCGACGACGCGACCCCAACCTGGATTGTCTCTGTCGTCGACTTCCCCAAGCCGTTCGAGCTCCTCGTGGTCGACGATTGGACGGGTCGCCCCGGCCACGGTCCGATCATGGATCAAAAGGAGCGCTCGGTCTCCCTCTCGGACCTCGATCGGCGAATGGCGGAGACGAAGATCGACTTGCCATTCGACCTCGCCGCCGCCGGGCTCGGCCGCGGGCGTGCCGTGGTCCGCATCCGGAGCCTCGCCGATTGCGAGCCTGCCTCGATCGCCGCGCAGCTCTCGAGCGGCGGCCTCGCCGGAGAGGCCCACGAGCTCGGCCTGGCTCACGTCTTTCGAGACGAGCGATTTCGCACCGTCGAGCGCTCCTGGCGATCGCTCTCCTGGCTCCTCCGCCGCGCCTCCCCGCCCATGGCGATCTCGATTGTCCAAGCTTCTGCCGAGGAGCTCATCCTCGACCGTGAAGACGCTCCCAGCTTGGGAAAGAGCGGGATCTGGTACCTGCCCCCCAATCGCAACCACCTGGGAATGGCGCCCGAGGCGGCCGTCCTCCTCGGACCGCCGGTCCCACCCGACGAGCGCGGGGTCGAGCTGCTTCGCGCCTTCGGCGAGGTCGCGCGGCTGAAGACGACGCCCTTCGTCACCGCCACGGACCTCGACGTCACCAGCGCACACGCCTTCATCGACGCGCTGCCTTCCCTGGGCCGGCACGTGACGGTGGCCGCGCCGCCCTTCGTCCTGCGCGAAGCCCACCCCTTCGAGCGCGAGCCTCTGACCGGTCACGCGAGCTACCTGCTCGCGGCGCGGATGGCCGAGAGCTACCGCCTCCACGCTGGCGGGGGCGGCATCCGCGGGCCGCTCCCCGGAGTCCGACTCGCGAAGAACGGCGGCTTGGCCGAGTCGATCTACGCCGCGTCGCGCGGGATCAGCGCGTTCATTCAGCGCGGTCCGGACGCGGAGCTCTCGGAGGCAGTGACGGCGTCAGCCGCGGCCGGCGGCGAGACCCGCTCCCTGGATCTCCACCTGCTCGCGTGCCGCATTGGCCTGCTGCTGCAGAACCTCCAATACCGCTGCGGATGGGTCGAGGATCTATCGGCGAATGAGCGCGACGACCCGGCCGTCCACGCCCGCCGACTGGAAGAGCGGCTGCGCCGGCGCCTCGTCGACTCCCGCTTGCGCATCGCCCTCGTGGACCCGACGTGGGCCGCCGCGCCGGCGCCGGATGGCTTCGACGCGACGCTCGACGTGAGGCTCGCGCTGGAGCTCGTGTCCCCGGGCGGACACGAGCTGCTCCGTCACACAGAGCCGCTCACGATTCGCTTCGGCGCGGGATGAGGCGGCTCACTGGAATCGGAGGTTCTGCAGCATGGTCTGCATGAATTGGTCGCAGGCGGCGGCGTGGCCCAACCGGCATATGCCGACATAGCCGATGATCATGTGCTGGAGGGCGCAATGGAACTCGTGACGAAACAGGGGACCGCGGTCTTTGTCGACGTGGGTCAGTCGCGCCTCTGTCCCGACGACCTCGGGGTATTCGCGTGACGTCAGCGACAGGAGCTCGAAGCCGCGCTGAGACCGGCGGCGCTCTGCCAAGCTCGACTCGACATAGGATTGGAGGGTCGTGTTGGCGGGCGTGCGCGCCCGGTCGATCTCCAATCGCAGCTCTGCCCCTTCGGCGGTGACGAGCTCGAGACAATGCTTGGACAGGTCCACGAGGCTGTGGAGCTCGGGGAGCTGCAGGACGGCGTCGTTGCAGTAGTAGGGGATCATCCGGAACCTCGGGGCGTGTTGACCTCGGAGCCGAGCCGCACGACGGCCCCGTCGAAGCCCGCGGCGAAGGCAGGGGAGGGGGAGGCGAGGATGATCTGATTGTTCGTGCCGAGGGCGCCGAGCCCCGCCATGGCCCGGGCCGGGTCGATCCCGCACAGCTCTGGCCGGTCGACGAGGATGATTGAATTTGAGAGGCCGACCAAGGTCGCGGTGGCAGAGAAGATCACGCTGTCGGCTTCGCTGGCGGAGAGCTCCGTCAACTCTCGGAGGGCTCGCCCCCGGGACATCAGCACGTGTCGCTCGCGGTCGTAGCTGCAGCTCGGCGAGAAGGTGGCGAGCGTCTTCGCGAAGCGCTCCCCCTTCTCGGGTTGGTCCGGCAGTCGGGCGAGGAAGCTCGGCAGCCAGGAGAATTTTCGCGGGTTGGGGTTGGTGCGCTGCCCGGCCTGCTCCTCCTCGTGGATTTCGGGCTCTCCCCCGCCGACATCGAGGCGCCTCCGCTCCGAGAAGTATTCGAATTTGCCGACCGCGTCGTCGTGACTGTAGCGCTCGAACAAGAACGTCAATCGCTGGTCGAGCTCGTCCTCTTCCTCGAAGCGGAAGATGAGCTCCGTCGACACCGCCGGGCTGGACGCGCCGATCGTGGCCTGCTCCTCCGCGTCGAGCTGCCACGTCAGGATGACCTTGCAAGTCTGGTTGCCGGGGCGAATGAACGACATCTGCTCGAGCAGCCGCTGGCCGGTCGCCATCGCCTCGCGGGCCGCGATGATCAGCTCGAGCAGCCTCGTCTTCCCGGATCCCGGGCCGCCGGTGATGAGCACCCGATCGTGCGCCTCGGTCGGGCTCTTGGCGAAGCTGTAGACGCCGTTCTCTACGCCGAGGGCGTCGATCGACTCGATCCCGAGGAGCTTCATGCCCTCCCCCAGGAAGAGGGGGCGACGCTGGGGGGAGTCGCGATCGGGGGGAGACGCTCGCCGTGCCCGTGCGCCCCCAGCGCGATGTGCTGAGAGCGGTCGACCGTCGCCCCGAGCCGGTCGTCGCTCGTGGCGACGATCCATTGATTGTTCGTGCCGATTGCGGAGAGCGAGTGCACCCAGGCGGCGAGGCGGTCGGGCCCGATGTAGAGCTCGGGTCGATCGAGGAGGACCAGCGAGTGGTTCAATCCAATCATGGCGTGGGTGGCCGCGATCAAGGCCGCGTCCGCCTCGGAGCTCGCGAGCTCTTCGAGCTTGATCCCCTGTCGACCCCGGCTCTCGAAGCAGGCGGTGGGATCACCACCCCTCGGGGCGGGTTGGTAGCGGACCACGGGAGACAGGATCTCGAGCGCGCTCGCGAATGTCCGCGCGCGAGCGGCGTCGGTGCGGAGCTCGGCGAGGAGCCGGGGCACGAAGCTGTACTTCTGCGAGTCCTTGGAGCAGCGCATGAGAGACTGCTCCGGCGCCCCGGTCCCGTCCTCGCGCGCTCCCCAAGCGCGTTGGCGATTCTCGGGGAAGTACTCACGCTTCTCGTGAGCGGGATCGTGACTGTACTTGGAGAGCTTCTTTCCGAGCGCGCGATCGAAGTCGGCGACGACGCCGTCGGCCGTGAAATGGACGGTCGCGCGCGCTCGTCGCCCGGCCGGGGGGGCGCTCCTACCCTCCGCGTCGGGCGGGTCTTCCAAGAACAGATCCATCTCGACGCGCGCCCCCCGCGCGGCGTCGGCGTACCAATCGGAGGCGCGGACGATCCCTTGGTAGGGCGCGACCGTCTCCAGGACCGCGATGACCAGCTCGCACAGCCGCGTCTTTCCGGACGCGGGCGGGCCCGACACGATCACCAGATCGTGGGGGCGGCCCGTGGCCGGGGACATGAAGTCGCATTCGAGATCCGGCAGGGCGGCGACGCCGCGCCACGCCAAACGAGAGACTTTCATCGATGGGTCAATGCTCGTCGATCACGATCTTGTTGGCTCGCATCACGATCGTGTCCTTATCCATGAAGATGGAGGAGGCGCCGACCGTCAGCTTGGTCGTCTCGTCCGCCACGATAGAGTGCGTCTTCGCGTGAGACAACATGTTCCCGAGCGTCTTCAAGAGGCGCTCTTTGCCCACGATCGACACCAAGTTGTCGACGACTTGGGCGAGCTTGTCCTTGCCGACCGACTCCGTCTGGTTCCCGTGGACCCGCTCTTCGTCGTCGTGCTCGATCTCCATGCGGCGGTCGTTGCCGACGGAGAGCTCCTTGTCGTGATTGACGCGCGTGGACATGTCCTTCTCGGCCCGACCCTCCACGAGCTCTTTGCCCGCGGTGTCGACGAAGCGGAGGAGGTTGAAGCCCCCCGTCTCGGGGACGCTCTTGCTGCGGAATCCGCTCTCGTCCTTCGCGGCCGGGAGCACGAACGGGGGCCGGCGGAGGTTCGTGAAGATGCGCCCGACGATGACGGGCTCTTCCGGGTTTCCGCCGAGGAAGCTGACGAGGACCTCCTGCCCGATGCGAGGCAGGTTGATCATCCCGAAGCCCTCGCCCGCCCACGGCTGGTTGACGGGGATCCAGCAAGAGGACATCTCATCCATGCTGCCGTAGCGGTCCCAATGGAACTGGACTCGGACGCGGCCGAACTCGTCGCAATGGATGGTCTCCCCCTCCGGGCCGACGACGGTGGCGCACTCGACCCCGGAGATGTTGGGGCGGGGCGTCGACTTGTCCGGACGGAAGGAGACCTCGCCGCTCACTGCGTCGACGGCGACGTGGACCTCCGTGTCGTGCGAGCCGGTGAGCCTCACCTTCGTCACGAGGAGGCTCTTGAACTTCTCCGCGATTGGATGGTTCGCGAGGCCGAGCACCGTCCCCGAGCGGAGCTCGAGGCAATTGGATCGGAACGAGAAGCGCTGGGAGCGGGCGATCCGCACCGCCGCGTCGTGCTCGGCGATCGCCTTCGCTTGGTCGTGATCGGTTCGGCTCCGGCCGCGGTCGTCGGCGGTCGGGGTGTCCTTCGGCCCCTCGTTGCCGAACTTGAAGGCGCCAGGGGTGTAGATGAAAGACTCCAGGCGCGACTCCAGGGGGTGCTCGCTCGAGTTGGCCTGTGACAAGAGGGGCCGGTTCGGCAGGCGGTGGTCGTGATCGGCGAACGTGCTCCGACCCTGGCGAACGCGGCGCTCGGCGCGGAACGCGGTCGCCCACAGGTTCGCCCCCGAGTTCGGGTCGTTGACGTGGTCGAGCGGGGTGGCGCGGGGGGTCACCGTCTCGGGCGCGTCCCGCAAGACCACGACCGTGCCGCTGTCGCGCTGCTCGAGGTTGAAGCTGATCCCGGAGTCCTCCAGGAGCCGGCTCACGAACGCGAAGTCCGTCTCTTGATATTGGACTCGATACTTGCGCGGCTTGTACGTCCCGCCGCACACGGACTCGTGCGGGAGCCCCCACTCCTTGAACATCGCGACGACGACGTCGTGGTCCGTCATCTGCTGGAACACCCGGCAGTTGGTGCGCTGGGTGAGGAGCCACAGCATCGGCACGAGCCGAATGCGATAGGTGGAGAGCCCCGTCTCCTCGGCCGCGACCTGCTCGATGTTTGCGACGACGCCGTTCCAGGTGGGGGAGGGCGTGTCGGGTCGGGCCATCTCGTCCACGCCAATCCGGAACCAGGCTTGGGCTCCGATGGTGCGCTCGAAGTCCACCGCTGCGTTCGAGCATCGAACCATGAGCTCGATCGAGAACAGGCTGTTGATCCCCTCGTCGACCACGTAGTCGCGGACATCGAACTTGTCGGGCGAGTCGACCTGGAGCTCCAGGTTTTGGGTTTGAAGCGGCAGGCTTTGGGTGGTCATGACGACGATTGGCTCCTCGCTGGTCTCGTGGGGCAGAAGGCGAACACGGTCGCGGGCGCGCTCAGCCCGGCGCGAGCCGCTTCACCCATTGATCGAGGTAGGGGGCGGGGTCGATGACGTCGCTGCGCCGATAGTAAGGGTAGTGATCTCCGCGGAGCGTCGTGTGGAGGTTGCCCTTCGAGTACATCTCGAAGTGCAGCATGTGGCCGCGCGGCTTTCCCTTCTTGTCGATCAGCTGGCCGACGCGCGCGATGGGCTGCCCCATCTTCACCTGATGGGGGATCTTGTGCCCGTTGCTCCGCTTCTTGATCTCGCCGTATCGGATCAGGAAGGGGCCGTGCTGATAGGTGACGTAGTTGGTGTTCATGTAGAAGTCGTGCTCTTCGTGGACCAGGATGCCATCCGCCACGGCGTGGATGATCTCACCCACGGGCTTGATGATGTCGCAGCCGGCGTGCTTGCGCTTTCCCTTGTCACGGGTCGCGCCGAAGAAGCGACCTCCAGTGTGCCAGCTCACGGGCGGCGGCGAGGTGAACGGGAAGCAAAAGTCCGTCATGGTCCTCTCTCCTCACGGTCTCGAATGCATTGAAACGAGGAAAATGTCCGACCCGTCAGTGCTTGTTCTTCGGATCTTCGCGCTTGTATTTGATCAGGTTCGACGAGATCACGATCTTCTCTCGGTTCATGAAGATCGACGAAGCGCCGACGACGAGGTGGATTGAGTCGTCTCCGACCACCGCGTGGTTCTTTGCGTGGGACAGCATGCCCTGACCCGTCTTCAGCGTCCGGTCTTTGCCGACGATGGACGTGTAGTTGTCGGCGACGCGCGCGTGCTTGTCTTTTCCGACCCACTCGCGCTGGTCGTTCCGGACCTTCTCCTCGTCCTCTCGCTCGATATCCATCGTGCGGTCGTGGCCGACGGAGAGGGTCTTGTCGTTGTTGACGCGGTTCTTCAGATCCTTCTCTGCCCGCGACTGCACCAGCTCTTCGCCGGCGGTGTCGACGAAGCGGAGCAGGTTGTAGCCGCCCGTCTCGGGCACGCTCTTGCTGCGGAACCCGCTCTCGTTCTTCGCGGCGGGGAGGGTGAACGGGGGCCGGCGGAGGTTCGTGAAGATGCGTCCGACGATCACCGGCTCCTCGGGGTTCCCGCCCAAGAAGCTGACGAGCACCTCCTGGCCGATGCGGGGGAGGTTGATGGCGCCGAACCCTTCCCCCGCCCACGGCTGATTGACGGGGATCCAGCACGAGGACATCTCATCCATATTGCCGTACCGGTCCCAGTGGAACTGCACGCGGACTCGGCCGAACTCGTCACAGTGGATGGTCTCCCCTTCCGGGCCGACGACGGTGGCGCACTCGACCCCGGAGATGTTCGGTCGGGCGGTGTTCTTCTCCGGTCGATAGGAGACCTCGCCGCTCACCGCTTCCGCCGATACGTGGGTCTCCGAGTCGAACGTCCCCGCGAACGTCACCTGGGTGAGGAAGAGCCTCTTGAGGCGGTCCCCCATGGGGTGATTGGCGATCCCGAGCACTCCCCCCGCGCGGAGCGCGAGGCAGTTGGAGCGGAACGAGAACCGCTGAGAGCGGGCGACCCTCACCGCCGCGTCGTGCTCCGCCATCGCGCGCGCCTGATCGTGATCGGTGCGGCTCCTGCCGCGGTCGTCGGCGGTCGGCGTGTCTTTGGGGCCTTCGACCCCGAACTTGAAAGCCCCCGGCTTGTACGCGAAAGCCTCCAATCGCGACTCGAGCGGGTGCTCGCTCGAGTGGGCGAGGGCGAGCAAGGGTTGGTTCGGCAGACGATGGTCGTGATCGGCGAAGGTGCTCCGGCCTTGTCGCACGCGGCGCTCGGCCCGGAGCCCCGTCGCCCAGAGCTGAGCGCCGGCGTTCGTCTCGTTGACGTGATCGAGCGGCCGCTCGCGGCTAGGGACGGCCTCGGGGGCGTCGCGCAGGACGACGACCGTGCCCCCGTCACGCTGCTCCAGGACGAAGCTGATCCCGGCGTCCTCCAGGAGCCGGCTCACGAAGGCGAAGTCCGTCTCCTGATATTGAACCCGATACTTCTTCGTCTTGTAGCCTTCGGTGCACTGGGACTCGTGGGGGAGGCCCCACTCCTTGAACATCGCGAGCACGACGTCGAGATCCGTCATCTGCTGAAAGACACGGCAGTTCGTGCGCTGGGTGAGGAGCCACAGCATCGGGACGATCCGAATCCGGTAGGTCGACAGGCCGGTGTCCTCCGACGCGAGCTGCTCGATGTTCTCGACGACCCCCGTCCACGTCGGAGACGGCGTGTCGGGATGGACCAGCTCGTTCACCCCGATGCGGAAGCGGGCTTGGGCCCCGATCGTCGCCTCGAAGTCGACGGCCGGGTTCTCGCACCGGACGGTGAGGTCCAACGAGAACAGCGCGTTGACGCTGTCCTCCACCACGTACTCTCGAACGTCGAAGGAGTCGCTCGAGTCGACCTGGAGCTCCAGGTTTTGCGGGATACGTGGCAGGCTCACGGTGGTCACGTGGCTCCGCCAAGCAAGGGCCACGCCGCTTCCGTCCTTCCCCGATTCAGCAGCAAAAACGCGGCCGAATCGCCGGCCTCGCCTCACCCTCGTTCACAATTGCGCAAGTTGTCGGGCCCTGCTGCTCAACTTGCTCGGAGTGTCCCGGCGCCTCGTCAGCGTGCCGCCGCGTGGACCAGCAACACCACCACCACGAGCGGCGCGAGGTAGATGGCGGACCAAAGCCCGCCCCACCCAATCGACTTCGCGAGGCGTCCTTCACAAGCGTGACGATCGTGGGCGACCCGGGTGATGGCCCGGTGGAGCACCGCATAAGACACGAAGAGCAGGATCGGCAGCGCGAGCTCGGCGACGATCCACGCGACCCCGAAGATGGCGGCCAGCGCCACCGTGAGGACGACGAGGAATATCGCGGCCTCCCCGTCGAGAGAGGAGCACCCGGCGTCGCACCCGATGTTGTCCGCGCAGCCCGACAGCTTGGAGGAGGTCTTGCCTTCGGACGAGCGCCGCGTGCGCTTCCAGAACGCGACGAAGACGTAGTCGTCACGCAGGCGGAAGCCTCGATAGAGGAGCACCGACAGGGTGGCGGTGAGGGCGACCCACCAGACCGCGAGCACCACCTCTGCCTCGATCCAATGCGGGAGTTGGAAGGACAACGGCAGCACGATGGCAGCGAGGACGAAGCTCGCCCCGACGATCCCCGCCGTGGCCGCCCCCGAAACGCGCGGGGTGAGCCGCATCGCGAGGGTGCGAGCGCGCGCGCGGAAGGGGCTCCCCACTGCCGCGTCGAACCGCGACGAGTCCACCTCGACGTCGCGATCTCGGAGCTCGGCCTCGGGCCCGGACCGCTTCCAGAACAAGAGGATGCAGCCCGAAACGAGGAGCACGGCGACGAACAGGACGATCGCCTCCACGTGCAGGTCTCGGCTTGGTCGCCGATAAATCCAGAACGCGAGCCCCGAGCCGAGGACGAGAAACATGACGGCGAGCGAGGTCCGCCGCTGCACGCGCGTCGACGCTTCGTACCCGCACGCCGCGCACGCCGGCATTTGGTCGAGCAGGAACGAGAAGCAGGTGTCGCAGAGGGGCCGGCCGCAGGCGCGGCATCGGAAGATCGCAGGCGTCCGGGGGTGATCGGGACATGGCGGCGGCCCGCTCACCATCGGGCGGCCCGGCACGGACGAGAGCTGCGTCATGGGTCTGTCGGAGTGTCTCACGCTCCTCGCGCGCCGGCACCTTGACGAATCTGTGAACATGGTTCACATTGTGAACATGGTTCACGTCGTGACGGATCCTCCGCGCCGAACCGTCGAGGAGCGCCGCGAAGAGCGCATCGGTCAAATCCTCGACCGCGCGATGGAGATCATCGAGAACGAGGGCGAAGGCGCGCTCACGCTCCAGCGTCTCGCCGGATCGCTGGGGATGGTGACGACGGCGCTCTATCGATACTTCTCGTCGAAGGACGCGCTCATGGCCGCCCTTCAACGGCGCGCGATCGGGGTCGTGCAGAAGCACTTCCAGGCTCGCATGGGGGCGGTGGCGGGGAGGCTGTCCACCACCGCCCCCCCCACCGCCGCCATCGTCATGCTCCTGTCGATCGCCGATCTCTACTTGGAGCTGCCCCGCACCCACCCCGATCTATTTTTGCTCATCGCCGTCTTGTTCGGCGACCCGAGGTTGCCCTTCCTCCGACGAGGAGGCGACCGCACTGCCCCTCTGCTCGAGGGATTTCTGGGGACATGGCCGCCCCTTCGAGCAGGCGGCCCACGTCGGGGCCCTCGCGCGGGGGAGCGCGAGCGCGCGCGTGATCGCCTATTGGTCCGCGCTCCACGGCGCCCACGCGATGGAGAAGGCGAGGCGGATCTCGAGCGACGTGCCGAGCGTGCTCGAGATTGGCCGGTTCACGGCGCGGTCGCTCCTCCAGAGCTGGGGGTGCACGCCGCGGCGGCTGGGGGCGGCCCAGCGTCTCTGCGGCGAAGCGGGACTTGGTGATTGACGGACGGTGGCCGCCGACGCGGATGAACGGGAGAGATCAATGTCGATCGGAATGGCATGTTTGGGCGGGCTCGCGTGGTCGGCGAGCGAATACGCACTTCACCGGTTCGTCGGGCACGGCCCGATGCGGCGCCCCGAAGCGTCGCTGCTCAAGAAGCTCACCCCGGCCGGGCTCGCCGCCGAGTTCAACGCCGAGCACGTCGCTCACCACGCCGACACGACGTACTTCGCGCCCACGCCGCGGAAGCTCCGGGCGGCCGCGGTCGCCATTCCCGCGCTCGGCGGGCTCTTGACCCCGTTCGTCGGCGCGCGCCGGGCCTTCTCCTTCGCGGTCGGGTTCGCGGTGACCTATGGGGCGTACGAGGTCCTCCATCGGCGGATCCACACCCATCCCCCGCGAGGTCCTTATGGCAGGTGGGCGCGCCGGCACCACCTCCACCACCACCACAAGACCCCGAAGCAGAACCACGGTGTGACGAGCCCGCTCTTCGATCTCGTGTTCTCGACCTATGCGCCTCCGCACAGGGTGAAGGTGCCGCAGGCGGCCGCTCCCGCGTGGATGATCGACCGCGCGACGGGCCGCGCCCGGCCGGAGCTGGCCGACGACTACGAGATCGTGGGACGGGCGGAGGTCGCCTCCGCCCGCCCGCAGGCTTGATGCTCAGCCTTCGAGGGCGGCCTCGGTCGCTCTCGGTTCGCGCGGCGATCCCATGTCGAGCTGGATCTCCGGGCTCGGGAGCTCGATCTCGTCGCAGGCGTGGAGCGCCTCCAGCGTGATCGCGTTGGCGACGGAGGGAGGCCGGCGCTGGACGAGGAGCCGCACCAGGTTCGAGACCGTCCATCGGCCCGCGCTCAGCACCTCCGCCCGCTCCCCGCGGAACTGGAGGTGCTCGGCGATCGCCTCGTGACGGGCGGCGGCGGCGACCTCCGCCCCGTTCATCACCATCTCCGCGGTGTGGAGGATGCGATTGAACACGCTGCTCGAAGCCGCGAGCGCGTCCGCCCCGTCCCCGATGTCGTCCATCAAGTCGAGCCCGACCGGGAGCCGCTCGAGCCTATCCAGGAAATCGTGGATGAGGCCCCCGCGGAGGAGCCGACCGTGCTGAGGGGCGACGATGTCGATTGGCATGTCGAGCTCGCGAATGGCGCGTACGGTGTTCGCGAGCACGCGCTGGGTCGGCATGTACGTCTGATGGAAGGCGCGGATGCCGCTCCAATCCGATTTGTCGGCCCAGACCCCGTGGGCGCCGGGCTCCGTCACCCCGCCCAGGAAGTCGCCGGTGAAGAGGACGCGCGTCGACGGATCGTAGAGCATGACCGCCCCGCGGAAATGGCAAAACGGGGATGGGACGGGCAGCAGGTCGTCTTGCCCGAAGCGGAAGCCGTGGCGGTGGCGATCCAAATCCACGAATCGGTCTCGCGGCAGGTTCAAGTGGACGATCAATCGCCACGTCGGGTCGGAGCAGAAGATGGACGCGTCGGGGGCGTATCGATTGGAGATCATCGCGGCGCTAGAGCCGACATCGGGATCCTGGTGATTGATGAACATCCCGGTGACGGCGCCCATCCCCCCCACGAGGCTGCCCACCTTGGCGCTCACTACCGCGGCATGCCGGAGCTGAGCGCCTGGATGAGGAGACACTCCCCCTCTCTGCTGCTCCGCAACTAGGGATTGCTGTGGAAGATCGCCTGAGGGTCGCGCTTGCCGACCCAATACACGGAGGGCGCGACCTCGAAGGGCCGCACGTTGTCGAGCGTCGCCGGCCGCGAAGCCGCCGTCGAGGTGGGCGCCGGCATCGTCGGGCTGGCGGGGGTGATGTGCCGGCGTCCGCTCGAAGGGATGGCGGGGTTGACCGCCTCGATCGCCTGGGTGGTGCAGCATTTCCCCGCTGATCGGAATCGAGACGAGGGCAGCGGCGAGAGGGCGCGGTCGACGATCGCGGCGACCTCCGGGGGAACATCCGAGACGAGGGCGCGCAGTCGGGGCGGTCGGAGCACGGACCGGACATCGACGCCCTCGTAGACGAGGCGCCTCGGCGAGGATGTTGAACACGTCGCGCCGAGCGCCCAGAGATCGCTGCGCGCGTCCACCGCGTGCCATTGCCCGCGCAGCTGCTCGGGGGCATGAACCCCGGGTGCCCATCGTCAGGCCGACGCGCGTGCCCGTGTGCTCCCCGTTGTCGGTGAGGATCCGAGCGAGGCCGAAATCGAGGATCTTCGTCTCGCCCGCTTCGGTCAGATAGACGTTCTCGGGCTTGAGGTCGCGGTGGATGATCCCCTTCTCGTGGGCGGCGTCGAGCACGGAGAGGATATCCGTCGTGATGCGCAGGGCCTCCGGCCACGCGATGCGGCCGCCCACGTGGTCGAGCCGATCCGCCAGTGTCTCCCCCGTGAGCAGCTCCATGACGAGGAACACGAGGCCGTCGTCGGTGACGTCGTCGTCGAGGATCTGGACGGCGGATCGGTGGCCTACCGCATTGGCGGCGTAGCCCTCCCGGAGGAATCGCTCGCGAATCGAAGGGGAGAGCGCGAGCTCGTCGTGGAGGATCTTGATCGCGACGCGGCTCTGATTCCGATGGGTGGCGGAGTACACCGCCGCGACCCCGCCCCAACCGACGAGCTCGTCGAGTCGCCATTTGTGCTTGAGCACGAGCCCGACCCGGCTCATGGCGATCTCTTCGATCGATGGCGGAGGATCTGTAGATCCGGGGCTCGACTCGAAGGCTTGCTTTGGCGGCGTTGGCGGTTTGGGATTGCTCACGGTCTGGCCCTGGACCTCCGACGCGTGACGACGTTAGCACCGCCGCCGACCGTTGCGCCTGTCGCCGCGCCCCAACGCAGCAACGCAGGCTTGCGCAGCCATTGGAGGGCCTGCCGATGCGTCACGTCGAACACGATTGAGTGGGAATCCGCGGTCGAGCCGGGGCGCCGCGGCCGTGGCCGCCGCCGCGGCGGAAGCCCGGGGCCGCGCATGCATTGCGACCTGCGGATCGTGAGGAACTTTTGCGCCAGCCGCGCGTGTCCCCTGCACGATGAAGACGATCTCCTCTGTGGTCCCGTGGTTCGGGCTCCTCTCGTCCTGCCTCCGAGCGAGATGCGCACCGGCAAGATGGACATGAAGGTCGGCTCGACGAAGGACAAGACGACGACCGCCAGCCTCGATTGGACCTTCGAGCAAGGGGGATACGAGGGGACGGTGAAGGGCACTGTCGATTTGCTGGTCTGCCGAGACTGAAGCGGCCCGCTCAGAACACCTTCGCGTCGTAGCGGGCGATCCGCTCGACGAGCCAGCCGAGAGGCTCCGCCAAGAACAGGCGCCGGAGCGGCCAGAGCGGCGAGTGAACGTGGGCGGCGCTCGTCTTGCCGAGGTACAGATCGGAGAGCTCTCGCTCGGCGAGGCGGGCCATCGTATCCAGCGCCTGGGCGCCAATCTCTGCCGTCGCCCCCGCGGGGGCCCCCGCATACGTTCTCTTGATAGTAGCGCATCGACGACAGCAGCGACGCGAAGGTGCGAATCACGGGGCTGCCGTTTGCCTCGGGGCGTCGACCACGCGGGGCAGATCGCGATAGCTCGGATCGACGCGGTCGGGGCGTAGGTGCAACAGGAGCGACGTCTCCAGGATGCCGGCGTGGGCGTCGCCTTCCAAAGCATCCTTGGGCAGATCGCTCACATCCGCGAACACGTCGGCGAGCGACTTTCCGGAGCGCTTCAGGTGGGCGATGAGGAGCGAGAACACGCTGACCATACTCGCTCCGTACCTGCGATTCACCGCCTCACACGCCGCCTCGAGGGCGAGGAAGTGGCGCGGCCCCGCGTGGAAGTTGCCAATCCAGAGGTGCTTGAAGCCTTGGCGGGCGAGGGAGCGGCGCGTGTCCTCCACCGCCCGGCGCACCGTCGAGGGCCGGGCGGCGACGGAGCCCGTCTGGGGGAGCACGTCTGCCCCGAGGTGGAGGGGCGGCAGCTTCAAATGCACGGCGTCGCGGTGTCGCGCGAGGAAGTGATCCATCGCCGCGTCGAGGAGGGCCTCCGCCTCCAGCGCGTCCGTCATCAAGGGCAGGTGGGGGCCGTGGACCTCCAGCGGCGAGACGGGCAGGGTCACGACGGTGCGCGCGCGATCGAGGCGGTCGAAGTCGCGGGCGCGGAGCTCGCGCGCGTGAAGGACGCGTTCGTTCTGCATGGAGGGCGAACACTACTACTGCCGGCCCGAGCTCCGGAAGCGGACTTCCGGCCCGGCAGCACTGCGTCGCTCCACGCCGCCCTGCACGGACGAGGTCGTGCCCGCGCGTCGGCGGAGCGTGCGATACTCGCGCCGCATGCGCTTCCCCTCTCGTCTCGCGATTGTCCTGCTCGCCGCCTGCGCGGAGGAGGAGATTCGCCCTGCTCCCTTCGATGTCCCGCTCGGCGGGGAGTTTCGCGCCACGGTGTCGAAGGGGGACCGGCTCACCATCGCCGCCCCCGACGGGAGGGTGCTGTTCGAAGGGCTCGCGCCGGGGGAGGTGTCCGATGAAGGCCCGCCGCTCGTCGGCTTCGCCGCCCGCACGCTCACGACGACGTACGAGATGCACTATGGCGCCTTCAAGCCGACCGTCACCGCCGAGGGGCCGTGGCGGGTAGGAAACAAGATCGAGCGGGTCGACGACGCGCCGGGCTGGCGGCCCTTCGCGTCTCGGACGAAGCGGGTGAGCTCGCGACGCTTCGATTCGCGTCTCCCCACGAGGGTGAGCTGACGATCGACTTCGAGCCCGGCCCCGACGCGGCGGTGGACCCGGGTCACCCCGAGACGCGCACCGCGCTCTCCTTCGGCTTTCGATGCGACGCGACGGATCACTTCGCCGGCTTCGGCGCCCAGAGCTGGGACGCCGATCATCGTGGACAGACGGTGCCGACCTTCGTCACCGAGGGGGGGATTGGCAAGTCGGAGACTGACGATTACGCGGGGCTCTGGATGCTTCAGGGGCAGCGCCACTCGAGCCAAGCACCCTTGCCCGAGCTCCTCGCCCGCCGCGGCTATGTCATGGTCGTCGACTCGCCGCGCCGCTCCGTCTTCGCGCTGTGCTCGGAAGACACCTCGGTAGCGCGGGTGCAAATCGACATGCCGGCGGTGATGCACGTCTTCGACGGCCCCGCGCCGGCGGTCGCGATCGCGCGGGCGACGAGCGTCTCCGGGCGCCCCCGCATGCCGCCGCCGGTCGCCTTCGCCCCGTGGCTGGATGCCATCTTCGGGAGTGACAACGTGAGGCGCGTCGCGACGAAGCTCCGCGAACAGGGCATTCCGGGCAGCGTCATCTGGACGGAAGACTGGCGCGGCGGCGATCGGAGCGGCGACAACTACGCACTGAAGGAGGAGTGGGAGGTCGACCGGACGCTGTATCCGGACATCGAGGCGCTCGCCGACGATGTGCACTCGCTCGGCTTCGACTTCCACGTCTATTTCAACCCCTTCGTCTACGAAGGCTCCAAAGCCTGGGACGAGACCGCGTCGAAGGGTTATCTCGTGCACACCCCGGAGGGTGAGAACCTCACGTTCGATGGTGCGAAATTCACCAAGACGGGCCTTTTGGATCTGGACAATGAAGACGCGCGCGCGTGGGCGGTGGGCAAGATGCGGGCGGCGATGGATCTCGGCGCCGATGGCTGGATGAACGACTTCGCGGAGTGGCTCCCCACCGACGCCGTCACCGCGAAGGGTCCGTCGTACGAGTCTCACAATCTGTTCCCCGTGCGCTGGCAGGAGATCGCCCGCGAGGCCATCGACGGCTACCCGGGAGAGCGGGGCGAGCGATTGTTCTTCTCCCGCAGCGCGTGGCTCGGCTCGGCCCCGCTCTGCGACGTCTTTTGGGCCGGAGATCAGCGCACCACCTTCGACCGCGACGACGGCCTGCCGACCGTGGTGCCGATGGGCATCGGCTTGGGGCTCGTCGGCATTTCGACGTACGGCCACGATATCGCCGGCTATCAATCGGCGAACAACCCCGGGTCGACGAAGGAGCTCTTCTTCCGATGGACGGAGCTCGGCGCGTTCTCCCCGGTGATGCGCACCCACCACGGCGCGCAGCCCGACCTGGAGTGGAGCTGGGAGTCCGACGCGGAGACCATTGCTCACTTCAAGCGATATGCGGCGCTCCACATGGCGCTCGTCCCCACCCTCACCGGTCTCGCCCGGGAGGCGGCCGACACCGGGCTGCCCATGTGGCGCTCCCTCGCGATCCACCACGGCGACGACGAGGCGGTCTGGGCGATCACGGACGAGGTGCTGCTCGGGCGCGGTCTCTTGGTCGCGCCCGTCATGGAGGCGGGCGCATCCAGCCGCGAGGTGTATTTCCCGGAGGGACGCTGGTACCCGTTCGACGGCGGCGAGGCGCTCGCCGGGCCCGGCGCGATCGAGGTCGAGGCGCCATTGACGGAGATCCCCGTCTTCGCGCGGGCGGGGACGATCGTGCCCATGTATCCAGAAGGCGTCATGACCTTGGTCCGAGGCTCGGCGTCGATTCCGGACGCGAAGAGCGTGGGCGACGATCGGGTCGTCCGCGTGTACCTCGGTGCTTCCGGCGACTTCAGCGAAGATGGCGGACTCGCCTATCGGCTCGAGATGAAGGCCGCGGTGACCGACGGAGACTTCACGATATCGTTCGGTGCCGACGGCGAAGAGCAAGAGCTGCCGGCGTGCATGGATGCGGACGAGCGCGATTGCTTCGAGCGCACCGAGGACGGGCTCGTGGTCCGCGTCACGGGAGACGGCGCACTGAGGCTCTCCCAATCCGGGATCGAGGTCGCGGAGATCCGCTCCAAGGGAGGCTCCGCCCACCGGCGAGTGGATCACATGATCCGCTGGTGAGCGTGCGCCCTTGCTCCATTCTCCGCGCGCGACCGGGTCAAGGTGCCGTGCACAACCCAGAGCGCTGACTCCCCCTCGCAACGCGAGGGGGGCTGGGGGGGTGAAAGAGCAGCCGCTGCCCACCCAGCGGCCGGACGACCGCCTTTTTTTGCACACTGTCAAGCGTCCACGGAGGTGTACGATCCGTCGACCGACACATGGCCCCTCGCATCCGATCCAAATGAGCGAGCGCAATTCTCGATCAGAGATCCTCGCGCGATTCGATCACCGCGGCGGCGGCTCCCGCAACGTGGGCCCGACGAATGCGTGCGACCGCAGCGAGCCGGGGGGCGCGTGAGAGCGGCGCTGCTCGGCGCGACATTGGCGTCTCTGGGCATGGCGTGCTCGGGCTCGGGCCAGGGGACACGAGCGCGAGCGGCGCCCGCGCGACCGCGTCGGCGAGGCTGGGCAGCGGAACGTCGGGGAGAGGCGAGAGCAGCGCGCCGCCAGTCGCGAGCACACCGAAGGGAGACGAGGCGGTGCCGTGCAAGGCCGACGCGGACTGTCCGACGTTGCCCTGCGGCCCGTGCACGCCGGGCGCGTTGGTGACCAAGGACGCTCGGATGGTCATGTGCACCCGCAATCCGTGCAAACAGCCGGCTTCGGTGTGCAATCCGGAGGGGCGATGCGTCGTCGGGCCGAAGGTCGAGAAGGACCCGGCCGTCTTCGGCAGGGCCGCCCCGTGAGGGCGCGCTCGGGGCTCACCCGCGCCTTCGCAGGCGCGCGGAGAGAGGCCCCGCGACCCGGGCAATCCACCACCACGCCTGGCGGCGAGGATTGGCGTGTTTGGGCTCGACGTCGAGCTCGTCGAGGACGGCGGGCAGCCGCTTCCCGTAGATGCCGCGATTTCCCGCCTGGAGAATGAACGAGACGAGCACGGCGGGGAGCCCTTCGAATCCGGTGTGACGAACCACGAGGCGCGTTCCGGCGCGGCCGAACGAGAAGACAGGGCTGAGCTCGAACTCGACCTCGGTGTCGATGGGACCGCCGCGCCACGACCACCGCATCGAGCGCCCTTCGTCCATCGCGAGGACCTCGCAGTGGACCACGCCGTCGAAGCCGGGGGCGGGGTCCGTCTTCATCGTGAATCGGTGCCCGACCCGCGGCTCGAAATCGGTAAGCGCTGCGCCGACCCCACGAGGGTTCTGTTATTGACCAGCACAGCGGAGCTGGGCTGGGCGGTCAGGGCGCCTTCGGAGGAACCGTGATCGCTCCCGCCGGGGCGGCGAGCTCATCGGCTTTGAGCGACGCACGTGTCGCGCGCCAGTGGAGCGGCGCGAGCTCGATGTAGCGGTCTCGGGGCCAGTAGGGCAGGACGCGGAGCACGTCGGAGAGATAGTCGAGCGGGTCGAGGCGATGGAGGCGGCACGACGCGATGACGCTGAAGATCGCGGCGGCGCTCTCGGCGTGGGTCTCGGTCCCATAGAACATCCAGTTCTTGCGACCGACGACAATCTTCCTGAGGGCGCGCTCGCTCCGCGTGTTGTCGAGCGGGAGACGGCCGTCGAGGAGGACTCGCGTGAGCTCGGCACGCTGGTTCCACGCGTAGCCGAGCGCCTTGGTCGCGAGCGTGCGGCCGGGTTCAACCTGCTTCACGCGTTCGACCCACGAGAAGAAGTCGTCGATGAGCGGGGCGACGAGAGCGAGCCTCCGCTCGCGACGCTTCGCTGGTGGAAGCTCGGCGAGTTCAGCGTCGGCCCGGTATATCGCTTGGATGCGGTGGAGCCCTTCGACGCCGACTTGATATTTGCAGACGGCGGCCTCGAAGAAGTAGCGACGACAATGCGCCCAGCAGCCTACGAGCTGAAGGCGCTCGTTGTCGGGATCGGGCGGCCCGCGGTCGAGAATGTCAAAGACGCTGCTCGCGTCGCTCTGCAGGAAGCCTTTGAAGCCCTTGAACAGTCGGTGGACGAAGTCCGAGCTGTGGCTGTCCGTGAACTCGTAGAGCACGTGGTCGCAGTCGGCGACGATGGTGAAGAAGTGCCCCTTCCTGCAGACCTGCTTCACGCCGTTCACCTTCGTGCCCGGCTGAATCGAAGCACCCGTGGCGTCGGTCGAAAGCACGCGACAGTTCGCTCGCGCGTCCTCCAGCATCGCGTGGACGATCGTCGCGCCGAGCGTCCCGCCGACGTCCTCGGCGTAGCGACACATCGTTCCGCGATCCAGCGACTCTTCCTCCGCCTCCAGGTGCTGCTCGAGGCGGTGATGCGGGACACCGAGCGCGAACTTCTCGACGACGATCCACGCGAGGACCGAGGTGTGACAGAGCGCGCGCGGGAAGAGCCGCCGAGGCGCGGGAGCAGCAGCGACCGTCGGCCCCTCGGGGCCCGCGATCTCGTACTTCGCGACTCGCTTTAGGAGCACGCGAAACCCGCCTCGCACCCGCATCAACTCGCGGCTCTCCTCGAAGCCGATGAGGCGCCCTTTGGCGGCGAGCTCGGGGTCGACGATGTCGACGCTGATCACCGGGAGTTTCGAGGCCGATAGATCTCTCCGACCCTTCGGCGGCTGCCGGTCCTTCTTCTTCGGATCCGAAGGGTCCGGGCTGTTGCCGCCAGCGCCACGCGCGTCGTCGAGCGCCTTCTGCAGCGCTGCCGGCTCACGGAGGAGATCGCCCAGCAGCAGCTGCAACTCGTTTGTTCCGCCGCGCTCCGACTTGGTCCCGAAGAGTTTCCTCTTGAGGATCTCATTCTCCGCCGTCTGGTTGATCAGCGCGCTCTCGAGCGCGCCGATCTTCCCCTCGAACGACCGCACCAGCTCCCGCAACGCGTCGAGCGCCTGCTCCCGTTCGACCGCCTCGCGCCGTCGCTCCTCGGCGTCACGCCGTCGCTCCTCGACCTCGCGGCGGAGTGCTTCCACCTCCTCGGTCGAGATCGCGTCCGGCTGCATGTGCTCATAGACGCACGAGGGCGGCCGTGCGGATCACGCAATCAGCACGCGCCATCTCATTTCTCAATGGAGCGGGCTGCGCGCCAAGCCAGCAAAGATCGCCTCGAACGCCGCCTCGCTCACCTTCACGACGGCCGCGCCAACGCGGTCCGGGCTGGGGATCTCGAACAATCCTTGGTCGAGCCGCTTGTACCAGAGCACGGTGCCCGTCCCGTCCCACGAGAGCACCTTCACCGTTTGCCGCCGACGGCCGAAGAAAACGAACAGCGCACGCGATCGCGGCTCACGTTGCATCCGCTCGCGTACGAGCCCACCTAACCGCTCGAAGCCGAACCGCATGTCGACCGGCTCCGTCGCGATGAAGATCTCCACCCCCTGCGGGATCATTCCGACCCCCGCGCCGCGAGCGCGTCCACGACCGTCCGCAGCAGCTCGGCATCGAAACCTGGCTCTACGCGCACCTCCACGCCACCAACCGTGACCACGAGGCCCGTCGGGCGTCGCCCAGCCGACGGCACCACCTCGACCCTCACGAAGCCCTGCTTCTGCGCGCGTTCACTCCATCGAATCAGACTGCTCGCTGAGTATCCGCGGTGCTTCGCGTACACCGCGGCGCTCGCTCCGCTCGCACGCCACGCCTCGACCTCACGTTGCCACTCGTCTCTCGATCGCTGTCGTCCCATGTCGACAGCATCCGGCGCGCGCCACGCCGAATCGATGTGGCCTCTGCGCAGCGGTTACCGAAATCGTTCGGCATGAGCCAGCGGGCGATCTTCTCGCGGTCGGTGAGGGCGTGCCAGACGCGGTCGGGAGGGTGGAGATAGATCCTGGTGATCTCCAGATCGCGGCTCGGGAACGGGCGCCTCATGACGAGCCCTCCGGGTCCTCGGCGTCGAGCAGCTCCCCGAGAGCGTCGAGCTTTCGGTGCCAGAGCTTTTCGAAGTGGCCGGCGTAGTCGAATACGAGCTTCATCGTCTCGGGCTCGAGGCGATAGAGGCGAAACCTACCCGCCTTGCGCACCGAGACCAGCCCCGCGGTGCGGAGGATCTCGAGGTGCTGGGACACGGCGGGCTGAGAGATATCGAAGAGCGCGCAGAGGTCCGTCACGCTGCGCTCCCCCGAAGCGAGGGCGTCGAGGATGGAGCGGCGCTTGGGCTCCGCCACCGCGAACAGGACGTCGGTGAGGGCTCGATCGCGCTCGGCGCCGGCCATGGCTCAGGAGAAGTACTGGCGGGCCGCCGCGGCGAGCTCGTCGTCGGGGACCTTTCGCTTCGGCGTGCCGATCGACCAGCGATGTCCGAACGGATCTTCCAAGATGCCATAGCGGTCGCCCCAAAACATGTCCGCGAGGGGCATCACCACCTTGGCGCCGGCGGCGACGGCGCGTTCGAACACGGCGTCCGCGTCGGGGACGTTCAGGTGAATGGTGACCCCGGAGCCGCCGAGGGCGCGGGGGTGCCGGGATTTGCCGCCGTTCATCTCCGGGAAGTCATCGCTCAACATCAACAGGCCATTGCCGAAGGCGAGGGCGGCGTGGATGAGCTTCTTCCCGTCGGGGGTGGGCTGCTTGCCGAGGAGCTTGGCGGAGAAGGCGCGGACATAGAAGTCGATCGCTGCCGCCGCGCCGTCGATCGCGAGGTGAGCGGAGAGATCGGGCGGGGCGGGGATGGCGTCGGTCGTCATGTCCGACATCGTATAGATTAAAACTTATATGTCAAGCGCGAGCCTCGGGGGCCACGAGCACGATCTTCCCGTCGAGGCCTCCGCGCTCGAGCATCACGTTCGCCTCGCGCGCCTCGGCGAGGGGGAGGCGGGCGGCGATCCGTGGCACCGCGACGCGCTGCTCGAGGAGCGCGAAGACGGCGCGGAGGTCCTCCCGGAACGGCTCCTTGTCGCGCTGGTAGAGGGCAGTGATCCCGTAGAACGCGGCGCGTTTGCGGGCGAGGCGCGCGCGGACGAAGATGTCGAAGTAGTTCCGGGCCACCGCCGCGAACGAGGTGCCGACCCCCATGAAGCCGTACCAGACGATGCGCCCATCTCGGCGCGTGGCCTGGATGCACTGGCGCAGCGTCTCTCCCCCCACGCCGTCGAACGCCGCGTCGACCCCGCCCGGGACGAGCTCCATGGCCGCCTCGGCGACGGGGCGCGAGCGTCCGTCCACCGGCTCCGCCCCCATGCTTCGAAGGAGGGCGTGGGCGGAGGCGCGCGCAGAGGCGACGACGCGGACGCCCTTATTCACGAGCAGCTGGGTGAGGGCTTGGCCGACTCCGCCGTTCGCAGCGGTGACGAGGACGGTGCTCCCCGGGCGGACGTCCGCGACGCGGAACGCCGCCTGGTACGCGGTGACGTTGTTGAGGATCGAGGCCGCGACCTCGACCGCGTCGAGGCCGGCGGGGACGTGCACCCAGTCGCTCGCGTTTCGAACGACGTGGGTCGCGTAGCCGCCGTACACGGTGAGGGCGCAGACGCGGTCGCCCACGGCGAAGCCGGTCACCCCCGGTCCGAGCCGATCGACGACCCCCACCGTCTCGTAGCCGGGGGGAAAGGGGATCTTGGGCGCGAACGGGTAGTAGCCTCGCCTCATCGTCACGTCGGTCGCGCCGACGCCGGTGGCGAGCACCCGCACCCGCAGCTCCCCGGGGCCCGGCTCCGGCATCGGCAGCTCCTGGAGCTCGAGCGCCTCGGGGCCGCCCTTCTTCGTCAGCATCGTCGCTCGGTAGGTCGCGCTCATGACGGTAGCTTGTCGACGCGGCAGAGAAGGCGGAAGCTGCATGGATGCAACGTGCCATTGCGAGGAAGCGGCTGCCGATCGACTGGGACGACGTGCGGATCTTCGGGGTGCTGTGCCGCGAAGAGAGCCTCGCCGGCGGGGCGCGGGCGCTCGGGCTCGACAAGTCGACGGTGAGCCGGAGGATCGTCACGCTGGAGCGGGCGCTCGGGTCGAAGCTGTTCGTGCGGACCCACGAGGGGCTGCGCCTCTCTCGAGAGGGCGAGGCGGCGCGCGCCCACGTCGACCGAATGGCGACCGAGCTCTTCGCGCTCCAATCGGTGGCGTCGGCGGGCGGGGCGCAGGCGGCAGGGGTGGTCCGCGTCGCAACCACGGAGGCGATGGCGGTGCGGCTCGTCCAGGGCGGCATCCTCGATCTTCGAGCCGCCCACCCCGGCCTCGAGATCGAGCTCGTCAGCGGCAACCGGCTCGTCGATCTCGCGCGAGGGGAGGCGGACCTCGCCCTGCGGGTCGTCCCGACCAAAGAGGAGGGGCTCAAGGCGCGGATCGTCGCGAAGCTCGGCATCTCGCTGTTCGCGTCGGCGACCTACCTGAGGTCGCGCGGGATCCCTCGCTCGCTCTCCCAGGTCGCGGGCCACGACGTGCTCTTGCCGAGCGGGGAGCTCGAGAAGCTCCCCGAGGCGCGCCTGCTCGCGAAGGTGCCGGCGGTCCGCGTCGTCCTCCGCTCTTCTTCCATGCCCGCGATCGTCGAGGCGGCGGTCCGGGGGCACGGCATCTGCGCGATCACGCGGGCGTGGGGCGAGGCGACGGAGGGCCTCGAGCACATCGTCGCTTTGCCGTCGATCCCGCCTCGGCCGGTGTGGCTCGTGGCCCATCCGGACGTCCTCGAGAGGCCCGCGGTGCGCCTCGTCGCCGACGCGATCGCAAACGGCTTCCGGGATCTGCGCGCCGCTCGGCGAGGCTGACTTCCGAGCGCGCATGCAATAGGACCGCGGGATGCTTCGCGCGCTCACGCCCGGCTCGATCCTTCTATCTCTCTCGATCGCGATCGGCTGCGGGTGACTCCACCGAGGCTCCTTTGGCGGCCAAGGCGGGGCGGGCGGTGGGGGGAGCGGGGGCGGGGGTGGTGGGCGGCGAGGCTCAGGGCGGCGCGGGGGGCCAAGGGGGAACCGCAGCGGAGGGCGGCGCCGCCTCGACCACGGGCAGCGTCGAAGACGACTATTGCGTGCCGCTCGCGGAGCTGGTCTGCGCCCGCGCCGCCGGCTGCGATTGTGCGGAGATCTCCCCGACGGGGGCCTTCGACGAGGCCGCGTGTGTGGCCGGATACACGGCGGAGTGTCTGCAGGCCTATGCCCCGATCGACATGGCGGTGCAGCAAGGGCTCGCCATCGTCGACGCGGATCGAGCGGCCGCCTGCATCGATCTCGTCTCGTCGTCGACACCTTCCTGCGAGCGTCCGCGGGGGACGGTGCCGCTCGGGTTGTGCGACGCGTGGTTCTATTCGGTGACGCCGATCGGCGAGGCGTGCTCCTTCCCCATTTGTGCAGGGGGAGATGGCTATTGTCCGGAAGGGTCGTGCGTCGCGCGGCCCGCCGCTCAGGATCCCTGCCAGGGTTACGAGTGCGCGCCTGGTCTTCTGTGCCTCGACGGCACCTGCGCCCCCCCGGGAGGGGGAGGCGCGCTCTGCGACGCGGACGAGGGTTGCGTCCCCCCCCTCCGCTGCCTCGCTGGTCAATGCGCCGCCCTCGCCGAGGCGACCGAGGCGTGCACCGCGACGAGCGACTGCGCAGTCGGGCTCGGCTGCAGCGGGGACGTGTGCACCTCGACGGACCCGGTGCCCTGCGACGGCGACGACTCGTGCGGCAATCAGGAGTCGTGCATCGCCATTCCGCGGTGCGCCCTCACCTCCGGGGAGGGAGGCGCGTGCGTCCAAGACGCCCATTGCGACGGGGGTCTCTATTGTGACGCGGGGTCGTGCACGGCCTTGCCCGCCGACACAGAGCCGTGCGCACTGGGGACGCTCTGCGCGCCCGGGCTCGGATGCACGAGCGACTTCGGCGATTGCGCGCCGTTGCCGGGGGATGGCGAGCCGTGCGCCTTCGGCCCGATGGGTCCCTCCGCGTGCGCCGAAGGTCTCGGCTGCAACGTCTCGACGTGTGGTCCGCTGCCGGAGCTCGACGAGCCCTGCACGGTCGACAATCGCTGCGCCGCGCCCCTCGGCTGCGACTTCACCGCCCAGGGCAGCTTCTGCGTGGAGAAGAAGCCCATCGGGGGCGACTGTCAGAACGATCAAGTCTGCGCCGACGGCCTCCATTGCGACTTCAATCAGGGCACGTGCGCGGCGGACTTCGCGCTCGCCACCCCGTGCAGCATCGGGAACGAGTGCGGCCCCGTGGCGGTGTGCCTGCCCAACGGCGGCGGTCAATACGTGTGCAGCCCGACGCCGGGGCTCGGCGATGCTTGCCAGTTCGATTGTGAGGCGGGGCTCGCGTGCCGCGTGAATCCTGCCTCCGCGGTGTGCGTGAGCCCCATCTGCGCGGAGATCTGAGAAGCGCCATTGCGCGTGCGAATTGGTATTTCGCGCCTCGCGGCGAGCGAATTGGCGCCCACCGCGGAAAATGACCGCGGCCTCCCCCTTGCAGTGAGGGCAATGGAGGATGTGCCCGCCTCGCGTTACGATGGCGGACGCTCGCACGATGCTCGATTGGAAGCTCGCTTGGGTCCCGACGTCTTCGCTGCTGGCCGCGGTTTGTAGCGGTTGCCTGCTCGACATTCCGGACGTGGCGGCGGGCGGGGGCGGCCAGGCGCAGACCGGCGGCGCGGACGCGGGAGGGGGAGGGGGAGGGGCGATTGTCGAGGTCGGCGACCACGCCGGGATCCTGTGCGCGGGCGACGCCTTCACCTGCGCGGCCGTGAACGGCGGCGTCGCGTGCTGGGGGGACGACACCTCGGGCCAGCTCGGCGACAGCGACGGCGGCTTTCGCTCGTCGCCGCTGAGCGTGGGAATGCCGCCGGAGATCGACGACGACCCGGTCACGAGCGTCGCCTGCGGGGCCGCCCACGCTTGCGCGAGGCTCGAGTCGGGCCGGATCGTGTGCTGGGGCGCGAGCACCTCGCTCCAGGCGGGAGGTTGTGAGGTGAGCGCGATCGGTGCGCCGCGCGTCGTGACCACGTGCCCAGAGGGAGCGCCCGTCGTCTCGGCGAGGCTCGCGGCGGGGGGGGACTCGACCTGTGTGATCGATGCGGGGGGAGACGTCGCGTGCTGGGGAGCGGCGCCGGGCGACGCGGGCAAGGCCCCGCACCCACCCGAGGCTCTGGAGCTGGGCGGTGCGATCGCGATCGCGGTGGCGAGCGACCACGGGTGCGCCTCGACGCCGGACGGCGTCGCGTGCTGGGGAAGCAACGCCGCCGCGCAGCTCGGAGGCGGGGAGACCTCTGCGACGAGCCACCTCGTCCCCGGGATCGAGGCGCAGGAGATCACCGTCGCGGCGGGCTACTCGTGCGCTCTCGACGGGGAGGGCCTCCTGCGATGTTGGGGAGACGCGGAGCCCTTCGCGCCGGGAGGTGCCCCCGCGAGCGAGCCATTCGACATCGACGGCGCTACCCTCTCGGAGATCGGCTCGACCGGGGCGCACGCGTGCGGGATCACCGCGGCGCAGCGGGCGGCGTGCTGGGGGAGCGACGCGAACGGCCAGCTCGGCGATGGCCCGGAGGACGGCTCCGGCGCGGGGATGCGCGCGGTCGCGCTGGACGAGCGGCTCGTCGCGATCGCGGTCGGGGGCGCGCACGCGTGCGCTCTCTTCGTCGACGCAGCCGAGGCCGACGCCCGCGCCGTCTATTGCTGGGGAGCCAACGACCGAGGGCAGCTCGGGATCGAAGGCCCCTCCACCGACGCGCCCGCGAGCCCCGTCATGGAGCCCCAATGAGGTCGCGGCGGCTCGGGGCGCTGCTCGTCGTCGCGCTGCTCTCGATCGCGTCGGCGTCGAGGGGCGCGCCGAACGATCCGCCGAGCGCCGCTGAGCTCGCCCGCGCCGACGCGGCGTTCAAGGAAGGGCGGGTCGCCTTCGCGAAGAAGGACTTCGCCGGCGCGGCCGCCGCGTTCGAGCGGGCCCTCGCGATCGTGCCCCATGCGAAGACGGCTTACCTGGCGGGGCTCGCGTACGACGAGGGCGGCGATTCCCTTCACGCCGCCGGATTGTTCGAGCGGTCGCTCTCGTTGGGCGGGCTCGCGAGCGAGCAAGAGCGAGAAGCGCGAGCCCGTGTTGCCGCGATTGACGGCAAGACCGCCCGCGTGAGCATCGACGCCCCCGGCGCCGTCGATGTCCGCGTCGACGACGCGGCGGTGGAGGCGGGCAAGCCGGTGCGCCTGACGCCGGGAAGACACACCATCCGCGCGAGGTTCGCCAGCGGAAGGGAGGCATCGGCGATCTTCGAGGCGGTGGCGGGCGCGTCCGAGACCATGTCGCTCGCGGAGCCTCGAGAGCCGCCCGTCGCGCCGCTTCCCGAACCGCCGGCGAAGCCCCCTGCGCCCGTGAAGCCGCCTCCTCCGAACAGCGTCACCCCGAATCATCCCTTCGCGCCCCGGGAGCGCGGGCCATCGCGGTTGCCCTACGACGTTGCGGGAGGGGTCGCGTTCGGATTGTCCGGGATTGGCCTCATCGCGATGATCGGGCTCGGTGAACATGCCATTGCCGTGCGGGACCAGTTCGTGGAAGGAGGCGCGGTGAGCGCGGATCTCCACGATCAGGCGGTCGCGAGCAAGACGGGGGCGAACGTGGCGCTCGCCCTATCGATCGGCTTCGCCGCGACCGGAGTCGTCTTGTTCTCCGTCGCCCCCCGCGGGCGCGTGGTCGTCGCTCCGACGGCGGCCTCCCTCCAAGTCGCGTTTTGACCAGCGCCTGGATCAGAGCTTCGCTTTGAGCATCTGGAAATAGCGGCGCCCGACGCCCGAGGCGTCGGCGGCGCGGGTGACGTTCCCGCCGTGGCGCTCGAGGGCGGCCCGCACATACCGGCGCTCGAACTCCTGGACGACGCGATCGCGCGCGTCTTGGAGGGTCAGGCCGCTCGCGAGGACGTTGTCGACCAAGGCATCCATCGGGCCCTCCCCCCCCTCCACGGCAGCGGCCGCCTTGCGCGGGACGGACGCGGCGAGGTCCCCGAGGGCGACGTGGCGAGCCACGGTGTTGCGCAGCTCCCGGACATTGCCGGGCCAGGGTGAATCCTCCCATTGCTGCAGGAGGGTCGCGGGCAGCGTCTCGTTGGAGTCGCCAATCGACGCATGGAAGTGGCGAGCGAGGAGGGCGACGTCCCCGCGGCGGGCGCGGAGAGGGGGCAGCTCGACCCGCCCCACCGCGAGCCGATGAAAGAGATCGTCTCGGAACCGACCGGCGGCGACCTCGCGATCCAGGTCGCGGCGGGTGGCGGCGAGGATGCGGACGTCGACGCGTGTCGTCTTCGAGCTGCCGAGCCGCTTGACCTCCGAGCGCTCGACCGCCCGCAACAGCTTCGACTGGAGCGAGAGCTCCAGATCGCCGATCTCGTCGATGAAGAGCGTACCGCCGTCGGCGAGCTCGAACACGCCCGGGCGCGCCGACGACGCGCCCGTGAACGCCCCTCGCTCGTGCCCGAACAGCTCCGCCTCCATGAGGGTCGGGGGGACGGCGGTGCAATCGAACACGACGAACGGGCGGTCGGCGCGTGGCCCCATCTCGTGGAGGCTCTCCGCGAGCGCCTCTTTGCCAGTGCCCGTCTCGCCCTCGATGACGACCGGCACGTTGGACCGGGCGAGGCGCTCCAGCACCGGGTAGAGCATGCGCATCTCCGTGCTCGCGCCGAGCACGCGACCGAACGAGGGCGAGCTCGAGATGGCGGGCGATTTCGTCTTTCCGGCGCGCTCGATTCGAATCGAGGTAGACCCGATGCGGAGCGTCTCGCCCCCCGAGATGGTGGCCTCCCGGATCGAGACCCCCTCGACGAGGGTCCCATTCTTGGAGCCGACATCGACGACGCTGAGCCCTCGCGCCGCGAAGCCGAGCTCCACGTGACGACGCGACACGGCCCGATCCGAGAGGACGAGATCACACGTATCCCCTTGGCCGATCCGAAAGGAGCGTCGATCGGTCGGATCGAACAAGGCCGTCTTTCCCGCGTCCGGGCCTTCGATCACGGTCAGCGAGAACTGCTCGCGCGGGATGGGGGAAGGATCGAATCCGACGCTGAGCAGCGTAGAGAGATCACGGCGAGCGTCGGTCACGGCACGATGATAGTCGAGCCGCCGCCTTCAGTGCCTTTCGTATGGACTGTCGAACAGGCCCTCCCCGGAGGCCTTCGGGGGAGGCCCGCGTCGCGGGGCGCGCTTGGGTGGAGCGGGCTCGTCGGACGGGGCGGCGGCGGGCGCGGACGCGCTCTCTATCACTCGGGTCGGAAGGGAGTGTGCGGTCGCGGCTACGGCGGCGGTCGCGATCGGCTCGGCGGTGATCTGCTGGCCGCTCGGGCGGGGGGGAGCGGCCGAAGAGGAGCGCGGCTCTCCCGCGGCGGCCGATCCGGGTCCAGTCGCCGACGTCGAGCCTTGGCTCATGCTCCTCACCGTGAGCGCGACGACGGCGATGGCCGCCAGGACCGCGACGGGAGCGGCGATCCAGCTCCGCTTGTGCTTGGGCAGGACGACGACGTCGGAGGCGGTGACGCCGGTTCGCTCGGCGGCGCTCTTGTCCGCGGTCGCGAGCTCCGTCTCCGGCTCGGGATCGATCGACCTCTTTCCCTCGCGGACCGTCGGCGAGGGGCTCGGGCCCTCATCGTCCTCCTCCGTGCTCCTCTCGGCCGCGATCGCCTGCGCCGCCTCGCGCCGGGCCGCGAGCTTCGGAGCGACGAGCGGCCGCACGAACGCGGCGACCTCGGCACGATCGGCGAGGCCGACGGCGTCTTCGATGCGGCGGGCGAGCGCGGCGGCGGTGCCGATGCGGTCTTCGAGCTCCGGCGTCAGGGCGGCCGCGACCGCCTCTTCGAGCGCGAGGGGAACGTCGAACCCTGCCTCCGAGAGAAGCGGCGGCGGCTGGGTGACGATCTGCATGAGCAGCTCGACGTCGTTGTTGGAGTCGAAGAGCCTCCGATGGGCGCACAGCTCCCAGAGCACCGCCCCCGCGGACCAGACGTCGCTGCGGCGATCGAGCTCCTTCGCCCGCGCTTGCTCCGGGGACATGTAGGGGAGCTTGCCTTTGACCAGCCCGCTCGCCGTCTGGAGGAGCTTGTCTCTCGTCTTGGCGACCCCGAAGTCGGTGAGCTTCGTCGTCCCGTCGACGGAGACGAGCACGTTGTGAGGGGAGAAGTCCCGGTGGACGGCGTGGAGCGCGATTCCATGCTCGTCGACGAGCTCGTGGACGGCGTGGAGCCCAGCGAGCGCGTCGACCAAGATCCGCGCACCCACCGGCAGCGGGATGGTCCTCTCCGCTTCACGACAGGCCTTCAGGATGCCGGCGAGGCTGTCTCCTTCGACGTACTCCATCACGAGGTAGAGGCCGAGGGCGTCGTCGCCGAGATCGAGCACGTCGACCACGTTCGGGTGCTTGATCCGGGAGGCGAGCCGCGCCTCGTCCAAGAGGGTCTTCGCAAGATCCTCTTGTTCGCGCAGGTGCTGGTGGGTGAGCTTGATCGCGACGTCTTTGGTGAAGCCGACCGCACCGCGCGCGCGTGCCCAATAGACGGAGCCCATCCCGCCGCTCGCGATGCGCGCGAGGATCTCGTATCGACCGAGCGAGCGCAGGGGGAGCTCCCCTCGGGACGTCTCGCGGCTCGACCGCGCGCCGCTCACCATGATGACCGCCGCCAGAATAGCGGCTTTTCTCGGCGCGGCGCGCTCTGTCGGATCCCAGGTGCGAGCTGCCACTGCGCACCTCGACGAGCCCACCCCCGGTGTTCGCGGGCGTTCCGCGGTGGCGCCTGCCTTGCAAACGCGACCTCTCATGCGAACTACGCGAGAGCTGGTGCTCGCCTTGGGGTGGGCGGTCTCGGTCGCGAGCGGTTGTGAGAGCGCGCCCCCGCCGGTCGCGGAGACCCCGGTCGAAGGGATCGACGCGGAGTCCTGGCTCGTTCGGGCGAGCCTGGACGTTCGAGGGGTCCGCCCCAGCCCGTCCGAGATGGATGCCGTCGGCGCCGACCCTTCGGCGGCGGACGCGCTCGTCGAGAGCTTCGTGGACGACCCCCGCTTCGCGGCTCGCGTCGCGAGCATCTTCGCCGACGTCTTCCGGACGCGCTGGGATCAGCACATCGTGTTTCGGGCCGAGATGCTCGGATTGGACGAGCGCCGCCGGCCCGAGTTCGATCACGCTCTCGCGGAGGAGGCGGTCCACATCGTCGAGCTGGTGGCGGCGACGGATCGGCCCTTCTCGGAGGTGGTGACGGCCGACTACACGGTCGTCGATCCGATCCTGCTCGAGCAGGGCGCCCCGGATCTCGGGACGGTGTGGCCGATCGAAGCGACGAGCCCGCAGCCGAAGGGGCTGCCAGCGGGGACCATCCAGGCTCGCTATGTCGACGGTCGCGAGCCGGCGGGGGTGCTCACCACCAACGCCTTCGTCTGGCGCTACACGTCCACCATCGAGAACGCCCAGCGGGCGAGGGCCAACGCGCTGAGCCGCATCTTCCTCTGCCAGGACTATCTCGACCGGCCCATCGTCTTTCCCACCGACATCGATCTCACGGATCGCGAGTCGATCCATGACGCCATTCGCGAGAATCAGGCCTGCCAAGCCTGCCATTCGACGATGGACCCGCTCGCTTCCCACCTGTGGGGATTGGCGTCCAAAGGCGACGACGCGAAGAGCTGGAGCCGCTATCAACCCGACTACGAGGAATATTGGCAGGCGAGCACCGGCGCCGCTCCCGCCTATTTCGGGACGCCGACCGAGGGGGGCATGCGAGCCCTCGGCGCCGCCCTCGTGGCGGACAGTCGGTTCGCGACGTGCGCGGTGACCCACGTCTACGAGGCCCTGCTCGGCCGGCCGAAGGACCTGGCCGACGAGGGCCAAATCCAGGTCCATCGCGCCGCGTTCGTGAAGAACCGTCTCTCACTGCGGGCCCTGGTGAAGAGCATCCTCTTCGATCCCGCTTATCGGGGGGCGAAAGCCCGGAGCGAGCTTGGAGGAGATCCCGAGCCCACCGTGTCGAAGCTCGTCCCCCCCGAGACCCTCGCGAGCGCGATCGAAGCGCTGACCGGTTACCGCGCTCGCATCCAAGGCCGCGACGCGGTCGGGCTCGACTTCGCGCTTCGATCCGTCTCGGGGTCGAGCGAGCGTGGCCCGGCGAGGACCCCGTCCGCGGGCTACGTGCTCGTGCAGCGCCGGATCGCGGAGGCGGCCGCCCAATCGGTGGTGGGCGGCGGGGGAGCTTCGTCTCCGATCGGGGAGATCCTCGCCGGTCTCAATAGGACCGCGGCGCCGGACCAGGCCGCCATCGCGGCGCTCCACCGCGCCATCTTCGGCCGCGACCTCGCTTCCGGATCGGAGGACGAAAAGGCGCTCGTGAGCCTGGTCTTGGGCGTGGCAGAGGAGACGGGGGACCCGCGAGAGGCGTGGGTCGCCCTCGTGACCGCCCTCCTCTCGGATCCCGAGCTCGCGACCTACTGAGACATGAAGAGCACCAGGAGATCGAATATGGGCGATTGGAAGATGAGCGGTCGGGGGACGCGGAGCGCGTCGGGGCGGAGCGGAGCCCTCCGTTTGAATCGACGGACCCTCGGGCTGGGTGCTCTCGCCGCGCTCACGGGGGCGGTCACGGCGCGAGCCGGTACGGGGGCGGCGGCGGCGAAGCGGTTCGTCTTCGTGCACGCGGTCGGGGGTTGGGATCCGCTCGTCGCGTTCGCCCCGCTGTTCGACAGCCCGCTCATCGAAATGGGGGAGGGGGACGAGCCGGTCTCGATTGGCGACTTCCGGCTCGTCGATGGACCGGACCGGCCCTCGGTCGCCTCGTTCTTCCAAGCGCACGGCGGCGAGACGCTCCTCGTCCAGGGAATGTCCACCCGGAGCGTGAATCACTTCGCCGCGCGGGCGATGGCCCTCACCGGCTCGCTCGGTGACTCGGGGACCGATTGGGCGACGCTGCTCGCCCTCGCCGCCGCGGGTGACTACTACCTCCCCCACGTCACCCTCGACGCCCCCATCTATCCGGGGACCCACTCCGTGCTCGTCGGCCACGCGAATGGCTTGTTGCGACAGACGGTGGACGGCTCGGTGGCGACGCTCTTCGACGCTCCGGTCGGGGAGGCTTCGCGCGCGGCCCGCGACCGAGTGGGTGCTTATCTCGCCGCTCGCACCGAGCGCTTCTCGACGGCGCGCGCCAATCCTCTCGCCACCGATCAGTCCGATGCGACGGCGCGGGCAGAGGGGCTCGCCTCCATGAAGGGAGCGCTGTCGATCACCCCTGCGAGCACCTTCGCCGAGAAGCTCGGGAACGCCGCATCGCTGCTCGCGAGCGGGGTCACCCGATGCGTGAGCCTCGCGACCCATGAGCGGCCGGCGTGGGACACCCACGATCAGAACGTGAACCAGAGGCTCCTCTTCGAGGAGCTGTTCGGGGGCCTCTCTTCGCTTCGCCAGCGCCTCGGGGAGACAGCGGGCCCAGAGGGGAAGCCGCTCGCCGAAAGCACGGTGGTCGTGATCGTCTCCGAGATGGGGCGGACGCCGATCCTCAACGAGGCGGCCGGTCGCGACCATTGGCCGTTCACGAGCGCCCTCGTCGTGGGGCCCGGCGTTCGAGGAGGGCGGGCGATTGGCGGGTACACCGAGCGCTACGTGGGCATCGGCGTCGACGAGGCGACAGGCGATCTGGACCCGAAGGAGGTCGGCGTGGATCCGAAGGCCTTCGGGGCCACCCTCCTCGCGCTCGGAGGGGCCGACCCCGCCGAGCTCATCCCGGGGGCGACCCCAATCCGAGGCGTGCTGTCATGAGCGCCACCCGCGCGCTGACGCGCTCGCCGACCGCAGCCGAACATCTTCGCGGGGGGGGCTTCACGGGTCGCTTCGTCACCATCATCCTCGCCATTGCGCTGCTCGGGGGCTGCCAGCAGCAAGAGTCCACGAGCGCCGAGGACCAGCCCATCGGCACGTGCGGGCAGGATCTCCCCGTGCTGTCGTGGGAGAGCTTCGGCCAGGGGTTCTTCGAGGCGTACTGTCAAGGATGCCATTCGTCGAACGTGTCCGATCGCCGCGGAGCGCCCCCTGGCATCACGTTCGACAGCGAAGACGCGGCCCTCGCGAGCTCGGCCGCGATCACGAGCTCGACGCTCTCGGAGGCGCCGACGATGCCCCCTGGGGGCGGGGTGCCCGACGACGAGCGGGCCTTGCTCACCGCCTATCTCCGCTGCGCGGGGCGGTGATGGGCTACCCCGACGCGAGCTGCTCGGAGATGGTCATTCCGGCTCCGATCGCCCCCGCCACGCTCGGGTAGCCGGCGGTCGCGTTGGCGAGCCAGAGGTTCTCGAGGGCGCTCCGGTGGGGCTTTCGCTCGAGGCCCACGTGGTGCGGGGTGAGGGCGGCGCCATAAGCGTTGCCAAAGGGCGCTCGGCAGAATCGCGCGTTCGTGGCGGGGGTGCCGGCGACGCGCAGGGTCAGGTGGCTCCGCAGATTGGGCACGTAGTGGCGCGCGATGGTGTCGAGCATGACATCGACCGCGCGCTTCTTCTTCTTGTTGTAGGCACGCCGGTCGGAGGCGCGCAGCGCGGCCCACGCGGCGAAGTCGGTGCTCGTGGCGGCGACGAGGATCTGGTGTCCTCGCGGACAGAGCCCGGGAGCGTCGCTGTGCAGCGTCGGGGTGGACAGAAATAGCCACGGGTCGGAGAGGTCGGCGGAGGAGCGCTGCTCGTCGTAGATTCGATTCAGGTCGGGGTGGGGATAGTGCCAAACATTGTGGGAGCCGAAGCCGTGGTCGCGCAGATCGACCCCGGACAATCCCATATAGAGCGTCAATGTCCCCGAGGAGTAGTCGTATCGGAGGCGCTCTCGGTCGGCCCCGTAGAGGCGGGCGCCGCGCAAGAGCCCGTCCGTGGCGCGAGGGTCGACGTTGGACAGATAGGTCCGGGCGGTGAAGCGTTGACCATCCTTCGTGCGCACCCCGGTGACGCGCCCCCCGTCGGTCTCGATGGCTGTCACCTCGTTTTGCAGGGCGAGGCGGCAGCCGGGCGAGCCGGAAACGACGGCGGCGATCGCCTCCACGAGCTGGTGATAGTGGTGCTTGGGATAGAAGGCCCCTCGGTCGTAGCCGTTCACGAGGGCGGCGTGGAGCAGCAGAGACACGTCGCGGGGGGGCAATAGATAGTCGCCGCACTGTCCGGCGAGATAACCGCGGACGGCGGGCGGCATCTCGACCGCGTCGAAGAGGTCCTCGAGCGTCCAGCGCAGATAGCGCAGGAGGTGGCGGTGGCGATACCCCTCCGCGAGGAGCCGGAGTGACAGTCTGTCCGGGATGGCGTCGAGGGTGGACAGCTCGTCGGCGAGCCGCCCGAGCACCTCGAAGTAGCGGCGCAGCGGCTCCCTCGCGGAGGGGAAGCGGTGGGCGAGGCGGTCGCGCAGCTTGGTCAATCCGTTCGGGATGCGCAGCCGTTCCCCGCCGATGACGACGTGATCGTACCCCTCCGGATCGAGCCGGACGAATGGCACGTCGTCCTCGAGCCCGAGCCGACAGAGCAATCGATTGACGACCTCGCCCTCGCCGCACCCGAAGATGTAGTGAACCTGAGCGCAGAATCGATAGTCGCGGATTCGAAAGCTGTGCGCGTAGCCCCCCGGGACGTCGTGGGCCTCGAGCACGAGGACGCGCCGTCCCTGCTTGGCGAGGAGGGACGCGGCCGCGAGGCCGGCCATTCCGGCGCCGATGACGAGGACATCGTAATCGTGCATGGACGGCGAACGTTATCGCGGCGGACGGGGATCGTGGACGCATCTTTAGCGCGCGGTTTCGAAGGGCCGCTCGTTACGAAAGCGAAGCGCGCGCGTACGCTCGGCCCATGTCCTCACGACCGAGCCCGCGGCCGCGCTTCGTGCTGAGGTCGAAGCTCGCCATGCGCGAGATCGCCACGCGAGCTGCGGACTCGTTCAAAGGCTCGACGTTCGTCACCGGCACCGCGTCGCCCAATTTCATCGAGCTGCGCGTCACGGGCGAAGAGCGGAAGATCTGGTCACCTCAGCTCTCGGCCGAGCTCTCCGAGCACGAAGGGGAGACGACCATTCACGCGCGGTTCAGCCCCGACCCCGGCGTTTGGATCGCGTACACGTACAGCTATGGCGCGCTCGGGACCACCGCGCTCATCGCCCTCGCGTGGGGGGTGTCCCAGCTGATGCTCTCTCAGTCGCCGACCGGGTTCTACGTGGCCGCGGCCGCGACGGTGCTCGGAGGGCTCACGTTCGGGGCCTCGTTCGTCGGGCAGGGCCTGGGCTCGGAGCAGATGTATCGATTGCGGGCCACGCTCGTGGAGGTGTCGGAGGGCGAGGACGTGGAAGAAGAGAGCGGGTGAGCGGGGTCGCGGTCAGGGCATTTCGACGTCGCCCTCGAGCACCCTCAAGAAGGGGAGCAGCCCCCATTGCACCGTCTCGCCGAACGGGACGACCCAAGGCTCGCGCGCCGTCGTCCCGTGTCCGTAGCTCTCGGTGACGCGGGCCAGATCGTGCGCTCCACCCGCGTGGCCGAAGTAATCCAGATCCGCGACCCCGCGCAGCGAAGGCGTCTTGAACTGTCCAATCGTCTCTCGCGTCGCTCGCTTCGAAGGGCGCCCCAGATCGGGGGCGTCGCTGTGGGGGCCGTCGGCTCGAAACTCGCTCTCCGCCCATTGGGTGAGCCCATTGAAGCGGCCAAGGTCGGGCGAGCCTCTGCCTCCAACGCCTGCGCCGGTGCGGTGGAACGCGTCGTCGGTGAGGCGCGGTCCATGGTGGCACTGGGTGCAGCCAGATCGGACGAAGAGCTGCAGCCCGTACTTCTCGATGTCGTCGAGGGCCGCGAAGTCGCCGGCGGCGTAGCGATCGAAGCGCGTCGCCCGGACGCGGAACGTCCGCTCGTACGCTTCGAGCGCCTTTCCCGCGAGGACGAAGACGCTCGTGATCGCCTTTTGGTCCGCGGCGGAGAGGTCGTCGAGCTCGAGGTCACCGGGCCTACCTTCCGCCGTCCAACGGGAGATGCTCGGCAGGCTCACCTCGGGGAAGGCGGCCTCGAGCTGCGCGCGGTGGGTGGTGAGCAGGCGCCTCGCGACGAGCGCGCGTGACGCCCCCATCTCCGCCGGGTTCTCGAGCGGTCCGAGCGCTTGGGCCCAGAGCGTGTCGGCGCGCCCGTCCCAATCTTGAGCGCGCGCGTGCGCGGCGAGGGCGATGGAGGGCGTGCGCCGGCGGCCCACGCCTTCGCCGACGGCGACCGGTCTCCCGTCGGAGAGCCCGCGCGCCGGGTCATGGCAGGTCGCGCAAGAGACCGTCCCCGAGCGCGACAGGCCCGCGTCGAAGAAGAGCGTACGGCCGAGGGCGGCGGCGAGGGGATCGTCGGCGTGGGCGTTGGTCGGGTCGGACGGCGGTGCGCCGGGGACCTCCCCCATCGCGCGGATCATCTCCCACTCGTCTTCGCGGAAGATGCCGTCGACGAGCGGCTCGTCCTCGGGCTCCGCCTGGGTCTCCCGATCGCCGCCGATCGAGGCGTCGATCGCCCGCGCGAGCTCGCGCCGAGACGGGCTCGATAGGACGGTCTCGAGCTTCATCGTCGCTTCGTCGATGACGAGCACGATCGGGAGGGGGTGCCGCTCGCCGCCGAGCGCGCCGGCGGTGACGAACTCCGGATCGATCCCGATCGGCCGCCTCTCGCCGCCCACCGCGCGCCCCCACTCCGCCGTGTCGACGATCGGGCCGGGGCGCGCCCCGTCCCGATCGCGGAGGATCAGATCGATGCGGTCGACGCTCCCCCTCGCCGCCACCGGGACGGCGTCGTCGAAATGACGGGCGAGCTCGGCACAGGTGCCGCACCAGGTCCCGCCGCTGACGAGGACGACGAGCGCTCTGGGCGCCTCACCGGCGGGCTGGGCGAAGTCGTGGAGCGAGACCCGCTCCGGGGCTCCGTCCGCGTCGATGCCGTCGAAGTCGATATCCGGCACCAGGTCGCCCTCGGACCAACCCGTCTGTCCGTCGATGGCAGGCGGTGAGCCGGGCGGCTCTGCATCGTCGCCCTCGGGGGGAGGAGCGCCCGTGCCGACCTCGCCGCACGCCGCGAGCAGCGCGAGCGCGGCCGCGACGGCGAGGCGGCGAGGAGAGGCCGAGGGCCGCATCAGGGCGTCCCGAGGTCGAGCTTCCAGACCTTCCCGCCCACCGCGAAGACGGTGTGGTCGTCGATGAAGCGGAAGCGATTGATGGGGGCCTTCAGCACCGGGTCCTCTTCCCACGTCATCCCGCCGTCGAAGGTGCGGAGCACCGGATCGCTCGTGTCTTCGGGGGCCATCCAGCCGATGTTCTCGTTGAGGAAGCCGACCCCGATGCCGGTGTAAGGCCCCTCCACCGGGAGCGGGAGCTCCTCCCAGGTCACCCCGCCGTCGGTGGTCTTGGCGAACGAGCCGTGGCCGCCCGCGGTGTCGAGGATCGCGACGTAGCCGACGGAGTCGGTGGGGAAGTGGACCTTCCAGCAGAGGCTCGACGCCTGCGCGCTCTGGAACACTTGCTCGAACGTGTCACCGCCGTCCTCGGTGCGGACGATGGTGCACTTCTGACCGGTCTTGCTCATGCCGACGACGACCCCCTCGGTGGGGGTGAAGAACTTCCCGTCGACGGCCATGCTCAGCTCTGCCCCGAGGTCCTTCGCCTCCCAGTTGGCGCCGCCGTCGGCGCTGACGAGCAGATGAGCGGGGGTGTTGGCGCGGCCGATCCCGAAGATGTTGTCCTCGTCGACCGCGGAGAAATTGCAGAGGCCCTTCGCCGCCGCGCCCGTGATCGTGGTCACGGGGCTCCACGTCGTGCCGGCGTCCGTGGTCTCGTAGATGAGGGTGGGGTCGTCGATCTGCGCGGCGAGCCCGGCGCCGAGGTTCCCCGCGAAGCCGTGCTGCTCGCTCGTGAACAAGACGGCGCGGAAGTACGTGCCGTCGTGGGCGAAGCTCTCCGTCCACGTGTCTCCTCCGTCTTCCGTCTCGTAGATCGTGAAGCTCGGACCGCTGGCGAGGAAGCCGTGCAGCGGGGTGGAGAAGAAGATGTCGTCTTGCTTGGCGCCGCCCCCGACGCTGGGGGCGTTCTCCAGCTCGACCCAATCGTGGTCGCGCACGGACTGCTCGATCGGGTCCACCGCCCCGCCCGAGCCACCCGATCCACCCACGCCGCCGCCGCCAGCTGCGGCACCCCCGCCGCCCTCGGCCGCGCCTCCCGCTCCGGAGGCCCCGGTCCCGGTTTCGGAGTCGTCTCCGCACGCCCCGAGCGCGAGGGCGGAGAGGCAGCTGACGGCGAAGAGAGCGGAACGGTGGGGGCGCAGTGTCATGGCCGGAACATCGCGTCGCCGCTTCGATTCGGCCAGTTAAAGTCCGTTAAAGATCGTGAGCGCGCCCGCTACCGCGCGGCAAAGCCAGAGCTTGTTGGAGGTCCGGCGGCGGCCGGTCCGGGCTACCAACCCTGGTAGAGTGGAGTCGATCGTGGAGGCCCGCGCACCCCTGACCGTCGCGCCGAAGAAGGCGAGGCCCGCGCCCGCGCCGCGCGTGCCGAAGGCGCCGAGCTTGGTCGGCCGCGACGGGGACGTGGATCGCGCGCTCTCGCTCCTCGCGGACGAGGGCGCCCTCGTGACGCTGCTCGGGCCGCCCGGGATCGGCAAGACGTCGCTCGCGCTGGCGGTGGCGGCGCGCTTCGAGGGGGCGCCGGCGTGGTTCTGCGATCTTTCGAGCGCGCGGACGGAGGAGGCGCTCTGCTTCGCGATCGCGTCGACCTTCGAAGAGGGAGAGTCGGCGGCCGGCCCTGGCTTGCGAGCAGCGATGCCGGCCTCGGCGCCGGCGCGGGTGGCCGCGCTCTTGGAGGAGCGCGGGCCGATGCTCCTCGTGCTCGACAACTTCGAGCAGATCGTGGCAGCGGCGTCGACCGTCCATCGCTTCTGTCGCGGCGTCCGCGGCCTCCGGATCCTCGTGACCTCGCGCGAGCGGCTCGCGGTGGAGGGGGAGGTGGTGTTGGACCTCTCGCCCCTGCGCTGCCCGCCCGCGGGAGCCAGCGCGGCGGAGGCGCTCGAGACGGACGCGGTGCGCCTGTTCCGCGAGCGCTCTCGGGAGGCAGGGGCGGCGGAGAGCGAAGACGTCGCCGCGATCGCGAGCGTGGTCCGCCGGCTCGACGGGATCCCGCTCGCCATCGAGCTCGCGGCCGCGCGCACGCGGCTGTTCGAGCCGGCGGAGCTCGACCGACGCTTGGGACGCGGGGAGGACGTCCTCTCCTTCGCCCAGCGCCGGGCGGCGCGGCACCGCACCCTCGACGCCGCCATTCGTTGGTCTTGGGATCTGCTGAGCGACGCGGAGCAGCTCGCCCTCGAGGTCGTCTCGATCTTCGAATCGCCGTTCGGCGCCGACGCCGCCGAGGCGGTCCTCGGCGCCGCCCTCTCCGCCAGCGGGGCGGGAGAGGACCCGCTCTCCGTCATCTCGATGCTCCGCGACAAGAGCCTCCTCGGGATCGACGGCGCCGGGAGGTTGCGCGTCTTCCGGAGCATCCTCGACTTCGCGGCGAGGCGCCTGCGCGAGCGCACGGACGCCGTCCCCGAGGCGGCGCGCGCGGCGTGCGTCCGCTTCTTCACGGGCATCGCGCGAGCGTATGTGGAGGCCCGCTTTCTCCTCCGTCCCGATCCCGCCCCCGAGGTGGTGCGCCTCGCGCGGGTCGAGAAGGACGGCCTCGTCCTCGCGTGCTCCCTCGCGAGCGAGAGGGCGGAGCACGAAGCCCGCGCTGCCCTCGCCACCGCGATCGCGCTCCTCCACGCCATCCCTGCCGACCGCGCCAACGAGGCCATCGTCGAGTGCCTCGCCTCGGACGCGGGGCGCGATCCCCGTACCCGCGCGCTCTTGCTGCTCGCCCAGCAGGGTTTGCTCAACTCCCTCGGGCGTTACGAGCAGGCCCTCGCCAACGCCTGCGCCGTCGCCGACGACGAGGGGCAGGCGATCGGCGTGCGCGCCTTCGCCATGGTCTACGCAGGCAACCAGCTTCGGTCGTTCGGCGACGTGGCCGAGGCGCGGCGCCATCACGAGCGCGCGCGCGCGTTCTTGGAAGGGACGCCGCTTCGCCGCCTCGCCGCCCTCAACCTGTCTTGCATCGGCCGCCTCGAGTGCGACGCCGGCAACCTGGAGGCGGCGCGGACGTCCAACGCGCGCGCCTCCAAGATCTGCGACGAGATCGGGGACGTGTGGCTCTCGGCGCTGGGCATCGCCAACCTCGGACAGCTCGAGCAAGAGGCCCAGCGCTTCGGAGAGGCAGAGGCCTACTTCGACGAGGCGCTGCGCCGCTTCGAGCTCGCCCACGAGCAGCAGTACGTCGCGATCTATGGATGCCGCCGGGCGTTCCTCCTCCTCGAGGCCGGGGATTTCTCACGGGCGTCGCGCGCCTTCGAGGCGGCCGAGACCGCCCTGTCCCGGCTCTCGATGCCGCCCCAAAATGTGATGTTCCACGCCGGTCGCGCCCTCCTCCACGCGTCGATGGGCGACGAGGAGCGGGCGCGCCGCGAGCTCGAGCTCGCGCGCGAGCAAGCGCAGAAGAGCGGCACCCAAGGCGTGATCGGCATCGTCTTCGAGGCGCTCGCGGGCGCGGCCGCGCTGCGCGCCGACGGGCGAAAGGACGCCGCGCGCCTCGGGGATCGATACCGCGCCCTCATGCAAGGCGACGCTCCCGAGGAGGTGGCGGCGCGCAACAACCTCGACACCCGGTTCGCGCTGCGGATGCTCGGACGAGCCCTCGGGGATGGACAACCGCGCGAAGCTCCGCCGCCTCGGCTGCTCCTCGGCCGAGACGCGCTGTGGTTCTCCGTGGACGGCGGGCCTCGGGTCGAGCTCGCGCGCCGTGGCCCCCTCCGTCGCATCCTCTCGACGCTCGCGCGTGCGCGCGCCGACGCGCCGGGAAAGGCGCTTTCGGTCGAGGCGCTCACGGAGGCCGGCTGGCCCGGCGAGCGGATCCTCGTCGAGGCGGCGGCGACGCGCGTGCGGGTCGCCATCGCGACGCTCCGCAAGCTCGGGCTGCGCGACGTGCTGCACACGCGCGACGACGGATATCTCATCGACCCCACGGTCGAGATCGGTCAGGCAAAGTGATCCTCGTAACAGGCGATATCCGGCCGATGGCGACGCGCGGCGATCGCGCCGAGGCGCTCGTGATTCGCGACGGTCGAGTCGCGTTCGTGGGCCAGGCGACCCGAGCGCGCGAAGAGGCGGGCCCCCTCGCCGAGCACTGGGATTTCCGCTCCGCCACCGTGCTTCCGGGCTTCATCGACGCCCACCAGCACCCCGTCATCACCGCCCTCTATGGCGCGAAGACGAGCCTGCGCCCGCCGCGGGTGAGGACGATCGCGGACGTCATCGCCGCCCTCGCCGACGCGGCCGAGCGCACGCCCCAGGACGGCGTCGTCGTCGCCACGGAGTGGGACGAGCTCGAGCTCGCCGAGCGTCGGCCCCCCACCCTCGAGGAGGTCGACCGCGCCGTCCCGAATCACCCGCTCTTCGCGCTCCACTACACCTGCCATCGAGCGCTCGTGAACAGCCGGATGCTCGAGCGCTGCGGGATCACGCGGGCCACGAAAGACCCAGCGGGCGGACTCGTTTCGAGGGGGCGCGGAGGCGCGCCCGACGGCGTGCTCATCGAGCGCGCGATGAGCCCGGCAGAGACGATCGCGCGGCGCTACCTCGTCGCCCATGACGCGGACGCGTTCTTCGAGCGCCTCGGGCGATACCACGAGAGGCTCCTCGCCCACGGCATCACCTACGTCGTCGACGCGACCGTGCCCTTCGAGCTCGAGGCCATCTACGCGGAGGCGGATCGGCTCGGGCACGTCGTCGTGCCCACCCTCCTGCTCCCCACCAGCGCGACAGGGTGGCTCGAGGCGCCGTGGGACCTGCTCGAGCGAGCCCGCGCCCAGAGAGAGATCGGGCCGAACCTCGAGCGCGGTCCGTGCAAGCTCGTGTTCGACGGGGCCCCTGCGTGCTCGATGTGCCTCACCCCCGCCCAGGCTGCGGGGACCTTCCTCCGCACGGTCGTGATGTCGATTCGCCAGCGCTCCCTCGACGCCCTGCGCGCCTCGCTGTCGGTGAGGCCGGAGCTCGGGTGGCGGATCCGCTCCGGGGTCCGCATCGTCCAGCCGTCCGAGGCGTTGGACGTCGCTCGCGCCGCGCGAGATCGAGACGAGGCGCTCGCCATCCACGCCATCGGCAACGCCGCCGTGGAGCTCGCGCTTTCGACCCACGAGGCGCGAGGGCCCTCGAGCCATTTCCCCCTGCGGATCGAGCACGCCACGTTCTTGAGCCACGAGCTCGCCCAACGGATCGCGAAGCGCAACGTGGCGGTGGTGGCGCAGCCTCACTTCATCGGGCTGCCCGCGTTCTCGAGCGCGCCTTCCGTCCCCGGGATGCGCATCACCCCGCTCGCGTGGCTGATGGACGCGGGCGTCGCGGTGGCGGGCAGCTCGGACGGGCCCGTGAGCGGCATCGACCCGCTGGACGGGATCCGCGGGGCCGTCTTTCGCAAGACGACCCGCGGCGCGATCCTCGAGGAGGATCAGTGCATCGACCTGGACCGCGCGGTCGAGATGTACACGCGCGGCGCGGCCGAGGTCGTCGGGTCCGCGGCCACGCGGGGCAGCCTCGAGCCCGGCAAGCGCGCCGACCTCGTGGTGCTCGACCGCCCCCTCGACACGTCCACGCTCGGGGAGGTGCGGGTCCAGGCGACCGTCCTCGAAGGGCGCGTGGCGCACCGAGCTTGAGCCCGCGACGGAGCGCTCGCGCTCAGGGGAACGTGACGGAGGTCGCCTTCCGATCGCGATAGAGCTCGAAGAAGCGCTCCGCGATCGCGTCCGGCTCGAGGGTCCCGTTGCCGCGATCGAAGTCCGTGCCTTTGACGATCCCCTGCACGATGACCTCTCCCACGTGGATGCCGTCGTCGGCGAGCCGGGCCGCGAGGAGCCCCACCGCCTTGTGCTGGGCGGCCTTGGAGATGGCGAGGCCCATCGCTCCCCAAGAGACCGCCATCTTGTCCACGTTCGCGTCGTAGTGGCAGAGGCCGCCTCCCGTGACGAGGAGCGCGCCCTTGTTCGCCTTCAGGTCGGCGTGGGCCTCCTGGGTCGCGGCGACGAGCCCGGTGACGGCGACGTCGATCACGCCTCGGAGATCATCGGCGGAGGCGCTCAGCAGATCGCCCGCCCCCCCGCGATAGGCGTTGTAGTGAACGACCTCGATCGGCCCGAGGGCGGAGCGCGCCGCTCGCACCAGCTCACGCGTCGCGTCCGCGCTCGCGAGATCGGTGGGGAAGGCCTTGGCCGTGATCCCCGCGCTCGAGAGCTCCTCCGCCGCCTTGCCGAGCTTCTCCGCGCTTCGCGCGGCGAGGGCGACCGCGAGCCCCTCTCGGCCGAAGCGCTTCGCGACCGCGTGAGAGATCCCGGGACCATAGCCGCATACGATGATGGTTCGCTTCATGAGGAGCGAGATATCCCAACCGCGACGCGGCACCAAGACAGGTCGCGGCGGTTCGTGATTCGTGAGAGCCTGACTCCGTACGCCTTCTCGTTGGGGCAGGCGTCGGTGAAGGAGACAGACCATGAGGATTGGGCGCGGTGGTGTCGTGATGCTCGCAGCGGCGATGGTGGCGGGGTGCTCGGAGGCGCCCGCCCGCTCCGCGGACGAAGCGGGCCCTTCGAGCGCGACCTCGCCCGCGGAGACGGCGAGCATCGAGGCCGCAGCGCCGAGCGCGGCGCCCACCGCCGGCCCGACACCGACCACCGACGCGACCGCCTCCGCCGCCCCATCCTCGTCTTCGTCTGCCGGCAAGACCCCACCGCAGAAGGTCGATCTCAGCGCCTCGGGTGAGCCTCCCGCTGGCGTCCCGGCGGCGCCCTACGCCGCGCTCTTCGACACGAGCGCGACCTGGAAGCTCTCTGGCACCAAGGAGCACGCCTCGGAGGGGAAGAAGGACAAGAAGAAATTCAAGGCGACGTGCAAGGTGGCCCGCGTGACGCGACACCCGTTCGGGGTCCGCGCGACAATCGAGTGCTCCGGCCTCCCTCAAGCGGGGAGCATCAATCACGTCGAGGGCGATTGGGTCGCGACCCCGAAGGGTCTATTCCATTTGGGGACCGACGCGAAGGGGACTGTCGAGCTCGGCGAGGACCGCCTCATGGTTTACAATCCACCTCGCGCCGACAAGCAAGTCGAGGGCGACGAGGGAGGTGACGGAGGCCCCGATGGCAGCGTCGTCCGCGAGAGGACGATCGACAAGGGGCAAACCTGCTTCAGCGAGTCGAGCGCGATCGGCGACGAAGGCTGGAGCAAGATCTGCCTCGACCCGAGCGGCTTCACTTCTGGACAGTTCGGCTGGGCGGGGGGCGCGACGGAGGACGTGGTGTTCACGGCGGCGCCAGGGAAGAAGCGCTGAGGTCGCGGCCCGGCCGGGGGGCCCGCTCGAGCATGCTCGAGACCCGCGCGCGCGTCGCGACGAGGCGCTCCTCCCACGCCTTCGCCCACTGCCCATCGGGCAAGCGGCCGTGGTCGAGGAGGGCGTCCGGATTGGCGGCGGCGACGAGCCGGCGCTTGTCCGCGCCCACCGCGGTCGGACGAGGGTACCGGGCGAGGGCTTCGAGGGCAGCGCGAATGGCAGGTACGACCCGGGCCGGGTCTCTGTGCAGCGTCCACGCGAGGATGGCCCACGAGAGCTCCGCGTGGGAGCGCTCTTCCTCGGCGATCTGCTGCAGCACGCGGCGCGTCACCGGCTCTCGACATACGCCCGCGCACGCGCGCGCCACGTCGGCGTTGAAGTCCTCGAGCTGGCAACCATCCAATAGGCTCTCCGTCGCGAGCACCGCGAGCGGGTGGCCCGCGAGCTCCAGGCCCGCGATCAGCAGGTCCGGCATCGGCTCGACGGTGTGAGAGACGCCCTCGTACCCCGCGGCGAGCGCGAAGCAGAGCCGCGTGTGCTCGATCTCCTCGATGCCGGCGCGATGCGACCACGCCAACAGATCCGCGGGGGCCCCGACCGCCGCGAGCACCCATGAGATCCGCGCGAACGCCGGCACCGAGGCGTGCTCCTTCTGAGCGTCGTGGAGCCAAAGCGCCGCGAGGGCGCGACGGGTGGGCTCGTCGAGGGCAGAGGCGTCCGGCCGGTCCCCGCGCGTCCAATCCGTGCCCTCGCGGAGGTCGGGATGGATTTGCCTACCCCGAGCTCGCAGCGGCCTGCCCCACGCCCCGCCTCCCATGCCCGATCCGAGGGCGTAGACGAAAATTCCGAGGAGCCACCCGACCCCCGCGCCCGCCATCGAGAGCCCGCCCGCGACGGCGCTCGCGACCGCCTTTCCTCCAAGCGCTCTTCGGAACGTGACGCCGCTCACGAGGGCGACGAGCCCGGCCACGAACTGGAGAAACGCCAAGAGGGAAAAGAAGAAGACATAGAGCCCCGTGTCGGCCGACTTGACGCTGAGGCTCCTCAGCCAGACGACCGTATTGAGGGGGATGATCGCGACCGCCACGATCGCGGCCACGATGGGGAGGCGCCCTCCCCGCATTCGCACCGGCAACGCCGGCCGCGACGGATCGTACGGGTTCATCGCGCGATCCTACACGACCGCGCCGCGCCTCACTCGCAATCGGCGAACACCGCCTCGTACAGGGCGCGGCCCACGATGTCGTGCCCCTTCTTCGACCAATGCAGCTTGTCCGGCCAACCATATTCCGGACAGAGCTTCTTTGCGTCCCCGCAAGAGAGCAGCGGGTAGATGTCCACCGCGTGCTCGACATTCGCCGGCTTGTGCCTGATCGAATCGTTGAGCTCGAGCGTCATCGCGTGGCGGGTGTCGTCGTACTTGATGAAGCCTCCCCAGGGAGGGACGGTCATCGCGATCACCGAGGTGCCGTGCTCATGGGCGATCTTGTACATCTGACCGAGGTCGCCCTCGATCTTCGCCACTGTCCGCCCGGCCGTCTCGTTCGATCCGATGTCGGCGATCCCGCCGAGGATGATCACGTAGTCGTAGTGCGGCCGCTTCTCCTTCGTGCCGTCGCCGAAGACATCGCGAGCGAAGCGCTTCCGCATCTGATTGACCATGTTGCCGCCCTTCCCATACGAGTCGAAGCGACTGTGGGGGCAGCGCTCGTGCAGATACTCCAGGTATTTGCCGCCGTGCGACTTCGGGTCCGTCAGGGAGTCGCCCATCGCGGCCACCGCATAGGCGCGCTTCTTCTCCGGGGTCCTCGCCGGGGCCGCCAATACAAGGGGAGCCGTGGACCATGCCCGATGCCCGCCCGGGCTCTCTCGCTCGCCGGCTGCCGGCGGCGCGAGGCCCAGCGTCAGCGTCGCGAGCGCGATGAGCAAGGCTTTCATACCGTCCCCTCAGCGTAGCGCTCGAGAGCGCGAGACGGTACTTTGCGACAACCCGTCGGCGTGGGCGTGACCGCGCCGCTTCGCCCGGGCGTCTTTGGCCCAGGCTGACCGACGTGGCGCGTTTGTCTATCTCACGGCTTCGTGGCGCGAGGCTCGCTGGCGGTTCTCCCCGGGGTCACCAATGGCGTGGAGGCTTCTTTGTGCGCTCTCCGGGCGGCGCGCTCGCCGCGGCCCCAGGAGACGATGGCGACGATGAGCATCAGGTTGAGCATGACCCCGAACCAGGCCGGGTCGAGGGTGGGTACGACGGTGACGGTCACGGCGTACATGCCGAGGATCGCGGTGCCGATGAGCAGCCAGCGCTCGAGCACGATGGCGCCGAAGAAGCTCAACCCCATGAGGCCGATCGCCTCGTCACGCAGGCCCTCCATGACCGGCCCCTCTTGGGTGAGGGCGAGGCCGCGGTGCACCAGCATCATCGTGACGGCGATGGCGAAGAGGAGGCCGACGCGGCGGTTGTGGGTCGTCTTGAGGAGGCTCTTGCGCAATAGAAGCCCGATCGCTCCAATGGCCACGACCGCGATCACGGACTGAACGAAGATGTTCAATCGGTCGACCTTCTGGGGGTGTCGAAACATCCAGATGAGCCGCAGGGCGCCGATGGCGAAGAGGAGGGTGACGGCGAGGATGCGCGTCCCCCGGCCGGTGGCGGGGTCGAGGTCCGGATCGTCGAGGAGGGGCTTCTCGATCGCGTCGAGGAACGCCTTCATCGACGGCCAGCGATCGGCCGGGTCGCGCGCGAGGCCGCGCATGACGGCGCCTACGATGGGGGCGGGGACATCGGAGGTCGGCGCGGGCGTGGGGGCCCCGTTCAGGACCGCCTCGCGCAGATCGGAGAGGGTGGTGAGATCGAAGGGGGGCACGTCGAAGAGGGCGCGATAGAGCGCGACCGCGAAGCAGAACTGGTCGGAGGCCTCGTTGACGTTGCGACCCTCGAAGTGCTCCGGGGACATGTAGATCGGCGTCCCCATCATCTGGCCTTCGCGGGTCAGGTCGAGCGCGAGGGCGTGGATATGGGCGCCGGGGCGGACGCGGCTCTCCGGCGGCAGATCCGCTTGGGCGCGCGCGAGCCCGAAGTCGGCGACGCGGGGCCGTCCGTCTTCGCCGATGAGGACGTTCTCGGGCTTGAAGTCGCGGTGGACGATCCCGGCGCGGTGGGCCGCCTCGAGGCCTCGGCCGGCGTCGACGAAGACGCGGACGATGTCCTTCCACGACCGCGGTGCCTCCGTGAGCCACGAAGAGAGGGTGCCGCCGCGGACGTACTCCATGGCGATGAAGACATCGGAGCCGCGCGTCCCTGCTTCGTAGACGGGGACGACGTTGGGGTGCGCGACCTTCGCGAGGGCCTGCGCCTCGCGCAAGAGGCGAATGCGCGCGGCGGCGGCCCCCCGATCGCAGCGCAGCAATTTGACGGCGAGGGCGCGGTCGAGCTGCGCGTCGTAGGCCTCGAGCACGAGGCCCATCCCTCCTTCGCCGAGCTTTCGAAGCACCGTGAAGCGGCCGACGAAGCGGGGGAGCTCCTCCTCTTCTTCCTCGCCTTCGGGCGGCGCCGGGGCTTCGCCGGCGATGGCGGGCGCGGTCGCGTCGCGAGGCTTCGTCTCGGCGAGGGCGACGTCGTGGGGCGCGGGTTGGGTCGCTTCTTCCGGGCTCGTCACGTGCCCGCGGAATCGTAGTGCACTCCGCCGCGAAGTTTCACCCCCGGCGCGCTGACGCGCTCACCGGCCCCTCGCAGGTCGAAATTGTCGCTCGCCGTGAATCTCTGCCGCCGACCCCGCACCGATTGAATTGGAGCGCCCATCTCGCGGATGGGCCGTCGGTCGCGTTCGCTGTTCTCCGCGCTGCGCCGACGTTCTGCGACGAGGGCGAGCGCCCCGGATGGTCCGGGGGGCTCCCGCTCGCGCGCGCTCCCGCCTCAGACGCCGCGTATGCTCGAAGCACCGTCGCTTGATCGGAAAATCATCCTCGCCGCCGCGATATTGATCTCGGTCGTGTTCGCAAAGACGGCTCGCGCCCAGGACGCCACACGCTCCCTCGGCTATGTCGATCGGCCCGCTTCTGTTCAAACCGCGCTCGCGCCGGGGCCCGCGCCCGCGGCGGTTTTCGCCCCCGCTCCGAGCGCGCCCGTCCCGGACGGGGCGGGGGCGGCGCCCAAAGAAGAGCGCGGCCTCGCCTTCGATCTCGCGCTCGCCGCCGACGTGCCGCTGATGTTCGGCGGCCAGGCCACCCTCGAGGTGCCTTATCGGATCTTGTTCCAAGCGGAGCTCGGGGTGCTGCCCGGGTTCTGCCTGGACGCGGTGGACTCGATCCTCACGGGGACGGGAGCGTATGACGCGTCGACGTCGGCCCTCGTGCGCAGCACCCTCCGCGACTCGTTCGTGATGCGCTTGTCGACGGGCTTTCGACCCTTCGCCGATTGGGGATTCGAGATCCTCGGCGGCTACACCCTCGCCTCTCTCGGCGGGGACGTCTCCGCGCGGTCCGCGGTCGAGGCGATCTCGGGGACCGCCATCCCCGCCGAGATCCCGGACGCATCCATCGTCATCCACTCGACCGTCCACGCCATTCACTTCGGCGTTGGGTGGCGCTGGGTCGTCGCGGACCATTTCGTCGTTCGCGCCACGGTCCAATATCTCCAGGCCCTCGGGTCCGCCTCGCACATCGACGTGCCCGCGGAGCTTGCCTCGAACCCCACCGTCAGCGCCAACGTGGCCACCGTGAACGCGACGATCGATTCGAGGCTCGACGAGATCTACACGAGCTACGTCAAGCTCCCCATCGCCGGGCTCTCGCTCGGTTATCGGTTCTGATCGGAGGGTTGCGCTTGGCGCTTCGCGCCCGCCGGAGAGATCGTGCTCGCGGCGTCGTGTGGCTTTGCGCGAGGGCGACGCTCGCCTCAGACCGCTTCTTCGCGGAGCTCGGCGAGCTCGCGTTGGGCTTGGGCGATCCGTTTGAGGATGGTCATCAGGCCGGCTCCTTTGGGGTGCTCGGTGATCTCGCGGCGAAGGTCCATGCACACGTAGCGCACGCAGATCGTGGGGCGGTCCTCGGGCGGTAGCGAGCAACCCTCGGGACCTCGAAAGGCACATCCGGCGTGCTCGGATCGGGGCGGCTCGAGGCTGCTCGCCCTCCCGCCTGCGACCTTCAGGGTCCGCACCTCGTCCGCGCTCCAGATCTCGAGCGTCCGTCCGCCGCAGCAGTGACCGCCGGGCCAGCGCCCGGGCGGGCCGGGGTGTCCGCGCGCGCAGCCGCGGCAGGCGGAGGTGGCGAGCCCGCCGAGGGCGTCGGACGCCGCGCTGCGCAGGGCGCGGAGCTCGTCACAGAGCTCGATCTCCCGGTCCGTCGCCTCGGCGCGGCCGGGTTGAGCGCGGAAGCGGGCGCGCAGGGCGGCGAGCTCGTCCGCGCGCGATCTCGGGTGCCGCATCCGGTCGAGCAGCATGCGCGGAGATATCAGCACGCGGCCCCCACGGTACCACGTTAGGATGCGAGCCGATGCGACCGGTCGAGAGCGCGCACCGCGAGGTCGACAAGCGCTGTCCGAGGTGCGGCGCGTCCTATCCCCACGGCTACAAGGTCTGTCCGCGCGACGGCACCGTCCTCGAGCTCCCTCCCACCGCCGAAGACGATCCGCTCATCGGGGACGTCCTCGGGGGTGCGTTCTGCATCGTGGAGGTCATCGGGGAGGGCGGCATGGGCCGCGTCTACGCCGCCGAGCACACGCGCCTGCCCCGAAAATTCGCGGTGAAGGTGGTGGCCCTCGAGCTCGCGACGAACGCGGAGGCGCTCGCGCGAATGGAGCGTGAGGCGCAAGCGGCCGCGACCGTCGTCCACCCGAACGTGCTCGAGGTCATCGATGTCGTGCGTTGTCGCGACGGCCGACCTTGCCTCGTGACGGAGCTGCTCGAAGGGGAAGAGCTCGGCGCCGTGCTCGAGCAGAAGCGCCCCATCTCCGCCCTCGAGGCAGTCGACATCTGCCGTCAGGCCTGCCGCGCCCTGGCCGCCGCCCACGAGAAGGGCATCGTTCATCGCGACATCAAGCCCGAGAACCTCTTTCTGTGCCGCCCCGATCCGGGCGGGCCGCCGATCGTGAAGGTGCTGGATTTCGGCGTCGCGAAGATGACGGACGGGGCGAACCTCACCCGCCTCGGGACGGTCGTGGGCACGCCCGCGTACATGGCGCCCGAGCAAGCGCGCGGCGGGCCCGGGGTCGACGCGCGCGCCGACGTCTACGGGATCGCGGCGGTGCTCTATCACCTCCTCACGGGGGCGCGTCCCTTCGACGACGAGGATCCGGCGCGGGCCCTCGCGCGCGTCGTCACCGACTCGCCCCGGCGAATGTCGGAGCTCAACCCCGCGATCCCGAAGGAGCTCGAGGCGATCGTGGGGCGGGCGATGGAGAAGGACGCGGCGCGGCGAACGCCCTCCGCCCGCGCCCTCGAGCAAGAGCTCGCTGGCTTCGTGAAGTCGGTCGAGGAGCGCATCGCCGCCCGCGCCGCGGAGCGAGCGGTGGAGGAGCGGCTCGCTCAAAAGGCGCGCCCGGACGCGGGCCAGGCGCCCCCACCCAACGACCCGGGCTTCGCGATCCGCGCCCGATCCGCGCCCGATCCAGATCCTTGGATCCCCGTGGGCGCGGCCGCAGCGGCGGCGGTGGTGGTCGGCCTCGTCGTGCGCGAAATCGCTCAAGTGATCGGCTCTGGCTCCGGGCCCATGCCGCTCGTGGACCTCGTCGCGGTGGTGCTCGGCGGAGCGGCGGGCGTCGGCGCGTTCGTGGGGCTCTCGCGGGGTCGCGCGGGCGCGCGCCTGCGCTGATACGCTCCCGTCTTCATTCGATGGGCGCGGTCGTCGTCACCGGGAGCACGCGGGGCATCGGGTATGGGCTCGCGGCCGCCTTCTTGGATCGAGGCTGCTCTGTCGTCGTCACGGGGCGTCGCGAAGACGCGGCGCGGGATGCGGCCGATCGCCTGCGCGTCGGGCGGAGCCACGCCGCGGTCCACCCCGCCGGTTGCGACGTGACCCGGGGCGAGGAGCTGGAGCGGCTGTTCGCGACCGCGCGCGATCGCTTTGGCGCGGTGGACGTGTGGATCAACAACGCGGGGACCTGCAACGCCGCCAAAGACGTCGCCGAGCTGGATCGCGCGGAGCTCGAGGCCGTGATCGCCACGAACGTCGGCGGCACCATGCTCGGCTCCCACGTGGCGCTGCGCGGGATGCTCGCCCAAGGGCACGGGAAGATCTTCAACATGGAAGGGTGGGGGAGCCGCGGCGAGTGGAGCCGCGGCCTCACCCCCTACTGCACGAGCAAGCGCGCCCTCCGCTACTTCACCGATGCGCTCGTCAAAGAGACCCGCGGCAAGCCGATCCAGATCGGGACGCTCAGCCCAGGGATGGTCGCGACGGATCTGCTCGTGTCATCGTGGGAGCACGGCGCCCCGGAGAACTGGCTCAGGATGCGCTGGCTCTTCCACTTCGTGATCGATCCGCCGGAGCCGGTCTGCGCGTTCCTCGCGGATCGGGTGCTGTCGAACCGCTCCACGGGGGCCCACTACGCGTGGATGACGCCGCTCCGGCTCTTCGCGCGGTTCTTCATGCCGCGGTACTGGCGGCGCAAGCCCACCGAAGGCACTACCCTCGATCGGATCGGTCGCGCGTCGTGAGGCGAGGCGAGGCGCGATCGGATCCGGACGCGGTCTTCGGTCCCGAGGCGATCGAGGCCTTGCGCGAGCGCGCCTTCGCGAGCGGGCGCGCGCGGCTGTTCGGAGGCGGTGAAGAGGCGCTGCGCGAGGCCGCGCTCGAAGCGCATGGATGCACGCGGCGGCTGCGAGGGGCGGCGCTGCGGGCCACGATCGAGCGAGTGCCGCCCGACCTCCGCGATCCGTTCGTCGAGGAGCTGCTCGATATCGCGTACGTCGATCTCCCGCGCGACTCGCCGCATGTCGCGAGCGGGGTGATGGAGATCCTGTTCGCGCTCGATCGGACCGCGCTCGGCCCCGACGATGTCCTGGTCGACGTCGGGTCCGGCTTGGGCAAGGTGGCCATGCTCGCAGAGCTCTTGGGCGGCGCCGCTGCGTTGGGAGTGGACGACGATCCGCGGCTCGTCGAGGAGGCGAGACGCGCTTCGGCCGCGCTCGGTCTGCGACGTTGCCATTTCGAGCGCGCCGACGCCTGCGACGCCGAGCTCGGCGCGGGGACCGTGTTCTATCTCTACGCCCCGTTCGCGGGGAGAAAGCTCGCTTCGTTTCTCGCGAAGCTCGAGCCCGTCGCGCGCTCGAGGCGCTGCTTCGTCTGTGCCCCTCCTCTCGACGAGCCTTGGCTCGAGGCGCTGCCCGGCACCTGCTCGTGGCTCACGATCTACGCGCCGCGCGGCGCGCGTTGAGGGAGAGCGCCTCAGCGCGGCGCGCCGAGCCCGCCCCGCAGCTGCTCGCGGAGCTTCGCGCAGGTCTGGACGGACGCGCGCGCCCGCACGACGGTCGGCTCGTCGAGGTCTGGGAACGCGGCGAGGACGCGGGAGAGGTCGGCTTCGCTGCAGAGGGAGCCGACGGCGCGCGAGACGCCGCGCCCGCCCTTCGCCCGGGCGAGGAGGAGATCGGCGAGATCGCTCGACCAGGCGGGGTTCTCGACGGCGCCGTCGAAGAGGGAGAGGGCGACGGCGTCGCTCAAGGCCCGCGACGCGACGAGGGCGCGCACCTTCCGCCTCGCCTCGTCGGAGCTGAACGCGCCGATGGCGGTGGCGGCGAGCTGCGCGCGTGAGCTCTTCGCGTCGAGGGCTTGCTTCTTGAGCGTTTCGAAGAGGGCCATGTCGTTGGCGTTGGCGCGCGCCTTCAGGGCCAGCCCTTGCACGAAGAGATCCGGCGAGGTCAGCGCGGCCGCGTCGCGGCGCAGCCCCTCGTCTCCGTGGAGGGCGAGGAAGAGCGCGAGCGGGGCGCTCGGAGCGACGTAGCCTTGGGGCGACAGCAGCGCAGGACGTTCGTCGCCGAGGACGCGCGTGCACGCGGCGACGATGGCGGTCCGCGTCGCGGCGTCGGGCGCGGCCCGAGAGAGGAGCTCGAGCGCGCTCGCCCCCCGGCGCGCCATCATCGGGTTGTCGGCGTGGCTCGCGAGGTACGCCGCCGCGGCGGCTCGGTCGGCGAGCGGCAGCTCGTCGAGCTGCTCGAAGAGCCTTCGCTCGAGCGGCTCTTCGTAGGCTCTGGCGATCTTTCGCGAGGTGAGGAGCGAGCTCAGGCCGCCCGGCTCCCACGCCGTCCGGTAGAGCGCGCGACCCTCCGCGTTCACGAGGACGGCCCCGCTGCAGGTCCGAACCGGCACTCGCGTCCCGCCCTCGACCATCGCGCACACCTCGCACGCGTCGTCCTTCCCCCGCGCGCTCGCGACGCAGTCGTCGAAGCGGGCGCAGACCGGGATGGGATAGTCGGCGTTCGAAGAGAGCGCCAAGTACGGCGAGGCCTCTCGGCAGTGGGCCCCGACGGTGACGGTGGGCGTGAGGCGAGAGGCCAGCATTCCGTCGACCGCCGCGCCGAGCTTCGGGTGGGCACGGCCGGCGGGGGCGGCGTCGGTCATCGCGCGGACGAAGTCATCGCGGGTGAACGCGCCGTCGCGGTGGGCATCGACGAGGCGGGTCATCCCGCGGCGGAGCGCGTCCTGCCCCAGGAAGCTCTCCAGGGTCGCGTAGACGGCGGCGCCTCCCGCGTACGTCTCGGCGCGGAACATGTCGTCGGCGTCGGCGGGCTGCTCGATCGTCATCGCGATGGGATGTCGCGGCCCCTTTCGCTCCGTCTCGAGGAGGTCGGCGAGGGTGAACGGGGCAGACGACTCGTCCATCCCGAGCTCGCGCACCAGCTTCATCCCGTAGAAGGAGGCGCCGCCCTCCTGGAGCCAGAGCTCGCCCCAGCTCGCGTTCGTGATCAGATCACCGATCCAGAGGTGGGAGAGCTCGTGGGCGAGGATCTGCGCCGCTCTGCCTCGCAGGTACGCTGCTCCGTGAAGGGGGGCGGCCATCAGCTCGCCGCGGATGGTGATGAGGCCCGGGCTCTCCATCCCGCCGGTGTGGCCGTCGAGGGTGGGGATCGCGAGCAGGTCGAGCTTGTCGTAGGCGAACGGCTCATCGAAGTAGCGCTCGAGCCACGCGAGCATGGTGGGGATGGACTCGGCGACGAACTGAAACTGCTCGAGGGAGTCTCTTTCGGCGAGCACCCGGATCTTCGTCTTCCCGAGCCTCGTCTCGGTCGCGGCCCAGGAGCCCGCCGCGAACGCGAGCTGATAGGTCGACAGCGGCCTCGTCTTTCGGAACGACACGCGCTTTCGCCCACCTGCGAGCGTCTCGACCTTCTCCTGCGGCCCGTTGCTCGCGGCCTCGAGGTCGGACTCGACGTCGAGCGAGACCACCCAAGGTGCCTTGAAGCGGGGCTCGTCGAAGCAGGGGACGACCGCGCGCGTGTCGTTGGGCTCGAGATCCAGGAACATCATCCCGTTGCCGTTCTTCGGCTTCAGGAGCCCGGCGCGCGGCCCGTACTTTCCTCGAAACGAGAGGCGCACCGTGACCGCCCCGACCGGCAGCGGCGCCGGCGCGCGCACGCCGATGAGGTCCGACTGGCCGTCGGTGTGCTCGGGTCGATCGTCGGGCACGACGCGCGCGCCGAGGGAGGTGGGAGCGGTGAAGGCGGCCCGCTCGATCTCGAGGCCCTTCGCGTGTAGCCACACGGTCGAGATCGCCTGGCGAACATCGAGATCGATCTCCACCTCGCCCGAGAACGCCTCTCGATCCAGCCGAAACGAGGCCCGATACTCGCGCGGGACGACCCGGTCGTCGAGGGACCCCACCGGCGCGCGGTCGTCTCGGACGACGGGGGCGGGGGGCGAGAGTCGGGGGGCGGGGGAAGGACCGCAGCTCGCGAGGAGGGCCACGAGCAGCGCGTGGGTCTTCCGCATGGCCGAGGATGAGACGTCACGTGCGAGTGGTTTTCAAGGATGGGGTCACACCCCCATCTTCCGAGACCGACGCGTTGTCAGTGGCGAGCGGGGCGCCGGCGAGTACGATCGGCGCGTGAGCGTTCACTTCGAGCCCGGGGCGTTGGTGGGTGGGTTTCGCATCGTCCGTGCGCTCTCGGAGGGCGGGATGGGCGCGGTGTACATCGCGGAGCAGCTCGCGACCCGAAAGCAGCGCGCGCTCAAGGTCATGCGGCCGGAGCTCGTGTCCTCGCCCAAGCTCCGGGAGAAGTTCCTCCAGGAAGCGCAGATCGGCTCCCACATCGACAGCGAGCACGTCGTCGAGGTCATCGACGCCGGGATCGAGAGTCAGACCGGGATCCCGTGGCTCGCGATGGAGCTCCTGCGCGGCTCCACCCTCACCGACTTCATCGCGCGGAACGGGCCGATGAGCGCGGCCGCGACCCGCGAGCTCTTCGGGCAGCTGTGTCACGCGATGGCCGCCGCGCACGCGGCCGGGATCGTCCATCGCGATCTCAAGCCGGACAACCTCTTCCTCGCCGAGGCGAGGCGGGAGGGGGTGCGGTTCATGCTGAAGGTCCTCGACTTCGGGATCGCCAAGCTCGTCAGCGAGGCGAGCACGAAGTCGACGGGCGCGATGGGCACCCCGCTCTTCATGCCCCCCGAGCAGATGGCGCCCGGTCGATCGATCACCCCCGCCGCGGACGTATGGGCGATGGGGCTCATCGCGTTCTACGCCCTCGTGGGCAAGCCCTATTGGCAATCGGGCAACGACGAAGCGTCCAACCCGATGATGATCCTCAACGAGGTGACGAACCTGCCCATCGTCCCGCCGAGCGAGCGACTCCGTCAGCTCGGAATCTCCGCGCCTCTGCCGGCCGGCTTCGACGCGTGGTTCGCGCGGTGTGTCGCGCGCGGGATCGAAGACCGCTACCAGAACGCGCAGGAGCTCCGGGCCGGCCTCGAAGCGATCCTCGACCCGAACGATCACCGCGCCGTCGGACCGTCGTCGTTCGTCCCTGGCTCCGCCCCGTTCGGCGCTCCTACGAGCGGCACGATCGCGGCCGCGCCCGTTGCCTCGTCGATGCCCTCGGTCGATGGGCCCACCGCGCGCCTCGCCCCGGCCGTGACCGACTTCGGCGCCCAGCGCTCCGCGGGAAGCTCCTCGTTCGGGCCCACCTCGAAGCCCGCTTCGAAGGGCACCACGTACGTGGTCGGCGGGTTCGCGGCGGTCGCGCTCGTGGCCGCGATCGCGGTCGGCGCGACGAGGATCGGCAAACCAAGCTCGGCGACGGCGTCCTCTTCGGAGAACGCGTCGAAGACGGCCGAGCCCGCGCCGACCGCGGCGGGCGCCTCCGCGACCGGCTCCGCGTCGGCGGCCTCGTCCGCGACCGCCGAGCCGGAGCCGCCGAAGCTCGGGCTGAAGGCGATCGCCGACTACGAGAACCCGAAGTCCGACACGATCCAGGCGCTGCGATCTCGCGCGTTCTGGGAGGGCGCGGGTCGCGACTTCCAAGATGCTTGCGCCCGTCCCGCCGCGCCCGCGCGCTGGTGCGCCGCCGAGGACTTCGCCAAGGGCCAGGTCGCGCTGCTGCGCAATCAATGGAAGGAAGCCGCCGATCTGTTCGCCTCTTCGATCCGGAAGGATGGGGCGTGGGCCTCGCCCCACATCGGGCTCTCCACCGCGCGCGCCCGCCAGAACGACATGAAGGGCGCGCTCGAGTCGACCCAAGCGGCCCAGCGGATCGACCCCGCGTCGTGGACGGCGGTCGCCGCTGGCGCGCGCGTCTACTCGGTGAACGGCAAGTACGACGACGCGATCGAGGAGTACAAGCGCGCCGAGGCGTTGGCTCCTGCCAACGCGCTCCTCCTCGGGGAGATCGCCCTCATGTACCACGCGGCGGCGATGGATCAGGAGGCCACCCGGTATGCGGGCAAGGCCCTCGAGCTCGATCCGGATCTCGTCGGGGTGCGGGTGCTGCTCGCGGAGCGGGCCCTCGAGGCGAACGACGGCAAGGCCGCGCTCGCCGAGGCCGATCGCGCGGTGGCGAGCGCGCCGAAGTCGCTCGAGGCGCGGGCGGCGCGGGCGGACGCGCTCGTCGTGCTCGGTCGAGGCGACGAGGCGATCGCCGAGTATCGGAAGGTGCTCGAGCTCTACAAGGAGCGCGACGAGCAGGGGCCCAAGGACGCGCGCATCGTGAACATCGAGACCTCGCTCGAGAAGGGCGTGCTCCCCCCGCGGCGCATCAAGCCCAAGATCGGACCGGTCGGGCTCGCCGCGGAGCGCTCGAGGCCGCAGCCCCGCGCCGCCGGAGCGGGGATCGAGCGTTCGCGCCCTCAACCGAAGGCCGCGCCCGCCGACGCCTCTATCGAGCAGAACCCCTATCGCTGAACGGTCACCGTCGGCTCGGCTTCGCTCACCGCCTGCTGAGCTTCGATCGTGATGGGGGGCTCGCGCTCGTCGGACGAAAAGAGGACGTACGTGTTGCTCGATCCGCGCTCGACGGAGAGCCGCACCGTTCCGTCGATCTCGCGCCTCCCTCGACCGTTTTGCGCGACCACGTCCGCGGCGGGAGCGACGAGCTCCAGCTCCCAAGGAATGCACGACGCCGATGCGCATCGGATGAACGCGAACAGGCGGTCGTCCACCAAGGGCTCGAGATCGATGGCGCGGCTCCATTGCTTCGACACGGTCCGGCTCTCTCGGTCGTAGATCCCGACGCTCTGCGCGTACTGCCACCTCGATCCTTCGCCCGCCTCGGGATCGTGTCGCACGCCTTCCCAGAGGATCTGCGCGTCAGGCTCGAGCACGGTGACGTCCAGGCCGGGGAGACGCTTTGCGACTCCGGCGCGCGCCGCCCGAAGGAAGCGGAAATGCGGCCCCGACCGGAGGATCCCCCACGCGTAGTACGAGCTCGTGAGGCCGAGCCCGTCCGTCTCGCCGAGCCAGGCGTCCGGTCGCGTCTCGAGCTCGGGCGTGGGCAGGAGGTGCTCTCGGGCGAGCCGCCTCCCCATCGGCGCGGGGACGGGCTCATCGACCCAGCGAGGGAGACTCGCGACGTGGACCGGATAAGCAGCAACATGGCGGCGCGCGGTGAACGTGAGCCGAGGGACGACCTGCGGCTTGACCCGGTCCTCCACCGTGCGCGCGAGCCCAGCCGGGGGCCTGGAGGGACCGGGGGATGGAGGGGCGAGCGGCGTGGACGACGGGACCTGACCGGCGCAGGCCGCCGAGGCGATCGCCAGCGAGAGTCCGGCCAGGGTGTGCGACGGTCTTCCGAGCACCTCGCCGGTACGCCCCGTGGAGGGAGCAGATTCCGAGCGCGCTCCGAAGGCTGCGGAGCCTGGAGCCACCGACACCCTCCCGAGCAGCCTCGCCGGGCGGCTTCAGCGCCGGCCGCTGCCGGAGCCGCCGCCTCCGCCTTTGTCCGGTCCCGGGGACGCCGGCTCGAGGTCCTCCGCGAGGTAGCTCAGGATCACCTCGTCGAGGCTCTTCTCGCTGATCAGATCCTCTCCGAAGATCGAGGAGCCCTCGGCCGGGCGGGAGTTTCCGAAGATGCTCGCAGGCCGAGAGGGCGCGTACCGCGACGCGCCTCGATGAGAAGATGGTGCGCGCGGGATCGTCGGCGCGCTCCCGGAGCGAGGATCGCCGGCGGGACCTCGGATGTCGGGAGGGCGTTGAGGCGTCGTCACGTCCCGCACGAGGCTGGGCTCCGGCCGCGCCCGCTCGATGCTCGGCGGGGAAGCAGCAGGCGGGCGAGCCCCCACGGCGGCTCGCCCGTCGCCGGAGCCGGGGGGAGGAGGGGGAGCGATCGACGTCCCGCCCTTTCCGTCCCCGACGATCTGGGTCGCCTGAGGGGTCACCGATCGATAGCTGGTGTTCCGCGGCGCCGACGACTTGAGCAGGCTCGAGGGAGGCGGCGGCAAATTCCGGATCTGCTGATAGACAGGCGCCTGCGACTGCTCCGCGGCGCGCTCGAGGGCCTCGAGGTCGAGATCCAAGCTCGCCGAGAGAGGAGGCCTTGCCGCGTCGCGCCCGGGCGCCGCTGCGGGGGGAGGGGGAGGGACGCTCGGCGCTCTCGTCCCGGGGCGCTCCAGCTTCGCCATCGCAGGCGCGGTGCGGTGGGAGCTCGCCGGCGAAGCGGAAGGGTCGGGCGTCACGAACCCGCGCTGGTCATCTCCGACGCCGGACGCGGGAGCTGGGAACGCGTGAGGAGGCGACGGACGCGAGCCGAGGGCGCGAAGGGGGCTCAGGCTGGCCGCTTCTCGCGATGCATCGGGATGTCGCTGCGGGGGAGGCGTGAGGCGCGCCGCGGGTGATCGATCTGCGCCCACCGCCGGAAACGAGACGGACGGATGGGACCCGCCCTCCTTGGCGGCAGGCGGAGGCGCGACGGCGGCGCGCTTGGGCTGAGTCTCGCCCAGCGTCCGCGGTCGCAGCGCCGCGCCCTTCGGATCCGAGACCGGATCCGCGGCCCGAGCGGCGTGGACCGGAGACGCGTTGACGGCCGGCATGGCGATCGTGTCGGCGTGCGCGACGTCCGTCGGTCGGCTTCGTGGGCTCAGGGGAGCGACGCTCTTGTTCGGAGCCGCCTCTGCCTCGACGGCGGCCGGAGAGGATGGCGGCCCGGGAGGAATGTCGGCGCGAGCGAACTCGGTCGCGCCGGAGAGAGACGTCATCGGGGCGCGAGAGATCGGCTCCGACGACGGAGCGGTGTCGGCGCGCGGCGAGGCGATCGCGACCTCCGCGCTCGTCTCTCTCTGCGGAGACACGAGCGAGCTCTCGGCGGCGCCGTTGCTCGTGCCCGCTTCTCCCCCGCCCGCTTCGGCGGGAACGTCCCCGATCAGCTGATCGAATTTGCCGGCGCGCAAAGCGATGAACATCGCCTTGTGCTGCTCCTGCATCAGCCCGCGGACCTTCTTGCTGAGCTCCTCTTCACCGAGGTACTCGGCGTACGACGTCTTCGTCGACTTGAGGATCCGCCCGCCGTCCGCGAACAAGTGCGTGATGATGTGCGGGTGCTTGACCCCCGAGTCCTCGGTTTGAATGTGGAACACGCGGCCCCGGTGCCGCACGTTGTTGTTGAAACCGAGCTGCGGAGAGTTGTGCTTCATCGCCGAGCGCGCCCCGCGCGAAAGCCAGGGTAACACAACGCGCTTGGGCGGTTACGCCTTCGAAACGCTCAGGGAAAGCACCGCTCGAGCTCGTCTGCGCTCGTGGCCCGGTCGGCGCACGCGGCCGCCTCTTCGGTCAGGCCTTTCCGGCATCTCTCCAGGGATTGCGATTGCTCCGCCGAGGCGCGCGCCTCCGTCTTGCGTTGCTCGACCAAGTAGTCACTCGCCTTCGGGTTGTCGGCGCGTACACGGAGCTCGACGAAGCGGTCGAGGAGCGCCTCGCATCGAGCTTCGCTCGCGATGGGTCGCGCCGAGATCAGCACCTGGACGATGACGGCCCCGCTCACCAAGCACACGATGGCGGCGGTCGCGCCGAGCGCCCTCGCCGTCGCCGCTCTTCGCGCGTGCTTCTCCTCGCGTGGGCTCAGTACAGGCACTTGTCGACTTCGGTCGCGCTCGTCGCCTTCTCCACGCACTTCACCGCCGAGTCGGTGATGCGACGACCCACGCACTCTTCGATGAGCTTCTCCCCCTTCGCGTCGAGGAGCTGCTCGGTGCGTTGCTCGATCACCTCGGGGTGCTTGCCTTGCTCCTTGAGCTTGAGCTCCGCGCTCTTCTTCAAGATCCGCGTGCACTCCTCTTTGGTCGCGGGGTGGCCACAGCCGATCGTCACGAGAGCGGCCATGGCGAGCGCGGGCCCGAGGGTTCGGGTTAGCATCGAACCCGGACCATGACGCACGCTCGTCCGAGTCGCAACGGCTTGAGCGGGGCCCGTGGATCCCATTCCGCCCCGACCGGCTCGGCCACCTGTGGAGAAACTTTTTACCTTTTCTGGACGCGCGTTTAGGGCCTGCTAGGCTCTTGGTCGTGGCACGGGCCTTCGATTCGCCTCTTGGCGTTGGGCCGTCCCCGAAACCGTCGGGTGAGTCGTCGTCCCCCCCGAGCGAGTCCGAGCCTCCGCGGCCCGCCTCTCGAGGACCTTCCGACATGCCTTCGCGGCCCCCGCCGCCGAGCCACGGTGCCGGTCGGTCCCCGCGCTCCCGCCCGCCCGACTCGTCGAGGGTGAAGCCCGCGCGTCGCTTCCCCTCCCCGAAGGAGTCGGCTCCGAAGAAGAAGGTCGCGGGGTCGAAGAAGCTCGCGGCGTCGAAGAAGCTCGCCCCACCCAAGAAGCGCGCGTCGAAAGAGGCGCGGCCCGAGGCTCGCGCCAAGAAGCCCACCGTGAGCGCGAAGGCTCCGCCCGCGATGGCGCCGGAGGAGTATCTCGCTCGCGCGATGGGCGCTCGGACGGCGAAGTCACGCGGGCTGTGGGCTCGACGCGGCCTCGCGGCGAGAGCGCGGATCGATCGCGAGACGCACGCGCTGTTGCTCCGTCAGGTCTACCTCGCCCACTTCGAGCAGCGGGAGTTTCGAGCCGCGTTCGATCTCATCCACGCGTCGCTCCGCCTCGGCGCGCTCAAGTTCGAGGACGTCCTTCACCACGACGCGGCGCGGGCCGCGGCCGCGCTCGGCGACATCGATCGCGCCGCGCGACACCTGCGGCGCGCGGCGCGGGTCGGTCCGCCGTCGAACCGCGCGCTCCATTGGTGGACGCTCGGGAGCTACTATTGGCTCGCGGGGAGGAACGCAGAGGCGATCGGAGCGCTGGAGCGCGCCGCGCGGTGGGGGACCCGCGACAAACCTCTCTATCAAGGCCACCTCGCCCTCGCGCGGATCGCGATGGGGGAGGAGGGCCTCGACACCCAGGCGCTGATCGAACGCCTCGCGGCCGTTCCCGCGGGGCAGGGATACGGTCGTTTCGTCTTGGGGATGCTTTCGTTCCACGATCGCCGCTTCGCGGCCGCACGGAGCTTTTTGCAGGCCTTCATCGTGCGCACCGAGCAGGGGCCGCCGGTCCGCAGCGTGGCGCTCGACGGCGAGCTCGCCTGCGCACGGCGCACCCTGGTCACGCTCGGTGTTGCTCCGAAGCGGCAAGCCGTGCCAGGTCGTGGGGCAGGCTCGCGCTGACGAAGTGCTCTCCGAGACAACTTTGCTAGAATGCGCGACGTCACCCCGACCCACGAGGCCTATGAAACGCGCTCCTCTCTCTTTGCTCTCGAGGCACGGTCGCTGGCTGTTGATGCTCGCCGTGTTCGCGCTCCTCTCCCTCCTCCCCGCCATCGCGTTCGGCGCTGAGGAGGATGGCAACAAGTTCCAAGACGCGCTGACGAAGGGTTGGCTGCCTGCCGCCGTCGTGGCCTACGTCGCGGGCGTCGGCACGAGCCTGACGCCGTGCGTGTATCCGATGATCGCCATCACCGTCAGCGTGTTCGGCGCGAAGCAGGCGAAGACGCGCGCCCAAGCGGCCGCCCTCTCCACTGCGTTCATCATCGGAATGATCGTCCTGTTCACGACGACGTTCGTCATCGCGTCCGTCTCGGGCGGCGTGTTCGGCGGGCTGCTCCAGAACAAGTTCGTCATCGTCGGCCTCTCCCTCGTCTTCGCGGCGATGGCCGCTTCGATGTTCGGCGCGTTCGAGCTCACCCTGCCCGACTCCATCATGCAGCGGATCTCCTCCGTCGGCGGTGTCGGGTACGGCGGCGCGTTCTCGCTCGGTCTCGTGAGCGGTCTCGTCGCTGCTCCGTGCGCCGGCCCCGTCGTCGTGTCGATGATGGCGGCGGTCAGCCAGTCGAAGAGCATCGGGATGGGGGTGACCTTCGGGCTCGCCTACGCCATCGGTCTCGGCCAGCTCTTCTGGATCGTCGGCACCTTCGCGGCCGCGCTGCCCAAGGGCGGCAAGTGGATGGTCTGGGTCAAGTCGTTCTTCGGGATCGTGATGCTCGTGCTCGCGCTCTACTACTTGAAGAACGCGTTCCCCGCGCTCGCGGAGTTCACCCGCAACGAGACGAAGTTCCTCGCCATCTCGGCGGGCCTCGTGCTCCTTGGCCTCGCCCTCGGCGCGGTCCACGTGAACTGGGACGACGGCGGCGTCGGGACGAAGATCCGCAAGGGCGTCGGCATCGCGGCGGCGGTCGTGGGCGGCTACATGTTCGTGGTCGGCTTCGGCAAGGCCAAGGAGCTCAGCGCCGAGGAGATGGCGGCCAAGAAAGAAGAAGTGAAGAAGGAGCTCGAGGCCAAGGGCGAGAAGTTCTACGGCGAGCTCACCTTCGGCAGCGATCTCGAGAAGGCCAAGGAGCAGGCGAAGTCGGAAGGACGCCCGATGATCATCGACTTCGGAGCGACCTGGTGCGAGGCCTGCAAGAAGCTCGAGAACAAGACGTTCGCGGACGCGGACGTGAAGCTGAAGGGCGGGCGGTTCGTGGCCGTCCGCTTCGATGCCTCCAACGACGACGACCCGAACGTGAAGTCCGTGATGAAGACCTACGGCGTCAGCACGCTGCCCGCGGTGATCGTCTTCGACTCCAAGGGCAACGAGCAGCAGCGCATCCACGAATTCATCGAGGCGAAGGACTTCCTCGCCAAGATCGAAAAGGTGAACTGATCCGATCCGAAGCCGAGCGTGCGTGCGCCCTCCGCGCGCACGCCGGCCGATTCTCTCCGCACGCGTCTCTTCTTCTTCTTCTTTCTTCTTTCTTCTCGAGGTCGAGCCATGGCGAACACGGTGGCGAGGCGCCCGTCGCTCTCGAGCTGCCTGGGCTGGGTCGCGGCGACGTGCGTCGCGGTCGGAGGCGCGTTTACCCTCTCCGCCGGTTGCGGGAGCAGCGGTGAGGTCGTGTTCGGGGTGAAGGTGGCGAAGGATCTCGCCATCGACGCGATGGAAGCCGAGGTCTTCGTGGACGGCGGCTCGACGGGGAAGACCTCGTACGGCCCCGCCGAAGTCCGCGCCCCGATCGAGATCGACGCCGCCGATCTGGAGGACCAAGCCGAGGTCAGGGTCGTCCTCGTCGGCACCAACGCGGGCACCGAGGCGATCCGGAGCTCCGCTTCGACGAAGGCGATCAGCGGTCGGAAGATCCTCTACGAGCTCCACCTCGAGAAGGACTGCGCCGGCGTGTCGTGCGGCGAAGGAGAGACATGCTCCGAAGGAGCGTGCGTGAGCGACTTCGCGGACCCCACCGCCCTGCCCGACTACTATTCGAAGTGGGCGGGCGGCGGCGGCGGCGGCGTCTGCGAGCCCGGCGGGGATCCCGAGGTCATCCTGGGCTCCGGACAATCGGACTTTCACGAGGTGAAGGACGGAGACGTCCTCCAAGTGGAGGCGGGGCCGCAAGGTGGCTTCCACGTCTGGATCGCGGCGCGCATGAAGAACCTCGCGCAGAGCGGCAGCATCACCGACCTCGCCGGTCAGTTCACGGACGTCGACTACGCTCCCCCTCCGATGTCGGTCATCTTCACGTTCGATCCCGACGAGGGGGACTATTGCAAGATCTACGGGCTGCGCTTCCGGCTCGATGACCCGGATCACCCGATCGAGTCGCTCCTCGGGGAGGGGATCGACCTGACCCTCACGATCACCGATCCGACGGGTGCGACCGAGAGCGCCACCCGCTCGGTGACGCTCTCCGACGACATCCTGCAATAGTCCGCGAAGCCCGGGCAGAGCCTGTCCGAAAAAGGCGTGGCCGGTTCGGTGATCGGACGATGCCTGCGGATGGTCTCGAGAGACAACCCCCATGCAAGCGCCGCTTCAGTCTCGAGACCGCGCCATGCGAGAAGCCCAGTCTCGAGACGACGTCGCGCAGGCCAAGGAGCTTTCTGCAATCGAGCGCGGAAACCCCTTTCAGAAGCCATCTGCAGCGTTGGAGGGGGGCCCGCAACGCCCTCTCAGCGCTCGACCGAGCACGAGGCCTTCGTGCGCTGCTCTCGAGCGAGGGCGGCGCGGGCGGCGGGCTCGAACCACCCGTCCGTCAGCGCGTCGAGCCGGGCCTCTGCGACCGCCGCCTCCACCTCGGCCCGGTCACGGATCTCCTGCTCCACGTCTTCGAGCGCGAGCACGGCGGTCGCCCGCTGCCAATCTCCGAACGCCTTGAGCACGTCGTCGGTGAGGTCGCGGACGGCCTTCGCGTGCTCGTTGCGGAGCCGCTCGATCGCCACCTCTTCGTCGGCGAAGACCAATCGATCGAGCCGGAACGTGGCTCGGCCCTCGAGCCACAAGCTCGTGCCGCCGGTGGCGGTGACGCGCTCGGGATCGTACTCGGTCGGCATGAGGCTCTGCCCCTCGTCCATGACGTGCGCGATCCGCAGCCGCAGCTCGGGCACGAGCCCGGAGACGCGCGCGCGGGTGGATGCATCGTCGAGCCGCGACCTCACCTCGCGATCGCCCGATGCTTTGATGGCCGCCTTGAGCGCGCCGCGAACGAGGGCGCCGCGGGATGGGACGGCGTCGAAGGCGCGCAGGCGCGGGTCTTCCTTTGGTTTGTCTGCCTTCTTCTCCGCGGGGGCCGGCTCCGCGCTTCGCTTCTCGACCGGCGCCTCCTTGGCGCTCTCCGCGCTGGCGCGCCGCGAGCTCGGCTTCTGGATGTCGTCGAGGTCTCCGCCGAGGATCAGGAGGCCGGTCGCGCGCGTCCCGGCGTCCGTGAGCCGGAGGGCTCCTTCGAGGGTGAGAAAGAAGCTCGACGGCGGTGACGAGGCCGGGTCGAGCTCCAGCTTGCGCGGGTCTTCGAACGTGGGAAGGGCGTCGTCTTCCTTTGGAGGCTCAGCCGCCGCGACGCGAAGGACGAGGAGAGCCCCGATGAACAGCGAGAATGAACAGAGGAGAGAGGATCGCATGGGCCTCTCGTCGCCCCAGCGCCTCCCCGGTTGCGGACCAACGTCGCCGCGAGCGAAACGACGCTGGCGGCCGCCGTTTCGGGGTTCCTCAGCGCGGAGAAGTCCTCGAGAACGGCTGCGAAGACCACACGACGCTTCGCCGCAGCTGCTCGCTCGAGCCCGGGTATCGGGGGCGTTCGATCGTCTCTGTCACTTCATGAGCGCCGTGGCTGGGCTCGCTCGCGGCGCCCTCCCCGACGACCCGCACGTGACGGGCCCGCGGATCGATCCAGACGTTGGAGACTGGCCGCGGCGGGGAGCTCTCGGGATCTTCGGGGCGAGGGAACTCGAACGCATCCTTCCGCTGCGCCCCGAGGGCCAGCTGGATGGGATCGTCGAAGAGCGGTGCGACGGCCCGCCCCGCCTCGCTCCAGCGCCGGAACGTCTGCGCGATCTCTTCTGCGGGAGACTCCCGCGGGGTGGTGAGGTCCATCCCGACCGCGAACGGGTCGAACCCGTGGACGGACTTGTAGCCCACGGAGACTCGCACGTTCGCTTGCGCGGGGAGGCCGTGGACGAAGAGCTCCCCGAAGAGCGCGTCCACGCGGATGTCGCGCACGTCGGTGGTGGGGCCGGTGGGGGAGGGAACGACCGTGACTGCCCGCACTACGAGCGCTCCATCGGGATCTTCGGCGCGAGCGGCGGCGAGCGTGGAGGGCTTCACCTCCCAATAGAGATAGACGGTGTGAGGATCCGCGGAGAGCGCGACGATCTCGTCGACCTCGAGGGCCGGCTCGTCGGCAGGGGGCGGGGCGGAGCCGCGCGCGGCGGGAGGCGGAGCGGACGCGATCAGCAGCGGCTCGCTCTCCTCTTCTTCTTCTTCTTCCTCTTTTCCTTCGGCCGGGTCGGCGGCGATCGCCTCGTCGGAGGGCGCTCCTTCTCCTCGGGTCGCCTCCGCGTCCGAGCTCGGCGGCGGCATCGCGGGCCGCGCCTCCGTCGCTGCGAGCGCTTCGTCGACGGCCCGATCGATGGCTTGCTCGCCGGTCGCACCGAGCGGCGAAGCATCCCCTTCGAACGGAAGGGGCTCGAGCTTGGCCTCGACGACGGGGGGCGGTGTGGAGGGCTTCGTCTTGTGGAGCTGCGTCAGGAAGCGCTCTCGGAGCTGCTCTGCGTCGGCGTGGTGCGGGTCGCGCTCGATCACCTCGTCGAGCGTCGCCACCGCTCGCTCGAGGTGGCCTTGAGCTGCATAGATCTCCGCGAGCGTCACCGTCGGCAGCGGCGGAGGAGCGGGAGGAGCGGGTCGTCCGTCTCGGATGCGCGAGGGCCCACCGGGCTGGTTCAGCCCGCGATCGATCACGCTCGTGAGGAGATCTCGCGCGCGGCCGAACCAGCCGCGCCCCTTCTTGTCGGCGCCGCGCGCCTTGCTGTCCGCTTGAAGGATCTCGTCGATGAGCTCCGGGATCGTCAGCGTGCGTGGCCGCACCACCCCCACGGCCTCCGCCTTCGCGATCAGCTCTTCGCGAGAGAGCCCCTCCAGATCCTTCCGTTGCATGGGCGGGACCCTATCACGATCGTCGGCCGAGAGCGCCTCAGCCGAACGCGCCGGTGACCGGGTCCGGCGCGGAGTCCGCAAGGAGATCGCGCGCCTTCGTCACGTCCGTCGTCATCTGTCTCACGAGGGCCTCGAGGTCCGCGAACTTCTCCTCGTCGCGGAGACGGCTGACGAGGTGGATCCGGAGTGTCTCTCCATAGAGATCGCGGTCCACGTCGAACAGGTTGACCTCGATCTTCAGCCGGTCGTCGCCGTCCGTCGTCGGGTTCTTCCCGATGCTGAGGGCGCCCTTCGCGAGGGCCGTCGCGGGGGCGCCGGCAGGGCAGCGATCGACGAGGACGGCGTAGACGCCGATGGGAGGGAGGGCCTCGAGCACGCCGTCGAGGTTGCAGGTGGGAAATCCCAGCGTGCGCCCGAGCCGCTTACCCTCGACGACGCGTCCGCTCAGCATGTGAGGCCGCCCGAGGACATGCGTCGCCTCCGCGAGATCTCCGCGCGCGATCGCGGCGCGAACCCGCGTGCTCGACCAGGGCCCGGTCTCGTCACCGCAGAGCGGCTCCGACCGGGCGGAGAAGCCGATGCGCGCCCCGAGCTCCGCGAGCATCTCCACGTCCCCCGCCCGGTCCTTCCCGAATCGGAAGTTCTTCCCCACGACGACCCGCCGCGCGTCGTACTCGCGCCGCAAGTGCTGCGCGAACTCGAGCGGAGTCTGTCCCGCGTACGCGAGATCGAAGCGGGCCTCGATGAGCTCGAGCTTGGGAGAGACGCGCGCGACGAGCTCACGCTTTCGGTCCTGCCTCGTGAGGAGGGCGGGCGCAGCGCGGCCCAGGACGACGGCGGGATGAGGGGCGAATGTGAGCAGCTTCGGATCGAGGCCGCGCTCCGCAGCCTCCCGGAGGGCGCTCTCGAGCACCGCGCGGTGGCCGCGGTGGACCCCGTCGAAGTTGCCGATGACGATGAGGACGCCGCTCATGAGCCCCTCTCGCGGGCGCGAAGACGCTGGGGAGGGGCCGGCGAGCGCGAGAGCGCGCCGAGGGAGGAAATCATGACGAGGGCACGGGCCACCGCGATGACCCGAGCGCGACCATTCATAGTTCGCCTTCAAGACGGCGTGGAGAAAGAACGAGAGCCGCACTCCTCGCACACTCGGTGTGAACGCGCGCGCAATGTGACGACGATGCTGTGCGGCACCTTGACGGCGTGGGGTGCGGCTGGTACCTGCCCCGCCTGGCCGAGAGACGCCGAGGGCTCGCCGATGTTCAAGCGCGTTAGCATCTTCTCCGGGAACGCCAACCCTCAGCTGTCCGCCGAAATCTGCCATCACCTGGAGCTGCCGGTCGGCAAGTCCAAGGTGTCGCGGTTCAGCGACGGCGAGACGTTCTGCGAGATTCAGGAAAACGTCCGAGGCGTCGACACCTACATCGTGCAGCCGACCTGCGCGCCGGTGAACGACCACGTGATGGAGCTCCTCATCATGGCCGACGCCCTTCGCCGGGCCTCGGCGGGCGCCATCACCGCTGTCATCCCCTACTACGGCTACGCCCGCCAAGACCGGAAGGTCGCGCCGAGGACGCCCATCACGTCGAAGCTCGTGGCCGACCTCGTCGTCGCCGCCGGCGTGAACCGCATCGTCGCGTTGGACCTCCACGCCGCTCAGATCCAGGGCTTCTTCAACATCCCGTTCGATCACCTCTTCGCGATGCCGGCGCTGCTCGACCAGCACCTCAAGGCGAACTACTCGAACGACGTCGTGGTCGTGTCTCCGGACGCGGGGGGCGTCGAGCGCGCCCGGGCCTACTCCAAGCGGCTGCACGGCTCGCTCGCGATCATCGACAAGCGCCGCGAGAAGGCGAACGTGAGCGAGGTGATGAACATCATCGGCGAGGTCCAGGGTCGCCGCTGCCTCATCCTCGACGACATGATCGACACCGCGGGGACGCTGGTGAACGCGGCGAACGCCCTCATCAAGGCGGGGGCGGCGGAGGTCGCGGCGTGCGCCTCTCACGGCGTGCTCTCCGGGCCGGCCGTGAAGCGGATCGCGGAGTCCCCTCTCTCCGAGGTCATCATCACGAACTCGGTCCCTCTCTCGGAGGAGGGCAAGGCGGTCGGTAAGTTCAAGGTGGTGAGCATCGCTCGCCTGATGGCCGAGGCCATTCGCCGCATCCACAACTCCGACTCGGTCAGCTCGCTGTTCGTCTGAGCTGTGTTGACGCGCCCCGCTAGAGGGCGCGTCATGAGCGCGAGCTCGAAGCAAGGAAAATCGTCGCCGCGAATTGGCGCGCGACTCGACAGTCTGCAACGCTTCATTCATGCGGCAGTGGTCGGGTCGCGCGAGCAAAGCAGGCTTCTTCGGGCTCGCGTCATTCTTGTTGCTTGGGACGGGGTGCGGGGCGAAAGCGGCCGCGGAGGTGCCGGCTCGGATCGGCGGCCAATCGACCGAGTCCGTCGCGAGCGGCCTCCCGCCGGAGGGGATCGAGCTCGCGAGCGCGACGAACGCCGTACCTCGCGCGGACGACGAAGGCAGCGATCTGCCCAAAGGACCGCGCCTCTTCGCCTATGACGGGTACGAGAAGATCTATCAGAAGCCGGACACGGACTCTCCGCCGATCGGCCTCGTCCGCGCCGGCCAAGCGGTGCCGCTCGTCGACGGGAAGCCCCTGTCCGGGCCCGGGATCGGCCGCTGCTCGGGGGGGTTCTATGCAGTGAAGCCGCGCGGCTTCATCTGCTCTGGCAAGCACTCGACCCAAGACGGCAACGACGCGCGGGTCCGCGCCGCCGCCGAGATCCTGCCCGACACCGACGCTCCGATGCCCTATCGCGTCGGCGTGCTCATCGTCGGGGCGCCGCAGTACACGAGGATCCCCACCCCCGCCGAGCAGAAGTCCAGCGAGCCTGGGCTCGAAGAATATCAGCGCAAGCTCTCGTCGGGCGCGATCAAGATCCCCGCCGGCAGCAGGACCGACGACAAGAAGGCTGGCCACGGCCCCTCGCCCGCCTACCTCGCCTATCTCGAGAAAGCGAAGCCCCCCCTCGTCGCCTCCGACGACGCCTACGAAGGGCGCAAGATGGCGTTCGTCGCGGAGCTGGACGCCGAGGGCAGGACATTCCTGGTGACGCCGGATCTGACGCTCGTGCCCAAGGACAAAGTGCGGTTCGTCGAGGCGTCCACCTTGAAAGGGCTGGAGCTCGCCAAAGCGGGGATGCGGTTCCCGTTCGGATATACCTGGATCGGCGACAGCCCGAAGCTCAAGAAGCACGACGACGGGACTTATGTGGAGACGGGAGAGGTCTATCCCCGCCACACCTTCGTGCAGCTGGAGGGCAATGTCTTCCGCGGCAAGGGCGGCAATTATTGGAAGACCGCCGACGGGACGTACATCCGCCACGAACAGGTCAATGTCTTCAAGAAGCGCGAGCGCCCGACCGGGATCGGCGCGAGGGACAAATGGATCGACGTGCGCGTGACGTGGGGGACGCTGATCGCCTATGAAGGGGACGAGCCGGTGTATGCGACCGCCGTCTCGCCCGGTCAGGACGGAATCACCAACAACCCCCACGGCCACAACACCAAGCGCGGGCAGTACCCTGTCGGTTGGAAGATGATCTCGGCCGATATGTCGGGCGTCGAGAAGGGCAAAGAGTGGGCGGTCGACGAGGTGCCCTATGTCGCCTATTACAAGGATAGCTTCGCCGTCCACGGGGCGTGGTGGCACGACGACTTCGGCCGCCCCAAGAGCCACGGCTGCATCAACGCCGCTCCCGCCGACGCGCAGTGGCTCTGGAAGTGGATGGATCCGCCGCTCCCCGACGGCTGGTACGCCGTCGCGGCCTATCGACCGGACGTGAAGAGCACGACGGTGGTGGTCAGGCCTTGAGGGCGCCCCTCCGGAAGGGATAGGCGAGCTGCCCCAAGAACGAGGGCGGGATCGGGTCCCGGACGCCGGTCGCGGGTAGGAGGGACGTGGTCGGTGCCTGGAATGTCCCGAACAAGACGTCCCACACCGCCAGCAATCCTCCGAAATTGACGCCTTCGCCGTCGACGTCGCGCGCGTGGTGATGGCGATGAAACATGGGGCTCGCGATGACTCGCCGCAGGGGCCCGAAGGTCCACCCGACATTGGCGTGCAGCACGATCGCATAGAGCGTCAATGCGGGAACGACCCCCGCGAGGACGAGCGGGCGAAAGCCCAGCAGGACAAGCAAGACGATTCGCACCACCCCGGCGAGCACGTCATTGAGGGGGTGATTGCGCACGGCCGCGAGCCAATCGAGGCGCTCCGAGCTGTGGTGAACGGCGTGGACCTTCCAGAGCCACCCGAGGTGGAAGGCGCGATGGATCCAATAGCCGATGAGGTCGGCGGCGATCAGCGTCAGCAGCCACTCGATGGGCGCGGGAAGGGCCGCGGCCCAGGTGTCCCGCGCCACGAACGCGAGGAGCTCTGCGTCGCGCAGCGGCCTGCCCGTCGTCCACCAGGCGAGAGCGAACACCGCGAGGCCGACGCCGACCTTCGTGACGACGCGGGTCACGACGGAGGTCGTCATCCACCACGCGAGGTCCGTGGCGAAGCCCTTCCTGCGAAAGGGCATCCCGGCGCGGTCGGCGCGAAAGATCCGCTCCAGGACCCCGAACACGAGGAGCGCGACGAAGAGCGCGACCACGGGGCGAGCGATGGCGGAGAGCAGGTCCATGCCCGAGCTTCGGCCCAGCCCCCGCGATTCTTTCGAAGAAGGAGCCGACCCCCCAACTGGCGCTCCGCGCGCCTTGGTCCCGTCTACATGAAGTTCTTGGTGTGGAGCGCCGAGAGCCGCTCCGCCTCCCCCGGGTCGAACCCGAGCCGGAGGAGCCTCCCCGTGCGGCCCTGCTCCATGTCTCGCTCGAGCGCGCGAACGGCCTCGAACCCGCGCCCGATGGCCGACGGCGCGAGCGATCCCGCCGCGAGCACCACGAGCGCGTCGTGGACGTCGCCGTTGATCCCCGACGTCCCCGCGAGCGCTCCGTGGCGGCGTTCGACCGCGTCCGCGAGGCGCGTCTTCAGAGCCGGGTCCAGGGCGACGTGGCGAGCGAGGTGAGAGAGCCCGAAGGCGACGTGGCGCGCCTCGTCCTGGGCGGCGAGCTTTACGATCTGCTTGGTCGCCACGTCCGGCCCGTGCTCGTGGAGGAACCACAGGAGCGAGAGGAAGCTGCCCTCGCCGAGCACGGAGAGGAGGAACATGGCGAGGGCATAGTCGGGCTCGTCGAGGAGGGTCTTGAGCGAGGCCTGTCCGCCCGCGCTGGACGTGCCCAACGACCCTCCGAACAGGAGCGCGCGGCGGGTGAACACCTCGACGTGCCTCGCCTCGTCGGCGGCCTGGATGGCGAGCAGCTGCATCACCTCGCGGAAGTGCGGGTGCAGCCGGGAGAGGAACCGCGCCGGCACGAGGAGGGCGGCCGTCTCGTTCTCGATGAGGTAGCTCATCACCTGGACGATCGCGCGCTCCAGCTCGTCGGTAGGCCGGACCGCGCCTCGCCAATCGATGGCGCGCTCCGGGTCCCACTGGGCGGCGACGGCCTGCGCGTAGAGCCGGGACGCGTCGTCGCTCCACACCACGGCCTTGTCGGAGAGCGGGAAGTCGAACGCGGGGGACGCGAGGTCCACGTCTGCTCCGCGCGCGGAGAGCCCCCACCGCGGTGAGGGCCGCTCTGCCACCGCGCCTTCCTGTTTGGGATCGGCGCCGCCGGCGCGCTCGTGGCTGCGCCGGTGCTCGAAGGGCGCGCGGCCGATCTCGAGGCAGAGCCGGTCCCCGTCGAGCAGGCGGTGCCCGTGGGACCTCGCGAACGCGGCCAGCTCGATGGCGAGCGTGGCCGAGCCGCCCGCCACCGTGACGCGGTCGCCGGGCGCGGCCCCGGCGATCGCCCTCCGCAGGAGGACCTCTCCTCCTGCCGAGAGCGGGAGCCCCTCGAGATCGACGAGGATCGATCCCGGCTCGCGCGCGGTGCTAGCGACCATCGCGCGCGGCGCCGAGGCGTCGCTCGATCGTCTCGAACGCGCCGAACCGGAGCGCGGCGCGGTCGAGGGCGGCGTAGCCCTCGGTGCGTCCGGGGCTCCAGGCCTTGAGGCCCTCCAGGTCGAGCAGGCGGCGGACCTCGGGATCTTCGTAGGACATGCTCGTCAAGAGCTCCACGAACCGGCCGATCTTGGCTTCATCGGCGCTGTCGAGGACAGTGAAGTTGCAGTGGTCGTACTTCGCGGTCTGGGCGACGACGCGCAGCGAGCCGGGGAGGGCCGTGCCCTCGCGGGTGAAGAGGCCGAGGTTGCCGTCGATGATGCACGCGGCGTCCACCGATCCCGAGAGGAGCGCGCGCACCGCCTCGCGCTCGCCGCCGATGTGATCGCCGTGCTTGCCGAGGAGCAGATCGTGTCGCTTCACCTCGAAGTCGCGGTGAGGCTCGAGGCCGGCCTCGGCCAGGTGCAGCAGAGGCAAGAGCGTCGCCTGGGGGGAATCGGCGGCGCCCACGCCGACGCGCTTTCCGCGAAGGTCCTCGAGGGCGCGGATCGGTCCCTCCGCGCGCGCCACGATCACGCTCGTGAGGTCGCGATCCGTGTCCCGCATCGCCACCGCGCGCGCGCGGCGTCCCCGCGCGGCCGCGACCCGCTCCGTCTGGAGCCACGCGAGCGGCGAGCTCCAAGCGACGTCGATGTGGCCCGCGAGCTGGGCGAGGACTTGCCGCTCGTAGTTCTCGTAGAGGATGTAGTCGAACAGCAGCCCGCGCTGCTGGAAGAAGGCGAGGAAGCCATCCCAGATCGTGACGACCTTCGGGTCGTAGGCGACGGCGCCGAGGACGAGGGGCTCTTGCATGATCATCCTCCTCAGAAGAGCGGCATGCCGCAGATCGCCTTGCCGATGAACTCGTAGAGGACGTCCGTCGTGGGGGCCATGACGCTCGCCGCGCGCGCGTCGCGGAAGGCCCGTTCGACGCCCACCTCCTTGCGGAACGCCGCTCCCCCCGTCACCCGCATCGCGAGGTCGGTTACGAAGGTGGCCGCCTCCCCGGCCGCGGCCTTGCACTCGAGCACGCGGAGCACCGCGTCTGGCCGGCCTGCTTCGAGGGCCGCGATCGTGTCGACCCACAGCGCCTTCGCCTCGTCGGTCTTGATGCGCATCCGCGCGAGGTACGCGCGCACCGTCGGGAGGTCGGCGATCGTCGAGCCGGCGTGTTCGAAGGAGGTCCCCGTGACGTGCGCCACCGATCGGGTCACCGACGCTTCCATCAATCCGATCGAGCAGGCCGCGTTCATCACGTTGAACGCGGGCAGCACGACCTCGAGCATGATCTTGAAGCCGCCTCCGTCCCCACCGAGCATCGCCTCGGCCGGGATCTTCGCGCCCTCCGCGGTGACGGGTGCGGAGTCGTTGCCGCGCAGCCCGAGGCCGTCGAACGGCGCAGGGATGCGGAGGCCCGCCGTCGCTCTCGGGACGAGCCACAGCGTGCTCGCCTCCGTCCCCGCGAGCGGCTTGCTCGACCACACGTACGAGTCGGCGTGGCGGGCGGAGGTCACCCAGCTCTTGCGCGCGTCGAGCACGACCTCGCCGCCGGCCGCGGTCGCCCTCGAGACGGGAGCCCAGAACTGGCTGCGCGATCCGAGCTCGGAGAAGGCGAGGGTGGACAGGTGCTTGCCGCTCGCGACCGCCTTCCGAGCGGCGTTGTCGCCGAAGGCCTCGATGACCTGGGTCGCCGCGTAGTGCATGCACGTGACCATCGCCGCCGACGCGCACTCGCGCGCGAGCCGCTCCACCACCATCGCCGCCGCCCGCAGCCCGAGCCCGCCGCCGCCCACGTCCTTCGACGAGAGGATCCCGAGCAGGCCCTCGGCGCGGAGGGCATCGACGGTGGCGGCGGGGAAGCTCGCGTCTCGATCGACGGCGATGGCCGTGTCTCTCGTGACGGTGGACGCGATGGATTCGATCTTGGTCTGAACGGTCTCGAGGTTCATGTCGGTCTCCGCGCCTCGACGCGGACGACCGTCACGTCGGCGAGGCCAATCGGTGGTCCTCGCGCGTCGCAACCGCTGCGACGCGCGTCCTCGGCCCGACACCGTCGGGCCTCGGCGTGGTTCAACGGCGGTGCATCATGGCCGCGCATTTTGCACGGCCATCCGGTCCCGCGCCATCGCCGTCGAGCGTGGCCTCAGTTCTTTTGTCCGGGGGGCGCGAGGCTCGGGACCTTGATCTCGTCCTCCGCCGTCACCCCTTCCTTGACCTCGATCTTGATCCCGTCGCTGACCCCGACCTTCACGTCCCGACGCTCGAACCGGCCCTCCGCGACCTTCACCTCGACGAAGGGACGCTCGCCGTCGAACTGGAGGAGCTTCTCGTCCAGCGCGAGCACCTTGTCCCTCCGCTCGAGGACGATCCCGGCGTTGGCGCTGTACCCGGCCCGGATGACGACGCCATCCACCGGCTTGAGGGCTGCCTTCACCTCGAACTGAATCGCCCCGTCGACGAGCTTGCCCTTGGACGCGATGAACTCGAGCGTCCCGTCGAAGCTCTTGCTCTCGATGGCCCCGATCTGAATCTTCACATCCATCCCGGTCGCGATCTTCCCGACGTCGGTCTCGTCGACCTTCCCGAGGAAGATCATGTCGGACATGTCCGCGACGACGGCGACGGTCGTGCCCTCGTTGAAGTTGTTGCTCTCGATGACGCTCGCCCCCTCGAGCACGGGGACGTCGAGCACCGTCCCCGAGACGGTCGACCGGATCTTCGTGTTGCTGTTCTGATCGCTCTTGGCGAGGGCCCCATCCTTCACGACCTGGAGGGTCTCGTTCGCCGCCGTCAGCTCCGCCTGCTTGATGGAGAAGTCGAGCTTCTTGTCCTCGAGCTCGACCTCCGAGAGCACGCCCGCCTCCCGGAGCCGCTTTGCCCGCGCGAGCTCGAGATCGGCGTGGGTGAGGGCGATGCGAGCGGAGCGCGCCTGGCCTTCCGCCCGGGTGAGGGCGACGACATCGGGGATGATCGTGACGTCGGCGATGAGATCCCCTTCGTGGATGGCCTGCCCCGCCTCCACGTACAGCTTCTTCACGATGCCGGAGACGCGCGGCTTGATGAGGATCTCGCGTCGCGGGACGATCGATCCGGTGGCGACCGCCTTCTTCACGATGTCGGCGGTCGCGGCGTGCTCCGTCTTCACGGGGGGCGGCTTGCCTTGCGATCGCTTGTAGAGAAATAGCAGCGTCCCGACGAACCCGGCGACGAGGCCCAAGAGGACGAGCCCGACGAAGACGGTCCGCAGCGCGCGGGTGAGGCGGCCCCGACCTCTCGGCGGCGGCGGCTCGTCGACGGCAGGAGACTGCGTCGAGACGGCGCGCTTCCCCTCGTTCATCCCCATCGCTTCTGCTTCGACCTTCATCGCGCCACAAGCCTTACTCGTCACGGAGGGCCACGACGGGGCGCACTCGAATGGCGGCGATGGCGGGGAATAGCCCAGCGATCGCGCCGCCCGCGACGACGATGGCGGTCGCGGCGAGCCCGACGCGGAAGTCGGCCTGGGGAGGGTCGAACAGCTGCGCCTTCGATCCCTCGCCCGCGGCCATGAGCCGCGAGATGCCCTCGAGGGCGAGCACCCCGGCCGCAAGTCCGAGGTACCCCGCGAGGGCGGTGAGGAGCGTGGACTCCTTCAGGATCTGACTCGCGACCGCGAACGGGGTCGCGCCGATCGCCCTTCGAACCCCGATCTCGCGCGTCCGCTCTCGCACGCTGATCATCATGATGTTGCTCACGCCGACGATCCCGGCCGCGAGCGTCACCGCTCCGACGAACCAGATGAGGAGCGAGATGCCGGAGAAGAGTCCGGTGATCTTCTTGTACTCCTTGTTGGCGTTCCAGCTCCCGACCGCCTCCGGGTCGTCCTTGGAAAAATGGTGGAGGCGCGCGAGCTCGTCGTGGATCCGGCGCTCGACCTGCTCCGCGTCGGCGTCGGCGCGGACGAGCACGCCGAAGTTGTTGAGGGTCCCGTCCGGGCGGAACGTCCGCAGGAAGGTCGTGAGGGGCAGGTGGATCGTGTTGCCTTGGCGGTCGGCGGCGTCGCCCGTGCTCACGCTTCGAGTCACGCCCACGACGACGTACTCGGATTGCTTGATGCGTATGGTTTGGCCGACGGGCCTCCCCGAAGGAAAGAGGATCTCCGCGACGTGGACGCCGATGACGGCGACCTTGCGGCTCCGCTCGATGTCGAGCCGGTTGAGGAACCGGCCCTCCTCGACGCGCTCGGGCTGGATGCGGAGGTAATCGGGGACGTCCCCCATCACGTTGAACGGCCCCGATTTGTCCCCGCGCGTGACGAGCTCTTGCCCGCCCCGGTTGGGCAGGGCCGCGCGGGGCGCGATCGCCTCGATCTCCGGGATCGCGGCCGTGAGCGCGGCCGCGTCGGCGCGCGTGAGCTGGACCCACTTGCCGGGCGGGTTGCCGCGGTACGGGAGCGATGTCTTCTCTCCCCAGACGAACACCGCGTTGGACGCGAGGTCGTCCATGTCTCGCCTCACCCCGCCCTCGAGGCCGTGCCCGAAGCCGACCATGACGACGAGCATCATCACCCCCCAGAACACGCCGATCGCGGTGAGGATCGTCCGGAGCAAGTTCCGGCGGAGCGTGCTCACGATCTCCTGGAGCTGGTCGAGATCGAGCATGGCGTTCACGCGGCGCGCAGCGCGACGACGGGGCTGACACGGGAGGCGAGGCGGGCCGGGAAATATCCGGCGACGAGCCCGGAGAGGACGAGGATCACCGTCGCCCCGACCACCGTCGAGAAGTCGACCTCCGGATCACGGAAGAAGGCGGAGGGGGGCACGTTCGCGTGCACGACCTCGACGAGCGCGAGCCCGGCCACGAGGCCCGCGTAGCCGGCGGCCCCGGTGACGATGAGGGCCTCGAGGAGGATCTGAGAGACGATGCGAAAGGGTGTAGCGCCGAGGGCTTTGCGGATGCCGATCTCTCGGGTCCTCTCGCGCACGGAGATGAGCATGATGTTGCTGACCCCGACGATGCCCGCGACGATGGTTCCGAAGCCCACGATCCAGATGAAGATCCGGATCCGGTCGAGGAGTCCTTCGATGCGCTGGAAATCCTCGATGGTGTTTCGGACGCGGATGGCGCGTTTGTCGTTGGGGGCGAAGTGGTGGCGCCGCGCGAGGAGCTTGCGGGTCTGCTCGACGACGGCGAAGCTGTGCTCGACGTCGGTCGCGTCCGCGATCGTGAACATGATCTGATGGATCTGGGACGCGCCTCCGTAGGCGGCTTGGGCGGTCGAGATGGGGATGTAGATCTTGCTCTGCTCGTCCTCTCCCCCCTCGTCGTCGAAGACGCCGACGACCCGATACATCGTGCCGTGGACGTCGATCCACTCGCCGATCGGATCCTTTCCGTGGAAGAGCCGCTTGACCGCGACCGGGCCCACGATCGCGACCTTGCGGCGCTCGCGGACGTCGAGCTCGTCGATGAAGCGTCCGCTCGTGACGATCGTGTTCTCGAGGAAGCGGTGGTCGGGGTGGCAGGCCCTCACGTCGAAGCTGGAGACCGTTCCTCCATAGGAGACGGTGAACTCGGCCTGGATGTAGAAGCGGCCGGTGATGTGCTCGACCCCTTCGATCTCGTTCTTGATCGCCTCGAAGTCTTCGTCCGTGAGCTTCACGGCGCGCCCGATCTTGTGGCCTTCGAAGGGGATGCTGGTGGCCCCTCGGTAGATCCACAGGCTGTTCGTCGCGTCGTCGCGGAACTCGTGCTCGGCCCCGTTCTTGATACCCGCCCCCGCGGCGAGGAGGACCACGAGCATGAAGATGCCCCACGCGACGCTGAGGGCCGTCACCGCCGTCCGCAGCTTCGCGGTCCGGAGCGTCTCGATGAGCTCGTGGAGCCGGTCCAAGATCAGGCCTCCTCGCTCGCGTGGGCGATGCGGCCGTCCTTGAGGCGAATCGTCCGGTGGGTCCTCGCCGCGACGTCCGGCTCGTGGGTCACGATCACCACCGTCACCCCCTCCGCGTTGACCTCCGTGAGGAGATCCATGATCTGCTCCGACGTCTTGGAGTCGAGGGCCCCCGTCGGCTCGTCGGCGAGGAGGACACGAGGCCGCGTCACGAGCGCGCGAGCGATCGCGACGCGCTGCTTCTGCCCGCCCGACATCTCGGCGGGGAGGTGGAGGGCCCAGTCCTTCAGGCCGACCCGGTCCAGGTACTCGAGGGCGAGGGCGTTCCGCTTCCGCCGCGAGATCCCTTGGTAGAAGAGGGGGAGCGCGACGTTTTCCTGCGCCGTCTTGAAGGAGAGGAGGTTGAAGGCCTGGAAGACGAAGCCGATGAACCGGTTGCGATACTGCGCCGCGCGCCGCTCGGAGAGGTCTCGGATGAGGGTGTCTCCCAGGCGGTAGCTGCCGGAGTCGTAGTCGTCCAGGATGCCCAGGATGTTGAGGAGGGTGGACTTCCCCGACCCGGACGACCCCATGATCGCCACGAGCTCCCCTTCGTCGATGGTGAGGCTGACGTTCCGAAGGACGTGCAGGGCGCGATGCCCGAGCAGATAGGACTTGTTGACCCGATCGAGGGCGATCACGGCCCGACCGGGACCGGTCCGAGCACGGTCGTGATGGGCGTCGGGGGTCGCATCCGGGGCCAGAGGCTGCTACACATCAGGGGGTTTTCTTCGATGTGGATGAAGCTTTTTCCAGCTTGTACGTCGAGAGCAACCTCTCAACGCCGTTGCAGGGAGCAAAGAGCGCGGCGTTGCGTAGGAGTCGACAAGCTCGCCACCGCGGGTTCTTCGAGTCCCAACTCTTTGCTCAACAGGACGGGAAAAATCATGCTTCTGAGAAATCTCGCGCTCGCTGGTGTCGTCGCGTTGACCATGAGCGGTTGCTATGTCCGGGCGCGGGCCGTTGCTCCCTCGGTCCGGGTCGCCGTCGATGACTACGAACCGGTTTATTACGATGATTACGTCGTTTACTACGACGACGGGGGCGCTCCTTACTACTACGTGGACGGCCGCGTCGTGTACGTCTCGCGGACCCACCCGCGCTACTCGTACTACGTCAACCACTGGCGCTCGCATCGCGACGTCTACGTTCGCTGGCATGCGCGCCATCGCAGCGATCGGATCTACCGCCGCCATCAATGGCGTCACCGCTGAGTGGCGTGACCGCTCCGCGGCCCTGTCGCTGAGCGGCCTGTCGCTTGGAGAAACGGTTACGACGAGGCCCGCACCGAGCCCGTCGGCCCGGCCCCGAGAGGCGTCCCCCAACGCCCATCGGGCTCGCGTCGACCCTTGGTGCGGGCTTTGTTTCATTTTCGCACGTCCGAGCCGTCGCTCGATTCCGACGGGTTGAAAGAGCGCTCGCCCTGCCCAATCATGCCTCACTCCGCGGGGAGTGCGCATGGTCCGGCCCGCGGAGCCGCGGGCTTCCAAGGAGACGATATGGTCGCAGCCGGTGCAGATACGACGTTCCACCTCGAAGTGGATGGCCTCTCGGCGAGCCTCGCCGTCGCGCGCCTCGAAGGCCACGAGGGGATGAGCGAGCTCTATCGCTTCGACCTCGTCGTGACCTCGGAGGACAAGAACATCCAGTTCGCCGACGTGATCGGCAAGACGGCGTGCCTCACCCTCAAGGCTCACCATGACGAGTCGCGCTACGTGCACGGGGTCGTTTGCCGCTTTCGACAGGCGGAGGAGGGGCGCAAGAGCATCGTCTATCACCTGACGATCGTGCCGAAGCTGTGGCGCCTCCAGCACCGGCACGACGCCCGCATTTTCCAAGAGAAGACGGTCCCCCAAATCATCGAGGACGTCCTCGACCGGGCGGGCGTGACGGACCGGCGGCTCGCGCTGTCGGGCTCGTATGGGGCCCGGGAGTACTGCGTCCAATACCGCGAATCCGACTTCGCCTTCATCAGCCGGCTCATGGAAGAAGAGGGCATCTTCTACTTCTTCGAGCACAGCGAGGGCGCGCACGTGCTCGTGCTCGGTGACTCCAAGAACGTCCCTGTCCCCATCGCGGGGACCCACACCCTCCCGTTCCGCGCTCACCTCGGGGCGATGGCGCACGCGGGGGAGAGCGTCAGCGAGCTCACGTGCGTCCAGGAGGTCCGGCCGGGGAAGGTCAGCCTCACCGACTTCAATTTCAAGAAGCCGAACCTCTCCCTCCACGCGAACGCCCAAGGCCCCCACGACCCGGACTTGGAGATCTACGACTACCCCGGCGAGTACGAGATGCCGGGTGAAGGCTCTTCCTACACCAAGGTGCGGCTCGAGGAGTGGCAGGCCCTCGCCCTCGTCGCGGACGGGAAGAGCAGCTGCGTGCGGATGACGCCCGGCTACACGTTCACCCTGACCGACCACGCTCGCGAGGACTACAACGCGACCTACTGGCTCGTCCGCATCCATCACCGCGGGGTCCAGGCCCAGCTCGGCGAGGAGGCGACGGGGGAAGGGCCTTCGTACGGGAACACCTTCCAGTGCATCCCGAGCTCGGTGCAGTTCCGGCCCGCCCGTGTCACCCCGCGCCCCACCGTGAAGGGCGTGCAGACCGCGATCGTGACGGGGCCCGCCGGTGAAGAGATCCACACCGACGAGCACGGCCGGATCAAGGTCCACTTCCACTGGGACCGGGTGCAACCTCGCGACGAGAAGAGCTCGTGCTGGATCCGGGTGAGCCAGCTCTGGGCGGGCGCCGGGTGGGGGGCGATGTACATCCCCCGCATCGGCCAAGAGGTGATCGTCGACTTCATCGAGGGCGATCCGGATCGGCCCATCGTGACGGGGCGCGTCTATCACGGCACCAACGTGCCGCCGTATATGCTGCCGGCCGAGAAGACGAAGAGCACGATCCGGAGCAACTCCACCATCGGCGGCGGCGGCTCGAACGAGCTCATGTTCGAGGACAACAAGGGCAACGAGGAGATCTACCTCCACGCCCAGAAGGACTGGACGATCGCGGTCGAGCACGACAAGTCCCAGACGGTCGGTCACGACGAGACCCTCGAGGTCGGTCACGACCGAAAGAAGGAGGTGAAGCACGACCAGTCGGAGACGATCGGTCACGACAAGTCGATCGTCGTGAAGGGCTCTCACACCGAGAGCATCCTCATGGCGGAGTCGATCACGGTCGGGCTCGCGAGCGCTCACAACGTCGGGGGCGCGATGACGGAGAACGTCGGCGCCGCGAAGACGAGCACCGTCACCGGGACCCTCACCGAGGTCGTCGGCGCCAAGATGACGGTCACGATCGGCGGCGCGAAAGAGCAGTCGATCGGGGGCGGCTTCAAGGAGGGCGTGACGAAGGACATGGAGCTCACCGTCGGCGGCAAGCACCAGATCTCGGTGCAGAAGGACATGCTCGTCGAGGTGAAGGAGAGCCAGAGCACCGAGGTCGGCAAGGTGCAGTCGGCGAACGTCGGCGAGAAGTACTCGCTGGTGGTCGGCGACGGGAAGCTCACCATCCTCAAGAACGGGGACATCACCCTCGAGGGGAAGTCGATCAAGATCATCGGGAGCGGACCGATCCAGGTCAAAGGCAGCAAGCTCACCGTCGAGAGCGAGGGCACCGTGGACGTGAAGGCCAGCGGCCAGGTGAAGGTCAAAGGCTCGAGCGTCGGGATCAACTGAGCCGCGATGATCCGTTCCATCGTCGAGCAGCACGCGCTCGAGGCGGCGTTCCTGTGGATGCTGCGCGACGCGGGGGCCAACGGGCCCAAGTGGACCCTCGGGGCCCTCGCCGATTTCGACGAGCGCATCGAGGCGCACCTCGACGGGCTGCGCATCGCGGGCGACGTCGGTTGGGAGGTCTGCGAGGAGGTGCTTCCTCTCGAGGACGCGGGGGAGGCCTTCGTGGTGGCGGCCCAGGCGATCCACCTCGAAGCGGACGACCGCCTCGCCGCCCTCCTCGATCGGATCGGAGGCATCGAGGGTGGCGAGCGCGCCCTGGTCTCGGCGATGGGCTTCACCACCCTCGAGCGGCTGCAGCCGACGCTGGAGGCGCTCCTCGATCCGGAGGCCCCGCCCGCCCTCGGGCGACTCGGAGTCGCGGGCGCGGTCGCTCACCGCGCGCCGCTCGGTCCGGTCCTCGCCCAAGCCGTGCACAGCACCGACCCGAAGCTGAGGGCGCGGGCGCTGCGCGCGGTCGGAGAGCTCGGGCGCGTCGACCTGAAGCCGTATCTGCACGCGGTCCTCGCCGACGAGATGGCCGACGAGGAGGCTCGGTTCTTCGCGCGGTGGTCGCTCGCCCTGCTCGGGGACAGGCAGGTCGCGGACGCGCTGCTCGCGGCCATGGAGGGGCCCTTCGCGGCCCGCGCGGTCGAGATCGCGCCCCGCATCGCGCCATCATCGAAGGCCCTCGCCGCCCTCGAGCGGCTCTCGGACGCGCGCCTCGCGATCCTCGGGGTAGGAGCGCTCGGCGACCCCGCGGGCCTCTCCCTCCTCTGCCGCAGCCTCCACGCTCCCGAGCTCGCGCGCATCGCCGCGCAAGCCATCGCGACCATCACCGGGATCGACGCGCAGCACCCGCGATACACGGCGCCCCCGCCCCCCGACGCCCCCGCTTCGCCGAACGACGACCCGTCCGACGAGCGGGTGGAAATGGATCCGGACGAGCATCTGCCCTGGCCGAACCCCGATGCGCTGGAGGTCGCGGCGCGGTCGCTCGGCCTGCGAGAGGGGCATCGCTACATCGGAGGTGAGCCCGTCGCGAGCGCGTCCGTTTCGAGAATGCTCCGCGTCGGCACCCAGGCCCAGCGCAGAGGCGCCGCGATCGAGCAGTGCTTGCTCTCCCCCGGCGCGCCCCTCGTCGAGGTGCGAGCGCCCGGCTTCTCCCAGCAGAGGGCCTCATGAGCGGCGAGCTCGTCGTCACCGGTGTGTCCGTGCGCTCTCCCCTCGGCTTCGACGCCGAGCAGACCTGCGCGGCGATCCGGGCCGGGATCCACGGTCTCGAGGAGCACCCCTACTTCTTCGTCACCACGCCCGACCCGGAGTGGGACGAGGACGAGCGGTTGCTCGGGGGGCTCGTCCCGGGCCTCCATCCCAACTTCGCGGGCCGGGCCCGCCTCCTCGAGCTCGCCCTGCCGACGCTGCGCGGCCTCGTGGAGCGATCGGGGCTGTTGCGGCGCGACCTGTCCGGCACCGCCCTCGCCCTCGCCCTGCCGCAGATCGACGACGCGGTGCGGACCTGGCGGCTCGATCGAGGGTTCGTCGAAGAGCTCTGCGAGCGCGCGGGCCTGCCGCTGCTCCCGACCGTCGTCATCGAGCAGGCCGGTCACCCTTCGATGCTCAAGGCGATCGAGGGGGCGCGCGCGCACCTCGCGTCGGGGGGCGCCAGCCGGTGCATCGTCCTCGGGGTGGAGTCGTACCATCAGCTCGATCGGCTCGGGCTGCTCGATCGCGCGTACCGCCTCCGAAGCGATCGGTGCAAGGACGGGTTCTTGCCGAGCGAGGCAGCGGTCGCGCTGCTCGTCGAGCGGCGCGCGGAGTCGCCGCGGGCGCCCCTCGTCTCGCTGGGTCCGGTCTCGTTCGGGCACGAGCCGCGGCCGATCACCGGCGAGCACTCGTCGAGCGGGACGGGGCTCGCGACCGCGCTCGAGGCGGCCATCGGCGAGCGGACGATGCGCTGGGTGATCTGCGATCTCAACGGCGAGAGCTACCGCGCCTTCGAATGGGGGGTGGTGCGAGCGCGCCTCTCGGACCGGTTCGCGCCCCCCGTCCACCTCGTCCACCCCGCCGACTGCGTGGGGGACGTGGGGGCGGCGAGCGCGGGGCTCTTCATCGCGTGCGCCGCGCGCGCGTTCGCTCGCGGGTACGCGCCCGCGCGAGACGCGCTCGTCTTCGCGGGGGCGGACGAGGGGCTGCGCGCCTCCGTCGTCGTCTCCGGCCCGTCATCCTGATCGAGAGGACCAAGAGGGAGCCATGGCCGCCACCATCAACGTCAACACTCGAACCGTCGTGCACGCGAGCTCGAACGGGGTCGCGACCGCGTTCCCGGACGTGTGCAAGACGCCGACGCCGGCCGGTCCGGTGCCGATCCCCTATCCGAACGTGGCCATGAGCAGCGACACGTCTCAGGGGAGCCAGACGGTGAAGATGGACGGCAACCCGATCATGCTCAAGAAGAGCGTCTTCGCCACGAGCACGGGCGACGAGGCGGGATCGGTCGGGGGCGTCGTCTCGAACACCATCAAGGGCAAGGCCGAGTTCGTGAACTACTCCTTCGACGTGAAGGTCGAGGGCAAGAACGTCCCGCGGCTCGGGGACATGATGGTCCAGAACGAGCAGAGCTCGCCGAACACCCCTCCGTTCCCGGAGGTGCAGCCGCCCACGGTGGTCGTGGTGATGGAAGACGACGACGACGACCTCGACATCGAGGCGATCGAGTTCGTGGAGTAGCAGGCTCGGGAGCAGCGGCGATGGCGAAGACTCAGCTCGAGCAGTGGGTGAACCTCAACAAGGATCCGAAATGGGTCGAGGACGAGATCAAGTCCGTCGAGCGCGTCGGTGAGCTGCACTTCGAGGTGAAGTTCAACAAGGCGAAGCTCGCGAACTTCAAGATCAAGGTGAAGCCGGCGGGGAGCAACATCGCCTACAGCGCGGCGGAGGCGGGCCGGAACAAGAACTTCCGGATCGAGCACGGCGCCGGCTCGGAGACGAACCTCGGCAAGAAGAAGGTCCTCCTGCAGAGGGACGTGTCGCTCCCGATGGCGGGCGGCAACGAGTACATCGTCCGAGTCCTCTTCAAGAAGAAGCAGATCGAGTCGACCAAGGCGGTCGTGGTTCGCCGCAAGCTCCTCTACTGGGTCGTGACGATGGACTCGTCGACGCTCCCTGCCGCGGAGGCGATGGCCGATCCGACGCCGCTCCTCACGAGCTTGGAGACCGACTACTGGCAGCCGGCGAAGAACTACTACATCAAGCTCACGAAGAAGGGCTCGGCCCAGATGCCCCTCGTGAAGAACCTGCTGATGGGGGAGGCCGACGAGACGGGGGCCGCCATCGGCAACGCGTGGGGCGCGACCTACCCTGCGCTCGTCGCCGCCGCGAAGACGGCCCTCGCCGCCGAGCGACCGACGCTCCAGGCTCGCAAGCCGTTCTGCTTCGTTTCGATCTGGTGCAACTACATCGCGAGCAAGGGGAAGAAGGTCATCGACCAGCAGGGGACGAACGCGGCCGGCAACGTCGTCACCACCGCGTTGCCGAGCTGGTTCGGCAAGCTCTTCGGCGGCGAGATGTCGACGCAGACCCTCACCGTGAAGATCGGCGCCTACCTCTGGCACGGCTTGAACGACGCCGACGACGCCGCCCAACACTGGCTCGAGTCGGTCGAGGTGTTCTGGGTCGACGCCAACAACGCGACGACCCGCCTCGCGATCCCCCGCGACCGGGTGGTGATCTCGGACGCGAAGCAGTTCGCCCTCGGCGGACACAAGGAGGTGAAGATCGATCTGACGAACGACGACATGGCCGGCGTCCGCCGCCGCGTGTTCGGCCAGGTCCAAGGCACGTTCCTCGTCCGGCTGAAGGTGCGGACCGCCTCGAGCTGGACCAACGGCTTCGCGATGCCGGGCAAGAACGGCATCGTCGTCGCCGACAAGGCCCAGTGGGAGCAGCGCGATCAGGCGGGCAAACGCCAAACGCTCAACCACGAGTTCGGCCACAAGATCGGGATGACCGCCCAGGGCGGCAAGGACCCGAACACCTTCGGCGGGGTGAGCGCGGCCAACACCCCCGACGCGCCCGTGAGCCTCTACGGCAACATCCACACCGGCGTGAACGACAACAGCCGCGGCCATCAGGGCAACCACTGCTGCGACGGGGTGGCCTGGACGCAGGGGGCCTACAACCCGGTTACCCAGCGCTACGCGGGCACGTGGTCCGGAGCGCAGGCAAACTGCGTGATGTTCGGGTCGAACGGCTTCTGGGACGGCGGGGTGTTGAAGGGCCGCTCCCCAGGCTATTGCGGCAACTGCGAGCCCATCGTCCGCAAGCTGGACCTCGGGACGAGCATGCCGGGCTTCTCGTCCTGCGTAACGGATTGAGCCATGCCGAGCGACGCCGACTTCGACCGCGTTCCCGTCAACACGTTCACGGACAACCTGTGCTCGCCCGACGTCCTGTCGGATCTGCGCTTCACCGGGATCAAGATCGCCGCTCCGTCCAAGGTCGCGCTCGAGGGCAAGCCCGACGCGTTCGGGACCTTCGCGCGCGTCGTCGTCGCGGGGGCGTACCGGCTCGAGGCCAACTACCTCGGCCTGCGCGAGCGCTTCATGCCGCGCCTCGTCGTCGTCGCCGTCGACCTGCGATCGCATCGGGCGTACGCCGGGCACGTCACCGGCCTCTTCGACGCCGAGCCGGGGGCCGACCCCTACGCGAACATGCTCCTCACCGACGCCGACTTCCAGGGCCGCTTCATCTCGGAGTACTTCAATACGAACCTCGCTCAGGTTCTCCCGCTGCCGCAGATCGAGACGGAGTATGCGGTGTACGCCGCGCTCGGCGCGTACGTCTCGAACGTCGTCCAGATAGCGCTCGTGCCCTGACGAGACCGTCGCCGCAACGAAGGAGCTACGAACCGTGAAGAGCCCGACGAACGTGGAGCGCCACTTGGAGAGCCCCGCGCCGCCGCGAGAGCCCGGGATCGTGATGGTCTCGCCCAGCCGCGTCGACACCCGCGGCGCCTGGATCGTGCGCGGCGCGTTCCACCTCACCCTCGCGGAGGCGACCGCGCTCGGGCGCCCGCCTCACCGCGCCGTCACCCTCCTCGTCCAGCGCGACGACGATCACAACGTGTTCACGCCGTTCCGGGAGCACATCCTCTTCGCGGACGACGAGGTCGCCGTCGGGGGGCGGGGCGTCGGGGGGTACTTCAACATCGACGTCCACGCCCACATGGGCCAGCCCATCCCGGGGCGCTACTTCTTCATCGCCTCGATCGGCGTCCACGTCTCGACGGCGGTCGCGGCGGTGTGCGCCCCGTGAGGCGTCCGCTCAGCGTTCGCTGATCTCGACCCAGTCGACGTAGAGCAGCTCGCGGCCACAGGGGATGGTCGCGCGGAACGTGAGGACGAGCGTGCGCGTCTCGGCGTCCACGACGACGGTGTCGAGCTTCGCCGGGCAGTCGATCTCGGCGCCCTTGATCGACGCGCGCGCGTGGATCGTTCGGGAGGGCAGGGCGGTGGAGAGCGTCGCCGCGCCCGGCAGGACGGAGGTCACGGAGATCCGCTCGTCGCCGCGGAGCGGGCCGCGCGCGATCTGATCGGCGGGCGCGCTGTTGTAGAAGCGCGGGTCGAAGTCGGCGGGAAGGAAAGGCGCCCGCGTCTTCCGCCACGCCTCGTCGTAGGTGCCGGCGTAGGCGCGGCGCGGCAGCCAGTGCCGCCCGAGGAATCCGAGCCCTGCCGGCATCGACCGGTCGAGGGGACCGGAGGTCTCTGCCCCCGCGAGCTCGAGGTTCGGGGCGCGCGCCCCTTCCAGCTCCTTCTTCGTCTCGGCGGCGAAGAAGCCCACCCCGATCGGGTTGTGCTCGCAGAACGCGTGGTGCTTCGGGTCGGGGTGAGCGTCGTCCTGCCCGCCGTAGGCGCGCTCGTAGACGATCGGCATCCGATCGAAGGGCGCCGGCTCGCTCCATCGGTACGAAGCGCCCGCCCGGACTGCGTGTCGATCGCCGAACACCCGGATGCGCTTCTCCAGGCCCGCGAAGGAGAGCTCGACGTCCGCGCTCCCGGCGCGCCCCGACGCGTACGCGTGGCCCACCACGAGCACGTCCACCCCCGGCTTCGGAGGAGAGGTGTCCGCCTCGAACAGGATGCTCGACTTCCCGGGCTCCCCGTAGTGCGCGTCGGCCCGGATGATCGGCCGCTGCTCGTCCGCGAGCGACGCGGGCTCCCGCGGCGAGCCGCAGGTGAACGTGCCCTTCACGATCAACGTCGCGCTGTCTCGCCCCTCGTGGTCGAGATGAGGGACGAGGGCCGCCTTGAACGGGGTGCGGTTCTTGATCTCCAGCATGCGAGCGCGGACCGCGGAGTCTATCAGGATCACGATCGGTGATTTAGAGCGGTCGCCTTCGGGCGCGTCGCGCTTTCGCCGCGAGGAAGGCTTGGCCAAGGCTCTGCGCCTCGGCGGGACCCGCGGGCGGACGCACGGGCGGGGGCACCGGGACCGGCGACGGCAAGGGAGCCGGCGGGGGCAAGGGAGCCGGCGCGGGGAGCTCCGACGCGCGGAACGGTGTCCCGTCGAGCGAGGGGGGATCGGCTCGCGCGGCGCCGCTCGGAGCCGCGGGCTCGCGAAGAAAGGACGGAAACGCCTCGTCCCGCAGCGCGGTGAGCGTCGCTGGGTCCAGGGTCTGATTCGGGTGCGTCTCGCTCGGCTGGGTCAGGCTCGGCTGGGTCCGGCTCGATATCGGGCTCGACGCAGGCGCCTTCTCTTCGAACGGCAGCGCGGGGCCGGGGACGCGGAGCGATCCCGCGAGCGTCTTCCCCGCGTCGAGGCCTGCTTGCTTCTTCCCGGCTCGCTTCTTTTCGAACGGGGTCGCGTCGCTGCGGGCGGCTGCGAGCGCGTGCTCCGAAGGGCCGAGGAAATGCGTGCCCGACCTCCAGTCGGAGGGCGGCCGCGCCGGCTCGACCGCCTTCGCGATCGAGGTCGGAAACCGCACCGGATCGCTCGGGGTCGAGACGCCCGCGAGCACGTGGAGATGTTCGAGCGACGCCCGCGAATCGAGGGCGATGTTGCCTCGCCACACGATCGACGCGGCGACCCGGATCGGCTCGAGGATGAGCGTATCGGCGAACACCGGGATCGGCTCCGGCGCGACCCGGTCGCCCCCGAGACCGTACACCCGCGCGACCCCGTAGGCGCTCGGGAGGTATGCGCGGATCCGCGTCCCCTCGTGCCCAGCGCTCTCGATCGAGATCCACTCGTCCCCTTGGAGGAAGCCGATGCGCTGCTCCACCGGCGCCTCGTTGAACGCCTCCCACAAGAACGAAGACGGCAGCGCCGGGATCGGCCCCTCCGGGGCGGACGACCTTCGGCTCGCGCCGACGGGCGAGAGCACCCGGTCGAGGAGCACCGCGCCTCCCCGTGCGATCGAGCATCGGAGCGGGACCTCGTCCCCTCCCGCGAGCACGTCGCATCGAGGCCGGTAGGGCACCAAATCCCCCCCTCCGAGCCGGCCGGCTTCGCCCCGCAGCGGGGTCGGATCGACGCGCACCATCGGGCGGTCGTGATCGAACGCGAACGTCGCCTTGATGGCCACCGCCAGCCTCAGCTGCGCGTCGACGTAGAAAGGCAACGCCGACACGATCGCCGGGCCGAGGGCCTTCACTGGATCAAGAACCACCGAATGTCGCTTCGAACCTCGAGGTGGAAGTGATCGCGGTGACCCCAATCGTAGTGGGGGGTCAGCATGAGGTTGAACGAGCCGAGCCCCGCCGTCTCGCAGACCACCGCCCGGAGCAGCTTCGCCCCGTCCGTGTCCTTCGTCGGCTTCGCCGACCCTTCGCCGCACGTCTTGCTCCCGGGCCGCCCGTGCCAATCGCCGTACACGCTGAACTTCGTGCCGTCCTTCTTCTTCAGCGTCGCCACGTCGATGGCGCGCCCCGAGGGGTGCCGGCGCCCCGGCTTGATGAAGCCGAGCCCGCGCCGTCGATACATGGAGAGGTACTCCACCTCGACCACGTCGTACTTCGCGAGGACCCGCGAGAAATCGTCGATGGCGAGGGCGAGCCGGCAGTCCGCGATCGCGGCGAGCGAGCTCGTGTCCGGGTCCTTCTCGGCCCGCGCCGAGAGCTTGTAGGTCACCCCGTGGATCGGCCCCGAGAAGCGGAGGGGCACGTCGACCTGCTGGGTCGGCGCCTCCAGCTTGTAGGGGAACTTCCGCTTGTCGAGCTCCTCCAGGCAGGCTTGGTTGGTCATCGCGGCGTACCGAAACGCCCGCTTCTCCTCGACGTTTGGAGGCTCGAGGGCGTAGCGGTTCTTCGCGAGGGCCTCGCCCGACGTGGACCCCAGGCTCACCGCGAGCGAGCCGAGGAACGCGAGCGCTCCCACGACGCGAGCAGGAAACAACCTCGGCGCGTTGGCCGACCTGCCGGAAGCTGTCATGCTTCGACCTCCTTCGTCCCCCGGGGCAGAACCTCCCGGAAGGGGGCGGGAGGAGACACGCAATCGGCGTGAGCCTCAACCCTGATTGTTTGAGGGGGGGCACCCGCGAGAATGATCCTTCTCCCTCGCCGATTCCTCTGGTAAGAGCCTCGCCCCCATTCCGTGTGGGCGATGGAGAGACTCGTCATGGACATCACTAAGCTGACCGCGTCGACGCGAAACGAGCAGGGCAAGGGGCCCTCGCGAAGGCTTCGCGCCGCAGGAAAAATCCCTGCGATCGCGTACGGAAAGAACCTCGCCGCGACCGCGCTCGCGGTCGATCCCAAGGCGCTCAAGGCGGCGCTCTCGGGCCCGCACGGCCGAAACAAGGTCCTCGAGGTGGCCGTCGAAGGCGGAGCGACGATCACGGCGATGGTGCGTCACTACGCCCATCACCCCGTCTCGCGCGACATCCTCCACGCCGACTTCCAGCAGGTGAACCTCAGCGAGCCGGTCGACGTGCTCGTGCCGTTCCGCCTCGTCGGCAAGTCGAAGGGCGTCGTCCTCGGCGGCGTGCTCACCCAGGTCTACCGCGACCTGCCGGTGCGCTGCCTCCCCGAGAAGATCCCCGCCCTGATCGAGGCGGACGTCACCGAGCTCGATCTCGGAGCCGCCATCAAGGCCTCGCAGCTCGTCCTCCCCGAGGGCGTGTCCGTGCGCTTGGCGGCGGAGCAGACGGTCGCCGCCGTCGTCGCGCCGGACAAGCGCGGTGAGGAAGAGGCGGCGGGCGGCAAGGGCGCTCCGGCGGCGGCGGCGGCGGGCAAGGCCGCTGCTCCGGCGGCGGGTGCCAAGGCCGCTGCCCCGGCGGCAGCCGCCAAGCCGGCGGCCGACAAGAAGAAGAAGTAGGACCGCGAGGTCTGAATCTGAGACGAGCGCGCGGCCCTCGCGGGTCGCGCTCGCTCGCGTGGATGTTCGATGTGGCTCGTCGTAGGTCTCGGCAACCCCGGTAAAGAGTACGCGAGCCACCGTCACAACGTCGGGTTCATGGTCGTGGACGAGATCGCGTCGCGCCTCCGCGCGGACGCGTTCCGCGACAAGTTCTCCGGCTCGTTCGCGAAGGGCCGCGCCGGTGACGAGGAGCTCGTGCTCCTCAAGCCGATGACGTTCATGAACCTCTCCGGTCAGTCGGTCCAGCCGGCGGCCGCGTTCTTCAAGGTCGACCCTCCTCACGTCATCGTCATCCACGACGAGATCGACCTCCCGTTCGCGGACGTGAGGCTCAAGGTCGGCGGCGGTCACGCCGGTCACAACGGCCTGCGCTCGATCGTCGGCTCCCTCGGCACGGCGGACTTCGTCCGTGTGCGCGTCGGCGTCGGTCGCCCAGGGCCCGGCTTCCGCGGGGAGGTCGCCGACTACGTCCTCTCCTCGTTCGACAGCTCCGAGCGCGCGGAGCTCCAAGACGTCTTGAGCAACGCCACCGAATCCGTGCTAGACGTCCTCGCCCGCGGCGCCACCGCCGCCATGAACAAGCTCAACACGAAGGCCGCGAAGAAAGCCAAAGGCCCTTCCGCCTCCGTCCTTCCCGCTTCTACTTCCGCTTCCTCTTCCGCTTCTTCTTCTGAATCAACATCACGTGAAAACACTCCTCGCTCCGGGGGCGAAAGCCGCCGGGGCCGCTAGTCCAAGGGGATCCCAATGAGTCGAATGGTCACCGCGCCCGGGCGAGCCCGCGCGTACGAAACAATTTACGTCCTGAAGCCGGACGTCGACGCGGAGAGCGCCGAGAAGGTCGGCCAGCGCGTCCAAGAGGTCGTCGCCCGCGAGAACGGCAAGCTCACGAAGGTCGAGCTCTGGGGCCGTCGCCGCCTCGCGTACGACATCGCGAAGCACAAGCGCGGTGTGTACGTGTACCTGAAGTATCTCGGCGACGGCAAAGTCGTCTCCGAGGTCGAGCGCAACCTCCGCTTGAGCGACGGCGTCCTCAAGTACCAGACGGTCCTCGTCGGCAACGACGTCGAGCTCGGCACCATCGAGGTGCAGAGCGACGACGTGAAGTTCGAGCGCCTCGAGCTGCCCCCGATGGAGGAGGACCGCGAGGACTCCCGCGAGCGTCAGCTCGGCCTGATCGAGCCGGAGCGCCCGGTCCGCTCCGAGATGGATGTGGAAGAGGGCGACGTCGACCCCGAGGGCATGCCCGAAGAAGAGGAGGGCTGAGCCATGACCCAGCGAATGGATTACCGCTCGTCGAACATGATGGACGACGACCGCGACTTCGGCCGCACGCCGGATCTCAACTCCGACGCGCCGGGCCGCCGTCGCCTCGGACGCAAGCGCGTTTGCCGCTTCTGCGCCGACAAGGCCCTCGTCATCGACTACAAAGACCCGCAGGCGCTCAAGTACTTCGTGTCGGAGCGTGGCAAGGTCGTTCCGCGCCGCATCAGCGGCAACTGCGCGCTCCACCAGCGCAAGGTCACGCTCGCGATCAAGCGAGCCCGCAACATCGCGCTGCTGCCGTTCACGGTCGGCGCCTGACCCGAGGGCAACGCAAATGGCTACGCACATTCACGTGGTCCTCACCCAGGACCTGACCAACGTCGGAAAGGGCGGCGAGCTCGTCAAGGTTCGCCCGGGCTTTGCCCGCAACTACCTCGTCCCTCGCGGCCTCGCCATCGGCGCGACCGAGGGCAACATCAAGCGCATCGAGCACCAGAAGAAGGTGGCCGAGGCCAAGGCGGCGAAGGTCCTCGACGAGGCGAACGACCTCTCGAAGAAGCTCTCCGCGGTGAAGCTCAACATCTCGCGCCAGGTCGGCGAGGGCGACAAGCTCTACGGCTCCGTCACCCACCGCGACATCGAAGAGGCCCTCGCCAAGCAGGGCTTCGTCGTCGATCGCCGCCGCATCCTCACCGAGCCGCTGAAGGCCCTCGGCACCCACGAGGTCCAGATCCGCCTCGCCCCCACCGTCACCGCGACCATCTCGGTCGAGGTCTCGGCCAAGGCCTGAGCGACGTCCGCGTCGAAGACGAGAGCCCCCTCCCGCGGGGGCTCTTTTTTTTGCCGCGGCGCTACGATTTTCGTAGCAACGAACGATGCCCACCCCCCTCGGAGCAGAGCTCCTCGGCCCCTCCCAAGCTCCGCGCTCCGCGCGTCGCGGGAGGGGTCGCCTTCAGAACTGTTGATCGTCGAAGTGGAACAGCAGCGCCCGCGGGCTCGGTCCATCCGGATCGAGGATGATGGCGCCGTCGGTGGTGCCGCCGTTCCGGTGGATCTTGTGCGAGCTCGAGCCGCCGTCGCTCTCGGAGAAGACGGAGATCTTCTGACCGATCGTGATCTCGTCGGCGATTCGATCGGCGAGCGCCGCCATCGGGACCGGCTCGAACGGCGCCCCCGAGTGGACCCCGAAATCGCTGACGTAGTCGACGAAGCCGCCCGTGTGCCAGCCCTCCTCGAAGGGCGGCCCCGGCATCGCGTGGTCGAAGGCGAGGAACCTCACGTCAGGATCCGCCGAGGTGGAGAGGATGTTCACGACCGCGCGGTAGGTCGCCCCGTGCATCGTGATCTCGAGCACGACGTGATCGTCGTTCACGGTCGGGCACTGGGTGTCTTCGGGCCGGACCACCGCGAGGACGGTGCCGTCGATCCGACCGAACGCGTTCGTGAGCTCGTCCCCGAACGTGTCGTCGCAGAGGGCCGCCTTGTCTTCGGGAGGCGCTCCGCCTTGCGCCGAGCCGCCGCCTCCCGAGGCGGCGCCGCCCTCGCTCGACGCTCCCCCGGCGCTTTCGCCGCCTGCGCCTGCGCCCCCGCCCCCGGGCGCGGTCGCGTCGTCGCCGCACCCGATCGCCGCGAGGAGGAGGGCGAGGCCGAGCCACCCCCTCATCGCGGCCGTCGTCCCGGGCGGTTGCGCCGCGACGCCGCGAAGGCCGCGATCGCGAGCGCCGTGAGCCACGCGTCTGCGCTTGCCGAGCCGCGCGGCGAGGCCGCGCACCCTCCGCTCCAATCACCATCGGCGTCGAGGCCATCCCCTCCGCCTTCGGCGCTGCCCGCGCCTGCTCCGTTGCCGCCCTCGGAGGGGCCGGGGCCCTCGCCCGGGCCGGGGGTGAACTCGGTGCCGAGCTCGTAGGCGCCCACGTCGGGGGGACCGGAGAGAGGCCGGCCGTAGGGCTGCAGATCGTTGTTCTTCACGCGGTTGGGAGGGACGCAGTTCGGGGTCGTCCACCCGTTCGGGATCTCGAAGCCGACGGGGCCCATGCCGTCGACGCCCTGATCGACGAGGGCGCTCCCCTCCTGGGGGACGAAGGTCGCGTCGTCGATGCCCGGCGATCCGGAGAGGCTCTCTTGGAGATATCCGCCCGCGTCGATCCCCCCCGCTATGAAATTGCGAGCACCGGCGATCTGCTGGCCGTTCGTCCACCACGCGTCGCCGTCGTCGAGGATGGCGAGCCCGCCCCCGTCCGACGCGAGGAAGACGTTGTCATAGAAGGACGCGCTCTCGATCCCGTACTGGAGGTAGAAGAAGCGAGAGGCCGCGCTCGAAGAGACGATCGTGTTGTAGGCGAAGCGGAAGCGCCCGTCCGTCCCGTACTCCTCCTTGTCGCTCCCCATCCGGGAGACGTACCACTCGCCGTTCTGAATGAGGACGTTGCCCACGACGTCCGCGTCCTCGCGGGCCAGGCTCGGGTCCTGGCCGTCCGGCGGGACGAGATCGAGCACGTGGTAGACGGGGCTCTCGATCCAGTTGCAGTAGATCTCCGTCCTCTCCGCGCGCGACTTCACGTCGTTGCCGCCGTTGCCGTCGTGGATGTACGAGTGCTGAAGGCGAAACACGGAGCCCGGGTACATCGTCTCGTCGGTCGCGATGTAGAGCTGGTGCTCGTACTCGCCCTGGCCGCACCCATAGACCTCGCTGTACTCGATCGTGAGCGAGCCCGACTCCGAGTCGGTGCCGAGGATGCCGTGATCGGGGCAGTCGTGCACGATGACGTCCCGGATGGTCACGTCATCCGCCTTGTGGACGATGCAGAAGTCCGTCGCCCCCGTCACCTCGAAGCTCTCGAAGACGAAATGGCTCGCGTGAAGCACGATGCCCCACTCGGCGCCTCCCGAGATGATGGGGCGCTGGCCGTCGACGGGGATGCCGCGCAGGATCACCTTCTGGTCGGGCGTCCCGCTGGAATCAGGCCGGATGTGGATGTCGCCCGAGTACGTCGCGCCGCCGTCGACCTCGACGACGTCCCCGGGGAGGAGGCTCCCTTCGAGCTCGGTGATCTCGTGGTACGGCTTGTCGGGACCGACTTGATAGGTCGTCGCGAGGGCCGGTCGGGCGAGGAGGAGCGCGAAGGAAGAGGCGGTGAAGATGAGCGCAGGTCGAACGAACGCCATGGCTGTCGCAGCATAGAGCCGCGGCTACCAGAGCGGATCGCTTAAGCGCTCGAGCAATCGTGCTCCGCGCGGGTGGTGCGCGCGGAGAGGAAGCGCCGCTCGACCATGACACGTCAGGCGTGACGATGCACGGGGCGAGGTCCCGTCGTGGGGACGACGCGCTTCTCTTGCGGAACGGCACCGTGCCTCAGCATGACCTGCGTCGCCCAGTCGACGTCGCTCGGGTCCTCGGACTCCACCGCGAGGATCGCGTTGCCCTCCTTTTCCATCGCTCCGATCTTCTTGTCGGGGTTCATCGGTCCGACGAGCGCGGCCGCGAACAACCCGAGGATCGTCCCGAGCACGCAGAACAAGAACGCGAAGATGGGCTGGAAGCCCCTCGACGACGACTCGATGAGGGTGATGACGAGCCCGCTCGCGAACCCGACCGCGCCTCCGATCAGCATGCCCTGGAACAGCCCCGCGCGAGCGTGGGTGAACGTGAGGGGGAGCTCCTCGTGGCCTTTGCGCTCGCTCTGGACACGGATGTCCATTCCGGGCCGCCACAGTTGTCCGCGCCTCAGATCGCGGAGGCAGTCGCGGAGGCGCTTCATGTCGTGGAAGGGGGCGAAGACGTTGTGATGGATCGCCATGATGAAGAAGGACATCGCAACCGCCGTGCCCGCGCGTTGCACGGTCGTTCGTGAAGGCGACCGCGTCGTGGCCGGCGTGCTCTTGTGTGGCGGATCGGCGCGACCCGCCGGTCACGATCGAACGCGCCGAGCGGGCAGCAGCGCCGTGTCGGCTCGGCACTGTCCGTGCTAGGCGCACATGTCCGTGCGAAAACCCCCCACCAGAGCACCCGAGCGACTCATCGGTCAAGTCCTCGTCGTCGACGACGACGAAGGCTACCGGAGCCTGATTCAGATCGCGCTCGAGCGCGCCGGTCACACGGTGACGACGGCGTCGAGCGCGCACGAGGCGCTGGAGCGCGTCGCCACCTCCGCCTTCGACGTCGTGCTGACCGACATCGTGATGGCGGAGATGGATGGCGTCGCGCTGTGCGAGCGAGTCCGAGCCGAGCACGCAGACCTGCCTGTGGTGATGATGACGGGGCAGGGCACGCGCGAGCTCGCGATCGCCTCTCTGCGCGCCCACGCCTACGACTTCCTCACCAAGCCGATCACGGACGGCTTGCTCGTCGCCGCCATCGAGCGCGCCATGCGCTGGCGGCTGCTTCGCCGCGAGGTCCGGCGCCTCCGGCGCGAGGCGGAGGGGACCACCCCCATCCCCGGCCTCATCGGGACGAGCGAGGCGATGCGGCAGGTCTACGATCTCGTGTCGCGCGTCTCCTCTGGCGAAGCATCGGTGCTCATCCAGGGCGAGACCGGGACGGGAAAGGAGATCGTCGCGAGGGCGATCCACGAGCGGAGCCCGCGCGCGGGGAAGCCATTCGTGGCCATCAACTGCGCCGCCATCCCCCCCACCCTGATCGAGAGCGAGCTCTTCGGTCACGCGCGCGGCGCGTTCACGGACGCGAAGACGGAGCGGGCCGGCCTCTTCGTCGAGGCGAACCACGGTACGATCTTCCTCGACGAGATCGGGGAGCTCCCGGTCGAGCTTCAGCCGAAGCTGCTGCGCGTCCTCCAAGAGCACAAAGTCAGGCCGGTCGGGTCGAACGTGGAGATGTCGTTCGACGCCCGCGTCATCACCGCCACCCACCGTGATCTCGAGGCGGACGTGGCGGCGCGCGTCTTCCGAGAAGATCTCTTCTATCGCATCAACGTCGTGACGATCGCGGTGCCGCCCCTCCGGGCGCGGGGCACCGACGTGCTCGCGATCGCTCAACACATCCTCCGGTCGCGCGTGAGCGACGACCGCAAGATCTCCATTTCGCCTCCCGTCGCGGAGGCGCTCCTCGCCTATGCCTGGCCGGGCAACGTGCGGGAGCTCGAGAACTGCATGGAGCACGCGCTCGCCCTCGCGCGGTTCGATCAGATCACGGTGGAGGATCTCCCCGAGAAGCTCCTGCGACGCGAGCCGAAGAAGCACGTCGTCGATGCCTCCGACTCCACCGAGATGATCTCGATCGACGAGCTCGAGATGCGCTACATCCACCGCGTGATGGAGATCTTTGGCGGCAACAAATCGCGCGCCGCCCGCGTGCTCGGGCTCGATCGGCGCACCCTCTATCGCAAGCTCGACCGGGTCGCCCAAGACAACCGCGTCCCCCACGAGGAGACGAGGGAGCCTTCCGAGCCCGAGCCGGAGACGGCGGCGCCGCTCGAGGGCAGCTGAGGCTTTGGGTTGTCGGAGCCGGCCGCTACGATGCGCGGGTGAGAACCTCGATCGCCCTTTTCGCAGCCGCTCTCTGGTGCACTTCGGCTTGCTCCGACGACACGGGCGCGGGAGGCGGGGGCGCGAACGGCGGGGGCGCGAACGGCGCGGGCACGTCTGACGGCGGGAGCGCGGGTGGGGGCGGATCGCCCGCCGCGGGCGGGGGAGGAGGCGGAGGCGGCGCGCCTAACGCCACCATCCCGTTCGTCTATGTCGGCACCGAAGAAGGCGCCATCGATGGCTACCTGCTCGATCGGGACACCGGCGCGCTGACGGCGACGACGTCCATCGACGTGGGCGGCAACCCGTCGTTCCTCGCCGCCTCCCCCGATCACACCCGCCTCTACGCGGTCGACGAGGCGAGCGGACAGGTCATCGCCCTCGCCATCGACACGACGACGGGAGCGCTCACGGAGCTCGGTCGCGCGAGCTCGGAGGGCGCGGGCCCGGCCTACGTCTCGGTGGACGCGACCGGCGATTGGGTGCTCGTCGCGAACTACGGGGGCGGGACGGTGGCCGTGCTCCCGGTGCTCGCGGACGGCGGGATCGGCGACGCGGTCGACGTGGAGTCGCCCGGCGAGAACCCCCACCTCATCCGGACCGACCCCACGAACACGTTCGCGTTCGTGCCGTGCCTGGGGAGCGACCACGTCGCGCGCTTCTCCTTCGACGACGCGACCGGCCAGCTCGAAGAGCTCTCGCCCCCCGCGCCGCTCCCCGCGGGGACGGGGCCGCGTCACCTCGAGTTCCACGCGGGCTCGAACGTCCTCTATGTCATCGGTGAGCTCGGAGATTCGCTCACGACCTTCGCGCGGGATGACGCGGGCGGGCTCTCCCTGCTCGCGACCGTCTCGACCCTCCCCGATGGCGTGGACGGAGCCGACAACGCCTGCGCCGATCTCCACGAGCATCCGAACGGCGGCTTCTTGTACGGATCGAACCGCGGCCACGACTCGATCGCGGTCTTCGCGCTCGACGCGGGAGGAGCGGCCACCCGGGTCGCCGACGTGCCCACGGGCGGCTCCTGGCCGCGCAACTTCGGGATCGATCCGGAGGGTCGCTCCCTCCTCGTCGCGAACCAACACACCGATGACGTCGTCGTGTTCTCAATCGATCCGGCGAGCGGCGCGCTCGCTTCGAAGACGACGACACCCACGGGGGCGGGGCCCTCGTGGGTGGGGGTCGTGACGCAGCCGGCGCCGGAGTGAGCGGTCAGTCGAACCGGAGGGCCTCGACCGGGTCGAGCTTCGCGGCGCGACGGGCCGGGCCCACGCCGAAGGCGACGCCGATGACGACGGAGACGGCGAGGGCGAGGGCCACCCCGTAGAGGGGGACGATCGTCGACCACTGCCCGAGCCGCGCGAGGAGCGTCGCCGCGCCGTAGCCGAGGGCGATGCCGACGATGCCGCCAGCGAGAGAGACGACCACCGCCTCGACGAGGAACTGGAGGAGGATGTCCGCGCGCCGCGCGCCGACCGCCATCCGGACGCCGATCTCCCGGGTCCGCTCCCGCACCGAGACGAGCATGATGTTCATGATCCCGATCCCGCCCACGATGAGCGACACAGCCGCGACGCTGCCGAGCAGGGCGGTGAACGTCCCCGTGACCTGGCTCATCGTCGCGAGCATCTCCGTCTGCGATTGGATCTGGAAGTCGTTCGCCTGATCGTCCCGGAGCTTGTGGCGGAGGCGCAGCACGCGCTCGACCTGAGCCTGGACCGTGTCGGACATCTTCTCGTCCTTCACCTGGATGGAGATGGTCGAGAGGTGGTCCTGACCGAAGAGCACCCCCTGATGGGTCGAGAGCGGCACCAGCACCGAGTCGTCGGGAGAGCCCATGCCCGCGCCGCGCTCGGCGAGGACGCCGATGACCCGAAACGCGGTGCCGTTGATCTGCAGGCGGGTGCCGAGGGGGGACTGTCCGCCGTAGATGTCGCGCGCGATGTTCGACCCGATGATGGCGACCCGCGCCCGCTGCTCGTCGTCGAGATCGGTGAACGAGATCCCCGACGAGAGGGTGAGGGAGCGGACGTCGAGGTAGCTCGGGGTGATCCCGACGACGGAGCCGTTCGTGTTCTTGTCGAGGTAGCGGAGCTGCCCGGAGCCGTTCACCTCCGGAGCGACGGCGGCGATGCCCTCGAGCTTCTCGAGGGCGACCGCGTCCTCGCGGGTCAGCGTCTTCACCGATCCGGAGCGCACGCCCCCCGACGAGGCGCTGCCGGGGCGGACCATGAGGAGGTTCGCCCCCAAGCTCCGGATGCGGGTCTCGACGCTCGACCGCGCGCCCTCGCCGATCCCGAGGACCGCGACCACCGCCGCGACCCCGATGATCATCCCGAGCATCGTGAGCAGCGTCCGGAGGCGGTTGCTCGCCAGCGACCGCCACGCGCTCTTCGCTGTCTCTGCGATTCTCATGACGCTTGCGCCTCCATCTGCTCCGACTCGTGGAATGCCTGCACGACCGACTTCGATGGGCCGTCGGCGATGATGTGACCGTCGCGCATCGCGATCGCCCTTCCGAGGGCGCGCGCGATGCCGAGATCGTGGGTGACCATGATGAGGGTCGTCCCGTCTGCGTTCAGCGACTGGAGGAGCTCGAGGACGTCCTTGCCGGTCTTGCTGTCGAGGGCGCCCGTCGGCTCGTCGCAGAGCAGGATCGACGGGCTCGTCACGAGGGCCCGCGCGATCGCCACGCGCTGCTTCTGGCCGCCGGAGAGCTCATTCGGGACGTGCTTCGCGCGCGCCGAGAGCCCGACCCGATCGAGCGCCTTCTCGGCGAGGGACCGGCTGTTCTTCACCCCGGCGTAGAGGAGGGGGAGCTCCACGTTCTCGACCGCGGTCATGCGGGGCAAGAGGTTGAACGACTGGAACACGAAGCCGATGTGCTTGTTGCGCAGCTCGGCGAGGTCGTCGTCGTCGAGGTCCTTGATGTCTCGCCCTTGGAGCTCGTAGCGGCCCTCGGTGGGGCGATCCAAGCAGCCGAGGATGTTGAGGAGGCTCGACTTGCCGCAGCCGGAGGGGCCGATGATCGCGACCGACTCGCCGCGCTCGACCGTGAACGAGATGCCGTCGACGGCCCGCACCGCGAGGTCCGCGCTGCCTGCCTCGTAGACCTTCACGAGCTTCTCGATCTTGACGGGGGTGCTCATGGCTCAGCGCCCTCCTCCGCTGCGACGGGTGTTGCCGCCCCCGCCCATCATCATCCCGCCCGGCGGCGGCTGATTCTGTCCTTGGCCGGTGGGCTTCGCGGTCGCGGGCGCGGTGGCGAGGATCGTCTCTCCCTCCGCGAGTCCCTCCGTCACGACGAGGCGCGTGCCGTCGCTCGCGCCCGTCTTGATCGGGCGCTTCTCCCCGCTCGAGAGGACGACGAAGCGCTGCCGCCCCGCCGTCTGCACCGCGACGAGCGGCACGAGGAGCACGCCTTCCTGCTCCTGGGTGATGATCTCTACGTCGGAGCTCATGCCGCTCCGCAAGAGGGCCTTGTCTTTGTCGGTGACGACGATCTCGGTGTCGAACGTGACGACGCTCGAGGCCTCCTTGCCGAGCGGGCTCACCCGCTCGACCTTGCCCTCGAACACCCGGTCCGGATAGGCGTCGACCCGGATCTCCACCGCTTGGCCCGGCTTCACGCGCGAGATCTGGGCCTCGTCGATGGCGCCGATGATGCGCAGATCGGAGAGGTCCGCGATCGTCATCACGCTCGTGCCGCCGCTCACGTTCGTGAGCGCGCTCGAGACGATGGTGCCCTTCTCGACGGGGATGTCGAGGACGGTGCCGTCCATCGGCGCGTAGATCATCGTCTCCTTGAGGCGGGTCTCCGCGTCCTCGACGGAGAGCTCCGCCGCCTTCAGCTGAGCTTCCGCCGACGCGACCTGCGCGCTCTTCACCGAGATGTTCGCCTGCTGGACCTTGACGTCGTTGCCGGCGGTGCGGGCCGCGTCCTGGGTCCCGAGCCCGAGCTCCGCGCTCTTCGACGCGACGTCGGCGCTCCCCTGGCTGTTGTTCTTCTGCACGACCGCCGCGCTCACGCCCGCGCGCGCCGATTGGAGATCCGCCTTCGCCTTGTCACGGGCGACCTTGGCCGAGGTCAGCGTCCGCTGCGCGTCGGTCGGGTCGAGCTTCACCAGGAGCTGGCCCGCCTTCACGACGTCGCCCTCGCTGACGAGGATCTCCGTCACCTGACCGGAGGCGCGTGACTTCACCTCGACCTGGACGTGGGGCTGGATCTTCCCGGAGGCGGCCGCCGTCTCGCGCATGCGGCCCTTGTTCACCTCGACGACGGGACCGCTCGGGCCCTTGTCGGCGGGACGGGAGTAGACGTAGCCACCCACGCCGCCCGCGAGGGCGAGGACGATGGCCGAGGTGATGAGGAACTTCTTCTTGCCCTTCTTCATGACGCCGCTCCGCCCTTCGCTCCGTACCGGTCGAGCAACGCGCCTGCGTCGTGCTCGAGCTGGAATTGCTTGTCTGCCTGGTCGACGACCGCGCGCAGCCTCCTGAGCTCCGCCTCCCGCGCCGTCTGGTCCGCCTTCACCACGTCCGACGAGGACGCCGTCCCGAGGGCGAGCTTCTCCTGCTCCGCGAGGGCGAGCTCCTTCGCCATCTCCGCGGTCGCGCTCGCCAGCTCCACCTGCTCCTTGGCGGCCGCGAGCTCCGCGTCGAGGGTGGCGATCTCGGCCGCGATCGCGTCGACGCGGGCTTGGTAGCGCGTCTTCGTCGCGTCGAGCTGGGTCCGCGCCCGGGCCGCATCGGCCGACGCCCGGCTCTCGCCCAGCGGCAGCTCGAGCTCGAGGCCCGCGTAGACGGTGAACGCGGGCCGGCTGCCGGGGAGAGAGAGACCGGTGAGCTCGTCGCTCGTCCACATCCCTCCCGCCGCGACCTTGCCGAACACGTCGAGGCGCGGCTGGTCCGCGTCGTCGGCGACGATCACCCGCGACTGCCCGGCCTCGATCTGGGCGCGCAGCGCGGCGAGCTCGCTCGAGCGGCGTTCGAAGCTCTCCTTCAGCTTCGCGACGCTCGGCGCCTTGCCCGCGGTGGGGATCTCGTCGGTGGGCGAGAGCGCGATCGCCTTCTCGGGGCTCATGCCGAGGAGCTGGCCGAGCGCGATGGCGCGCGACGTCCGGGTGGCGCGGGCCTGGGAGAGCGCGTCCTTGAGCTGCGCGACCTGGGTCGCGAACTGGAGGACGTCGACCTTCGACGCGGTCCCGAGCTTCTCTTGCTTGAGCTTCGCGTCCGCGAGCTGCTTGTTCGCGCCGGCGAGGGCAGACTCCTGGACCTTGACCGACTGGTCCGCGTACCAGAGCTCCCAGTACGCGGAGAGCACGGCGAGGGCGGTCGCGCTCGCGGTCTGGTCGCGCTCGCGCTCCGCTTGGGTCTGACCGGCGCGCGCTTGAGCGAGCGGCGCGAGGACGACGTCCGACCCCCCGCCCTTCAACAGCGGCTGCCGCGCCGAGAAGTAGATGTCGGCGCTGTAGGTCGGGTCGGTCTCGATGTCGTGCCAGTTGACGCTCGACTCGAGCCCCCCCGAGAGCTGCGTCCCGATGTCGGTCGTGTACGTGATCGACGTGCTCCCGTTCACGCCCGCGCCGTCGGTGCGGGCGAGCCCGCCCGCGCCTCCACCGAACGACTCCGAGTACTGGCCGTTCGTGGAGACGAGGAGGCTGGGCGTACGACCGTTCTCTTCCGCCCGCACCGCGAGGCGCGCCGCGTCTGCGTCGAGGAGCGCCGCCTTGAGGGACGGGTTGTTCTTGGACGCGACGCGGACTGCTTCGTCGGCGGAGAGGGTCTCGGCGCTGGCGACGCTGCTCGAGAGCCACGTCGCGGCGAGCAAGGGGGCGGCGGTGAGCCACCGGGGAAGGCGGGAAAACCTCATGGTGGCAAGCTAAAACCCGCTTCGTCGAGAGCTGTCGGGGCCTTGTAAGGATTCGTCAAGAAGCCCCCCCGCTCGCGTCGGCCGCATTAGGCTCGAGGCGTGCAGCCGACGATCCTCGTCATCGACGACGACACCGAGCTCTGCGAGCTGCTCGCGGAGCTCCTCGGGCAGGAGGGGTTCACGGTCGACGCGGTGCACGACGGCGTGCGCGGGCTCGAGCGGGCGCTCGCGGGAGGCTACGCCCTCGTCGTCCTCGACGTGATGCTGCCCGGGCTCACCGGCTTCGACGTGCTCTCGCGGCTGCGGCGGACCTCGTCGCTGCCCGTGATCATGCTCACCGCGCGCGGAGAGGACATCGATCGCATCGTGGGCCTCGAGATGGGGGCGGACGACTACCTCCCCAAGCCTTTCAACCCGCGCGAGCTCGTCGCGCGCGTTCGCGCGATCCATCGACGCACCACCGCCGCCGCCGCGGCCGCGCCGGAGGGCGGGGACCCGCCGCTCGTCCTCGATGATATCGAGCTCCACCCGTCCTCGCGGCGCGTTCTGGTGGGCGGCGCGGAGGTTCACCTCACCACCGCCGAGCACGATCTGTTGGCGGTGTTGATCAAGAAGGCCGGCGTCGTCACCTCGCGCGAGGACCTGACCCAAGAGGTCCTCGGACGGAAGCTCACCGCGTTCGACCGCGCGATCGACATGCACGTCAGCAACCTCCGCAAGAAGCTCGGGCCCGCCCCCTCGGGCGGTGACCGCATCAAGACGGTTCGCAGCGCCGGCTACCTGATGGTCAAGGGCGGCCGATGAACAGCCTGTTCCTCCGCCTCCTCGTCGCGCTGTGGCTCGCGATGATGCTGCTCGGCGGGACGTTCGCCGTGATCCATGCGTGGACCTTCCCCACCGAGCCGAGCGAGCGGTGGCGAAGGCTCTCGAGCCGCACCACCGAGCTCCGCGCCCTCCAAGCCCTCGACTGCGCGAGGTCGGGGGGAGAGCGCTGCACGGAACCCCTCGAGCCGATCGACGAGCGCGACCCGCGGATCGCGATCTTCAAGGACGGCGAGCTCGTGCTGGGGGAGGCGATCGATGGCGCGGCCGCGATCGAGCAGGCGGCCCGGGTCTCGAAGAGCCGGGCCACCGCGACCGACGCGCGTCGCGACCTCGTCGCCCTCTATGTGGACAAGGGCGCGGGCGGGCCGTACGTCTTCGTCTCCACCCAGCTGAAGCCTTCGCCCTGGGCACCGTTCCTCGTCCCGGAGGCGCTCCCGTGGCGGCTGCTCGCGATCGCGGTGGTGACCGGCCTCGTCTCGCTCGTGCTCGCGCGCGCCCTCTCGCGGCCGGTGCGGACGCTGCGGGCCGCGACCCAGAAGCTGGCGGAGGGTGACATGAGCGTCCGGGTCGCCCCCGACCTGCGCGGCGCGGATCGGGAGACGCTCGCCCTCGGGCTCGAGCTCGACCGTATGGCCGCTCGAATCGAGTCCCTGCGCGACGCGGAGCGCCGCCTGCTGCGCGACGTCTCTCACGAGCTCCGCTCTCCCCTCGCGCGGCTCAACCTCGCGCTCGAGCTGCTCCGGCGAAAGACCCCGCCCGAGGCGGAGGCCCAGCTCGCGCGCATCGATCGGGAGTCGCAGCGGCTCGACGCGATCGTCGGTGAGCTCCTCAGCTTGAGCCGCCTCGAGGCGGGCGCCGGCCTGGAGCGGACGGAGAGGGTGGAGATCGACGAGCTGGTCCGGGCGATCGTCGACGACGTCGCGTTCGAGGCCGAGCAGAAGGGGGCGCGCGTCGCCCTCGCCGAGCACGGCGCCCAGATCTCCGTCCAGGGCAACGAGGAGCTCCTGCGGCGCGCGATCGAGAACGTCCTGCGCAACGCGGTTCGCTTCACCAAAGAAGGCTCGAGCGTGGAGCTCGCGATCGATCGCGACGGCGACGTCGCGAAGCTCACCGTCCGCGACCACGGCCCCGGCGTCCCCGAAGCCGCCCTCACCGACATCTTTCGCCCGTTCTACCGGGTGGAGGACGATCGGGCGCGCACCACCGGCGGCACCGGCATCGGGCTCGCCATCGCCGAGCGTGCGCTCCGCTTGCACGGCGGATCCATCAAGGCCGAGAACGCGCGCGACGGTGGGCTCGTCGTATCCATGCAGCTCCCCGTCGCGGTCGGCTGACGGCGACGGGGCGCGCCAAGAGGTCGCAGGCCGATAGCGGCATGCGCTATCTTCGGCCTTCGTGGAGGGAAGGGCTCGCGTGAAGGGGACGGTCTTCTGGGGCCTCCTCCAGTCGATGCAGAAGCTCGGCATGGCAGCGCCGGCCGGCGCCGACGTGTCGACCGAGCTCCGCCAAGCCCTCGAGACCCGGGACCTGTTCGCGACGAGCTGGTATCCCGTCGAGTGGTACCGCGAGCTGCTCGGCTACATCGTGAGGCGCGGGGGGCCTTCCGCGCTGCGCGACACGGTGCAGCTCTCCACGCGCGAGAGCGTCTCGACCGTCCATCGCTTCCTCATGAAGGCGTTCTCGCCGGACATGCTCCTCAAGCAAGGGGCCCGCGTCTTCTCGAGCTTCTTCGACGCGAAGATCTCCTCCACGCCCCTGGGAGCGGGCCACACCCTCGTGGAGTGGACGGCGTGTGGCGGCTTCGACGCGACGTGCTGGACGGCGCAAGTCCTCACCGTGGAGGAGCTCGTCGCGATGACGGGGGTGCGGGTCCAGCGCAAGGTCGTCCGATCCGGCGGCGGCACGGGGGACGACGCCCTCTCCCTCGAGCTGTTCTGGGGCCGCTGACCCTTCGCTCCGATCAGCCCAAGCTCGGAGCGATGCGGCGCAAGAACGCGTTCGTGAGGGTTCGCCGCGGGTCGACGCGCGCTCGCACCGCCGCGAGGTCCGCGATCCCCTGCGCGTACATTCGCGCGAGGCGCTCCGGATCGACCATGACGTTCTTCACGAGGTGGACGCGCCCCCCCTCCGCCTCGGCCATCACCGAGATCTCCGCGAGCAATCGGTCTTCGTCCGAGAAGCTCGCCCGAAACATCTCCTCGAAGGTGAGCGTCACCGCGTAGCCGGATCCCCCGCGGCTCGAGGAGAGCACGAAGCCTTCGTCCGCGTCGTCGGGGAGGTAGAGGACGTCGATGAGCGGCGGCAGCACGCCCGCCGCGTCGAGCTTGGCGTCGACGCCCTCGAGGAAGCGCGCGAGGCGCGCCTTCGTCCCGGGGATGTCCTCCGGATTGCGCGGGATGACGAACGTCTGCTGCCGGATCCCCATCGGTAGCCCGAGACCGCGCCCGAAGCGGCGAACCGCGTCGTTCCCCCCTTGGAAGAACGTGAAGCCTTCGAGCTCGTCGATCGCCTTCGAGTGCTTCGGCAGGTAGCGCTCCATCACGTACCAGTACCCCACGAGGCGGGGCAGCTCGAAGAAGGCCAGCACCTGGAGCATCCGTTGCACGAGCGACTTCGGCTGGTGGAACGGCGACGGGTCGAGCGCGTGCTCGTCGCCGTCGACGTACCTCGACCGCATCACGAAGCCCTGCCGGCGCTCGTTCATGTAGACCACGGCCGAGATCGCGTGGGCGTCCTCGAGCTTCACCGACTGGCGGACCTCGAGCTTCGTGGGCGCGATGTCCTCGGGCCTCAGCCCGCGCACCTCTTCCACCTCCGTCACGAGCGACTCCGCGAGATCGGCGAGACCCTCGAAGCGCTTGAACTTCGTTTCGACCCGGATGTTCGAGAAGCCCACCTCCATGAGCCGGTGCTCGATCTCCAAAACGACGCCGATCCAACCGAAGCCAGAGATGGCGGCGCGGAAGAGCTCCTGGTTCTCGTCTCGCGCGCAGCGGTGAATGCGTCCGTCCAGGGTCATGAGCACGAAGCTCTCGATGTGGTTTCCCTCTTTGCCGCAGGTCGGGGAGAAGCGGGAGAGGGCGTCGGTGGCGAGCGTGCCCCCCGCCGTGGCGCGCTCGGTGCTCACCATCACGTAGGGCAGGTACCCCGCTGCCTTGGTCCTCTCGAGGATCGCGTCCCACCGCGCGTTCGCCTCGACGACGATCTTTCCGTCGCGGACCTCTCCGATGCGATCGAAGCCTTCGAGCTGGACGACGAGGTCCTCGTTCAGCGCGTGCGTGTCGAAGGCCATCCCGCCGCCTCGGATCGAGACCTTGCGTCCCTTCGCGAGCGCCTCCCGCAGGACCTGAGAGAGGCTCGTCCGATCGCGAACGACGACCTGCTCCCCCCACACGACCTGCCCCGAATAGGAAACGAGCTCCGTCTTTCGTCCCGGCCCCATCGGCCAAGCTTAACCGACGTTCGTGCGGGCGCGACGGCTCGATCGCCTCAGGGAGCCGCCCTCGAGAGCTCGGCGGCGAGCTCCTTCTCCCCGCGGTCGACGTGCTTCGTCTTCACGAGCCGCCTCCACCACGCCGCCGCCCCGTCGAACAGATCGTACGCGACCGGGACGGCGAGGAGCGTCAGAAGGAGGGAGAGGATCTGCCCCCCGACGATGATCCCGCTCGAAGCTTGGTTCTTCCCGGCCCCGATCCCGCGCGAAAAGATCAGGGGAACCATGCCCGCGACGAACGCGAGGGTGGTCATGAGGATGGGACGCAGCCGGTCGCGGTTCGCGTCGAGGATCGCCTCGCGCTTGGGCATGCCCATCGCGCGCAAGTGGTTCGTGTGATCGATCTGGAGGATCGCGTTCTTCTTCACCACCCCGAACAGCACGAGCAGCCCGAGCATCGAGAAGAGGTTCAACGTCTGCCCCAAGAGCAGGAGCGACAAGAGCGCGAACGGCACCGTCAGTGGCAGAGACAAGAGGATGATGACGGGCTGGGACCACGACTCGAACTGGGCGGCGAGGATGAGGTACATGAAGACGAACCCGAGCGCGACGACCATCAAGAAGCTCGAAGCGAGCTCTCCGCTCGCCTTCGACCGCCCCACCGGCAGCAAGCGATACGAAGGGGGCAGCTTCTGCTCGGCGAACAGGCGCTTGATGTCGCCTTCGACGACGCTCGTTCCCACCCCGCGCTTCGCGTTCGCCTCGATGGTGAGCTGCCGCTGCCGCCCGTATCGGTCGATGCGCGAGGGCCCGCTCGCTTCATCGAACCGGACGAGCTGCGAGAGCGGCACCACCGCCCCCGAAGGCGCGACGACGCCCACGAGGCCGAGCGAGCTCGCCTCGGCGCGGTAGCGCGCGTCCGCTCGAACACGGACGTCGTATTGCTCGCCTCCTTCGCTGAACGTCGTAGCCTTCACCCCGCCGACGAACAGACGGAGCGCGTCCGCGACCGCGCTCGCCTGGATCCCGAACGCCGCCGCCCGCTCGCGATCGATCGAAGCCGACACCTCCGGGCGCGGCTCCACCATCGAGGTGTCGACGTCTACCGCCGAGGGCGATCGGGAGAGCCCCTCCACCACCGCGCCCGTCGCGCCGCGCAGCCGGTCGATGTCGGGCCCGACGATCGCATACTGCACCGCCGCCTGCGACTGACCGGCCGAGAACTCGGGCACCTCCCCCGCCACCGCGCGGATCGAGGAGGGGAGCTTCGGCAGCACCTCGTCCCGGACCCGCTGCATGACTTGCTGCTGCGTGAATCGACGCTGGCTCGGATCGCTCAGGTAGACGTAGACCTTCGCCTCGTTCCCGGCGGCGGTGTCGCCCTCGCCGACGGTCACGATCGTGCGGGTCACCCCCTGGTAGCGGCGGACGTCCTTGCCGATCCGATCCGCCACGAGGAGCGTCTCGTCCATGCTCGTTCCCTCCGGCGCGCGCAGGGAAATTTCGAAGCGCGCCTGATCGTCGTCGGGCACGAAGGAGAACGGCACCCGCTTGGCGAGCGGGCCGCACGAGGCGAGGGCGCCCACGCTCGCCGCGACCACGATCCACTTGTGCCGGAGGCAGACGGCGAGGATCGCCATGTAGCCGCGCTCGATCGGGCGATAGAACCAGTCGACGAGCTTCGCGAGGCCGGCGCCGCCGTGGGCGCCCGGCCTCAAGAACCTGGCCGAGAGCATCGGCGTCAACGAGAAGCTCACGAGCAAAGAGACGGCGATGCTGAACGCCATCGTGAGACCGAAGCTCGCGAGGAACCGCCCCGCGATCCCCTGCATGAAGGCGATGGGAACGAACACCGCCATCAGAGAGAGCGTCGTCGCGAGGACGGCGAGCCCGATCTCCTTGGTCGCCTTCACCGCCGCCACGAACGGCTTCACCCCTCGGTCGGTGTAGCGCACGATGTTCTCGAGCACGACGATCGCGTCGTCGATCACGATCCCCACCGCGAGGGCGAGGGCGAGGAGGGTCAGAAAGTTCAGGGTGAAGCCGGCGAGCTTCATGATCGCGAACGTGCCGACGATCGAGATCGGGATGGCGATCGCGGCGATGAACGTCGAGCGCAGGTTCCCGAGGAACAAGAGGACCACGAGCGCGGCCAGGATCGCCCCGAGCACGAGGTGCTCGGTCACGGCGTGGATGCCGGTGCGGATCGTCCCCGAGTTGTCGCGCACCACCTCGAGCCGCACCCCCTCCGGCAGCTCGCCGTCGATCGCGTCGAGCTGCTTCAGCACCGCGTCCACGACCGCGACCGTGTTCCTTCCCGATTGCTTCTTCACGCTGAGCAGCACGATGGGCTCGTCGTCGAGGCGCGCGACCGTGCTCGCGTCCGCCTCGCCGTCTTCCACCCGCGCCACGTCCGAGACCCGAATCGGCCGGCCGCCAGTGGAGCGGAGCACGACGTCGGAGAGCTCCTTCACCGAGACCACGCGACCGCGCACCCGCACGACGCGCGCCGAGGGGCCTGCCTCGAGCGAGCCCCCCGGGATGCTCACGTTCTGGCGGGCGAGCCCTGCCTGCACCTCGCCGGCGGTGACCCCGAAGGCCCGCAGCTTGGCCGGGTCGAGCCACACGTTGACCTGTCGCTCGCGTCCACCCACGACGGTGACCTGACCGACGCCGTCGATGCTCTCGATCCTTCTCCGGATGCGCTTGTCCGCGATCTCGGTCAGGTCGACGAGCGGGCGGCTCGACCGGACCGCGAGCATGAGCACGGCCGACGCGGAGGGGTCGACGCGGGTGATGACGGGCGGATCGATCCCCTCCGGCAGCTCGGAGAGCACGAGGTCGACTTTGTCGCGCACCTCCTGGGCCGCGACGTCGCCGCTCTTGTCGATGTGGAAGGAGACGACGATCTGGGAGACGCCCTCCGTCGAGACGGACCTCAGCTCATCGACGCCGCCTATCGTGTTGATGGAAGCCTCGATCGGATCGGTGATGTCGGACTCGACCTCGGCTGGCGCCGAGCCGGGCAGGCGCGTCGTCACCACCACCACCGGGATGTCCACGTTCGGGAACGTGTCGACGCCGAGGGCGAGATAGCTGAACGCGCCCACGACCGTCACCACGAGGGCGAGCACCCACGCGAAGACAGGCCGCTGCACACAGACTCGAGCGAGCCACTGCATCTCACTTCACCGCCGCGCCGTTCGTGAGCTCCGCGGGCCGCGCCGTGATCACGGCCTCCCCCTTCGTGAGGCCGCGCCGCACCGCCACCTTCTCCTCCGGCATCGGAGGCCCGAGCTGGACGGCCCGCTCCTCCGCTCTCCCGTCGACCTTCACGAAGAGGTGGGTCTTGCCATCCGCGTCGAACACCGCGCGGCGCGGGACGATCACCGCGGTCACCTCCCGGACGGGCAGATCCACGGTGGCGAACATTCCGCTGAGGAGCGCCTCGTCTCGATTGTCCACGAGCGCTTCGACCACCACGTCGCGGCTTGCGGGACGTACGAGGACGCCTCCGCGTGAGATCCGCGCGCGCCACCTCCGCTCCGGATACGCGGACACTCCGAACGTGACCTCCTTGCCCACCGTCGCCGCCGCCACGTACGTCTCCGGCACCTCGATCGACAGCCGAAGGGCGTCCAGGGTCGCGACCCGCACGATCGCGGTGTCGGCGCGGACGTACTCCCCTCGCTCGACCAGCCGCTCGGTGACGACCCCGTCGAAAGGTGCACGCACCGTGCCGTCGCCCAGCGTCTGGGCGGCCTGGGTCGCCCGGACCTCCGCGACGCGGACATCGATGCTCGACGTCTTGCATGCGTCCGACGCCCTCTCGTAGTCGGCCTTGGACATCGCCCCCGCTTCGAAGAGGACCTTCGACCTCTCGCACTCTCGTGCGGCGCTGTCCCGCCTCGCGCGCGCCAGGTCGACCTGCGACGTGGCCTCCGACGCGGAGAGCGCCGCCGCTCGAGTGTCGAGGCGCATCAGCACGTCGCCCTTCTTGACCTTCGAGCCGGCGTCGACCCGCGTCTCGACGACGCGGCCGCTCGCGTTGGGCGAGAGCTTGGACTCCTCTGCGCCCCGAAGCGACGCGGTGAGGAGGACGGTCTCCGGGACGAGGGCCTCCTCCGCGCGCGCCGTCTCGACGTCTACGGGATCCGCGCTCGGCTCCACCTGTGCGCTCGCCTCGCCACGGCACCCCGTCCCCAACGTCAGCAGCGCGAGCGCGACCCCGCGCAGGTTCAATCGCATCATCGATGTTGCGATGTACCTCCGGGGCGCCCGCCGGGCAAGGGACATCGCAACAAAGCTGTTGCGATGTGAGGCCCCATCGCACAGGTTGTGTTGCGATGACCATCCCGTGCGCGGCCTCCCCAAGAGCGCCGGTTTTGATTCATGCTGTCGGCCCCATGGGCCACCCCAAGTCGGAGCCGCCCGAGCCGAAGCGCCTCGAGCGCGGCGAGATCGTGGTCGAGCGCGTGCTCGACGCGGCCGCGGAGGAGATCGCCTTGACCGGCTACGCCGCCCTCACCCTCGAGCGCGTCGCCGCCCGCGCCGGGGTCAATCGCACGACCATCTATCGCCGCTGGCCCACGAAGTCCGCCCTCGCCATCGCGGCGATGCACCACGTCGTCTCCCGAATCGATCTCGCCTTCGACGAGGGCAGCTTGCGCGACGACTTGCGGGTCCTCGTGGAGTCGACGTCGAAGGCCGCGTTTGCCCCCGCGACCCTCGGCCTCGCGCGAATCGTCACCGACGCTCCCGATGAGAAGGAGATCGTCGAGCTCGCCCAGCGCCTTCAAGCCGAAAAGACCCGCGAGTCGCACGCCCTCATCCGGCGCTGGCGCGAACGAGGGGAGCTCCGCCCCGGCCTCGACGGCGAGCTCTTCTTCGAAAGCATCATGGGCATCCTCTGCCTGCGCGCCGTCATTCGCCAGGAGCCGGTCACGCCCGCGATGACCGACGACCTGGTCGACTACTTCTGTGCCGTCGCCGCCCCGCCTGTCACCATTGTCAAGAGCAAGCAGCGAAAGCCGGCCGCGGGTCGAGCGTCCCGTCCGAAGCGTCGCCCGGGCTTCGGCAAGTGACCTCCGGGGCAGCAGGCCCGTCAGACCGGGCGCGCCAGCCGCGTCGCTCGACGCATTCGGGGCGTAGCGCAGCCTGGTAGCGCACCTGCTTCGGGAGCAGGGAGCCGGAGGTTCGAATCCTCTCGCCCCGACCACGCACCCTTCCGCTCGGCTTGGTCCCGCACGCACTCGTCGCGTCACTGGAGTCTCGATGCATCACGACGTCGTGACGAGCGCCAGCCATCGAATGGGCCCAATTCCGGTGGGGCGCTTCGGCAAGGGCGCGCGGCTACTTCGTCGTCTTCTTCGCGTCCTTCTTGTCGTGGCAGAGCGGTGTATCGATGAAGGCGACGCGGAAGCACAGCCGTTTGCCCAGAGCACCGATCATGTTCGGTGCTCTAGCTCGGACGGCGGCAAAGAGAACTGGTTCATTGCATGCTCCTCGGTGAGGGCCTCCCGCAGTGCACTCGATGTGCCGACTTGGAGCGACTCGGGGGGCGCGCGGAACCCGTCCGTTCTCGAAGGGACGGTGCTCGCCCCCGCGCTTCGGCCCTCGGCGCCACGGTGGCGCGGCGTTGCATGCGCTCGCGGCCGTCCTGGTCGAGCTCTCGCGCTCGCTGGGCCGGACGCCGCTCGCTCGCTACGAGCCCCGCAGATCGAGCTCCCACGTTTGCCCGATGAGCTCCTGGCCGAAGCTCCGATGTGGCTTGGCCTCCACGAGTCGATAGCCCTCCGACTCGTAGATTCGGCGGGCTGTCTCGAGGACGCTATTGGTCCACAGCGTGATCGTCCGGTAGCGCGCCCGCTCTGCAAGATCAGTGCATTCGCGTACGAGCCTCCGGCCGAGGCCCGCCCCGCGCGCGCTCGGCTCCACGTAGAGAAGCCGAAGCTGAGCGACCTTCGGGCGCTCCCGATGCTTCATCAAGAACACGGAGCCCACCATCGCCCCCTCCTGCTCGGCGACCCAGCAATGCTCGCGGGCGGGGTCGAAGTGCTCGACGAAGTCAGCAACGATCCGCGCGACGAGCGCCTCGTACTCTGCGTTCCACCCGTACTCCTGCCCATAGAGGACGGCCTGCCGCGAGACGATCGCCCCCATATCCCCCAGACGGTGGGCACGAACGACGATGGGGGGCGCGGCCGCATCGGAGCCGAGCGAGGCTTCGATCGTCCGCATCGCGTCGACCAACCGACGACGCGCGGGCTCATCGAGGGGGGCGAGCAGCGCGCTGACGGCCTCGCGCGCGCGCGCGTCGAGGCCTTCGAACAACCTCTTCCCCTTGGCGCTGAGGCGCAGCTGGACTCGGCGGGCGTCGGAGGTGGAAGCAACCTTTTCAATCAGCTTGTGCTCGGCGAATCGCCCCAAGACCCGGCTGAGGTATCCCGCGTCGAGCCCGAGATCCCGCCCGATCTCGCTCGCGGTGGCGTCCGGGCGATGGGCGATCTCGTAGAGCGCCCGCACCTCCGCCAGCGAATAGGCGCTCTCGAGGTGGCCCTCGTCCAGCGCGCCAATGAGACGGGTGTAGAAGCGGTTGAACCGGCGAACGCGCTCGACATGGGAGAGAGAGGCTTGAGCCATGCTCGGGCATGGTTCGTCATATACTTGACGTAGTCAACCATATGGTTGCCATGAGTGACGAAGACAGGACGGTGCTCGGTGGGGACGTCCTGGCGCTCGACCTCGCCCCGAGCGAGCCGCTGGGCGGATCGCGCCCTCCTCCACCGCGCTCGCCTCTCCTCCGCCTCGTCGCTACCCAAACGCTCGATTCGTCGAGAGCTTCTCCACGGGCTCGGCCGCCGGCGCAGGTCCTCGAGATCGGTGGGCAGCACCTCGAGAGTGCAGAGCTCGTGGCGAGGCACGCGGGCGCGGCGCTTGCTCCACGCTGATGAGAGCTGGTCGTGGACCTTCCAATCGAGAGGAACTGGGCAATGGATGGGAAGCTGTTCTGGGGGATCGTGGCAATCGCAGTGGCCTTGGCGCTCGTCGTCGTCGCGGTGCTCCGATGGCGAAATCGCTCCAGTGAGGCGCGGCACGCCCAGCTCGTGCGGCGGTTTGGCCCCGAATACGATCGACTGGTCAGCCGGGGGATGAGCCCGGCGCGGGCAGAGCGTGAGCTCTCCAATCGCGTCGCCCGCGTTACGCGCTTCGAGCTGCACGACCTGACCGCCGACGAGCAGCGTCACTTCGCCGCGGAGTGGCAGCGCACCCAGGCGCGGTTCGTCGACGATCCGGCGGGGGCGGTCGTACAGGCCGACGCCCTGATCCACGCCCTCATGAAGGCCAGGGGCTACCCCATCGCGAGGGACGTGGACGCCCAGCTCGCGGACTTGTCCGTTCACCACGCGGAGGCGGTTCAGCACTATCGCGCCGCCCGGTCTCTCACCGAAGGGGCTCGGGCCGGGCGCGCGACGACGGAGCAGCTTCGCCAGGCGATGGTCCACCACCGCGCGCTCTATGTGGATCTGCTGTCGTCCCGCACCGCCCCCGTCATCGGCGACCTTCGATCCGCCCACTCGTAGCCCGTCGCGCGCGCTCACGCCCGCTCGGGGGTGCAGATCTCCGAGCGGGTGAGGAAGCGCTTGCCGGTGGGGCCCTCGAGAGAGAACCCCGCGCCGCGGCCGGGGACGGCGTCGATCAGGAACACCGGGCGATTGAGCCGCTCGTAGAGATCCGCGCCGATGTAGAAGGGGCAGCCCTCGATCTCACCGAGCAAGATGTCGCGCTCACCAATCAGGAAGTCGCCGCGCGGGTAGCACATCGGCGCGCTCCCGTCGCAGCAACCTCCCGATTGATGAAACATGAGCGGCCCGTGCTCCGAGAGGAGCTCGCGGATCAGCGCCGCCGCCGCCTCCGTGCACGCGACGCGGCTCATCAGAAGAATCCCATCGGCTTCGGATCGTAGCTGACGAGCAGGTTCTTGGTCTGTTGGTAGTGGGAGAGCATCATGGCGTGAGTCTCGCGCCCGATGCCGGACTGCTTGTACCCGCCGAACGCAGCGTGGGCGGGATAGAGGTGGTAGCAGTTCGTCCAGACGCGGCCGGCTTGAATGGCGCGTCCGGCCCGATAGGCGTCGTGGATGTTGCGCGTCCACACGCCCGCGCCGAGGCCGTAGAGGGTGTCGTTGGCGATGGAGACCGCGTTGTCGAAGTCCTCGAAGCTCGTCGCGGAGACGCACGGTCCGAAGATCTCTTCCTGGAAGACCCGCATCTTGTTCTCGCCCTGGAAGACGGTGGGCATCACGTAGTACCCACCCGCGAGATCCCCCGAGAGGGAGGCGCGCTCGCCGCCGGTGAGGATGCGCGCCCCCTCCTTCTTGCCGATGTCGATGTAGCTGAGGATCTTCTCGAGCTGGTCATTGGAGGCCTGCGCCCCCACCGTCGTCGCCGGATCGAGGGGGTTGCCGGGCACGTGCTTCTTCACCCGCTCCACCGCGCGCTCCAAGAACTCGCCGTAGATCGACTTCTGAATCAGGGCGCGCGAGGGGCACGTGCACACCTCGCCCTGATTGAGGGCGAACATCGAGAAGCCCTCCAGCGCTTTGTCGAGGAAGCTGTCCTTCTTGTCGAGGACATCGGCGAAGAACAGGTTGGGCGACTTGCCGCCGAGCTCGAGGGTGACCGGGATGAGGTTCTCGGAGGCGTACTGCATGATGAGCCGGCCCGTCGTCGTCTCGCCGGTGAAGGCGATCTTGGCGATTCGCGGGTTTCGGGCGAGCGGCTTGCCCGCCTCGACCCCGAAGCCATTGACGACATTGACGACCCCGGCGGGGAGGAGATCGCCAATCAGCTCCATGAGCACGAGGATCGACGCTGGCGTCTGCTCCGCGGGCTTGATGACGACGCAGTTGCCGGCGGCGAGGGCGGGGGCAAGCTTCCACGCCGCCATGAGCAGAGGGAAGTTCCACGGGATGATCTGTCCCACGACGCCGAGCGGCTCGTGGAAATGGTAGGCGACCGTGTCGTCGTCGAGCTGGGAGGTGCGGCCCTCTTGGGCCCGAATCACGCCCGCGAAGTAGCGGAAATGGTCGACGGTGAGGGGGAGATCGGCGGCGAGCGTCTCGCGCACCGGCTTGCCGTTGTCCCACGTCTCCACGACCGCGAGCATCTCCAGGTTCTGCTCGATGCGGTCGGCGATTTGGTTGAGGACGCGGGCGCGAGCGGTCACGCTCGTCTTGCCCCACGCCGCCTTGGCCCCGTGAGCGGCGTCGAGCGCGAGCTCGATGTCCTCGGCGGTGGAGCGGGGGATCTCGCAGAAGGCTCGGCCGGTGACGGGGGTGATATCCTCGAAGTACTTTCCTTTGACCGGCTCACGCCATTCGCCGCCGATGAAGTTGCCATATCGGCTCTTGAACTGAGCTTTGGAGCCTTGCTGATTGGGGGGTGCGTAGACCATGGGAGCCTCCTCGACGACGTGGGTTGGGACGGCCGTACGCAAGGGGCGCGCCGAATGGCGCGTCATTCGCGGCGGCGCTCTCAATGCGGTCCGAGGCCCTTCGCGGCGGGCGGCGAGGGACTGTTCGCTGTCGTTTGGTGGTCCACCCAGTGTTCCGAAATGGATCAACGATGACGCCGCGCGGCGGTAGGGGAGGTCGCGATTCTCGGGCGCCCTTCTCCCGGAGCCGTGACATGCTTCACGTCCGTGCTGCTCCTCGCCGAACAGAGCCTCGATCTCGTGCGCGCTCGGTGGGCGCGCTCGGCGGAGCTCGGGGCGAGGCGGGAGTCGGACGGCGACCCGATCCTGACCACGGACGCGGATCTATCGTCTCGGCGCGACCGCATCCGCGACGCGCTGAGAGACGACGCGGCCCTCGCGGAGGGGGTCGCCCGAGATCTCGGGCGGGGGCCGCGGATCGCGATCCTCGCCGACGCCGACGGGGTGATCCTGGCCTCCCGTGCGGACTGGCGAGAGGTCGGCCGCCTCACCCGGTTGAAGCTGGTGGAGGGCGCCCGCTGGTGCGAGCGCTCGCGCGGCACGAACGCGATCGGGACGGCCCTCGCGGAGGGACGCTCGGTCGGCGTCGTCGGCCGTGCCCACTTCGAGGCTCGCAACAGCGAGCTCTATTGTTACGCGACGCCGATCCGGGACGCCTACGGCGACGTGGTGGCGGTGTTGGACGTCTCGGGCCCCGTCGAGGCTCACGATCCTGGCGTCGCCCTCGCCGTGGAGGGCGCGGGCCGCCGGTTGGAGCAGGCCATCATCGCGGGCGAGATCTCGTCGTCCGCCGGTGCCATCGCGTTGATCGAGGGCCTGGTGGCGCGCTCCTCCGCTCCCCAGCTCTTGATCACCGCGACCGGCGCGGTCCGCGCCCTGAGCGTCAGCGCCGCGCGGCTCCTCGGCATCGGCGGCGAGATGGCGAGCGCGCTGAGCTGCGCGCGCGTGTTCGGGGTGGGCTTCGTCGAGCTCGTCGCAGGCGCGACCGCCCAGGGCGGAGCTCGCTACGAGACCGCCCGAGGTCGCTTCGCGCTGGAGGTGGAGACGATCGCAGGGCGGGGGGGCCGGCCCCTCGCCGCCCTCGTTCGGTTCGAGCCGTCGCGCAACACGGCACCGACGGCGAAGAGCCCACCGAGCCCGGAGCCCGCGACCTCCACCGGGCCCTTCGCTCGGATCCTGGGGAGCGATCCGGCGCTCGTGCGAGCCAAGGTGCTCGCCGCTCGCTTCGCCGCGACGGCCCTTCCGGTGCTGCTCTTGGCGGAGACGGGCACCGGCAAGGAGCTCTTCGCCCGATCGATTCACGCCGCCAGCGCTCGCGCCAAAGGGCCATTCGTGGCCGTCAATTGCGGGGCACTGTCACCCTCGCTGATCGCGAGCGAGCTCTTCGGCTATGCGCCGGGGGCCTTCACGGGAGCGTCCAAGAGCGGGGCCGAGGGCCGGATTCAAGCGGCCACGGGGGGGACGTTGTTCCTCGACGAGATCGCGGAGATGCCGGACGCGCTGCAGGCGGCGCTCCTCCGCGTCCTCGACGACGGCACCTACCAGAGGGTCGGCGAGAGCAAGGACCGCCGGGCCGACTTCCGGCTCGTGTGCGCGACCTGCCGCGATCTGCCGGCGATGGTCGAGGACGGTCGGTTTCGCGTCGATCTGTTCTATCGCATTCAAGGCGCCTCGCTGTCGATCCCGGCGATACGGGAGAGGAGCGACGTCGTGGAGCTCGCGAGCCTGCTCCTCGCGTCGATCGACGACGGCGGGGGGCTCGCGATTGGCGCGGAGGCGGAGGACGCCATTCGCGAGCACACCTGGCCCGGCAACGTGCGCGAGCTCAAGAGCGCGATGGCCCACGCCCACGCCCTCGCCGCGGGGGGGAGCGTCGTCGAGCGCGAGCACCTGCCCGTCTTCCGCGCCCTCCGCACCCCCGGCCGCGAGGCGCGCGACGCGATGGACGGGCCCAAGACGCGGAAGGACATCGTCCTCGACGCGGTCCGGGCGACCCTCGACGCGTGCGGAGGGAACGTCAGCGAAGCGGCGAGGCGCCTCGGGGTCGGTCGGGGCACGATCTACCGCGCGACGAAGACGCGATCGGGGTGACGTTCATCGTTCGTCGGCGCCGATGTCCGGCGCCTGCGGATCGTGCGGGTCTCCATCGATGTCCACGCCCGCGTCGGGTTGGGGGGCGCCCAGATCCAGCGCCATCGCGGCGCCGTCGGTGAGGTGCAGGTCGCCCCCGGTCACGTCGACGAAGTAGGCCTCGGGGGTGTCCTCCAGGTTGTTGGAGACATCTCCCGCGGCGCCGTCGCGCTGGCTGATGCGATTGACGAGGTTGTTCTTGATGACGGCGCTCGTCGACGCGAATCGATAGTCGATGGAGCTGAAGAACCCGGTCGCGCCGCTCGTGGCGATGACGGTGTTGTGGAGGACGTGGGGCTCGCGCGCTTCGTCGATCTCGATCCCGGTATCGAAATAGGGCGTGCCGGCGAGGATGACATTGTTCCGAATGACGCCGTCGTAATGGGCGAGGAGGGCGCCCCCCTGGGGATTGTCGGGGTAGACGCGCGTGCCGGCTCCGCCCTCGAGCCCGAAGCCTATCCCGCGCGCGCAGTCGGTGATGACGTTGTTCTCTACGACGGTGTCGCGCGAGCCCTTCCAGAAGTGAATGGCGTGTTCGGCGAGGCCGGCGCCTTCGCAATGGATGCCTTCGAAGCGATTGCGCGCGACGAGCCAACCCTGGGCGGAGTGGACGTCGATGCCCCCGGTGTAGCAGCCGCCGCAGCAAGGCTCGACGTGGGCGCGGCCCTCGCTCGTCATCTCGAAGCTGGAGCACTCGACCCGTCCGTCGTCGACATATCCGGCCTGGTCTCCGATGGGATTGACCTTGAGGAACTGCTCGCCGCTGTCGACCATTCGGACCGCATAGAGGCGGAGGCCCGTGATGTTGACCCCCTCGGCGGGGGGAAAGGCGTGGACGAGGTGATCCACCGCGTGGGTGAGGGGTCACGTGCGCGATCGTCACCCCGCTCGACGTCACCTGGAAGAGCTCGGGGATTTGATACTGCCCGTCGAGGATCACCGACGAAGCGTCGTCGTCGGCGGAGCGGATCGTCACGCCCTCCTCGTGGATCTGGAGAATGGCCGGCACGGGGTAGGTCCCGGCGGAGAGGACGACGGTGGAGCCGGCGGGCGCCCCGCCTACGATCTCGGCGAGGCTCGCCGCCTGCGAAGGGTCCACCGAGATTTCCCCCTGCGCCCGCGGCTGCTCCCCCCTCCGCGCGGCCACCAGCGCTCGAATGGCCGCCCTGCCCACCTTGCGCGCTCGCGCCGCCGGCGCCCCCGCTCTCGCCGTCGTCGCCGCAGCCGAGGAGCGGCACGCCAATCGAGAGGAACAAGCCGAGGACCGCCCGCATGATGGCAGTCTACGCCGAAGGGACGGCGTCAGGGCGCCCCGCAGGCGAGCCACTCGGCGAGGTCGGCGCGCTCGTCCTCCGGAGGGTCGTCGGGGCCGGGCGGCATCGAGGCGTTGGCCCCCGCCGAGCGCGCGTAGATGCGCTCGGCCTGATCCCGGATGCTCTCCACGTCGTCGAAGGTGGAGCTCGGGGGCGCCCCGCCGCGGATCTCCAGGAAGCTCGCGTGGCAGCCCTGACAATGTCGCTCCATGAACGCGCGCCCGAAGCTCTCGTACGTGAGCTCGGTGCCGCCCGGAGGACACACCGCCTCGTCGAGCGTCTCGTAGGAGCAGCCGGCGCAGAGCGACACGAGCGCGAGCACGCCCATCACGATGACGCGGCTCACAGCCCCACCTGCACGCCGAGCCCGAGGCCTCCGCCCGCGTAGAATTTGGGGCCGCGATCGTCGGGGAAGCCGTCGAAGTAAGCCTCCGTCTGAGCGAAGAAGCGGTTCTTCTTCAGCTTCGCGAACACGACGGAGAAGCCGATCGCCCCCTCCACCCCGAAGCGATGCCGGATGCCGTCGCCGACCCCCATGATGTGGCCGAAGGTGTCGTTTCCCATCGCGCTGATGCTCGTCTCGTGAGCGTGGAGGGCGGTGAGACGGAGATGGGGAATGAAGCGGTCGAAGGGCAGGGCGAGCTTCGTTCCGATCCCGAGCGTCATCAGCATCCGCTCGTCGACGGCGGCGTATCCGATGCGCCCGAGCACGTCGACGCTGATGACGTCGAGGAACTCGAATCCGCTGTGGAGCGCCGCCTGGAAGCTCGGATCGTGCGACCACGTCGTCGCGCCGCCATAGGCGAGGCCCTCCGTGTAGAAGTCGGCCGCGCGGGCGGTCCGGGGGACGGAGAAGAAGATCAATGCGACACCGACTGCCCACCCTGCGAGACGCTTCGTCGTCGAGCTCATGGGCGAGCTTTGGCGGGTCTCGCCTGGCGTTCTTGTCGAAACCCTGCTCCGGCCGGTCAGTCGGCGGCGGGGGTGAGCAGCACGTGGGGGGCCCTCGCGAAGGACTCCGCGGAGGCGAGGAGGCGTCGATCGGAGCCGCGCGCGAGCAGCTCGCCTCCCTCGAATCGGTAGGCCCCCCCGAAGATCGTTCGCACGTTCCCCGAGGCGCTGAGGCTCGCGTGCCCGGAGGGCACGTGCTCGACGGCGCCCGAGCGCGCGACGACGCGGAAGCGGCACTCCATGTCCAGCGTGCTCACCTCGCTCTGGGTCCAGATGCAGAGCCCCTTCCGAGTGCGGCCGAGGTGGGCCGCCATCTCGTAGGGGGGAAGCTTCGTTTGCGCGGTGCGCCTCTCGCGGCGGGCGATGTCCCAAGAGACGATGACGAGGTTCCCGCCGCCCTCGTTCGTCTCGAGCCACAGCACGTAGCGTCCCGAGGGATCCAGGGTGAGCTCGCTGCCGTTGCAGAGGTTCGGCAGCAGGGTCGACACCGCTCCCGTTCGGGTCGAGATCACGGCGTACCGCTCCTCCTGCTCTCCCTCCGGCTTCACGCACGCGAGAGCGCGCTCGCCGTCTTCGCTCGCATCGAAGGTGGCGGAGAAGACGGCCACGCTCCTGCCGGTCTCGAAGGAGATCAGCTCGTTTCCGACGATGGCCCCGATGGGATCCCCGGCGCGATCGAGGAGGGGGGTGAGCGCGCTGGGGGCAGGGCCGCGCAGGTCGACCTTCGCGACCTGCGCGAAGTCCGGTCGGGACAGGAGGCGGACCTTCCCGGGCGCGTCGACGAGGACGTGGCGCGTCGTCTCGGTGAGGAGGGTGGCGCCTTGGAGGCGGTCGATGCGGAGGGTCTCGAGGTCCACCACGACGAGGTCGCTCGCGTCGTGAATCAGCAAGCGTCCGTCCGACAGGAAGCGAGCGCCCTCGAGCTCTCCGTCGACGGTCACCCTCGCCACGAGCTCCGCGTCACCCTTCCCGCGCTCGCGAAACACGCGCAGCCCGTGGCCCGTCCTCTCCGCCGCGAAGCGGCCGTCCTCGGAGGCGAGGACCTCGTGGGCCGGCTCGGTGCGGAGCACGCTCTCGCGCTCGGTGCGCTCCTTCTCGAGCACGCGGGTGAGGGTCGCGGCGAGCTTCAGCGCGGGGCAGGCGCGCATCGCGTCCTCGACCTCGTGCGAGTCGAGCACGGCCGCTCGGCGCTCGAGGCGCGTTCGCACCTCTTCGCAGTCGGCGAGCGGCTTCGGGGCGGGCGGCCTCGAGGTCTCGGTCTGGGGCGCGCGCGCGGGCGGGGGTGAGGGCGCCGCGGTGCACCCCGATGCGACGGCCATGAGACAAAGAAGGCGGAAGCGACGCTGCGCACCCACGCTCGGGGAACGCCGCGCGGGGGCGCGCCCTTCCCCTCATGGCGAGGCCGTCCAATTTTAGGAAAGCGAGAGCGCGCGGCGCGCTGTGCGCTCGCCCGAGCGGTCAAGGCGAGGCGCGTCGTCGTGCTGGGAGCATCGGGCCGGCAGCACCAGCCGTCGAGCGAATCGAAGCGACGCGGCGCCGCGAGCCGCGCTCGGCTCGACAATGTCCGAGCGCGAACGGCCGCGGCCGTCGAAGCGGTGTAGACTCGCCGGTCCCGTGGCGTTCCCCCCGCGCAATCCAAAGCCCCCTCGAGAGCCGCCCATCGTCGCCGGCAAGGTGCCGCCCCACGATTTGGACGCGGAGGCGGCGGTGCTCTCCGCGATCTTGCTGAAGCAAGAGAGCCTCGATCAAGTCGCGGAGATCTTGAAGCCCGAGCATTTCTACAGCGAGGCCAACGGCAAGATCTACGAGGCGGCGGTGGAGCTCGTGCGCGCCGGCCAGCCCGTGGACACGGTCCAGGTCGCCTCGTTCCTCCGCGACCGCGAGCGCCTCGCCCAGATCGGCGGGCCCGCCTACCTCGCCCAGATCGTCGACGCCACCCCAGCGGTCGCGCACGTGCAAGCCCACGCCCGGACGGTGCGGGAGAAGTGGCGGCTGCGACGCTTGATCGCGGAGTGCCAGCGGGTCTCCGCGGAGGGCTACGGCGACGTCGGCGGCGTGCAGCAGTTCATCGACGGCGCGGAGCAAGCCATCTACGAGCTCGCGCGCACGCCCGAGGCGAACAACGCCCAGCCGATCGCGCAGGTGCTCCGCGCCGCCTTCGAGCAGATCAGCAAGGCGGCCGAGCGCGGCGATCGAATCACCGGCATCTCCACCGGCTACGGGAAGTACGACGAGAAGACGGCCGGCTTGCACCCCGGCGACTTGACGATCGTCGCGGCCCGCCCCGGCATGGGCAAGACGTCCTTCGTGCTGAACCTCGCCGTGAACGTCGCTTCGCCGCGCACGATCGCGATGCCCGGGCCGGCCGACCGAGGGTACGGCGCGGAGGAGCGGAGAGAGCCCGGCTTCGGGGTGGCCGTGTTCTCCCTCGAGATGCCGCGCGAGCAGCTCGCGGCCCGTATGGTGTGCTCGGAGGCGCGCGTCGACGTCGGCAAGCTGCGCGGCGGACATCTGACGCCGGAGGATTGGCGAAGGCTCACCGAGGCCGCCTCGTATCTTTCGATGTTGCCGGTGTGGCTCGACGACACGCCCGCGATTGGCCTGCTCGAGCTCCGCGCGAAAATCCGCCGAATCCAGGCGGAGTACAATCGCCCCCAGACCAACGAATCACCCGAGCGGCGGGTGGGCCTCGTCGTCATCGACTATCTCCAGCTGATGAGCGGACGCCAGGGGGCCCACAGCCGTGAGCAGGAGATCAGCGAGATCTCCCGCGGTCTCAAGCAACTCGCCAAAGAGCTGCGGGTCCCCGTCATCGCCCTCTCCCAGCTCAACCGCGCCGTCGAGACGCGCGCGACGAAGGACAAGCGCCCTCAGCTCAGTGATTTGCGCGAGTCGGGCGCGATCGAGCAGGACGCGGACACCATCGTGTTCATTTATCGAGACGAATACTATTTCCCCGACACGAGCGAGCAAAAGGGCATCGCGGAGCTGATCATCGCCAAGCAGCGAAACGGGCCGACGGGGAAGGTGTTTACTCGATTCACCTCTTCGTGCACCCGCTTCGACAACCTCCAGCCGGGCGATTATCCCGAGCTCGTGGACGAGTGAAAATGAGCCTCCAACCTTCGACGTGGGCCGCCCTCGCCGCCTGCCTTTGCTTTGCCTTCCATTACGTGGCGCTGCGGGCGGCGAGCGGCCGGATCGGCGACGCGTTCGGTGGCTTCCTCCTCGAGGCGGCGGCGGCGGCGGGCTTGCTCGTGCTGATGTGGGTGGCGCCAGCGGCGGAGACGCCCACGACCACGCGTGGAGTCGTCTATTCGTGTCTCTCCGGATTGTGCATCACGGGCGGGGTGACGTTCTTGTTCATGTCGCTTCGATTGGGTGGTCCAGTCGCGAGCACGGGCACGATCGCCCTCGGAGGAGGCGTCACCCTCGCCGCCCTCGCTTCACCCTTCTTGTTCGGAGAGAGCCTCACCCCCCGGCGCGCGATCGGCGTCGCCTTGGGCCTCGGGGCGACGTTGCTCCTGGCGTCGGACGGGACGAAGTAGCCAGAGCTTTCGTCGAGCCGATCAATAGCCCAGACCGGGCCGCCCTTGCGATGTCGCGGGAGGGGCGGTCGTCGCGGCGGGGACGGGCTTCGCCGGCTCTGGGATCGTGGCGGTGCTCGATTGAGGGAGGGTCGGCGTCGACGGCGCGGAGGCCGACGCAGGCTGGGGGTGACTCGGGGGGCGCGTCGCCGGCCCCGGGAAATGGTGCGCGGTGATTCGGCCGGACGCGGACGAAAGGAGAGGGGCCTGGTCCGCCGCGACGGAAGGCGAGGTCGGGGGGGCGAGCGCGCGCGTCTCCCCCGTGCTCTCGGCGTCTCGTGGCTTCGCCTCGGGGGCGTTGGGCAGGGGGGAGGCCGACGTCTCCGTCGCCACGTCGGCGGTGCGCGGGGGAACGCCGGCGTCGCGGCCGTGGAAGAGGGAGCCGCGCATGACGGTGACCACCGTCAGGGCCGCCGTGCCTGCGACGATGGCGCCGCCGAGGAGGGCGAAGCTGCGGCGGGGCTTTGGCGTGGACGGAAGTCCCGCCTCCGGGGCCGAGCTGGTGAGCGGGCCGTGGGTCGCCTCGGGATCGTCCTCGATGAGGGGGAGGCTCGCGGACGCGACGGGGCGCTCGACGGGGAGGGTGAGCGCGTCGGTGTTCCCGGGGGCGGAGCCGGGGAGCGTCTCGAGCTCCTGCGCGGGAGGTGCGGCGGGGGTGCCCCCACGCGAGGTCGTCTTCGTGACGGAGGTGCTCATGAGGTCGCGCAGCACGATGCGGCGCCCTTCGAGCGTCGGTCCGAACAGGCCGAGGACCGACTTGCTCACGTCGGCGCTCGTCGCGTCGAGCTTCGCCGCCTTCGCGGCGGCGGCGAGGTCGTTCGCGAGCTCGAGCGCGGTCGGATAGCGGTCGTCCGGGTCCTTGGCGAGGGCGCGGGCCACGACGTGGTCGAGCTCCTTCGGCACCGCGGGGCTCTGCGTGGACACGGCCGCGGGCTCGTGATCCATGACCTGCTTGATGGTCTCCAGCTCGCCCTCACCGCGGAAGAGCCGCTTCTTCGTGAGCGCCTCCCAGAGGACGACGCCGAGCGCGAAGATGTCGACCCGGCGATCGAGGCGCCGGTCCGAGATGTACTCCGGGGCCATGTAGCCGAACTTTCCGCGGAGGCCGGCGGTGGCGGTGGTGGACTCGGAGCATTTCGCGATCCCGAAGTCGGCGAGGCGCGCGAGCCCGTCCACCCCGACGAGGATGTTCTGAGGAGAGACGTCGCGATGCACGATGCCGAGGGGCGCTCCCTCGTCGTCGGCGAGCTCGTGGGCGGCGTGGAGGCCGGCGCAGACATCGAGGACGATGCGGACGATGACGGCGGGACGGAGCGGGTCCGTCTCCACCGCGGGCTCTCTCCCGGCCGCGCTCTGCTTCTGCGCGGTCGTGATCATCTGGGAGAGGCTCGCGCCCTCCACGTAGTCCATGACGAGGACGAGCTCGTCGCCCGGCTCGTCGACGTCGAGCACGCTGACGACGTTCGGGTGATGGATGCGCGACGCGAGCCGGGCCTCCGCGAGGAGCGATCGCCGGAGCTGCTCGTCCTCGAGCAGGTGGGCGTGGGCGCGCTTCATCGCGACGACGCGAGAGAACCCGTGCTTGCCGCGGAGCCGGCCCGCGTAGACGGTGGCCATGCCGCCCGACGCGATCTTCACGAGACACTCGTACCGAGCATCGCTCGGGAGTCGGTCCCGGTCGGTGATTGCGAGCGCTTGCGGGGAGAGCGCTGATTGGGTCACGGAGCGTGGGCGCGGCGAGTCGGAGGCCCGAGAGCGAGCCGCCACCGTCGCTCGCGCAAGCTTAGCCGGGGCGCGGTCTTCGCGCGAGCCCGCGATGGGCGCTCGCGGCTGCAGAGCGTCAGTTGATTTCCGTATTCATGATCGAGAAGCGATCTCGTTCGCGGCGACTACTTCCGCACCTTGGACAGGAGCCTTCCGAGATAGGTCCGATCGAGGCCGGCGACCTGCGCGGCGACGGACTGGTTGCCGTTGGTCTGAGCGAGCAGCGCATCGAGGTAGAGCCGCGTGAACTCGTCGACGATCTCGTCGCGCTGCTCGAGGAACGGGCGGTCGAGGGCGATCATGTTCTTCAGGGCGAGCCGGCGAACATCGTGCGTGCTCGCGGAGGCAGGCGGCAGATGTCCAAGCGCGAGGTAGGCCTGCACGAGGTTGCGCAGCTCGCGGACATTGCCGGGGAACGAGCGCGTGCGGAGCTCGTCGACGATCGGCTTGGGGAGGGCCTCGTGCCCTTCGGCCCGGGCAAAGAGGGCGGAGAGCGGCCCGATGTCCTCGGGTCGATCCCTCAGGGGAGGGACCTTCAGCCGAACGACGGCGAGGCGATAGAACAAGTCCTCACGGAACAGGCCGTCTTTCACGCGGGTCTCGAGATCTCGGTTGGTCGCTGCGACGAGGCGGACCTTGACGATGCGCGCCTGGTCGTCGCCGACCGCCCGGACCTCACCGGTCTCGAGCGCGCGCAGCAACATCGGCTGGACCTCGAGGGGGAGCTCTCCGAGCTCGTCGAGCAAGAGCGTCCCTCCGCTCGCCGCTTCGAACGCGCCGCGTCGAGCTTCGACCGCGCCCGAGAAGGCTCCACGGCGGTGTCCGAAGAGCTCGCTCGCGACGAGCTCTCTCGGGATGGCGCCGCAGTTGACGGGGACGAACGGCCCCTGCGCGACCCGCGAGCCGGCGTGGATCGCGCGCGCGACCCCCTCCTTGCCGACCTTGCCGACGCCGGACTCGCCCTCGAGGAGCACCGTCACGAGCGACCCCTCGAGCCGCTCGAGCACCCCGAAGAGCTCGCGCATCGGGCCCGACACCCCGATGAGCCCGCGATACTCGTCCTCGGCGTAGTGGGCGCCCGCGTGGAGCGCCTTTGCGTCCGGCTCGATCGCGAGGGTGACGTGATCCCCGAGGGTGATGCGGCTGCCCACGCCGAGCACCATCGCCTCGACGCGCTGGCCCAAGTAGAACGTGCCGTTGCGGCTCCCCTTGTCTCGGACCTTCACCCCCTCGGGGACGAGGTCGAGCTCGACGTGGAGCCGCGAGATGGTCCGATCGGAGATGACGATGTCGGCTGACGAGCTCGAGCCCACCGAGCAGCTGCCCTGCTTGAGGTGGAGCTCCTTCGGCGAGCTCGTCGCGCCGAGCACGCGCACCACCACTCCGATCGGAGGGTGAGCCTGCGAGCTTGCGATCGTTGTGGTGACGTCGTCGAACGACTCTCTCGAGCGCGGCATCAGAGAAGGGTCGCCATCCTACCAGGCCGCTCGACGAGCTGTACGCTGTCGCTCACTCGGGCGCGATGATTCGGCCTGCCGCACCGTTGTCGCCCTGGACCGTGTGGCAGGAGTTGCAGTCGCCGGAGTCGACGGGCGCCATCATCTTGATCGACTTCCCGTTCTTGCGCACCTCGGCCGTGATCGGCAGCGCGACGTACGTCTCGAGGGCCATGAAGTTGCCGCTCGAGGTCCGCACCGGCTCCTCGAAGGTGTTGCCGTTGGCGTCGGTGACGAACACGGTGACGCCCTCGAGGCCGGTCGTGGCGAGGCAGTCGTCCGGCTCGTGGAGCGTCGGGTACACCGTACCCGCGAAGCCGAGGGGCGGGCCATGCTCGTCCTCCTCGCCGCCGCCGCCGCCCTTCTCGTGGCACGCGATGCAGGCCTGACCGGGGTTCATGTCTTTGCCTTCGTCGCCGTGCCAGAACTGATTCGAAGTGCACTGCACCTTGGTGGGATCGTCGGGGGTGGTCGAAGCGCAGTCACCCTGGGGGGTGCCCGCGTCGATCCACGCTTGGAAAGCGGTGATCTGATCGGCCGGGATCGCGCCCGCGGGAGGCATCGGGAACGTCGCGTCCATCATCCGCGCGAGGGCTCGCGTCGCGACGGTCTGAGAGGGGTACGCGGGGCTCGTCGCGGTGAGCTCGGCGTAGCTCGTCAGCGCGACGGAGGCGGCGGGGTTGCTCCCGGCGTGGCAGCTCACGCAATGGTCGGAGAGGATCTGCGCGACGTCGCACGGCAGATCGTTCGCGACGCTCGAGCCTCCGCCGAGCGAGCTCCCCCCGTCGCCATTGCCACCTTCACCATCCGTGAGGCTCGAGTCGCAGCCCGAGAGGGAGCCGGCAAGGGAGATCGCGCCAAAGAAGAGGAGGAAGTTCCGCATGCTCGGTCCGTTAGCAACTGCCGAACCAACGGAACGTCGCGGGGAAATCTCTTATCGAAGGGCGATGTGCGGCCGATCGTCGACATGGGTGCCGTTGGTCAGCCGCTCAGGGGCACTCTTCGGCGTCGTGGCTCAGGCACACGACCTGGCCCCCGACCTCGCAGCAGAGGCTGAAATCTCCGCCGCAAGTGTCACAAGGACAGCTGTCGCAGCTCGTGCCGGGCGAGAACTCGAAGCAGTCGCCGCCGCTGCAGATCTTGTCGACCTCGCAAGCGCGCGCGCACGTGCCGCAGTGGAGGGGGCTCGTGTCGAGATCGAAGCAGCCGCCGTCGCACTCGTCGCGGCCCGGTGAGCACGCGGCCACGCAGTCTCCGTTTTGGCAGAGAGGCGTGGGCGCTTCACACGAAGCGCCGCCGCCGCAGGCTTCGGGGTTCGCGTTCGGGTCGACGCACGCTCCCTTTTCCACGACGAGACCGGGGCGGCACACGCAGTCGCTGGCGACGCACCGCTCGTCGGAGTCGCACTCGTGGGTGCAGTCGCCGCATCGCTGCGGGTCCGCCGTCGTGTCGACGCAGCTCTGCCCGCATTGCTCGAGCGGCTCTGTGCACGACGAGCTGCCGCCCGCGCCACCGGCCCCACCCGCCCCGCCGGACGCGCCCGCGCCGCCGCCGCCTGACGTCGTGGAGGCGCCCGCTCCTCCCGCGCCTTGCGCGGCTCCTCCTGCGCCCGCGCCTCCGCCAGCGAACTGGAACTCGTCGATGCCCGAGATCAGATTGCAGCCGGCGACGGCGCTCGACAGAGAGAGCGTGAGGGCGAGCGAGGCACGAAGCTCAGAAGGAACCAGAGACGACGAAGCCACCGAGCCCGAGCGTAGCGCGAAGAGGGGCGCGGGGCTCGGGAGAAGGAAGCACGAGGAGCACGATCCCAATCGCGGCCGCCACGCCGCCGACCACGAAGAGCGCGGTCGACGCGTTGCCGAGGTTCTTCGCCTCGTCGTAGAGCGGCCGATTGACATCATCGCAGTCCTCGTTGGCGGGACAGAGATCCTCGAGCTCCGCGACGTCCTTGAGCGAGAGGCCGCCCGTCACCGCGCCGGCGATGAGCGCCGCTCCGCCCACTGCGAGCACGGCCACGCCGGGCATCAGATAGGGGCTCGGCCGCGGGACGGCGGGTGGCTTCTCGGTGATCTCGAACGTTACCTCGCGCGTCTCGCCCGCGCCGACGTCGACGTGCTTGGTCGTGGCCTTTCCGTCGCGACCATGGGTGACCTCGTGAGGGCCGGGCTCGACCGCATAGGGTCCCTTCTTCGGGGCGCGTTCGACCCCGTCGATCGACACCTTCTCGTCCGCGCCGCCGCCGCCTCGGACGATCACGCGAACGAGCCCGACGCGCTTGAGGAGCTCGGCGCGCGCGAGCGTCCCGATGCGCTGCGCCTCGCGAAACTCGTTGGGAGCGTAGTCGGGGAGCGTCTCTTCGATCAGCGCGTCGTACAGGTCGACGGCGCGCGGTAGCCGGCCCAGCTTCTCGTTCGCCTGGGCGAGGAACAGGAGGTGGGTCGGCGCGTGGAACCGAGCCTCCGCCGCCTCGAGGAGGCGAATCGCTTCCTCCAGGTTGCCCTCGTCGATCTTCGCGAGGCCTTGCTTCGCGAGCACGCGCGCCGCGTCCTTCCGCTTCGCGAGATCGCCTTCCGACTCGGCGGTGGGTTGAGCGAGCGCGAGGCGGACGCTCGCGGGGTGGATCGTGGAGCCGACGAGGCACGCGCCTCCGACCAGCGCACGGATCAGCCTTCGACGCACGGCCGGGAAGGTAGCACTCCTCGAGCAAAGATCCGCGCGCTCTCTCTTTGAAAGCCGGTTGCGGAATTCGCATCTGAATGCGGACGACGGCGGGCCTGCGCCGCTGCAGAAACCGCAGCCCCGCCGGCGACGAATGCCGAGCCCGAGGTGGCACGCTCGTCGCAGAACCCGACCCAGCATGCGCGAACCCGTCTCAAGCACCTCCATTTCGCTCGCGTCGTTTCGCTCGTCCGGCGGCGAGGATCGCGCGTCCGACGCAGAGACGGTCCTCACGAGCGGTGACTACGAAGAGCAACCTCCTGCGGCCGATCCGCTGCTGGGTATGGTGGTGGCCGGCCGCTATCGGATCCGAAGGCAGCTCGGCGCGGGCGGGATGGGCGTCGTCTACGAGGTGGAGCACATCGATATCGGCAAGCTCCTCGCGATGAAGCTCCTCACCGGAGAGCTCGGCACGAGCGCGGACGTCGTGCGGCGGTTCAAGCGCGAGGCCCTGGCCGCGAGCAAGCTCCACAGCCCGAACGCGGTCCAGGTCTTCGATTTCGGCGTCACGGGCGGCCTCACCTACCTGGTGATGGAGCTCGTCCAGGGGGAGACGCTCACCCGCCTGCTTCGGCGAGAGGGGCCGATGAAGTCCGCTCGGCTGGCGAAGATCGTGATCCAGATTTGCAACGCCCTCTCCGAGGCGCACCGCAAAGGGATCGTGCATCGGGACGTGAAGCCCGACAACGTCATGATCTTGCGCACGCCAGACGGCGCCGAGATCGTGAAGGTGCTCGACTTCGGCCTCGCGAAGCTCCGCGAGCCGGAGAGCGAGGAGGTGTCTTCGCGCGGGATGGTCCTCGGCACGCCCCATTACATGGCTCCGGAGCAGATCCGCAGCGACGCGGTCGACGGTCGCTCCGACATCTACAGCTTGGGCGCGCTCATGTACTTGGCCCTCACCGGCGCCCACCCGTTCCAGGGCAAAGCCACCGACGTGCTCCTCCAACACCTGACCGCCTACCCCCTCCCGCCCGAGGAGCGCGCTCCCGCCCGGGGGATCGGAGCATCCATGAGCGCGATCGTGATGCGCGCGCTTCGGAAGGATCCGAGCGACCGCTTCGCGAGCGTCGAGCAGCTCCAGCACCACCTCGTCGAGGAGGCGAAGGCGGCCGGCTCGTCCAGCGTCGAGTCGCTGCTCGACTCGGAGTTCATGCAGAGGCTCGCGAACGCGGCCGAGCCGACCCGCGCCGAGCCCAGGGTCGCCCTGCGCGCGGCGACTCGGAACGACGTCGACGGATATGAGCGCAAGCTCAAGCGACGCCGCTTCGTGAGCGGGGGCGCCTTCGCGCTCGGGCTGCTCGGGCTCGCGGGCGGCGCGCTCGCGATGGTCCTCACCCGCGACCGCGCCCCCGCCCCCCGCGTGGAGCGCGAGCCGAACGACACCCCCGCCGCCGCCACGCCCCTCGAGGTGGGGGCGACGCTCTCGGCCTTCCTCGGAAAGCGCCTGGACGCGACCCACGCCGATCGCGATTTCTACGCGTTCGAGATCGCACCGACGGGGGCGCCGCGAGAAACGTTGGAGGTCAAAGTATCTGGGCTCCCCAACGCCGCGATGTGCACGTTCATCTTTCGGCGCGGCTTCTCGGAGCCGCTCTCGCAGCTCTGCCCGGGCCGGCGAGGCGAGGATCTCGCGACGGGCCCCCTCGAGCTCGGACCGGGCGCGTATTTCTTGGAGGTGACCCAGGACGAGGACGGCTACGGCCAGGAGCGGCCGCTCGTCGTCGAGAACGTCTCCGATCCCTACACCGTGCTCGTGGACCGCGTCGCCCCCGCGAGCGGCGCGGAGGTGGAGCCGAACGACGACGTCCGGTCGGCGCGGGCGCTCGCCCTCGGCGCCTCCGTGACGGGCCGCATCGCGTGGAATCGCGACGAGGACGTCTACTGCGTGCGCGGCGACGGCCGGCCGTTCATGTTCCGGCTCGCGACGAGCCCGGCCGAGCGTGGGGTGCTCGAGGCGGAGGTCTCGCCCGGCTCGACCTCGGAGGCGATGACCACCGCGAGGGTCCGCGCGCCCTCGCCCGCCCTCGACGAAGAGGATCGGCCGAGGCCGTCCAAGCCGCCGGCGGGGGCGGTGACGGAGTCGCCGTGGGTCTCCGCGCCGATCTCGCTCGCGACCGGGAGCACGGCCTGCATCCGGGTGAAGCTCGTCAAGGATCCGGAAGCTCCCAGCGCGGGACCGACCGGCACGAGCGCGCCGTACACCGTATCCGCTCAGCTCAGCCCGTAGCGCTTCAGCTTCTCGTAGAGGGTGCGCAGCCCGATGCCGAGCTTCGCGGCGGCGGCGCGGCGGTTGCCGCCGACGGAGCTGAGCGCTCGCTCGATCGCGGCCCGCTCGAGATCGGTGAGCGTCCCTTGCATCGCGTCTACGCCGGCCCCGACCGAATCGCCCGCGGCGGGGGGGGCCGCCTCTGCCTGCGCCGGATCCGTGTCGAACCAGAGGTGCTCCCTTCTGACGACGGGACCTTCGGCGAGGATCACCGCGCGCTCCAGCACGTTCCTCAGCTCGCGGATGTTGCCCGGCCAAGGCTCGGCGACGAGGCGAGCCGTCGCCGCCTCGTCGAGGCGAGGCGGGGGCCGACCGTCGGCGAGCCGGGCGAGGAGGGTTTGGGCGATCGGCACGATGTCCTCGGGGCGATCGCGAAGGGGGGGCAGGCGGATCGGGAAGACGGCCAGGCGATGGTAGAGGTCCTCTCGGAACGAGCCCTCTCGGACCATCGCCCGCAGGTCTCGGTGGGTCGCGGCGATCCAGCGCACGTCCACGTGGACGGTGGCGCTGCCGCCGAGCCGCTCGAACTGCCGCTCCTCGAGCACGCGCAGGAGCTTGGACTGGAGCTTCTCGTGGAGCTCTCCGACCTCGTCCAAGAAGAACGTCCCCCCGTCGGCGAGCTCGATGCGGCCGCGGCGCTGGACGTGGGCGCCGGTGAACGAGCCCTTCTCGTGGCCGAAGAGCTCGCTCTCGAGGAGGCTCTCCGTGAGGACGGCGCAGTTGATGGCGACGAAGGGGCTCTTCGCGCGCGGGCTCATCGCGTGGAGCGCCCGCGCCGCCACCTCCTTGCCGGTGCCGCTCTCTCCCTGTAGCAGCACGGTCGCGTTCGTCTTCGCGACCTTGTTCAGAGCGTCGATGACGGGGCGCATGACCGGTGACCGCGAGACGAAGCTCGCCTCCCCGGTCGCGCCCGGATCGGTCGGGCGCTTCTCGGCGACCATGCTCGCGCGCCGGGCGAGGGCGGACGCGACCAGCCCGCGGATCGCGGCCGGGCTCGCGACCGGCTTCTGGAGGTAGTCGAACGCGCCGAGCTTCATCGCCTCCACCGCCGTCGAGACGTCCCCGTGAGCGGTGAGCACCACGATCTCCACGTCGGGCTGCTCGGCACGGAGCGCCCTCACCACCGTCATCCCGTCGAGCTCCGGCATCCGCAGGTCGGTGATGACGACGTCGAAGGGCGCCTCTCGGGCGATGCGCAGGGCCTCGGCGCCGTTCTCCGCCTGCTCGACGTCGTGACCGACGAGCTCGAGCGACTCGGCGAGGAACGTCCGAACTCCCTCTTCGTCGTCGGCGACGAGGACTCGTCCACGCGCGCCCGCGTCCTTCGCTTGGGTCACGTCGGCGAGGTTACACGGAATCGTTTCGGCCGTTCGCGTGGCGGCCCACCGTCAGCTCACGGCGCGGGCGAAGTCGAGGGGGCTGAGGACGCCGATCGCCTTCCGATCCGCGACGACCAACACCCGGCGCGCTCGCGCCGCGCGGGCCAGGGCGGCCGCGCGGTGGAGCTCCGCCCGATCGTGCAGGCAGACGAGGGCGTGGTTCATCGCGTCCTCGACCCTCGCGTCCGACGGCATCTCTCGGGCCGCGAGCGCCTCCGCTTGCGAGAAGAAGCCCACCGGCCAACCGTCGTCGTCCACGACGGTGAGACCCGAGACGTGCGCGTTCGCGAGGCGGTCGGTCGCGTGCGCGATCGTCGCGTCGGCGGGGATGGTGAAGAGCGGATGGCTCATCAGGTCCGCGACGTGGGTCGTCACGCGGGCGGAGACGATGGCGTGGAGGATGTTCTTCGTGCTGAACACCCCCACGATCTGCCCGTCCTGCTCGACGAAGACGCGGTGGATCCGCTCCGCGAGCATCTTGGCCGCCGCCTGCGAGACCGTCGCTTCCGGCGCGACCGTCACCGGTGCCCGGCGCGCGATCTCCCCGACCGCGATCGACGGGAGCGGCGCGAGCGGGCCGCCGTGACCGGCCGCCTCCCTGCGCGCCGCCTTCAGGAGATCCGTGCGAGAGATCACGCCTACCGCGCGCTCTCCATCGCGGACGAGCGCGCACGAGATCCCCCGGCCTTCGAGGACCTTCTCGACGTCCGGGAGCAACGAGGTCGAGGCGACGGCGACGACGTCGCGCTCCATGTTTCGATCGACGCGGCTGTCGATGCGGGTGTGGTGACGCTTTTCGCTCATCGAACGTCCAGGATGCAACTGCGAGGCCCACAGGCATCACGGCGGGGAAGCGCGGCTCGAGCGCGAGCCGCGGGGCCGCTCGCCGCACGCAGTGCGGAACCCGATGCAACGTCTGCGCGCGTCCGCGGGTTGGGTCGGCGTCTGCTCAGGGCATGCTCGCGACGACTCAGCGAGCGGAGGACAACCCGCGCGATCTGCCTTGTTCGCCGCGGTTTCTCGCGCGCCGGAGGGTGGCCTCGCCATTGCGATGCGAGCGCGGCGTGGTCCGCTCATCCGCGCTCGCCTTGCTCGTCTTCATCCTCGGCTGCTCTTCCCCCGACGCCGACGGCTCGAACGGAGGCGGCGAGCCGGGGCCGGCCCCGGAGGGAGACGCGCCGTGCTTCGGCGACGTTCGGATCCCCTGCGAAGAGATCCGCGACATCGCCTCCTGCTACGCGCTCTACGACTGCGAGTGGGACGTCTACTCGGACTCGTGCCTCGGGTGGCAATGGAGCTGCGACTGGGTGAACTACGCCTTCGAAGACGGCCCGAGCGAGTCGACGTGCCTCCAGCTGCTTTGCTCGTGGCGCCGGCCGGACGGGACGATCGAGGAGCCGGACCTCTCCGGCCGCTGCGAGGGCACGGCCATCCCCTGCGAAGAGGTGTCCCTCGACCAGTGCACGTCCCAGCCGGGGTGTTGGGCTCCGCTCGACGCGTGCGAGCGGACGGACCCCACCGAGTGCGCCGAGCTCAACACGCCCGGCTTCGTCCCGGCGCGCGCCCACGAGGCGTGCGTCCAGCGGGCCGGCTGCTCGTGGCGACGCGGAGACGGGACGGTCGAGCGCGCGCCCGACCTCGCCCCCCCGATCTGAACCTCAAGCCTTGAGCTGCTTCTTCGGCTCGTCGCCGGGGGAGGGGAAGTTGCTCCGCAAGAACCAATCCCAGGTGCGATCGCCCATGAGCTTGCGCTGGGTGAGGAGGAGCTTCGCCGAGCCGGAGACGGTGTAACGAGGCTTCGGCCGCTTGTTGGAGATGGCCTTCTCCACGACCTTCGCGACGTCGTCGGGCACGCCCGCGAGCTTCGCGAGGGGGCCCTTCTCGTAGACCTCCTTCGTCGACCGCGCGACGGCGGCGTGGAAGGCGCCGTACGTCGCCTCGAGGTCGCTCGTGGCGGAGGGGACGAGGTTCACGACCGCCGCGTCGGAGAAGCCGCTCTTGATCAGGCCGGGCTCGATGAGCACGACGTCGATGCCGAACGGCCTGACCTCGAACCGCAAGGCGTCGCTGATCGCTTCGACCGCGTACTTCGTCGCGTGATAGAAGCCGCCCCCGGGGAACACGAGCTTGCCTCCCATCGAGCTGATGTTGACGACGCGCCCGCGCCGCGCCGCGCGCATCGCCGGCAAGACGAGCTGGGTGAGCCGCACGAGCCCGAAGACGTTCGTCTCGAACTGGGCCCGCACCCGATCGAGGGCGACCGCCTCGACCGCGCCGGATTGGCTGTACCCCGCGTTGTTCACGAGGGCGTAGACCGCGCCGTGCTTCTCCTCGATCGCCGCCACCGCGGCGCGCATCGAGTCCTCGCGGGTGACGTCGAGGGCGAGCGTCCGGCAGCCCTCGGCCGCGAGATCGGCGAGCTCCGCGACCTTGCGTGCGGTTGCGTAGACCGTTACACCCGACTTCACGAGCCGTCGCGCCGTGGCCTTCCCGATGCCCGACGAACAACCCGTGATCAACACCGCGCGCTCATCCATGGCCGTCTCCTCCGTCCCGATCGCCGCTCGCCCCGAATGGACGGACTATACGAAATGAGTATGAATCGTTCAATGCGAAAAGAGGCCCTCCCGACCGCGACGGTGGGCCGCGTGCTCGACGCGGCGACGCGCCTCTTCTCCCGGTACGGATTCAAGAAGACCTCCATGGAGGAGGTCGCGCGCGAAGGCGGGGTCGCGAAGGCCACCCTCTACGCGCACTACCCCCACAAGGAGGCCCTCTTCCAGGCCGTCTCGGAGAAGGTCGCGGCCGACATGATCGCGGCCTCGGCCGCCGCCGCCGAGCGCGCCCCGGAGCCCGCCCTCGCGGTGGCGGCCTCGCTCCGCGCGAAGTTCGAGCGCATGTACGAGGTCGTTCACGGCTCCGAGCACGCGCGCGAGCTGCTCGAGTCGTCGAACCGCCTCTCCGGGGGCGTCCTCTTGGAGCACCACGAAGCCTACGTCCGGGATCTGACCGCGCTCGTCGGGAAGGTGGTCCCGCGCGCGGAGGCGAAGAAGCTCGCGGAGCTGCTCGACGCGTGCGCCGAGGGCATCGCCGCGACGGCCCACGGCACGAAGGACGTCCGGGACAAGATCGACCTGCTCTGCGCGCGCGTGCTCGGGACGTCCAAGCCCGAGAGGGCGCGGGGCCGATGAGCTCGACGGCGATTCGCGTGCGTCCGCTCCTCGAGCGCGAGGTCCCCCGCGCTGCGGAGACCTTGAGCGAGGCCTTCGACGACGACCCCGTCTTCCGCTTCATGCTGCGGGAGCGACCCCGGCGGCAGGCGTGGCTGCGCTGGTTCCACGAGGCCTCCCTCCGAGAGGCGATGCTCGGCGGCGGTGCGTTCACGGTCGGAGAGGGTCCCTCCGCGGCCGCGATGGCGGTGGTCGCTCCCGCGAGCGCGCGGGAGGCGGTGACGCGGGTCGCGAGGTCGGTCGGTCTTCTCCCTGCGCTCCCGACGTGGGCGCTCGTGCGATCGGGCCTGCCGCTCTACCTCGCGCTCCGCGGGCGCCATCCCCCCGAGCCGCACCTCTACCTCTCGGTGATCGGCGTGCACCCTTCGCGGCAGGGGCGCGGCGTCGGCGGCGCCCTCCTCCGGCACCTCGTCTCCGAGGCGGGCGCGCGCGGCTTGCCTTGCCACCTCGAGACGGCCAAGCCGAGCAACGTCTCCCTCTACGAGCGCTTCGGTTTCCGCGTCGTCGGAGAGGTCGCGTACGGAGGGGCGCCCCCGACGTGGGCGATGACCCGGGCGCTATCTTTTCAATAGCAATTCGTCACGACGCGGCGGGGAGCTTGAGACAGAAGACGGCCCCGCCGGCGGGGTGGTTGTAGGCGGTGAGGCTGCCGCCGTGCTGCTCCGCGACCCGCCGGGCGATGGGTAGCCCGAGGCCGGTGCCGCGCGCGCTCGTGGTCATGAACGGCTCGAAGATGCGGGCGATGTCGCCGGGCGGGATGCCCGCGCCGCGATCGCGGACTTCGAAGCGGACGTCGCCGCCGTCCTTCGCGATCGTCACGTCGACGGGCTGGCCCTCGCCCGCGCGCATCGCGTTCTCGAAGAGGTTCTGGAGGGCGCGGGTGACCCGCGTCGGATCGACGGCGACCGTCTCGGGGGCGCCCTCGGTGTCGACCTTGAGCGGAGCGTCGGCGCGGAGCTGGGCGGCGGCGGCGGCGACGAGCTCGCGGGGCGCAACCGACCTCCGCTCGACGGGACCGTCTCGCACGAACTCGAGGAGGCTCTCGGTGAGAGACTCCAGGCGCTCCGCGTCGGAGACGACGCGCGCCGCCTTCTTGTGCTTCTTCTCCTCCCCCTCGAGCGACTCCGCGAGGAGCTGAGCGTGTCCTTTGAGCGACGCGAGCGGGTTGCGGAGCTCGTGGGCCATGATCGACGACATCTCCCCGAGGGCGACGAGGCGACGCTCGCGCTCGTGGGCGGCCTCGATCACCGCGAGGCGGCGGAGGTTTCTCGACCACGCGAAGGCGAACGCGGCGAGGATGGCGGCCGCCCCCGCCGCGACGAGCACGAGGCGCCGCATGTGCCCGCGCAGCTCCGAGGCGACGGGGGTGTCGAACTCGATGACGACGAGCGGCGGCGTCAGCACGCCTTCCCGGAAGAGCGGAGGGAGCGGCGCGCCGTCGGCGCGGGGACCGGGCGGTCCGTCCTTCTTCGGGGTGAGGAGGGCGACAAGCCGCACCCGGCCTCCAGAGACGTGCATCGCCGCCGGCTCGATGTCGTGGGCGGCGATGGTCGGCGTCCCCGCGCTCGCGACCGTGGCCCCGTTCGTCCCGTCCAGGATCGCCGCGTAGCGCAGCCCCTCCGCCGAGTGCGCGTCGACGATCGACGCGAGGGCGCGGTCTTCGAGCACGCCTCCGGACTGAAGATCGGCCTGCACCTTCGCGAGGAGCGCCTCCCCCTCGCCCCGCACGACGATCCGAGAGGAGGCGCGCAGGGCGCGGTGGGCGACGACGACCGTGATCGCGAGGGCGATGATGGCGAGCCCAGCCATCGCGAGGCTCGCCCATCCCTGAAAGCGGGCGCGCTTGCGAGAACGCGGAGGATCCTTCATCGCCGATGCTCCCGATGGCTGCGCGGACGACGGCCCTGCGCCGCTTTCCAATGTACCAAGGATTAGCAAGGCTCGAGCCGCGGCGCCGGTGGCGAGCGGGAAGGCGGGCCGCCACCCCGCGCATGCGGAGCTGGCACTTCGACTGCGGAACCCGCATTCCCGATCACGGCGCGAGGAGCTTGCACCCTTCGAGGAAGCGCGGGCCCGCTTCTTTGTCCGACTGCATCTCGGTCGCGAGGCTCTGGCACTCGAACAGATTCACGAAGTGCTCCTTGGGCCGCGGATCGCACACCGCGCGCTTGAAGCCCGTGACGCCGTCGGCGCAGTGAAAACGGACCTCGACCGCCTCGAAGCCCGCGACCTTCGTGGGCTTGGTCTCGTCGATGTCGCAGCGCATGTCCTTCTGACGGGTGAGGGTCGCGTCGAGGACGGTGGGGCAGTCGTAGCGGGCCGGGCTCCTCAGGGTCATCCACGCGACGCTGTACAAGCCTTGGCGATGGACGAGCGTCGCCGCCTCCGTGAGGGAGCTCGGGCCCTCCCGCTCCGCGACCTCGGGCGCGGAGGGGAATCGGGCCTCGAAGCGTCCTTTCGGATCTCGGTAGGTGATCCACTCGCCCGGGGGCGGCGGCTCTGGCTCGTTGCTGAACGCGGCGCTGAAGGCATCGTCGCCGAGGCAGCGGCCGAGGATGTCGACCAAGGTCTTCTTCACGAACTGGAAGCGGGTCGTCTGCTTCTCGGTCATGGGGGGCTCGGCCTGCCCGGCCGCGCGCTTGCGCTGGAGGCTCTCTTCGACCTCGGCGCGCTCCCTTCGCGTCCTGTCGCGATAGGCTCGGAGCGCCTTCGCCTTCTCGCCGCAGCTCGGCCCGGCCTTGTCGAGGGCCTCGGCCTCCTCGAAGTCGAGCTCTTGTCGTCGCTCGTCGGGATCGACGGGGGCGGGCGCGGACGCACGCGCCGAGCCGGGGCTCGAGTCGGCGGGGCGCGCGCTCGTCTCCGCGTTCGGGTCGGAGCTGGAGCAGCCCAGCGCGAGCGCCGACGCTACGACAGAGGCCCATGGCCAGCGTTGAACCATGGCCCGCCTTGTACCAGGGTGGGGGGCTCGGCGCGCCGGTCGTGACCCAGGTGGCAGGGGCCGGACATGGCGGGCCGAGAAGGGGGGCCTCGCGCCGCGCTATTGGATTCGTAGCGCGGGGGCGCCCCCCTCCCGTGAGTCGCGGAGCGACGAACGTGGGAGGGGCCGAGGAGCGAAGCGACGAGGGGGGTGGGCATCGGCGGAGCGGCGGTGCTACGAGGGCCGGACATGGACGTCGTCTGGGACCTGGTCTCGTTCGTGGGGAAGGCGCTCGTCGTCTTCGTGACGTTCGCCGCTTGCGTGACGATCTTGTTCGCGCGGGTGAGGGGGCGGCGCGACGCGGAGCCGCGGGTGCTCCTGCGGGAGGTGAGCGCGCGGTGGAAGCGAGAGGCGCGCGCGCTGAGGGCGGCCCTCGCGGCGCCGTCGGCGCGGCGCTTCGGTCGCAGGCAGAAGCCGCCCACCGAGCCGGAGGAGCCCCGGCCCGAGGCGCGCGTGTTCGTCATCGACTTCAAGGGTGACGTGCTCGCGACGGAGGTGGAGAGCCTCCGCGAAGAGGTGACGGTCGTGCTCGGGGTGGTGCAGCCGGGCGACGAGGTGGTGGTGCGGCTCGAGAGCTCGGGGGGCGCGGTGCACGGCTACGGGCTCGCGGCGTCGCAGCTCGCGCGGCTGCGATCGCGCGAGGTGCCCCTCACCGTCTGCGTGGACAAGGTCGCGGCGAGCGGCGGCTACATGATGGCGTGCGTCGCCAACAAGATCCTCGCCGCTCCGTTCGCGATCCTGGGATCGATCGGGGTGGTGGCCCAGGCGCCGAACCTCCATCGGCTGCTCCAGAAGCACGGCATCGACTACGAGAACTACACGGCCGGCAAATACAAGCGCACGGTGACGCTGCTCGGGCCGGTGACGGAGGACGACAAGCAGAAGCTCCGCGAGCAGCTCGAGGAGACGCACGAGCTCTTCAAGCGGTACGTGCGGGAGATGCGGCCCGCGCTCGACGTGGAGTCGGTGGCGACGGGGGAGCACTGGTTCGGGACGCGGGCGGTGGAGATGGGGCTCGCCGACGCGCTCGCCACGAGCGACGACTACCTCCTCGGGAGGGCCAACGGTGCTCGCATTTTCGAAGTGCTCTGCGAGCGCCCGCGATCGGTGCGGGAGCGCGCGGTCGCGATCGCGCAGGCCCTCGCCGCGCCCTTCACCGGGTGACGGTGCTCACGGGGCGGGGGGCGGGCTCGGGAGGGCGCGCAGGACCTCGATCGCCTTCTCGAGGCCGACGTGCCTTCGGAAGCAGCACGACGAGCCGTCCGTCTCGCACGCGGGGGGCATGAGCTCCTTTAGGGCGGCGAGCGTCCTCGCGTCTCCCTCCTTCGCGGCGCGCGAGAACAAGAGCGGCTTCTGACGGCACGAGGCTTTGCGGAGCTCGACGGTGATCCGGAGGCCGGGGGACGCGCGCGCGGAGAGCCCCTGTCGATCCAGGATCGCGCTCGCGCGGCCGGCGGCGCGGCCGGCGGCGGGATCGCGCGAGACGTCGTACACGACGTCGAGCCCGGGGGAGCCGAAGCGATAGGAGAGGACGTAGAAGATCTCGTCGGCTTTGTCCTTGGAGAGGGCGGTCGACGCGATGGCGACCTTCTTCGCGGCGTCGCGCAGGCTCGGGTCCGAGAGGGCCTTCGGATCGGCGTCGGCGAGGGCGACGAGGATGGGCGCCGCGTCGGCGGCGGCCGCTCCCGCGCGCGTGGAGGCGAGCAGATCGCGCGCGAGCGAAGCGGCGATGTCCTCGCGCGGGGGCGGGGCGGGGGGCGCGGAGGTCTCGGGCTCCGCGCTCGCGCTCTCGGCTTGGGAGGGGGCGGCGGTCGCGGGGTGAGCGGCCGGCTTTTCCCCGCGGGTGATCACCGCGACGAGGCCGATGACGGCGGCCGCGCCTGCGATCGTCAGCGCCGCCCCCGTGGCGAGGGCGCGCGGCGAGAACCGCGGCGTGTCCGGTCGCGGGGCGGCGAAGGCGCGCGCGTCGGACGCCTCGAGGTCCGGCTCGCCCGCGCGCAGCGCCTCGATCGCGGAGTCGGCGTCGGGGTAGCGCTCGTTCGGATCCTTCGCGAGCAGGCGCATCACGACCGCCTCGATCGCGGGCGGGACCTGGGCCTTCGGGTTGCGATCGGAGATGCGCGGGACGGGGCTCGACCGATGGTGCATCAACATCTCGAGGGGCGCGCACGGGTCCCACGGATGGAGGCCGGAGAGCATCTCGTAGAGGATGATGCCGGCGGAGTAGAGGTCCGAGCGCGCGTCGACGGCGTCCATCCCCTCCGCGATCTCGGGGGCCATGTACGCGACGGAGCCGAAGACCATGTCGGGGGCGGAGAGGCGCTCGTGATCGGCGATGTCGCCGGAGGGGGCGATCTGGCCGAGGGGCACCCGCGCGAGGCCGAAGTCGACGAGCTTGACCCGCTCGTCGGCGGTGGTGTCGACCATCACGTTGAGGGGCTTCAGATCGCGGTGGACGATCTCGAGCCGGTGGGCGGCGGCGAGGGCGGAGAGGAGCTGCCCGGCGAGGCGGACGGCGCGGCGGGGGCGAAGCGGCGCCTCGCGATCGATGAGATCGCGCAGGGTAGGGCCGCGCACGAGCTCTTGAACGAGGAAATAGGAGCCTCGATCGAACGTCCCCATGTCGCTTGCCCCCGCGACGTTCGGATGATCGAGGTGCGCCCCCACGACCGCCTCGCGCTCGAAGCGGGCGACCATCTCCGGGAAGTTCTCGATGTCGGGGTGGAGGACCTTGATCGCCACCACCTTGCGCATCTTGAGGTGGTATCCGCGATACACCGCGCCCATCGAGCCCTTGGCCAAGAGCTCGTCGAGCCGATACCGGTCCGAGAGCACGCGGCCGAGCAGCTCGGTCGCTCTCTCCTCCGCGGGCGAGTTGCCCGACACCCCCCGATCGTAGCGCGACCGGTCGGCGGATGCCCACCCCCGCCTGACGCGTCGATTCTTCTTTCGTCCGGGCTATCATCGGCGGGCCATGATGGGACTTCACCGAAGAGGGTCGCTCGCGGTCGCGCTGTTCGCCGTTTCCGTGGGCTGCGCCGGCGCCGAAGAGACGCCCACCACCCCCACCACGACCACGACGGTCTCCGTCGACAGCGAGGCTCAGCGCAGCTCGCCGCTCGGTCGGCTCTCGGGGCCGGAGGCGACGTCGCCGCCGCCTTCGGCGAAGCGGACGGAGGAGAGCCCGGCCGACGACGCGAGCGTCGCGGCCTCCCTTCCCGGATACCGCAAGTTCTTCTCCGCCCCTGGGCGCTACGAGGTGATGTTCCCGGCTCCGCCGAAGGAGACGGAGAAGGCCCTCTCCGACAACTCGACCCTCCACACCGCCCTCAGCGAGAAGAACAACGACCAGGCCCTCAGCGTGGGATGGCAAGAGCTCGCCGACCCTATCGGTGTGGAGGCGGCCAAGAACGCGACGGCGGGCCTCATCGACGACGTGAAGGTCACCAAGATCAAGGTCCTCGGTCGCTTCGACGGCTACGAGATCGTCGGCCGCCATCAGAAGACGCACACGATGTGGCGCTCCCGCCTGTTCTACGCGGAGGGCCGCATGTACCAGGTCGTCACCCTCGGCCTCCCGGAGGGGGAGGCGAACGCCTTCCTGCGCTCGTTCAAGCTCGTCTCCGCACCGGAGACGCGGCACAAGTTCTGACCGCGACGCTGCTCGTCACGGCAAGATGGAGACGATCGCCCGGACGACGTCCGCCCACTGCCCGAGCGGATCGGCGGTCGTCGCCGCTTCGCCGATGTGGCCCTCTCGATCCCGCAGGGCGGGGCGGGGGCCGACCTCGATGCGGACCGCGCCCTCCGGCGGGGGCGCGCCTTCGCGGGCGGGGTCGGCGTCGAGGTCGATCCGCAGGACGTGGGCGGTTCGGCGGCGCTCCTCGGCGAGGGCCTGGGCGGCGAGAGCGTCGCCCGTCACCAGCGACACGACGCCGCGGGCGGCGGCGTCGGCGAGGAGGATCGCGACGAGGGCGCGCTCTTCGTCGAGCTCGCCCCCGGGCGGGAAGAAGAGGGTGATCTCGAGCGCCTCGGCCCGCAGCGCTTGGCAGGCCCGCTCCGTGAGCGCGGCGATGGCGGCGAGGGCGAGGATCGCGCGCTGGTAAGGGGCGCCGCGATCCTTCACGCGCGCGGCCTTCGCGACGGAGGCGTCGATGGTGAGGGCGAGGAGGACGCTGCGGCGGTGGGCGAGGCTCTCGTCGCGCGTGTAATAGAGCAGCTCCCCCGTCGCCCACCGGATGGCGAAGAGATCCTCGGCGATGTCGCCGTCCTCGGCCAGGGAGAGCTCGCTCGTGACGACGTTCTCGAGCGAGCCGACGTTGGTCATCGAGGAGAAGCCGCCCATCGGGTAGGTGCTCTCGTCGTGCTCGTTGGTGGTGACGTCGGTGGCGCGCGATCGCCGCCGCGCGATCGTGACGGGGAGGCGGCGGGCGATCTCGGCGCGCGCCTCCGACAGCTGGGCGAGGGCGAGCCGCGCCGCGCGATGGCGAAGGTGGTTGGCCCCGCGGGCGAGGGCGACGTCGGCGGGGCCGAGGGGCGTGGGCCGGCGGCGGGCGGCGCGCGCGATCGCCTCGTAGGCGCGGGCGAGCGGGGTGGTGAGGGCCTTGTCGGCGAGGGCTTCGACGCCCCGCTTCATGATCTCGTGCGCGGGGCGGGCGAGGGCGCGGCGCAGATCGGCGAGGGGCACGGGCGGTGAGGTGCGGTCGGCCGCGATCCGCTCGAGGACTTGGGCGACGATCACCCCCGCCGCTTCGAGGGCGACGTCGCGGGGGTGCCGGACGAGCGCGTCGCGGACGTCGACGAGGGCGGGGCTCACCGCGACGGGGGCGACGAGGCTGTCGAGCGTCCCCACCGCCCCGGCGACGAGGGCGGCGTCGTCCGTGGGCAGGCCATGGGAGGCGCGCGCGCTCGCGAGATCGAGGCGGGGAGGCGGCAAGACGAAGAGCTGGGCGAGATCGAACAAGAGCCCGGCGGGGGCGCCCGCGTCGCCGCGCTCGGCGGCGGCGCGAACGACGACAGGGCCGACCACCGAGACGGCGTCGTCGTCGAGGACGCCGCACGTGGCGAGCGCGAGCTCGGCGAAGGCCCGGTCTTGCGCGCGCGTCACGCCTCGAGACCGAGGAGGCGAGGGACCTTGTCCTCGAGGAGATCGATCTCGTCGCGCGTCTCGCCGACGAAGGAGAGGAGGGCGAGGTCGCTCTTCTCCACCGCGCCCCCGTGGGTGAGCCAGGCGTGGGTGCGGACGAGGCGGTAGAGCTTCACCACCTTGCGGTCGCTGACGAAGACCTCGTCTTCGCGGACGAGGGTGCGGATCACGCGGCGCAGCTCGTGGAGCAGCTCGCGCGGGAAGAAGCGGTCGCGGTCGCGCTCGAGGCCCTGCGCCGTCTCGACCTGGCGGGAGAAGAGGAGGTTCATGTAGCGGTGGGCCTTGAGGAGATCCGCGAGCGTCGCGTGCCCTTCGACCCATGGGCGCTGCCCGAGCTCGCGCTGCGTCTGGGCGTCGAGGCCGGCGTCGACGAGGGCCTCGAAGTGCTGCTCCTGGACGGAGCGGCACGCGACCTTGAGGCAGAATCGATCCTTGAGGGCGGCGAGCTCGGACTGCTCGGGGATCTCGTTGGTGGCGGCGAAGAGGACCTTGAGGCGGACGGGGACGGGGGCCCCGTCCTGATAGAACTTCCGCTCGTTGATGACGGTGAGCAGGGCGTTCAAGATCGCGGAGTTCGATCGGAAGACCTCGTCGAGGAAGACGACGGTGGCGGTAGGGAGCTTGCCCTTCTCGCGGCGCACGTAGCGTCCTTCGCGGAGGAGGGCGACGTCGATGGGGCCGAGGACCTCGCTCGGCTCGGTGAAGCGGGTGAGCATGTACTCGAAGTAGTCGGTGTCGGGGACGCCGAGGGCCTCGCGGAACTTCGTCACGAGCTCGCTCTTGGCGGTGCCGGGCTCGCCGACGAGGAGGAGCGGCTCTTGGGCGACGGCGGCGACGGTCATCAGATCCACGACGCGCTCGCGGCCGACGAAGAAGCGCGAGAGGCTCTTGCGAAAGCGGCCGAGCCGCTCGCGGATCCGAGGCGCCTCTTGGCTCAGGGCCTCGAAGGTGAGGTCGTCGACGTAGGCGTGCTCGTCTTGCATGCGGCGAGCAAGGTTGTACCGAGGCTCCCTCGGGCTCGCAACGCCGCCCTTGTTTCGATGCACGGGCGGGTGCGACCATCGGGCGGATGCGAGAAGGATGGCTGCTCCTGGGCGGCGTCGTGCTGTTGGGCTGCTCGTCGAGCGAGGCGCCAGCGAAGGCTCCGGAGGCCTCCGCGTCGGTCGCGGCGGAGCCAGCGAAGCCTTCGACGCCCGCGACCCCCGAGGTGTCGAGGCAGCTCTTCATGCACCTGCCGCTCGGCGCCGCGTGCGAGGCGGGGGACGTCTGCGGCTTCTTCCTCCAGGTGATAAGCCCCGGCTCCGACCCGGGCGATCTCGCCGACAAGGCGGTGAAGATCATCCAGGGCAAGTGCGGAGGCCACGTCGTCCCCTACAAAGACTCGCGCGGCGTGATGGGGGCGGGGAGCGTGTTTCCGACCGAGGCGGAGAAGCACGCATGCGAACAAGCGCTCGGTCGGCCCCAAGATACCGATTTTCCGAAGGCGCTCGTGTTTCGCGCCGTGAAATAGCCTCACCAGGGCGGAGTTTCCTCGGTTCGATGCGGTTCCGAAGGAGCGGGGTCCCTTCTTCTCCTCCGGTGCGCTAAACCCGACTGCGACTCGATGCATCCGTCCGATCGCCCCACGACCGCCATGCCGGTTCATCCGGAGGACGTCGAGATCGTATCGGCGGACGATCTCGTGGGGTCGACCCTGCACGACACCTACAAGGTCGTGCGGTTCTTGGCCGAGGGCGGGATGGGCCGGGTCTACGAGGCCCACCACACCCGCATCTCCACGAAGCGCTTCGCGATCAAGGTCCTCCACAGCGAGCTGAAGCACAGCCTCGAGGTGCGGATGCGCTTCCGGCGCGAGGCGGAGGCGGCGGCGAGCGTGGAGCATCCCTCCGTCGTGAGCGTGCACGACTTCGGCTACGCGCCCGACGGGCGGCCCTATCTCGTGAGCGACTACCTCGACGGGCGCGATCTCGGCGCGGTGCTCGCCGATGGGCGGCCCTTGCCGATCTCCGTCGCGACGTCGATCGGACGCCAGCTCTGTCGGGCGCTCCAAGCGGCCCACGACAAGGGCGTCATCCATCGCGACCTCAAGCCGCAGAACGTCTTCTTGGTCGGCCTCGCCAACGATCCGGAGGTGCGCGTCCTCGACTTCGGTCTCTCGCGCATCGTCGAGCTCGCGGAGACGGCGGTGACCCAGACCGGGATCGTGATGGGCACCCCGCAGTTCATGGCCCCCGAGCAGGCGCGCGGGGAGCGCGCCGATCATCGCATCGACATCTATGGGGTGGGGGCGGTGCTCTACTCGGCGATCACCGGCAAGCCGCCGTTCGACGAGGAGTCGCCGCAGCAGACGATCCTCGCTGTCATGAGCCGCGAGCCCCCGCGCCCGTGCTCCATCATCTCTTCCATCCCGCCTGAGCTCGAGGTCATCGTGCAGAAGGCGATGGCCCGCATGCCCGACGATCGCTTCGCGACGATGCGGGAGCTCGAGGCCGCCCTCGACCACTTCGAGGAGGTCTACGCGGAGCGGATGGGGCCGCGCCCGGCGTCGCTCTCGGAGAAGCCGCCGCCGACGGCGCGGCAGGCGTCGATCGCGGACGTGGGGGAGGCGCGCGGGGTGCGTCGACGCACGCTCGGATGGCTCGTGCTCGGGGGCGCCCTCTCCATCGTCGGGGTCCTCAGCTCCGCCCTCGGCGTCTACGCGCTCGCGCTGCCGCATCGCCCTCTGCTGAAGACGGAGATGCTCCTCGCCGCCCTCGCCGTGTTCGGGTTCGTGCTGACGCCGGGGATCTTCATCGTCTCGTTCTTGCGCCGCCGTTACTGGACCAACAGCGCGAAGATGGTCACGCTCGTCGCCACCGTGCGGGCGCCGGTGGTGGCAGGGGTCTTCGCGTACGGGGTGGCCGCCCTCGTGGGGCGAGCCATCGACACCGCCGCCCATCACTTCAAGCGCGGCAGCTCCGTCGCGAACATCTCGGGGTGGATCGGGTGGGCGCCCTTCTTGTTCTTGGTGTCGCTGCTCGTGGCCCTCGGGACGCTCATGCGCGGCTGGGTCCTCTCGGTGCAGCCGGTCACGCTGGGGCGGCGCCTCGTGGGAGGGCCCCTGGTCGCGGTCGGGGTCGGCACGGCGTCGTTCGTCACCCTCGGCATCGGCTTCGAGATGAGCATGCGCGCGCGAGGTCCCGCGTCGCCCGCGCCCGCGCCGGTGCTCATCGCGGAGGTGCCGGCGCCCGCCTCCGCTCGCGCCGCCGAGACGAGCCACCCCCCGCGCACGGCGGTGCGCGTGACGAAGCCCCCCGCCGCGTCCGCCTCGGCCCCTCCCTCCGCCGAGCCGAGCGCCCAGCCCGAGACCCCGCGCGCCACCAAAGCCCAAATCGACGAGGCGACGAAGGCGGGCCTCTCCGGGCTGAGCGCCCTCCAGGCCAAGTTCCCCAAGGACCCGGCCGTCCTCGAGCCGCTCGCGATCGCCCTCGGGAAAGAGCCCGAGCAGGCGTCGGAGCTCCTCCGGGTCCTCGACGTGCTGTTCGCCGAGGCCCCCGCGAAGGCGGACGACGAGACGCTGGCCGGCCTCGTCCAGACGACCGCCCTCACCCCGTCGACCTCTGCGCGCGCCATCGACCTGATGCGGAGCCGCATGGGCCTTCACGGCGCCGAGATGCTGTTCGATCTCATGCTCAGCGTCCCCGACGCGCGGCCGCGCGCGAAGGCCGCCCTGGAGACCTCCGAGGTCCAGCGCATCCTCTCGCCCGCCCTCAAGATCGCCTACGATCTCTATGCGGCCGGCTCGTGCGGCGCTCGCGTCGAGCTCTTGCCCCAAGCCGAGCGCGACGGAGACGAACGTTCCAACGCCGTCCTCACCATCTTCATGTCCCGGTCGCACCGAGGCTGCGGGGCCCGCAAGCTCAAGCCGTGTCAGGCCCAGTGCGAGAAGGAAGCGCCCGCGTTCGAGGCGACGATGAAGAAGATCCGAGACCGCGTCGCGGCCGAGAAGCGCAAGGCTCCGTAGCGGGGGGAGCGCGCGTCGCGCTCGCCAGCGGGAGCGGGAACGTTGTCGCGCTCGAGGCGTTGCGCGACGCGAGGATCCGCAGCTCGGCCCGCCAATTCGCTGAACACCGCGGCGACGCACACGAGCCGGTCCGAGACTCTGACGGCAGGCTCAGCCTTCCACCCGAGGGCACAAGGCAACTTCAGCGACGGCGCCGAGGCCACCCCGCCGTGCCGACCCCGTGCTCCCTTCCACGCTCCGGCTGCCAAGTTGGAGTAGAAGCTGTACGCTTGCTGCCATGGTCCGAGCACGCTCTCACGCGCGGCTTGCCGGAATTGCGGCGCCAATCGCCCTGTTCACCGGGGCGGCCAGCTCGTGTTTGATCACGACCACGCCTGAGTTCCACGAAATCTCCCAAACGGCACCGGTCATCCTGCCCGGCCGCGTAGCACCCGATCCACGGTTCCCTCTCGTGGTGACAGTGACACGCGATGCAACATTGGAGTTCTCAGCGCTGATCCAATCCGAGGATGACGGCGAACCGTTGCCAGGCCGGATGTTCTCAGACTACGGATTCTCGAATGCGATCGGCGAGCCATTTCAGCGCACCGCCGACACGGGCACCACGGACCCAGGGAGTTGGGCGGATGGTCCCCGTGCGGTAACGGGCAGAGTCCTCTTGAACCAGCTCCTACCTGAGAACACGCAAGGCTGTCATCGACTCACCTGGGTGATATCACACGGACACTTCGACGATCGGGGCTGCCCAGAGCCACTAACTCAAGAGAACGGGGAACTTCAGCCTGGCTACGCGGAGGTTACGTGGCTGGTGCTCACCTGCGATTCTACCGGATGCCCCTCGCTCGATGTTCAGAACCTTGAAACCGAATGCCCGGTGCCCACGACGAGCTGCGTCCAAACCACAATGTAGCCATCCGAGCTCGGCTACTTGCGCACCGCTTGACAAGGCCCCCCGTTCCATCTTAGCGTGAAGCCCATGGGGTCGGGTCAATTTGCAGTCTCGGCGGCTCTGACTGCCGCCTTCAGCTACTCCCTATTTTTCTCGGCGGATGCCGAAGCATTTACGATGAGGCGGGCCGGCCTTGCCTGTCACGTCGAGCAGCCTGCGGGAGGCCTGGATGCCTACTCGTTCGGCTCCCTTCAAATTGGGCAGATTCTCGGCGCGACAACCCGAGCACCGACCAACTGCGCTGTTGAGAACAACTCGACAGCTCCGTCGAGCACGTATGCGAATATTGACGTCTACGTGCGCGACACAAGCAGCTCGTACAACTTTTCCGCGTGGACCTGCAAGAGAGACATTGCCGGCTTCACCCAATACTGCGGTCCGTCCTCCTCCAACTCTGGAACAGGGTACAAGACACTCCTTGTTTCGAATCTTGGATGGAACAACTCGGGCGATTATCCATACATCCACATCGAGGCTCCCCAGGACAGCGCGGACAATGAGATTCTCGGCTATCGGATCTACTAGCCGCCATGAGGCAACATGCGACAAAGCGTTCGTTGGCAACTAGTTGGGTTTGCGTGCGCCGCCGCACTCGGCTCGCTCCACTCCGCCGAGGCCTACACCGCAAGACGTGCGGGTCTCCAGTGTATAGACCGCGCGCGGCAAGGTCAATTTGGTGGTGATCCTGGAGCCTACACCTCGCCCAATTTGGGGCTGAGTAGGCTAACGGCCGTCACGTGTCCTGTGGAAAATACATCCACACATCCGTCAACGAGCTTCAACTCCGCTGAGGTCTTCATTTATGACAACAGCTCGAGTCAGAACTTTTCGGCCATGGCGTGCACCGAAGCCCCCGACACGGGCGTGTTCTCGTGTGGGGCGTCGACAACGAGTTCAGGTACTGGGTTCCGAGACCTCCACTTGAGCCTATCAGCATGGTCAACGGCAAGCGACTACGTCTACATCCAAGTGATCGCCCCGAGTGACTCTACCGGCAATCTTATCACTGGATTCCTGGTTTCCACCTGAAAGAGGGGCCTTGATGAACACGTCAGTGGTGCAGGTTGTCGCAACCGCGATTGCCACGTTGGTGGTCACAGGCCTCTCCGCGGACAGTGAGGCGTTTACCATGCGCCGCCCTGCAACGGCCGCGTGCCGTGCATCGTACCCGGACGAAGTCGTGTATGAGGAGGGAGGGCAGATAGTTATCGCAGAGCTGGGGAGCAGTGTCCAATGTTGGGTCGAGAACACAAGCGACAACCCCGTGTCGAACTACTCCGGCGTGGCCGTGTACGTGAAGAACAATTCAGGGTTCGACAACATGGGGGCCTTGGCATGCAGCGTTTCTCCATCCAGCGGCGCGTCGGCCTGCGGGACGTCAGATACCACGACGGGCACCGGCTTCCAGGCCCTCCAGCCGGGCGTGTCTGAATGGTCAGACGTGAGAGACTACGCATTTGTCTACGTGTATGGCCCCGGAATTGGGGCTCAGGGGTACGACTTCGGTCGAGTGCTCGGGATCCGCGTATTCTGAGACCGATGACGACCCATGACTCGAAATACACTGCTGAACGTGCTCCTGGGCGTGGGCGCTGGCCTTGCTGGTGCTTGGTTCCTCGGCGAGATTCAGCACCGGTGGCAGAGGACAGGACCGGCACCCGTTGCTTCGGGGCCCGATAGCTTCGAAGGGTCTCCCGTTCGTGTCGGTGTCTCCGGGCGCGATAGCCACGGTGCTTTGCCAACCGTGCCTCTTGACGACGATTCGGAGGACGAGCTTGAGGAGAATCGGACAAGATGGGCTAATCGCGTCCAAGAACACCTCGATCGTCTGGAGGCCGGGTCGCCCAACGATCCCTGGGCGCTTGAGTCTCGAGCCCTTTTTCAGCGCGAGCTTGAGTCCGCCCTCCCTCCGGAAACCCAACTGACAGAGATTAGATGTCAGGGACGGGTTTGTCTTGTCGAGCTAGCTTGGCCGAACTACCAGGCGGCGCGCGAAGATACAAACGCGCTGTTGTATTTTCAATATTCGCGTAATTGCGCGCGGCTTGTCTACATACCGCCGCCAGAGGACGAGTCAGGCGTTTACGCCGGCAAAGTCATCTTCGATTGCAGCGAGGAGTAGTATCCACACAGTCTTGTTCCGACTGGCGTTACAGCCGCTTGCGAATGCTTCCGCGGTGGGTGCCCCGACCGGTCACTGGACCGCGACGCTGATGCTCTTCCCATTGGCGACGATGCCGGGTGTGTTCGCCGGCTGACGACGTCCAGCGACATCGCACCTCGAGCAGGTAACGGCGCCGATGGGGTAGTGGCGTGAGAGGGATTGGGGTCCGTCGATCAAGATCCGTTCTACCTCCCGTCGCCCCTTCCGCGCGAGTGGCCCGGGCCCAGGACGAACCGAGCGTGCTCCACCCGGAGCATGGCGAAGGGGCTCATGACCTTCACGCCGAGCGCGATGCAGGCGTTCGGGAGCTTGACCTTCTTCACAGTGTCAGCTGGCCTTTCGTGGGTGACGACGACCCACCCGCGCGACAGCGCGTCGGCCACGAGCCACGCGTCAGCGACAGAGAGGAACGTGTTCACCGCGCCTGAATCGAAACCCGCCCCACTTACCCAGGCCGAGACCTCTCTAAAGGCCTCCAGCAGATCTTGTGTGGGCGCAAGAAAGAAGCCTGAGCCTCGCTGTCCAGCCCAGCCAGCGAGCTCGTCCTCCCCTGCGACCAACTCCTCGTGGACTCTCTCGATGCTGAAGACTCGGCCGCCTGCGTTCTCCTGCTCGAGCCAGGCCCAGAACGCAGGGCAGAAGTCAAAGCCGTAGTGGAGATTCTTGGCCTGGATGAACACGTCCGAGTCGAGCAGGTAGGCCATCAGATGACTCCAAGCGCGGTCGCCAGCCCCTCGAAGGTTGCGTGCTTCCGAATACCGAGCATCCGGAACGCGTCGTCGTAAAGAGTCTGGCCCTCCAGTGTGCTCACTACGAGCGCTCGCGCGAAGCGCGCGCTGACCCTAGTGGGCAGCGTCCGATAGAAGTCGCCTCCGGCGGCGGGAGGGGTGGCCTTTCCGCGAGCCACCTCAGCGGCAAACGCTTTGGAAAACACTGCGCTCGAGATCCGGCCGAGGTCATAGAGGCGCCGGAGCATCACCATCCTGCTCACCTTGAACATGCGCGCAAGGTCCTGGACGTCATGGTCCAAGGATGGCCTTTCGGGTGCTTCGCGCGCGAGCTCCTCAAGCGGCACCAGGACCTCTGCGGCGACGGCATTGCACCAGCGCTCGGTCGGCTCGACCGCGGCTTGGTCGAGCCGTTCGTGGGACACGCCGCCTTCGCCGAGCCACAGGTGCCCAAGCTCGTGCGCTAGCGTGAACATCTGCGCGGCCTTGGTATCGGCGCCGTTGACGAACACCACGGGTGCGAGCGCGTCGACCAACGTGAAGCCGCGAAACTCGTCAGGGTCGAGCGTTCGGCGGGTGCTGTTCCGCACGATCCCGCTGCGCATGACGAGCACCCCGCACTGCTCGAGTTTCCGGACGAACTGCGACAGCGTCTCTTCCCACGTGCCGAGCTTCTTCCGCGCGGCGACCTCGAAGTCGAGCTGGCACCGCATGCGTGTCGCCACCTTCTCTGGGGTCTCATTCAGGCGCGCAGAGCCGACGAACTCGAGCGGCTCTTGGCCGGTGAGGCGCGCGAAGCTGCGGAACCAATCCTGGCGCGTTTGGCAGTCGTGGATCGTGTCGAGGAGCTCAGGGCTGGGCCGAGCCGGCGCTGCGCCTGCCATCGTGCGAAAATCGTGGATGGGCAGCGCGTCGACTGGAGGTTCGGACAAGAAGAACACCCCGATCGGCGTCGACGTTGCCTTCGCGAATAGCTCGAGTTGCTTCAGCGTCGGCCGCTCCTCCCCTCTGATCCACGCTGCGAGCTTCGGAGCCTGGGCTCCGAAGTCTTCGACCGAGCGCCGGTTGCGCTCGCAGGCCCAAATCAGGAGGGCTGGTTCAATGGCGACGCGGAGGGACATGGCGGGGTTGGAGATCGAGGCCATCCATGATGCCAGTCCCCAGCTTCGCGACAAGCGACGGGCAAGCAAGCCGATGTCCGATTGTGGTCGCGGGCGCGGGCGATACACTCGATGGCCGCTCCTGGCCGTTTGGGGTCTGAGCAAGGCACTTCCTGGTCACAATCGTCGCCTCCGAGCCCGGGAACACCGTCGGCCCCGAAAGTTGGAGGTCCAGACCCGAAAGTTGGAGGTCCAGACCCGAAAGTTGGAGGTCCAGACCCGAAAGTTGGAGGTCCAGACCCGAAAGCTCGAGCTCGAGACCCCAAAGTTCGAGCTCGAGACCGCAAAGTTGGAGCTCGAGACCCCGAAGTTGGGGCTCCAGAGCCCAAAGTGAGCCCTGAAGGCCCTCGCGGGGCTCCTAACCTATTGAACTCCCTTGCCTTTGTCGTCCGGGTCGTCGCCGGGGGCGGCCGGGTCGGTGGGGGCGGGCTCCGCGTTGAGCTCGGCCGCCGCACGGGTGTTTCGCGCGGCGGTGAGGCCGAGCTGGACCTGCTCGCGGATGTCGTAGAGCGGCCTGAGCGTCGTGGACCAGTCCGCCCATGCGAGACGGAGCTGCTGGACCGCGGCGGCTTGGTCCGCGGCGGCGGCGGCCGCTGTGGCGGCGTCGACGGGCCGAGCCTTCACGAGACCCTTGCGGAGCGACTCGATCTTGTCGCGGATCTCTCGTGCCTTCCCCTCCGTGAGCGTGCGGGCCCGCAGCTGCGCGAGCACCTGGGCTGCGCCGGGGAGCTTGCTCGTGGCGAGCTGGTCGACGCGGCTGAGGAACGTGGACGTCGAGTCAAGCACCGCGGGGCCCAGCGGCTGCTGCTTCAAGTCTTTGAAGAACGCGGCGAGGAAGGCCTCCACCGAGTCCTCCGGCACGAAGCGGCGAATGATCTTGTCGGCGCGCGGGAACCACTGGTTCTCGAACTCGTCGATCTCGACGAGCAGGCGCTGCCGCTCCGGATCGTTGGTCCCTTCGCCCGACAGCATGTCGAGCGGCTTGTCCCTGCCCGCCGCTCGGTCGAGCAGTTGCCACAGCTCCGCGTGCTCCTCTTTGGTGTATCCGGCCCGGATCGCGCGACGGAGGTAGCGACCGTCGACGATCGTGAACAAGAACCTCACGGTCGTGCCGAGCAGCTGCCGGTCCTCCCAAGACAGCGACGCGTCGGTGAACTCGCCCTCGAACTCGGGTGCGTCCCAATCGCCGATGTCGGCCGCCCTGACCGGGGCCTTCGCCCTGGGCGCTGCCTT
>JBGAID010000142.1:0-19737 GCA_044225865.1 Polyangiaceae bacterium | reverse complement strand
GGTCGCGGTCGGACGTGAAGTCCGTCCCGCGAGCGCCCACTCACCGAGCGAGATCGCGAGCCCAGGCGCGAGAGCGCCCGCCACGTTGACGCGCTGCGTGCTCCAGGGCGGAGCGCCGACGGCGGCGTCGACCTGGTACGGCTCTTCGATGCGGTCCGGCGTGCTGCGTGAGCCGCTGGTCTCTTCCGGCCCGGGAGGAGCGCTGTCTCCGCCGAGGAGCGGTCGCTCGCCGCTCGGAGTGAGCTCCGTCTCGACCTGGGCCACGCGCTTCGATCGCTTCTCGAGGGCAGGCCCCGCCACCGACTCCACGAACTCGCCGACCTCGGTGAGCGACGCCGGGCCGAGCTGCTCGAGCGCGTGCGCGAATTCCTTCGCCGTCCCGAAGCGGGTCTCCGGCTCGCGGCTGAGGCCCTTCTTCACCAGCACGTCGAGCTCCTTGGGGATGCTCGAGTCGAGCTCGCTCGGGTCCTTTACCTCCGCCGCGAGCACCCGCGAGAGGACGACCGCCTCCGTCTCGCCTTCGAACAATCGGCGTCCGGTCAGCGCCTCCCACAGCACCACCGCCGCCGCATAGACGTCGGCCTGCCTCGTGATCGCCGCGCCCGTCATCTGCTCCGGGGCCATGTAGCCGACCTTGCCTTTGACCGCGTTCTCACGCGTGACGTGCAGCCTCCCGGTCGCCTTGGCGATGCCGAAGTCGAGCACCCGCGCCATCCCATCCACCCCGACGAGGATGTTCTGGGGGGAGACGTCGCGGTGCACGAGCGACAGGGGGAGCCCTCGCTCGTCCTTCGCTTCGTGGGCGGCGTGCAGCCCCCGCAGCGCCCCCGCCACGATCGAGATCGCGACCCGCCACGGCACGGCCTCGCGCCGCTTGCTCAGCGCCCGCAGCAGGTGCCCAAGCGACTCGCCTTGGACGTACTCCATCACGAGGAACAGCTCGCCCTGGGTCGCCACCACGTCGAGGGTGGGCACCACGTTGGGGTGCCGGATCCGGGCGCACATGCGAGCTTCGTCCAGGAACATCGAGACGAACTCGGGGTCGCTCGCGTACTGCGGGTGCAGGCGCTTGATGGCGACCGTCCGCGCGAACCCGACCGGTCCGAGCAGCCGGCCGAAGTGAACGGTCGCCATCCCGCCGGTCGCCAGCGCGTCGAACAACGCGTACCGACCGATCACGCGGCCTTCGGACGGTCCACTCATGACCGACACCAGGATAGCCGGAACCTGCAACGATGCGTGCAACGGAGCACCCAGGAGCAGGGCGGGGGCACCCCGCGACCCGAGAGCCGCACACTGCAGGCATCGTGCTCGATCGGGCCTGCGAGAGGCGAGGCCCGTGAATTGCTGGGGGCGAGCGCATGGGAACGCCTGCCGCCGCCGAAAGGCCCGCACTGCTCCTTCCGGTTTCCATTAACCTCGGGAGCTCCGTGGACAAGACCGTCACGCAGCGAACGGGCCGCACTGCCGAGCCCGACGAGAACCTCGACAACATCCCCTGCCTCATCGTCTTGCTCGAGTGCGATCGCCCTCGGGGGGGCAGCGACCTGGTCGCGCTCGACGGGATCCAGTCCGTCACCATCGGGCGAGGGGACGAGCGCGCCATCCGGATTCGCGTGAAAGATCTCGGCTCCGCCAACGGAACCCGACTGCGCGGAGAGTCGGTGGAGCAGTCGCTCCTCCACCCCGGTGACATCCTCCAGATCGGCCACACCCTCCTCGCCTACGACGAGAAGCCGCTCGAGCGCCGTGGGGTCGTCCGCGTCGGCGACAAGACCAAGGTCTCCACCATCAGCCCCGCCTACGCCAAGGGGCTCGCGCAGCTGTCGCGGATCGCCAAGACGCCCATCCCCGTCTTGTTGCTCGGCGAGAGCGGCACGGGCAAAGAGGTCCTCGCCCGCGTCACCCACGAGCTCTCCGGTCGTCCCGGGTCCTTCGTCGCCGTGAACTGCGGGGCGATCCCCCCGAACCTCGTCGAGTCGCACCTGTTCGGTCACCAGAAGGGCTCGTTCTCGGGCGCGGTCCGCGACGAGGTCGGCTTCGTGCGCGCCGCCGATGGAGGCACGCTGTTCCTCGACGAGATCGGAGATCTGCCCTCCGCGTCCCAGGCCGCGCTCCTCCGCGTCCTCCAAGAGGGCGAGGTCCACCCCGTCGGCGCCGCCCGCGCGATCCGCGTCGACGTGCGCGTCGTCGCCGCGACCCACCGCGCCCTCGACCGCATGCAGGACGAGGGGGCGTTCCGGCGCGACCTCTACGCCCGCCTCTCCGGCTTCGTGATGCAGGTGCCGCCGCTCCGCGAGCGCCGCGAGGACCTCGGCCAGCTCGTGGGCGAGCTCCTCGAGCGGTCCGACACGCCCGCCCGCCTGCGACCGGAGGCGGTGGCGCGGATGATCCAATACGACTGGCCCCTCAACGTTCGAGAGCTCGCCCAGTGCCTCTCCACCGCCGCCGCCCTCGCGCCCGAGGGCGTGATCAAGCTCGAGCACCTGCCCCCCGCGATCGCCCGAATCGAGGGGGAGCTCACCTTGAGCAACGAGCCGGAGGACCGCGGACCGAGCCCGCCCTCGTCCGGACGCCTCGCCGCCCTCTCCCCGGAGGACCGCGCCCTTCGTGAGGAGCTCGTGCGCCGGCTCGCCGAGACCGGCTTCAACCTCAGCGCCGTCGCGCGTGACATGGGCAAGGCGCGCCAGCAGATCCAGCGGTGGGTCCGCCGCTTCGGCCTCAAGGGGAGCTGACGCTACTGTTTTCGTAGCGGCCCCGCGTCGCCGACTTGCGCGGACGCGGGGTGGAGCGGTGGCTCACTGCGCGGGAGGAGGCGCTTCTGGTGGAGGGGCGGCGCCGCCGCCGCCCTTGTCACCGCCGCCGCCCTTGTCACCGCCGCCCTTGTCGCCGCCGCCCTTCTTCTCGTCCTTCTTCTCGTCGGGCTTGATCGGCCCCGCGTCGCCCGGCGAATCCCCGATGGGCGCCTGCACGACCGCGTCGGAGTCGACCGCCTTCTTCGGCGGAGGCTTGAAGCGATCGACGTGATTGCCCTTGGGCCGGAAGGGCGCAAGCTTCGGGTGGACGACCTTCTTCGGGTGCTTGCGGAGCCAGAGCTCCTCCGCGGAGGGGACGTCGAGCGTCTGCCCGCCGTCGAGCGCGTCGGGTGGGCCGAAGGGACGGCCCTCCACCTCCATCACGTGGAACTCCGTGCGCCGGTTCTCCTGCCGGCCTACCGCCGTCTCGTTCGGCCCCACCGGCTTGCGCTCGCCGAAGCCGACCGCCACGAGTCGGATGTTGTCGATGCCGTGCTCGACCAGCCACTCGCACACCGCGAGCGAGCGCTTGGCGGAGAGCTCGTTGTTGTGCCAGTCGTCGGCGCGGCTGTCGGTGTGGCCCTCGACCCGGAGCCGGGTCACCCACTGGTTCTGCACCAAGAAATCGTGCAGCTGCCAGAGGACCTTCTCGCTCCCCTTCTTGATCGTCGCGCGATCGGTGTCGAAGAGGACTTGGCCCTTGATGTAGACGCGTGTGTCGACCGGCTTGCGAGGGTCGTAGACGAGGTTCGGATCGAACCACTCGGGCGGGGGGTGCTGGTTCGCCAGCGTCGGCACCGGATTCGGCGGGAGCCGGTGATCGGCGCATCCGGTCTGCGTTACTCCCACGCCGAGCATCGCGATCGTCGCGACGAGGGGAGGGAGCGGCGTCTGCCCGTGCTTTCGGTTCGAGTCCATGCCTGCTTGGATGCGATCGTGCCGCGTGAGGAGGGGTGCCTGCAAGTTCCTGCGAACGCGGGGTTGAAAGCCCCCTCCGCCCCGGCGACCATGGGGAGCATGTCGCTCACGGTCTTCGAAGTCCATATGGCCCCCGGCAGCACGGAAGAAGAGCTCATCTCGGCCGAGGTGCAAAAGGAGACGAACGCTCAGGTCATGACCGTCGCGCAGGCCCGGAAGGTGGGCTTCGGCGGTCTGCCCGATCTCGGCCCGAACGTGCGCCTCATCGCGGTGGCTTCGCGCGACCAGAGCTTCATTCAGAAGCGCCTCGAGGGCAGCAACGCGGTGGCCGGGTTCCGCGTCCACCACGTGGACTGACCTTTCCTTCGCGCGCCCTCGTGCGACGCGTGGACGGCGTGCTACGAGAGGTCCGGTGAGCGAAGCGACCATCGACGAAAAGCTCGCCGCCCTCGACGCGTGGATGCGGAGGAGCGGGCGGGTCATCGTTTGCTACTCCGGCGGCGTGGACAGCGCGTTCGTCCTCGCGGCCGCCCACCGCGCCCTCGGCAGGGCCGCGCTCGGGCTCACCGCCGTCTCTCCCAGCCTCGCCGATCTCGAGCTCGAGGATGCCCGCCGGGTCGCCGCGAGCATCGGGGCCGCCCATCGGGTGGTCACCTCGAACGAGATCCACGACGAGAGCTATCAGAAGAACGGCCCCGACCGCTGCTTCCACTGCAAGAGCGAGCTCTACCGGATCTCCGAGCGGGTCCGCGCCGAGACGGGCGCCGACGTCGTCGCGAACGGGACCAACGTCGACGACCTCGGCGACTATCGACCAGGGCTCGAGGCGGCCGCGAACGCCGCCGTGAAGAGCCCTCTCGTCGAGCTCGGATTCACCAAGGCCGACGTCCGCGAGGGCGCCAAGCGGCTCGGCCTCGAGGTCTGGGACAAGCCCGCGGCCGCGTGCCTCTCGAGCCGTATCCCCTTCGGGACGCGGGTGACGGAAGCGCGGCTCGCCCGCATCGGTGGCTTCGAGGCGGATCTGCGCCGTATGGGCTTTCGTCGCGTCCGCGTGCGCTTCCACCTCGCCGCCGAGCACGGCGAAGCGGCCATCGCCCGCGTCGAGCTGGATCCGTCCGACATCGCCCGCGCGTGCTCGGAAGAGGCCCGCGGCGCCATCGTGGCGTCGGGGAAGGCCCACGGCTTCCTCTTCGTCACCGTAGACCTCGCCGGCTACCGCATGGGCAGCCACAACGAGCTGCTCGAGAAAGAGCGGCGCGCCCTCCCCGTCGTCCGTTGAAGCTCGCCGCGACCGTACGTACTTCGTGAAGTCCACGAAGCGCCAGAGCGTGCTTCCTCCGGCCTCGGCCTCGTCCGGTCGCTCCTCGATGTGCCGCATCGCCGTGGGTAGAGAGGCCAATTCGATGCCGCAGCTGAGCGCGGTGCGCAGGGACGAGCACTGGGGCGGAAAAGGATCGGGCGGCCGCGGCGCTCTCGTCGGGAACCAGAGAGAGGCGGCGGGGCTCGTCGCGTGCTTGCTCCGAGCACGACATGAACCTGATCAACTTGCCGACGTTCAAGGAGCCGGGCGTCGTGAGGTGCGTCGTGGAGAGCCCGCGAGGGTCCGCCGCGAAGCTCAGATACGACCCTCCCGTGAAGGCCTTCGAGCTCGCGCGCGCCCTGCCGCGCGGCCTCACGTTCCCGTTCGACTGGGGCTTCGTGCCCTCGACGATGGGGGAGGACGGTGACCCCCTCGACGTCATGGTCATCCACGACGCCGCCACCTATCCGGGGCTCGTCATCGCGGGACACCTCGTCGCCGTCCTCGAGGTGATGCAGCGGGACGGCGACGAAGCGCCGGTCCGGAACGATCGCCTGTTCGCGGTGCCGGTCGAATCACACGTCGAAGATCATCTGCACGACGTCGAGGACCTCTCTCCGCGGCTGCGCGAGGAGCTCGAGACGTTCTTCATCGCCTCGGCGCGACTTCTGAACAAGAAGCTCGAGCTTCTGGGATGGAAGGGAAGAAAGACGGCCGAGCGCCTCGTCTCGGAGGGCGAGAAGGCATTTCAGAAGCGGCGAGGCTGAGGCGGAGGTCCCTCCGCCGCCGAGATCGCTCTTCACCCGGGAGAGAAGCTCACGTGGCCGGTGAAGAGACCGTGGGTGAAGCCGATGTCGTAGACCAGAAACAGCCCGAGGGCGACCGAGCCGGCCGCGGCCGCGAAGACGATCTTGGTATGGATCGACGCGAAGCGCTGCGCCGCAAACGCGACCGGGAAGGCCACGAGGGTCGTGACGAGCAGCATCCCGGCCACGGTTCCGAGGCCGAACACGAGCAGGTATGCAAACCCCCAAAGAGGGGATTGAATGGTGGACAAGACGAGGAGGGCAATCGCCGCCGAGCCTGCCAATCCGTGAACGAGGCCGATCGCGACCGGGCGCAATCGGCTCGCCCGAAGGAGCCAGCGGGAGGGGCCCGGCTCCTCGGCCACCGCGTTCTTCGCGGGGGTCGACCGGCGACGCGAGAGCGCGTAGCCGACGTTCGCGACGCCGAGCGCCACGAGCATGAGCGCCACGCAGAGCTCGAGCCCGAGGCCGAGCCGAGGGGGCATCACCAGCCCGAGCGCGACCATCGCGCCGCCGACGAGGAAGATCGTGACGGAGTGCCCGATGCCCCAAAGCGCGCCGACGGGAGCGGCGGCGCGCCATGAGCGCTCGCGCGACACGATCGTCGTCACCGCGACCACGTGATCCGGATCGGTCGCGTGGCGCATGCCGAGGACGAAGCCGAGCGCGAGCACGGTGGCGATGGCCCACATGAGGCCGCAACAGTAGCATGCTGACCCTCCGCGGGTAGCAACGAACGCCTCCGTTGCGTGCGGACGGGTGGTTCGGTCGAAACCGCTTCGCCCGGGGTTGAAGGGGGTTGGAGCGCAAGCGTGGCACGATGCATGGCCATGCGTGCTCCCGCTCGCGCGGAGCGCCCGGTGTGCTTGCGAACCAATCGCTGAAGGGGCCCCCTTCCGGCGCGGCGCCAGTCGATGTCGAGAAGGCGCCAAATGGGATCGCGCGCCGCCCTCCGGCTCAGGACGGCGATCGGCTCAATCCGATTCGACGGACGCGGCGGGCTTGCCGCTCGGAGGCGAGGCGGCGAGCGTGGGCCTCGAGGAGATCGCTGCGGGTGATGATCCCGACCAGGCGGCCCTCATCCACGACCGGCAGGCGGCCGATGGATGCTCCCACCATGAGGTCTGCCGCTTCTCGGGCGGACGCGGCGGGATCGATCACCAAGGGGGGGCGCGAGACGATGTCGGCGATGGTCAGGTCGGGCCGGCCCTCGGGGAGGCGGAGATCGCGCCGCGTCACCACGCCGAGGAGCTTCCCCTCCGTGAGCACGGGGAAGCCGTGGTGGTGGGGAGCGCCGTCGTGCTCGCCGAGCCATCGACGCACGTCGGCCACTGTCCTCTTCGCGTCGAGGGTGATGACGGGCTTGCAGCCGATGTCGCGGACGAGCACCCGAGACAGATAGTCGGCGGAATAGTCGGTCGGGACGGGCCGCCCGCGGCGCGCGATCTTCTCCGTCATGATCGAGTGTTTGGCGAGGACACAAGAGATGAGATAGGCGCCGCAGCAACCTCCGAGCAATGGCAGGAGCCCGACGGATTGGCGCGTCGTCTCGAACGCGAACACGACAGACGCGAGCGGCGCGCGCGAGGCCCCCGCGAACATGGCGGCCATCCCGACGAGCGCCCCGAGGCGCGGATCGATCCCGGCGTGGGGAGCGAGCGCGGCGAGGAGCCCCGCGACCGCCGCCCCCGCCCCTCCTCCGACCGGGAAGAGCGGCGCCAGCGTCCCTCCCGAGGGCCCGCTGCCGAGCGACGAGAGCCACGAGACGAGCTTGAACGAGCACAACGTGAAGAGGGCCGCGCCCGCCAATCGGCCCGACACCATGTCTTCGATGTTGTCGTATCCGACGCCCATGGTGCGAGGGGCGAACACGCCAATCACGCCGACCGGGATCGCCCCGAGGGCGGGCCACCACATCCAGTGGATGGGGAGGCGCTCGAAGGCGTCCTCGATCGCGTAGACCGCTTTCGTCACGCCGACCGAGAGCAGCCCCATCGTCGCGCCCACGATCACATAGGCCAGGATGGCCCCCGCGGCGGGCTGAGCCAGCGCGCCCACGGAGAACGCGGGCGCGGTGCCGACCATCGCGACGCGGGCGGCCGCCGCCATCGAGGCGGCGAACGCGACCGGTATCAGAGATCGGGCGCGGTACTCGAACAACAAGAGCTCGATGGCGAGGAGCACCGCCGCCACCGGCGACCCGAAGGTGGCCGACATCCCTGCCGCCGCTCCCGAGGCGAGCAGGACCTTCCGCTCCTCCGCGGTGATTCTCGTGAACTGACCGACGAGCGAGCCGAGCGCCCCGCCCGTCGCGATGATCGGCCCTTCGGCCCCGAAAGGCCCGCCCGTGCCGATCGAGACGACCGCCGACAGCGGCTTCATGAACAGGACGCGGGCGGGGATGCGGCTCTCGTTGAAGAGGACTTGCTCCATCGCCTCGGGGATGCCGTGGCCGCGGATCGCCCGTGACCCGTAGCGCGCCATCAGGCCGACGATGAGCGCCCCCGCGACCGGGATCACGACGACCCAAGGGCCCCGCTGGTGATCGGCCGGCGAAGCGGGGGCGAGAGACCACCGGCCCAGAAAGGCGAGGTTGGTCACGAGGGCGAGGCTCGCGGTGAGGAGGCTCGCGATCAGCGCCGAAGCCAGTCCGATCGCGCCCGCCATGGCCGCGATGCCGAGCGTCCTCGTCGAGATCGCCCCCCCGCGACCGCGGATCTTCTCTGCGTCGAGGGCGGGCGCCATCGAGGGCGCGATCGGCACTGCGTCGCCAGTCCGAGAATGCATGGTGTCCCATGTATCACGGCGCCCCCCGCCCACCAGCCACGACTGGGCGAGCGGACGTTCGAGCGCGTCCTCGAGCCCTGCACCTGCCGCCTCAGCGAGCGGCGCGGCAGCAACGAAACCCCGTCGAGTAGTCGTGGTAGCCGACGTCGTGGGCGACCGTGACGAAGTGGCAGCCGGGGCCATGCTGGTTCTTGGTGCCGTGGAACCCGCCCATGAACACGCCATTGCCGAGGGCGCTCGGCTGCCATTGACGGCGGATGCCGTCGCCCTCGAGCTCGGCGAGGAGGGCGCTGCCGACGGTGTCGGAGACCCACTCGTGGAGGTTCCCCACCATGTCGTGCACGCCGAGCTCGCTCACGCAGCGCGGGCGGGCGCCCGTCTGCTCCAAGAAGCCCGGCTCGAGGGCGAGCTTCGGGCTATTGAACTCCTCTTCGTAGCGATAGTGAAAGCCCCGCTCCGGGAACATCGAAGCCAGCAGGTAGGGCTTGCCGGTGTTGCACGCGCCTTCGACCTCGCGAGGTCCATAGGGGAAGGCGTCGACGCCGCCGCGGCGACATGCTCGGCGCCACTCCGCGCGCGTGCACAGGCGCTTGCCGGCGGCTTCGCACGCGCGCGCCGCCTCGTCTCGGCTCACGTAAGCCTGGGGGAGCACCGCGGGCGCGCTGACCGCTATCCAGCGGCGCGCCGGGTCGGGGCGCTCCTCGGGAGGGTGCGGTCGCAGCGAGCCATCGGCGGTTTGCTCGGCGAGGTGGGCCTCCCACCGGTCCACGCAATAGAGACCGAGATCGGCCATGTCCGAGGGGCAGCGCGCGCCGGGCGCGGCGGGGAGCGCCCCGCGCGCGGGCGCGGGCGGATTCGCCGTCTGGCTGGGCTCCGGCGGGGCGGGCGCGCTCGCCGCGGTCGTCGAGGAGGCGGTCGAGCCGGCCGCCTCCTCGACGGCGCATCCCGCGACGAGGATCACGATGAGTCCTCTGCCTGTCGGAGGCGCATGTCCGGGCATGCCCCTTCATCGCGCTCGGCTCACGGACTGTGACTGACGTTCGTCTCCCCGTCCGCCGCCGCCGCGGTGAGGCGCGCCAAGGTCTCGTCGTCGACGATCCGCTGCTTCCAGGCGGCGTGACACCCGGTGCATGCCCGCAGCGTCTCGCCGAGCTCGGCGAGGACGCGGGCCTGATCGCCATCCCGGGCCGCGGCCGCGATTCGATCGGCAGCGCGGTGGAAGCTCAGCGCTTGATCGGTGAAGCCGGGCGCGGCCGCCCCCATATGGGTGCACATCTGGCCCATCCCCTCCGAGTACCCGATGCGGCTCGCCGCCTTCTCGACGGCCGCGAAGTCACCGGTGGAGAGCCCCGCGACCACCTCCTGAACGGCGACGAGGTGCTCTCGCATGTTTTGTTTCTGGTGGTTCGCCATCATGGGCGAGAGCGGCAGGGGCGTGCGCTCGTCGATTCGATCGAGCTCCTCGCCGACGGTCGCGCTCGTGGACGACGCCGAGGCGGCGGCGGGGGCGGGGGGAGCCGGGGGCGAGCAGGCGACGATGGACGCCGCAGCGAGGAGGGAGAGGAGGGCGCGGCGGATCACGGAGCGGCTCCTTGTGCGGCCCGGGCTGGGCGCGCACCTTCGAGGGCGGCGACGAGGTGCTTCATCCCGGAGACGACCTCGGCGCGGTGCGGCCTCGGGATATCGTCGAGGAGGGCGCGGAAGCGAGCTCGGCTCGCGTCGTCCACCTCATCTGCGAGGCGCGCCCCGCGCGGAGTCAGCGACACGAGCCGACTGCGGCCGTCGCGCTCGCATTCGCGCTGGCTCAAGTGATGGGCGGCGATCATCTTGGCGCAGAGGCGCGCGACGTTGCTCTTGTCGATGCAGAGCTCGGCCCCGAGCGCCTGCTGCGTCATCTCGCCTCGGGCGCGCAGCACCATCAGGGCGTGGGCGTGGCCCATGGCGAGGGGCTTGCCGCAGGGGGTGCCCTCCGCGGCGAGGGCCCCGAAGCGGCGGAAGAATTGCTGGGTCGCTCGGCGGAGCTCCTCGACTTGGTCGCGCACCCGATCTCGCTATCACCGGATAGTTGCGCTCGCAACTATCTATCGCTCCGGGAGGGTGCGGTTCGGCTCGACCGACGGGGCTCCGCGTGACATGGTCCCAACCATTCGACGGGTGCAGCCGCGGTGGCTGCAGGTTCTTGGATGGTCGGGCCGCCATCCCGGTCGCAAAGCGCGACGGGATGGGCCATGACGACGAGCGCCGAGACAAACCCCTCCTTCGACCCGACTCCGCCCGAGGCGTGGGGCCCGCTCTCGCGCTGGGTGCGCCAGGCGGTCGCCCTCTTGGAGCGAGCGCGTCACCTGGACGCCGCGAGCGGGGCGCTGCTGTTGCTCGCGGCGGCGGTCGCGCTCGCGTGGGCGAGCTCGCCTTGGGGAGCCAGCTACGAGGCCCTGTTCCGCACTCCGGTCGGCGTTCGCGTGGGCGCGCTCTCGTTCGACCGTGACCTCGCCTTCGTGATCAACGACGGGCTGATGGCGATCTTCTTCTTCGTGGTCGGATTGGAGATCCGCCGTGAGATCCACGATGGCGCGCTCTCGGAGTGGCGACGCGCGGTGCTCCCGGTCGCGGCGGCGCTGGGGGGCATGCTCGTCCCGGCGCTGGTCTATCTGGCCGTCGCGGGGAGCGGGGAGGCGCGGAGCGGCTGGGGGGTGCCGATGGCCACCGACATCGCGTTTGCCCTCGCGATCATGAGCTTGCTGGGGAGGCGTGTCCCAGCCGCGCTCCGCGTCCTCTTGCTCGCCCTCGCCGTCATCGACGACCTCGGCGCGATTGTCGTGATCGCGCTGTTCTATTCGTCCGGGGTGGAGGCCTCGAGCCTGCTCGTCGCAGCGGGGAGCCTCGCTGCCATCTCGATCATGCAGCGCGCCGGGGTGCGGTCGAAGCTCGCCTATTTCTTCCCGGCCTGCGCCGCGTGGGGAGCCACGTACTCGGCGGGAATCCACCCCACGATCGCGGGCGTCGCCATCGGGCTCATCACCCCCGTCCGAGTCTGGCTCGGCCGCGAGACGACAAGCCCTGCCGAGAGCCTCACCCACAGCCTCCATCCGTGGGTGTCGTTCGGCATCATGCCGCTCTTCGCGTTCGCCAACGCGGGCGTGCCCGTCTCCGCCGCGCCAGCGGACGGCGCTTCGCTCCGCGTCGTCGCGGCGGTGATGGCGGGCCTCGTGATCGGCAAGCCGGTCGGGGTGATGCTCGCGACGTGGCTGTCATGTCGCGCGCGCCTCGCCGCGCTGCCGGAGGGGCTCACCTTCCGCCACGTCGCGCTGCTCTCCGTCGTCGCTGGGATCGGGTTCACGATGTCGCTCTTCATCGCTCCCCTCGCGTTCGCAGACGATCGCTTGCTCGCGGCAGCCAAGCTCGGGGTGCTCGCGGCGAGCGGGATCGCCGCGGTGGCGGCGCTGGTGTTGGGCCGCGGGGCGCTCGCGCCGGCGCTCGGCTCGGCCCCGGCCCGGAGCGGTTGAGCGAATGGCGCGCCCGTTCGAATGGCAGGGCTCACGTCCCCCACCAAGTCGCCTATGCTGCGTCCGAGCTTCCGCATGAAGAAGGCGCTCCTCGGTCTCGGTCTCTCGTTCCTCGTTGCGTGCGCGGGTGGCATCCCGAAAGACGCGAAGACGACCGTCGTCTCGTTCGAGGACCTCGATTGCAGCGAGTGCGGCGATGAAATGGCCCGCGCGCTCATCCAGGTCGACGGCGTGCACAAGACCGCCTTCGACAAGACCAAGGCCGAGCTCACCGTAATCGCGGACGCGAAGGTCGACGTGTTCGCCTTGGCCCAGAAGAACAAGCCGTCCGCCGAGTCGTGGCGGCTCGTCCCCGGGGCAGGGAAAGGCCACTACCTGCCCTGGGCGAAGGCGAAGGAGGGCACGGACGTGGAGCAGATCGCGGAGGGGGGCGCGGACGTGCCGGATCTCTCCCCGCATCTGGCCAAAGGCAAGATCACGATCGTGGACTTCAGCGCGAAGTGGTGTGAGCCGTGCCGAAAGCTCGACGAGCACGTGCTCTCGCTGTTGGAGAAGAGCCCGGACGTCGCCTATCGAAAGCTCGACGTGGGCGATTGGGATACTCCGCTCGGACAGCGGTATCTGAAGGGAGTCAAAGAGCTCCCCTATGTGATCCTCTTCGACAAGAACGGCGCACGGGTCGAGACATTGACCGGCTTCGACGCGGCGAAGCTCGAAGGGGCCCTCGCGCGCGCCCGGGAGGCAAAATGAGGTTCCTCGATATGGCGATCGTGGCCATCGCGGTGGGGTGGCCCACCGTGAGCTTCGCGGAAGCCTGAGCGGCGTGAACGAATCCCAACCTGCCGGTCGGCGGGTCGACAGCGAAGGCCATCAATCCCGGTGAGCTCACGCTCCGCCTGGAGCAGTCCATCGTCCCGATGACGGTGTCGCACGTGGCGGACTGTCCCGATCTGGGTCCTTCGTGCTTCGACGGCGGGCCGAAGCCGACCCCATACAATCATCACGTGGACCAGCTCATGGCCGAGACCGTCCTCGATGTCGGGCTCGGGATCACCCCCTGGCTCGGCGTCGACACGCGCTGGTCGCTCCGGATCGCCGACGTCAATCCATCGTACTCGGAGCTCGACGGCACTCCGAAGGAGGTGCCGGACGACATTCACCACCACGACGAGACGCTCGTGGACGTGACCGATCCTTGGCTGCTCTTTCGCCTCGCCGCCGTGCAGGGCGACTTCGTGGGCCTCTTGCGGCTCGGCGCTTCTTTCCCGGTCGGGAGGACGGAGCCGGATCCGTACGCGCTCGGGCGGGAAGGCCAATGGCACGAGCATCTCCAAGCCGGCACTGGCACGGTGGTGCCCATCGTCGGCTTCGGGATGAGCTACACGATCGGTCGCGGTCGAAGCGTACCCGTCACGATCGGCCTCGGAGGCATCGGCTTCTTCAACAGCTACGAGAACGACGAGGGCTTCCGGGCCCCCGTCCGGCTCTACGCCAGTCACCGCGTCGCCGTCTCCTTCCTGAAGGGGAAGATCACGCCATTCGCAGAGGCGACGCTCGCCCACGAAGGCGAAGAGCTGTGGCAGGGGGAGGTCGGGCTCGAAGGATCCAACATCCGCACCGAGATCTACGTCGGGGGCGGCCTCGAGTGGCGCTTCTACGAGGCGTGGGCCGTCGATCTGACGACGCGCGCGCGCGTCGCGACGCTCACCGAGGCGCCCACCTTCACGAGTTATGGACTGTTCTCCCTCGGCGTCTCGACGAGCTTCGATCTCTGGGACACGAAGGAGGAGCGGGCGGAAGGGGGGACCGAGAGGTCGCCCGGGCCCAAGATCCGCGAGCATCACCGGGGCGGGGTGACGGAGTTCGAGAAGGAGTAGCGGTCGTCAGTCTGCTTCGGCGTCGTGGGGAGGACCGCCGTGCTCGGCGGCGCGCGCCGCTCGGGCGCGCTGAACGGCATAGTCGCGGAGGTCGCGCGGCCACCGCTCTACGAGGCCCTCGAGCGCGGCGACGTCGTCGGCGAAGAGGGCGCGCGTAGCCTCCTCGTAGTTGGGCCGATTGCCGGCGAGAGCGGTGAGGATGTGATTGAGAGAAGCGCGAATGCGCCGGGCCCGCTCGCGGCCGGGGTTGCGCTTCATCTCTTGCTCGACGAGCCGCCGAATGGCGGCCGAGATCCCCTGTTGCTGCGCCTCGAGCCAATCCCAATGGCGAGGAAGGAGGGAGACCTCCCGGCTCGTCACGCCGAGCTTGGGGCGCCCCGGTCCGCGTGGCGCCTCACCGGCGGCCCTCTCCAACAGATCCGGTAGGGGCGGGGAGAGATCGATCTCGATCTGTCGGCCGGTGGCGGCGTCGAAGACGAGGACATCCTCGAATTGACCCTTTTCGAAGCGGCGCTTGAGGATGGGAAGGGCCTCGGAGGCGGGGCCGTCGATGAGCAGGCGTGCCCCTGCGAATGCGACGTATCTGGGCTCGGTGTCCATGAATTGGATTATACCCGGGTAAATAGGTTCGTCAATATCACCCGGGTAAAATTTGGGCGGCCGGATCAGGGCCCGCGGTCGGCGAGGTCGAGGTCCCCGTCGTCGCGAACGCGAGCTTGGGCGACGTCCCGCCAGGGGACGGCCTTCCAATCGGGGAAGAGGTCGGCGTGAGGGGCGACCTTTCGCGCGAGGAACATCCCGCCCTCCAGCGGCCCGGGGAGCTGCCGGGTGTATACGGTGCTTCCCTCCAGCTTGGCGATGACGAGGCCGCGGACGAGCGCCCGGCGCGTTCCATTCGCCTCCAGACCGTAGGGGTCGCGCGGGGGGGCCATGGGGCCGGCCTTCGCCTCCTCGACCTCCACGTATTGGATGGTCTTTCCGATCGTCGTGAGCACGAGCAGCCCACGCTCGACCCGCGCCGACTCGAGGCCGAGCGGCTCCACGAAGCTCGGGCAGCCGGTGCCGACATTCGTGGCCACACTCCAAAAGACGGGCAGGGGGGCGACACCCTCTGCGGTCACGAGGACGAGCTGGTGACGGCTCCAGTCTTCGTCCTCGAGGTAGAGGGCCTGGAGCCCGAGATAGGGCGCGCGCCCCGCGAACGAGGCGGGGACCGGCGCCGGGCGACAGATCGTGCCGCGCTTCTCGGCGAGGAGTTCTTTGCACAGCTCGCGCAGGGTTCGGTGGACGAGCTCGACCTTGCCATCCTCCCATCGCAGCCCCGAGGTGCTGCCGAAGACGGTCGAGCGGTCGACGGCGATCGGGGGATTCGAGCCCGGAAAGAAGAGCGGGGGTGCTTCCCCTTCGATGCGCACGTCCGGGGAGGCGACCTCGATGGCCACGACCGCGGAGCGCCGCGGTTCGACGGGACGGGCGGCGCGGGGCGAAGGGGCCCGCGCACATCCGAGGAGCACGAGAGGGACAGCGATCCACCGTACGCCCGCTCTCATGCCGCGCGATACGTACGGGCGCACCACGCCATTCCCGGGCATGACCTCAGCGATCGCGGCTGGGGACCTCGAGGTCACCATCCTCGAGAGCTCGCACCTCACCACGTCGCTCCACGGCACCGACGATCGGGCGCCCCTGCACACCCCCATAGCGAGAGCACGACCAGACACGAGGGCTTGCCGCGGTGCCCCACGGGCTTTCATACGCTCGAGGCGAGAAGGGATTCCGCGCCTTGCTCCGACCTTCTCGCGGGAAACACCGGGTGCTGGGGCAATTCCGCTGCCGGTGGGGTGAATTTGCAAGCGCTCGGCGCGTGGCGATTGGGCAGCAGGGTCGTCGAGCGTGCGCAGTTCTTCGACCGAAGACGGGGCCCAGGGGGCGGCACGCGGGTTGCGAAACCCTCCTGATGCGACGCACGCGACCCATCGTGGGCGTCGCCAGGCACGAAAGGATTGAGCGAGGTTTCTGATGAGTTCGTTGAAAATCGTGGTCGTCGACGACAACGAAGACAGCTGCGAAGTATTGGAGATGTACCTGCGCGGAGCAGGCCACGAGGTCGCGAGCGCCTCGACCGCCGAGGCGGCGCTCGAGCTGATCGATTCGGTTCACCCCCACCTCGCCATCATCGACATCAGCCTGCCGGTCATGAACGGCTACGAGCTCGCGTCCGCGCTGCGCGCGAAGCCCGAGCGGAGTGGCATCGTCCTCGTCGCTCTCACCGGCTATGGGCGTCCGAGCGACAAGACCGCGGCGATGGACGCCGGCTTCGACGAGCACATCGTCAAGCCCCTGCGCCTCGAAGAGCTGAACACGGTCCTCGATCGAATGGTGGAGGGGCGACCGCCCGAGAAGCAATGACGAGGGAGACCAGCATGCCGTTTGAGCTGTTGTCGCGGGTCATGTCGGAGGGACCTTCCGAGGCGGCCCGTTGGGGTGAGGCGCTCGGGGCCGCGCGGACGCCGGTGCAAGTCGAGGAGATGTTCTTCGGGTGCGGGCGCCACCTCCCGGAGGGAGGCGTCGAGATCAACGAGGACCAGCGCTGGACGCTGCAGGAGAACCAGCTCGATTGGGTGATGCGGGAGGCGACCTGGTCCGAGGTCGGGCGGATGATGTGCATCCTGCGCATCGACCGGATGGAGCGTCGCGCGGCGACGACGCTCGCGCGGTGGTTCTCCGAGGGCGATCCGGAAGAGCGGAGGGCGATCTTGAGGACGCTCGCGCTAACCCGGCGTCCTCGCGAGCACGTGGGCTTGGCCAAGGAGGCGATCGTCTCTGGCTCGAGAGAGCTGCTCCGGGCGCTCGCGTGCGACAACGGCTACGTCTCCGTCTACCTGGACGACGAGACCTTCGACGAGATGGTGGACGCCGCGGTTCGGGCCCACCTGCCGCTCAGCCAGGTGGTCGGGCTCTTCGAGCGCGAGACGGCGACCCTCGCGCGCTACGCGATGTTCTCGACGGCCACGCCCGCCCCCTTCGCGGAGTCGCCGCCGCCTTCGAGCCGACAGCGCTGATCGGATCAGAACCCCACCCGCGACGAAGCTCGAAGAGCGCAGTCGCCTGGGAGGGGTCGGCGAGCGCGAAGCGCGCCGGGGGTGCTGATCAGCCGCGCTTGCCCGCGCGCACGATGCGGCCCGGGCGAGCGTCCGTCGTGCGACCGGCGTCGCGCACGACCTGACCGGCGACGACGGTCGCGCGATAGCCCTCTGCCTCCTGGAGGAGGCGACGCCCGCCGGCGGGAAGATCGCGCACCAAATGAGGTGGTCTCAGCGCGAGCTTCTCCATGTCGATGACGTTGAGGTCCGCGCGCCTGCCGACCTCGACGATGCCTCGGTCGCGGAGCGACAGCCATCGGGCGGGCGCGCCCGAGAGCATCTGGATCGCGCGCTCGAGAGGGATCCGATCTCGAGGCCGATCGCGGGTCCAGTGGCTCAGCAGAAAGGTCGGAAAGCTCGCGTCGCAAATGGTGCCGACGTGGGCACCTCCGTCTCCGAGCCCGAAGAGCGCGAGCGGATGACGAAGCATCTCCCCGACCTCGTCGAGGTTGCCGGCGGCGTAGTTGTAGATCGGGAAATAGACGAGGGCCTTGCCGTCCTGCTCGAGGAGCGCGTCGTAGACGACCTCGAGGGGGCGCGCTCCGCGGCGCATCGCCTCGCCGAAGAGCGAGTCTTCTCGCTTCGGCTCGTAGTCGGGGGAGACGCCGAGGCGGAACAAGCTCATCGAGACGAAGTCGAGGTTTTGGAGGAGCTGGTCGGCGAGGGGCGGGATGGGGCTGCCGTCGCCCGCGATCGGCTCGCTCTTCTCGGCGAGGATGCGCGCCTTGATCTCGGGCTGTCGAAGGCGAGCGACGCGCTCGGCGAGGGGCAGGTGGTGCATCGCCTTGTAGGTCGGAAAGCCCATGAACGGGTGGAAGGTCGCCTCCAGCCCGAGGAGCACTCCGATGGCACGCGGCGCCACTTGCACCCGCACGTCGAGGCCGGCCGCGTTCGATCGCTCGACCCGAGCGAGGACGCGCCGCCACTGCTCGCTGTCGCCGAACCGTTGGAGGAGGGAGACGCTGAGCGGTCGCCGGGCCGCGACCGCCATCGCCTCGAGGAGATCGTACTCGGCGTCGAAGCGCTCCTTGCCGGCGGCCATGTCGAAGTCGCTCACCGCCTGGAGGACCCCGTGCTCGACCCCATGAAAGGCCTTCACGATCTCTTCGAGCTCCAGGCGATCCGCCTCCGCGGCGGGGGTGGCGCTGCCGTCGTTGCCGCGGTGGTTGTCGGTGCGCCCGGTGCTGAAGCCGGCCGCGCCTTGCTCCAGCGCGGCGCGGAGCAGGTCGCGCATCTCGTTGCGATCGCGCTCGGTGGCGGGCTCGCTCTCCACCGCGCGCGCTCCCATCACGTAGACGCGCAGCGCGTCGTGGGGGACCTGGGCGAGGACGTCGATGGTGCGGGGGGTGCGGTCGAGCACGTCGAGGTAGTCGCCGAACGACTCCCAGCCCCAGCGGATCCCCTCCGCGAGGGCGGTGCCGGGGATGTCCTCGACGCCCTCCATCAGGGCGATCAGCCGCTCGTGGTCGGCGCCGCGGACGGGGGCGAAGCCGACCCCGCAGTTGCCCATGACCGTCGTCGTCACGCCGTGCAGCACGGACGGCGCGAGCTCGGCGTCCCAGCTGATCTGACCATCGTAGTGGGCGTGCAGATCGATGAAGCCGGGGGTCACGAGCGCGCCCGCGGCGTCGATCGTCCGCGCCGCGCCCTCGGTGACGGCCCCGACGCTTGTGATGACGCCGCCTTGGACGCCCACGTCCGCGCGTCGTGGGGGGGAGCCGGTCCCGTCCACGACGGTGCCTCCGAGGATCTTCAGGTCGAGCATGGGCCGAGGATACGCGACATGCCGCGCGCCCGAAGATCGATCGCGCGAGCGGCGCGGCGAGGCGGGGAGCTTGCTATGTTCGGGCATGGTCTCCGACACGCTCCACGTGGACGTCATCTCCGACGTCGTCTGCCCCTGGTGTCTCATCGCGTGCCGGCGACTCGAGCTGGCCGCGGAGCGCCTCGGCTCCGAGGCGTCGGTCGACTTCGAGCTCCACCCGTTCCTGCTCGACCCCAGCGTCCCGCCGGAGGGCTCCGATCTGCGCGACCACCTGCGGCGCAAGTTCGGTGACCCAGAGCCGATGTTCCGGCGGATCGAGAAGCTCGCTCGAGAAGACGGGATCGATCTCGACTTCGAGCGGATCCGCCGGTTCTCGAGCACGGTTCGGGCCCACACGCTGATCCGCGCCGCGCGCGAGAAGGGCACCCAGTGGCAGCTCGGCCGGGCGATCTTCGCCGCCTACTTCGTGGAGGGGAGGGACATCGCCGATCTCGGCGTCCTGTGCGGTCTCGCGTCGTCCCACGGCTTCTCGGCGGACGAAGCGCGCACCCTCCTCTCGGATCGGGACGCCCTCGCCACGACCCTCCTCGCCGCGCGGGCGGCGAGCGAGCGAGGCATCCGAGGGGTGCCGTTCATCATGTTCATGGATGGTCGGGCCATCTCGGGAGCCCAGTCGGTCGAGGTCTTCGAAAAGGCGCTCCGCGACGCGCGCCCGCCGGAGGCGAGCTGAGCCATGGGAGAGCCCGAGGGAATGCCGGCCGGAGGTCCGGCTCCGGATCCGGCAGCACCCAGGAACACAGAAGGCCACAGCGAGTCTTCGGGCTTCGTGCCTGGAGCTGCTCC
>JBGAID010000141.1:0-19930 GCA_044225865.1 Polyangiaceae bacterium | reverse complement strand
CCCGCCCGCGCGACCGCGGACGACCCGCTCGGGGTGATTTCGCCCGCGTACCTCTCGATCGAGGCGGGGCGGATCGAGTCGCTCGGTCCTCTCTCCGAGCTCGTCGAGCCGCCCGTCAGCGCGGAGGTGGTCCGAGGCTCCCTCGTGACGCCGGGCCTCGTCGACGCCCACACCCACGCCCCGTACATGGGATCGCGCCACGAGGAGTATGCGCTGCGGATGGCGGGCGCGGACTACGAGACGATCGCCGCCGCCGGCGGGGGGATCGTCTCGACGATGCGCGCGGTGCGGACCGCGTCTCGCAAAGACATCGAGGCCGCGCTCGCGGTGCGGCTGTCGCGGATGGCCTCGCAAGGCGTGACGACCGTCGAAGCGAAGAGCGGCTACGGGCTCGATCTCGAGTCGGAGCGGAAGCAGCTCCTCGCCCTGCGCTCGATGAAGAGCAGCGCCTCCGCCCCTCGCATCGTCTCGACGTACCTGGCGCTCCACGCCCTCCCTCCCGAGGCGGGCGGAGATCGGGCGGCGTTCGCGAGGCGCGTCGCGGACCGCGACCTCGACGTCCTCGCCGACGAGGGGCTCTTCTCCTTCGTCGACGCCTACGTCGACCGATCCGCGTTCAGCGTCGAGCAGGCCCGACCCGTCCTCGAGCGCGCGCGGGCTCGCGGGCTCGGCGTTCGGATCCACGCGGGCCAGTTCGCGGACGTCAAGGGGGCCGAGCTCGCGGCCGAGCTCGGCGCCGCGAGCGCGGATCACCTGGAGCACGTCGGGCCGGAAGGGATTCGCGCCCTCGCCGAGAGCGGCGTGCGCGCGGTGCTCTTGCCGGTCGCGAGCTTCACCCTCGGACAGTCCCCTCCCCCCGTCGCCGCCCTCCGCGCAGGCGGCGTGGGCCTCGTCGTCGCGAGCGACGCGAACCCCGGCACCGCCCCCACCGACAGCCTGCTCCTCGCGCTCGCCCTCGCGACGCGCACCTACGGCTTGTCGGTCGCGGAGGCCATCCTCGGCGTGACCCGAGAGGCAGCGGCGAGCCTCGGGATCGAAGACGCGGGCGTGCTCCGCCCCGGCGCTCGGGCCGACGTGGTGGCGTGGGACCTCCCTCACGAGGCCGCGCTCGTTCAACCCCTCGGCGTCTCGCGAGCGCTCGTCGTGTTGAGGGATGGCCGCCCCATCTTCACGGCCGCCCGCGCGCGCTGATCAACCCCCGGCGCGCTGCGCGCTCGCCGACCCCTCCCAGGCGACTGCGCTCTTCGAGCTCCGGCGCGGCAGGGGTTCTGATCAACCCCCGGCGCGCTGCGCGCTCGCCGACCCCTCCCGGGCGGCTGCGCTCTTCGAGCTCCGGCGCGGCAGGGGTTCTGATCAACCCCCGGCGCGCTGCGCGCTCGCCGACCCCTCCCGGGCGGCTGCGCTCTTCGAGCTTCGTCGCGGGAGGGGTTTGCTCAGGCGATCGCGGTCACGACGGTGCGCGTCCGGTCGACGGCCTTCTCCGCCTCTTCGATGCTCGTGACGCGGGCCGCCTCGCTCGTAGCGAGGGTCGAGGGATCGATGTCGAGCAGACGGAGGACGAAGGGCGGCGGCACGAAGCCGAGATCCGGCTCGCGGGCGAAGAGCGCGGCGAGGTGCTCCGCGTACGCGCGCGCGAGATCGCGGAACTCGATCTGATCGAAATTCTTCGCGCGTCGGCGGCTCGCGTAGGCGCTCCCGAGCAGAGCCACGAAGAGGACCTTGAACAGCATTCGAAGCCGGAGCCGGGCGACGGGGGTGGTCCTCTTCATGGCGTGCTTCAGGAAGTGGACGTTCAGCGGGACGTGGAAGGACTCGTCCCGGGTGAGGATCGTGAGCATCGGCCGGATGGCGGGGTGCTTCACCCGCGCGAGCGCCATCCGATACGTCGTCGAGCCGATCGTCTCGAACATCAGGTTCACGAGGACGATCGTCTCCATGCGCTTCGCGCGCTTGTAGAAGTTGTAGAACGTCCGCGTCGTGGGCCCCATGGGCCGGACCTCACCACCGATGAAGGCGAGGAACTCGGTGAGCAGCTCGCGATGCCAGCCCTCTTCGCCACCGTAGAGCTTCAGCGTCTCCGCGAGCTCCGGGTCGTCGGCCGCGATCTCGTCGGCGATCTCGTGCGCCTGGCGCAGCCCGGACTCCTCGGCGCGGAAAGCGGCGTTGAAGAAGGCGATGGCCGCGGCCTTCTCGGCTTCGTCGCGCCAGGCGACGGGCTCGCTGAGGTCGAGCCCTTCTTCGTACATGCGCTCGCGGCGCTTCTTGAGGGCCGACAACCACCACGTCGTGGATCGATGGGTCGCGATCCGAGGCTCTACAAAGCTCATGCGTCCGGCCGCAACATACTCCAATCGTGTCCAAAACTGCCACGTCGCAAGCGCGCCGAGCAGCATTCCCCCAGCGCGGAGGCGCGTCTCGCTCCGCTACGTCACGGTTTGGCGGTGGGGCGGTCGGCGCGCGGCCTCCCGGCCGGCTTTCGACGTAATTGCGCGGGTAGATTGGACGTTTCGCCGAAGAGCGAGCACCTCACGGGGCTTCGGTGTAGGCTCATCCACCGTGCTCTACCGTCCGACGGCCGAGCAGCTCGAGCTACCGCTGGCGTTTCTCCCGAGCTCAGGCGAGCCCACCCGAATCCCGCGCGCGAAGCGCATCTTTGCGAACCGCGGCCTGAAGATGAGCCAGGTCGACTGGGTCGGCTTCGACATGGACTACACGCTCGCCGTGTACAACCAAGAGGAGATGGATCGCGTCTCCGTTCGAGCGACCGTCGAGAAGCTCGTCGAGCGCGGCTACCCCAAAGAGCTGCTCGATCTCGACTATCCCCTCGACTTCCCGATCCGCGGACTCCTCATCGACAAGAAGCACGGTCACATCTTGAAGATGGACCGCTTCAAGCACGTCCAGAAGGGCTACCACGGGATGCGCCGGCTCGATCGCGAAGAGCTGCGAACCCTCTACCAAGCGAAGCGCGTCCGCCCCAACACCACGCGCTACCACTGGGTCGACACCCTCTACGCCCTCAGCGAGGCGGCGATCTACGCCAAGATCATCGACTTCTTCGAGGGCCTGGGGCACCCCGTCGACTACGCGACGTTGTTCACGGACATCCGCGACGCGATCGACGAGGCCCACCGCGACGGGAGCATCCTCAGCCTCGTGGAGAACGACCTGCCGCGCTTCGTCCAGCGCGATCCCCTCCTCGCGCAGACGCTCCACAAGCTGCGCTCGGCGGGCAAGCGGCTCTTCCTCCTCACGAACAGCCGGTGGCCGTTCACGCAGACGATGATGACTTACCTCCTGGACGAGGCGATGCCGGAGTACCCGAGCTTCCGGCACTACTTCGACGTGATGGTGGTCTCGAGCGCGAAGCCCGCCTTCTTTCAGGAGTTCCGGCCGCTCTTGATGCGGACGCCGGAGGGGGAGCTGCGCCCGGCGACCCTGCCCCTCGAGCGCGGCGCCGTCTACGAGGGTGGCAACCTCCACGATCTCGAGAGGGCCCTCGGCACGAGCGGCGATCGCATCCTCTACATCGGCGATCACATCTACGGCGACATCCTTCGTTCGAAGCGCGAGAGCGCCTGGCGCACCGGGATGATCATCCAGGAGATGGAGGTCGAGGTGAACGCCACGGAGGCGTGCCGCGAGGAGATGGATCAGGTCCACTCGCTCCACTCGAGGCGCGAGGAGCTCGAGGATCAGCTGCGCTTCTACCAGCAGCGGTTCAAGGACGTGATGAGGCGAATGGAGGACGCGGCGACCGCGCCGACGGAGCTCACGCTCCTCGAGGCGGAGCGGCTCCGAGTGAAGCGCACGGTGGAGCGCATTCGCGGCCAGATGCGCTCGATCGATCACCAGGTGGAGGAGCTCGAGCAGAAGATCGATCGCAACTTCCACCCCTATTGGGGCTCGCTGATGAAGGAGGCGGACGACCGGTCCAGCTTCGGCGATCAGGTCGAAGAGTACGCGTGCATCTACACGTCTCGCGTCTCGAACTTCTGGGCCTACTCACCGCTCCAGCACTTCCGCGGCGGCCGCGATCGCATGCCCCACGAGCACTGAGCCGCGAGAGCGTCAGGGAGCGCCGTTCTTCGCGAGCGCTCCGCTCTTCTTCTTGGGCTTCTTCTTCTTCGGCGCCTCCGCCGTCTTGTCCTTCTCGCGGGGCTTCTTCGCGGCCTTGTCCTTCTCCGCCTCGACCTTTCGCTCCTTGTCGAGGCGCGCCTGCTCGGCCCCCCCGAAGCAGCAGCGGAAGCCCGTCGAGTAGTCGAAGTACTTCCCGTCGTGCGCCGTCGTCCGGTAGTCGCAGCCCTCACCGTTGATCGACGTGTCGAGGTAGTACCCGCCCCGGAAGGTCCCCGCCTTGTCGGAGGTCCACTCGTGGAGGTTGCCGACCATGTCGTAGACCTTGAAGCCGTTCTTGCACTTCGTGAAGCTGCCCGTCTTCGCGACCGTGCCTTCGATTTGGTTGAGGCGCGGATCGTTCATGTGCTCTTTGGTGTAGGCCGAGGACTCGGGGGGGGTGTTGTTGCCCGGCCCATAGAGCAGGTTGAAGCCGGAGACGCCGCGATCGTTGCACGCGCCGTCCTCACGCTCCTCGCCGTAGGGGTACTTCGTAGCCTTCTTGCCCTTGCAGGCCTCGAGCCACTCATCGTTGGTGCAGAGGCGCTTGCCGGCGTTGAAGCACGCCTGCTCCGCCTCTTCGCGGCTGATGTGGCCTTGCGGGACCTTGCCTCGCTCGCTGACCGCCATCACCGTCTTGCCCTCGATGGGCTTGTACGGCGAGTGCTTCTTCACCACCTTGGGCACGTGGCGCTTGGTCCGGGGCCGATCGATCTCGACCGTGTGAGCCTCGAACATGTCGATGCAGAACTTCTCGCGGATGGTGACCATCCCCTTCGGACACGATCCTGCTTCGGCGGAGCGGCCCCACTCTCCGTCTTGGCCGCGGGGAGGCTCGGGGAACAGGAGCACGCCGAGCCCGACGACGGCGGCGGTGACGGCGAACGGCGCGCGCTGCGAGAGGGCGGCTCGCGCCTTCGATACGGCGATGTTCGCGAGGGTCACCTTCATCACCTAACCAACCCCCTTTTGTCTCGTAATGGCCTCGAGCACAACTTATAGCGGACAGCAAACGTGAGCTCGACCATGGAAGACTCGAACGCTCCGCTGCGGAGCGCCCCCACGGCGGCCTCGGTCATGGCGCGCGCCTCCGGCCCATCGCTGCCCGTCGCGCGCATCAAGGAGCGCTGCGAAGACTTCGTCGTGGACGAAGTCCCCGCCTACGAGGCCTCCGGCAGCGGCGACCACCTCTTCGTGACGTTCCGCAAGCGGGACCTCACCACCCAAGAAGCGGTCGCGAGCATCGCCAAGGCCCTCGGGGCGAGCCCGCGGGACGCCGGCGTAGCCGGGATCAAGGACAAGGTCGCGGTGACGACGCAGACCGCCTCCTTCTTCGTTCCGCGCGGCAAAGACGCGGGCGCCGAAGCCGCCCTCACCTCGTTGCCGCCCGGCCTCGAGGTGCGTTCGGTCACGCGCCACGGAAACAAGCTCAAGCCCGGCCACCTGGTCGGGAATCGATTCTGCATCGCGCTCCGGGGCGTCGTCGACCGGGCCGACCGAGCGACGGTGACGGCTCGGCTCGCGGAGGCGAAGGCCCGCGGGGTGCCGAACTTCTACGGCTCCCAGCGCTTCGGGTCGGCCGGCGACAACGCCCTCGTGGCCGCGGAAATCGTGCGCGGCGACGGCGGGAGGAGGCCCCCCCGCGAAAAGCACAAGCTGAGGTTCGTCTTCTCGTCGCTGCAGTCGTGGCTCTTCAATCGGGTCCTCGAGCGCCGAATGCAGAGCGAGACATGGTCCACCATCGTTCCCGGCGACCTCGCGAAGAAGCACGACACGGGCGGGCTGTTCTTGGTTCCGGCCGCGGATCCCGAGGCGCTGGAGGAAGCGCGAGCCCGCGCGGAGGCCCTCGCGATCTGCGCGACCGGTCCCATGTTCGGCGCTTCCATGCGCAGCCCCGAGGGCGAAGCGCTCGCGCTCGAGCGCGAGGTGCTCGGAGAGGCTCGCATCACGGACGAGCAGCTCGCCCGCTTTCGTCACGCGGGCGAAGGGACGAGGCGCGCGCTACGCTTGCTGTGCGACGAGCTCTCTTGGCGAGAGACCGACGACGGGCTCGTCGTGGACCTGTTCCTGACGAAGGGCGGCTACGCCACGACGGTGCTCGAGTCGGTGTGCTCTCCGGTCGAGCCCCGTCGCGCCCCGTCTTCGGCCCGGTCCGAGGCGAATCGCGACTCCGACGCCGCTCCCTCCGACGCCGCTCCCTCCGACGCCGAGCCAGGGGAGGAGCCCGAGCTTTGAACGAGCTTGGCGATCCGGCTCGACAATTCCGCAATAGAGTTGCAAAACAACGGCCCGACACCCCGCTCGTATCAGGCGCGGTGAGGATGGGCGACCGACACCGAAAGGCGAGCGACTACCGATGAACTTGGTTGAGTGGCTGAAACGCGTGATGGTGAGCACCGGATCCGCATGGGTCATGTGGGTCCTCATCCTGCTCTCCGTCGGCTCGGTGGCCATCATTCTGGAGCGGGCCTGGTTCTTCAACTCGGTCCGCGACGACCTCGGGACGCTGTCGCGCGACCTCCAGAACGCCCTCCTGAAGTCGATCGACGCCGCCAAGAAACGGATGGCCCAGTCGCCCTCGGCCGAGGCGGCCGTCGTCTCGGCCGGCCTCGCCGTCGCTCACCTCGGTCCGGAAGCGGCCGAGGAGGCGATGGCGGGCGCGACCGCGCTCCAACGGATGAAGCTGGAGCGGCGCCTCGCGTTCCTCGCGACCCTCGGCAACAACGCGCCGTTCATCGGGTTGTTCGGGACCGTCATCGGCGTCGTCATGGCCTTCAACGCGCTCGGCGAGCAGGCCAAAGAGGCGGTCGGGAGCTCGCAGCAGCTCGCCCCTGACAAGGTCATGAACTCGATCGGCGAGGCCCTCGTCGCGACCGCGGTCGGCATCGGGGTGGCCATCCCCGCCGTCGCCGCCAACAACCTCTTCCAGCGCCTCACGAAGGCGACCCTCGCCAATACGGAGGCGCTCACCCGGCTGCTGCTCGCCCACCTCAAGGGCAACCGCAAGCTCGCCGCCGCCGAGGTGGCGATGGTGAACGACATCGAAGAGGGGACCCACACGATGGACGCGGCTGCGGCCGGCTCCGACGACGACGTGGAGGCCCCCGCCCCGAAGGCGAAGAAGAAGACGGACAAGAGCCGTCGCAAGGGTGAAGGCGCCGAGGAGAACGGCTGATGGCCGCCTCCTCATCGGGTGACGAAGACGGCGGGCTCGTCAGCGGGATCAACGTCACCCCGCTCGTCGACATCTGCCTCGTGCTGCTCATCATCATGATGGTGACGGCGCGGATCATCGCGAACCTCTCCGTGCCCCTCGATCTGCCGAAGGCGGCCAAGGGCGTCGACCAGCAGGTGTTCTTCAGCATCGACGTGACGAAGAACCCCTCCGAGGAAAACCCGGTCGCGAACCCGCTCGTATTCGTGGACAACGAGAAGCTGGACTCGACGACGGAGATCATCCCCCTGGCCCAGAAGGCGCTCGACAAGAACCCGGAGATCCGGGCGACGATCCGCGCCGACGCGGCTATCCCTCACGGCAAGGTCATGGAGATCATCGATCTGCTCAAGCAGGCCGGCATCAACAAGGTCGCCTTCGGGGTCGCGCCGAAGGCCGCGGAGAAGGGGGCGGCCGAGCCCGAGAAGGAATGACGCACGCGCCTGGTACCGCGATCGCCCTCGGTGGGGTCACCCGCGAGCACGCGTCGGACGCCGTGCTCGGTCCTGTCTTGGACGTGGGCGCGGGCGGGCGCCGCGTCGGCACGACGGTAGCGATCCTCGCCGCTGCGCTCCTCCACGGTTACATGGTCGTGCGCGTCTACTCCGCGCTGTGGGGCATGGACGCCTGGCTCCACCGGGCGCGCAAGGAGATGCACGAGTACTTCACCTCGCTCGGCGCCGAGATCGAGACGAAGAACACTCCCCCGAAGAAGGAAGAAGAGAAGAAGGAAGAGCCGAAGGTCGAGGAGAAGCCCGACCCGAAGGAGGTCGTCGAAGAGAAGAAGGTCGAGGTGAAGCAGACGCAGACCCGCGTCGCGACGCGCGAGGCCGCGCCCCAGAGGCCGCTCTATGCCGACGACAAGCCGGGCGGGGGAGGGACCGAGATCTACCAAGGCGGCGGGATCGTCGATCCGACCCTCGGGTCCGGTAACGGAAACGGAAACGGGACCGGCAACGGGAACGGCACCGGCCCCGGCACCGGGACGGGCACGCCCCCGCCTCCCCCCTCCGCCCCCTCCCCCTCCGCCTCCTCCTCCCGCGCAGAACCTCTCCAAGCCCGCCGAGCTCGTCGGGTCCACGTCGTGGAGCTGCCCGTTCCCGCCCGAAGCGGACGCCGAGGGGACGAACCAAGCCGTGGTGCAGCTCGTGGTGACGGTCAGCGCCGATGGCTCTCCCGAGAGCGTGAAGGTGATGAGCGGCGAGCCGAGCTTCGGGAGGGCCGCGCGCGCGTGCGCGCTCGGCCGCCGATACAAGGCCGGCCTCGACCAAGACGGCAAGCCGACCCGCAAGACGACCCCGCCCATCACCGTGCGTTTCAGCCGCTGACCCGGAGGGAATCGCCGTCTTTTCGGCGGCTGCGCCCTCACCTGCTAGACTCGGCTCAGCGTGGATTTGAGAGAGCGCGTCGAGCGACTGTCGAAGGTCTCCCTGTTCTCGGGGCTGACGCGTCCGGCGCTCGAGATGATCGCGCGCATCGCCACGGAAGAGACCCATCCCCTCGGGACGGTCGTGTTCGAGCACGGGCAAATCGGAGACAAGCTCTACGTGATCCTCGAAGGACGCGTGCGGATCAGCCGCAACGTCCCCGGCATGGGTGAAGAGGCCCTCGCGATCCTCGGACCGGGCAACGTGTTCGGCGAGATGGCGCTCATCGACTCGGAGGCGCGCTCCGCCGACGCGCGCGTCCACGAGCGCTGCCGGGTGCTCGCGCTGCCGAAGGATGCGTTCGAGGATCTCCTCTTCCTCCACAAAGATCTCGCCTACGAGGTCCTCTGGAGCTTCGTGCGCATGCTCACCGTCCGGCTGCGAGAGACGAACGACAAGCTCACGTTCCTCTCCGTCACGGGCAAGTTCGAGTAGGGCCGCCCAAAGCGGCGCCGGGCGCGCCTTTCCGTGCTAAAGACCGCGCCATGTGCGGCGTGTTCGGCATCTGGGGTCACCCGGAGGCGGCCAACATCACCTATCTCGGCCTCCACGCCCTCCAACATCGCGGGCAAGAGTCCGCGGGCATCGCGTCGAGCGATGGGGAGCGGCTCTACGCCCATCGGGTGATGGGCTTGGTGCAGGCGGGGTTCAACGGGGAGTCCCTCGGAGAGCTGAAAGGGCACGCGTCCATCGGGCACGTGCGGTACTCCACCGCCGGGTCCTCTCACATCAAGAACGCGCAGCCCCTCGCGGTGGACTACGCCCACGGCTCGATCGCCCTCGCCCACAACGGCAACCTGACGAACCACGACGCGCTCCGCGCCGAGCTCGAGGCGAAGGGCTCCATCTTTCAGAGCGGCACCGACACGGAGACCATCGTCCACCTCTTCGCGAAGTCGCTCGAAGGGACGATCGAGGACCGCATCGTGGACGCGCTGAGGAAGGTCGAAGGGGCCTACTCGCTCCTCGCCCTCTCCGAGAAGAAGCTGATCGCCGTCCGTGATCCGATGGGGATCCGTCCCCTTTCCCTCGGCAAGCTCGCGCGCGGTGATCGCGAGCTCACCGTCGTCGCGAGCGAGCCGTCGAGCTTCGATCTCATCGGGGCCGAGCTCGTCCGAGATCTCGACCCCGGCGAGATGATCGTCGTCGACGACGCGGGCGCGCGTTCGTCCTTCCCCTTCGAGCCCAAGCCGCGCGCGATGTGCTTGTTCGAGTACGTCTACTTCTCGCGGCCCGACTCCGTCGTCGACGGGGCCAGCGTATACGAGGTCCGCAAGGAGCTCGGGCGCCGGCTCGCGCAAGAGCATCCCCTCCCGACCGAAGGCGTGAGCCCGGCCGTCGTCGTCCCCGTGCCCGACTCCGGGGTGGCGGCCGCGATCGGCTTCGCGGAGGCCTCCGGGTTGAGCTTCCAGATGGGCCTCATCCGCAGTCACTACGTCGGTCGCACCTTCATCGAGCCCCAGGACTCGATCCGGCATTTCGGCGTGAGGCTGAAGCTGCATCCCAACCGCGCCGTCCTCGCGGGGCGGCGCGTGATCGTCGTCGACGACTCGATCGTGCGCGGCACGACGAGCCGCAAGATCGTGAAGATGATCCGCGAGGCGGGCGCCTCCGAGGTGCACGTGCGGGTGTCCAGCCCGCCCACGCGGTGGCCGTGCTTCTACGGAATCGCCACCCCCACGCGCCAAGAGCTGATCGCGAGCGCCCAGTCCGAGGCGGAGATCGCCAAGTACCTCGAGGCCGACAGCGTCGGGTACCTCTCGCTCGGGGCGCTGACGGGGGCGGTGCGCGGGCACGACAGGTCGAGCGACCGAGCGGCCCCCGAGAGCGGTTCTCTTCGAGGTTATTGCCACGCTTGTTGGTCGGGCGAATACCCCGTCGCGATCCCCCGCACCCCGCACCATCGACTGCGACTCGTCCAAGGCTGAGGCGCCGCGCCACAGGTGCGGCATCGCGTCCTGCGATCTTTGCCGTGATGACGCATGGTCGGCTCCGCGCAACCGAGTACGCTCGAGTCTCTGATCGTGAACGACCAGAGCAACTTGGAGGCGGAGGTCGCGGCGCTGCGAGCGCGGCTCGACGAAGAGCACCGCGCACGCGCGCACGCAGAGGCCGAGCTCGACGCTTGTCACGCTCGCGCGGAGCGCGATCGCCAGCAGCAGCTCGAGCTGCTCGCGCGCCTGCCCGTCATCGCGACGATCACGCGCGGCCCCCGACACGTGTTCGAGTTCGTCGGTCCCCTCGCGCGCCAGCTGCTCGGGCCGGGCCCGGATCCGATCGGGCTCCCGCTCGAAGATGCGAGGCCAGACTTGGTGGAGTCGGCGGCCCCGCTGCTCGATCATGTGATCGCGACCGGCGAGGTCGTCCACCGGCAGACGCTCCGCATCGAGCGAGACTGGGACGGGCTCGGAGAGAAGGTTGCGCGGTTCTTCGACGGCGTCCTCGTGCCCGTCCTCGCCCCGGATGGAACCCCCGAGCGCGTCCTCGCCTTCGCGTGGGACGTGACCTCGCGCGTGAACGCGCAATCCGCCCTCGAGGCGCACGAGCGTCATGCGCGACTGCTCGCGCGCGCCGCGGCCGCCCTCGTCTCCACCCGCGACACGCAGCGAGCGGTCGCGGCCGTCGCGCGCCTCGCGCTCGGTGATCTCGCGGAGGCGTGCGCGATCCACCTCGACGACGGGGACGGCGCGCGGAACGTGGTCTTCGTGTGCGAGGACCCGATCCTCGAGCGCCTCGTCTCGACCGCGGGGGCAGCCCGGATCGAGCCGGGCTCCAGCCACCCCGTCCGCCGCGTCCTCGAGACGGGCCGGACCGCGATCGTCTCCGGCCCGATCGACGAGGCGGTCGACCCTGCCCTCGCCGCCCTCGGCGCGAGAACGTTCCTCCTCACCGCCCTCGAGGCTTCGGGCCGCCGCCTCGGCACCATCCTCCTCGCCCGCTCTCCGGCGCGGCCCTTCCGGCCCGATGACGTCCCGTTCGTGGAGGAGCTCGCACGATGCGTCGCGCTCTCCCTCGACGCCGCCCGCGCCTACCGCTCGCTCGAGGAGGCGAGCCGGATCAAAGACGAGTTCCTCGCCAACATCTCGGACGAGCTCCGATCCCCGCTCGAGTCGATCATGCGGTGGGTCACCGCGCTGTCCGATCACGGATCGGAGGCGGTGCCTCCTTCCGTGCGGCACGGGCTCGACGTGATCGAGCGCTCCGCGCGCGACCAATCCCGGATCGTGGACGAGCTGCTCGACGTCTCGCGGATGACCCGCGGGGACCTCGAGATCGTGCCGGAGGCCCGCGATCTCGAGCCGATCCTGCGCGACGTCGTGCGCGTCCTCGAGCCCGCCGCCGCGGGGCGCGGCATCGAGCTCCGCTTCGATGGCTGCGCGGGCCCCTGCCGCCTCTACGGCGACGCGGATCGGCTCCGCCAGCTGTTTTGGCACGTGGTCTCGAACGCGGTGAAGTTCAACGACGCGGGCGGCTCGGTGCGGGTCGCGGCCGCGTACGAGCGCGGGGTGGTGGTGACGCGCGTGCGCGACACGGGGCGCGGCATCGACCCCGTGTTCTTGCCCTACGTGTTCGATCGCTTCCGTCGCGCGGGGACGTCGTCGGTGGAGACGGGGAGAGAGGGTCCGCGCGGGCTCGGGCTGGGGCTCACGATCGTGAAGCACTTGGTCGAGGTGCACGGGGGGACGGTGGAGGCGTTGAGCGAAGGCCTCGGGATGGGCTGCCTCGTGACCGTCACCCTCCCCACCCAGCCGTTCGCCTCCGACGCGCGGAGGAGCCGAGACACGCGGGCGGTAGGGGTGCTCTCGGGGGTGAAGGTCCTCCTCGTCGAGGACGTGGACGACGCGCGAGAGCTCATCGGCTACGTGCTCGAGTCGGAGGGAGCGCGGGTCACGAGCGCGGGCTCGGCGGAGGAGGCCCTCGAGAAGCTCGAGGTGTGCACCCCCGACGTGCTCGTCAGCGACATCGGCATGCCGATGCGGGATGGGTACTGGCTCGTGCGGCAGGTCCATGAACGCACGCCCGACCTGCCGGCGGTGGCCCTCACCGCGTTTTCCCGTCGAGAGGATCGGGAGGCCGCCCATCGCGCGGGTTTCGACGTCCACCTCGCCAAGCCGGTCGAGCCCGAGAAGCTCGTCGAAGCGGTGAAGCTGCTGCTCGTGGGCCACCCGTCCGCCGGTTGATCCCGGCCCCGCGTCCTCGCCGAGGCGGAGAGGGGCGCGGTCGAGTTGACGAGGGACGGCCGCCCGATCACCATGCCCCGAAATGGTCGCCCCGCCCGACGCCGATCTCTTCGCCGCGGCCCCGCCCGAAGTGAGCGTCTACGAGGTGAGCCCGCGCGACGGCCTCCAGAACGAGCCGATCATCGTGCCGCTCGAGGGGAAGCTGCAGCTCATCCAGGCCCTCGCCGACGCCGGGATCAAGCGCATCGAGGCGACGAGCTTCGTCTCTCCGAAATGGGTGCCGCAGCTCGCGGACGCGGGGGACCTCATCGCGGCCCTGCCGAAGATCGAAGGCGTGACCTACAGCGCCCTCGTGCCCAACGCGCGCGGTCTCGAGCGCGCCCTCGAGGTGAAGCTCCCCGAGATCGCCGTCTTCCTCTCGGCGAGCGAGACCCACAACAAGATGAACGTGAACAAGTCGGTCGACGCGACGCTCGACGTGTTCGAGGAGATCGTCCCGCCCGCGCGCCAGGCCGGCATTCGCGTCCGCGCCTACGTCTCGACGGTGTGGGGCTGCCCCTACGAAGGCGACGTGCCGGTGGAGAAGGCGGTCCACGTCGCGAAGCGCCTCGCCGCGCTCGGCTGCTATCAGATCTCGCTCGGCGATACGATCGGCGTGGGCACGCCGCGCAAGACGCAGGCGATCGTGAAGGCGATGCTGAGCGAGCTGGAGGCCGACAAGGTCGCGCTCCACTTCCACGACACACGCGGCACCGCCCTCGCGAACGTGGTGGTCGGGCTCGAGCTCGGGATCCGCACCTTCGACGCCTCCGTCGGAGGGCTGGGCGGCTGTCCCTACGCCCCCGGCGCGAGCGGCAACCTCGCCACCGAGGATCTGGTCTACATGCTCTCGGGGATGGGAGTCTCCACCGGGGTCGATCTCGACAAGCTCATCACCGCCGGACAGGTCGCGGAGCGCGTGGTCGCGCGCAACCTCCAGGGCAAGGTCCACCAGGCCGGGGCGTTCAAGCTTCGGAAGATCTGAACCGGCGCGCGCGCGGATCCGGTGCGAGCAAAGTGCCCCACGAGCGCCGGCGGCTCACCCGATCCGGAGCCAAGAGCGGTGGACGGCGGCGCGCCTTCCTGCTTCCCTTTCGTCATCATGAAGTCTCGCTCTCCTCTCCTTGGCTTGCGGCTCTCCTCGGTTCCGGTCGTCGCGGTGCTCGCCGTCGCCGCGCTCGCAGCGGCCTGCGGCGACAGCACGGGCTCCGGAGGCGGGGTCGGCGGCCAGGCCACCGGCGCGGGAGGCGAAGGCGCGGGCGGGTCTCCTTCGACCGGGGGCGCGCCCAACGGCGGTGGCCCGACCGGCGGCGGGGGCGCCGAGGAAGGGGGTGGGGGCGCGACCTGCGAGACCTCGCTGCCCATCGCCGACATCGCGACGTTCCCCAACCTCCTCAGCGAGACCGGGCTCTACGAAGACATCGCGACGGACACGATAGCGTCGTACATCCGGCCGTTCCAGCCGAAATACCCGCTCTGGTCGGACGCCGCGGTGAAGTCTCGCTTCGCGTATATCCCGGAGTGCGGCGCGCAGATCGACACGAGCGACATGGACACCTGGCAGATGCCGGTCGGGTCGCGCTTCTGGAAGCAGTTCGTCCGCGACGGGGTGAAGGTCGAGACGCGGGTCATCATCCGCACCGGACCTCAAGACATCGACTTCCGGTTCGGGACGTACGTTTGGAACGAAGACGGCTCCGACGCCGTCCTCACCGACGACGGCGCGCAGAACGTCAACGGCACCGGACATGACGTCCCGCCGAAGACGCTCTGCGCCGGCTGCCACCACAAGCAGTGGCGCGTGCTCGGCTTCTCGGCGATCCAGCTCACCCACGATCTGCCCGGCGAGACGATGGCCTCCCTCTCCGACGAGGGGCTCCTCACCGTGCCCAACCCGGATGGCGTCCTCGTGCCCGGCGACAGCGTCGTGGAGCCGGCGCTCGGCTACCTGCACGCGAACTGCGGCAACTGCCACTTCGACGGCGGCGTCACCAACCTGAGCCTCCGCATGCGCATCCTCTCGTCGATGACGACGCCGGAAGAGACGGACACCTACCAGACGACGATCGGCCAGCCCACCCAGATGTTCTCGTGCAACGGCTGCTCGATCGTCGCTCCCCACGACACCGCGAACAGCGCGATGCACATCCGGATCTCGAACCGCGACGGCGATCAGATGCCGCCCTTCGCGACGGAGATCGTGGACGACACCGGCGTCGCGACGATCGACGCCTGGATCGACTCGCTGCCGTGACCGCGATCATCTAGCTTGTCGCGCATGGACATCGTGTGCGTGACGGGCGCGACCGGCTTCCTCGGCTCGTACGTGGTGAAGGAGCTGCTCGCCCGCGGCTTCGCCGTGCGGGCGGCGGTGAGGGATCCCTCCGACCGCACGAAGGCGCGTCACCTCCTCGATCTCGAAGGCGCGGCGGCCGGGCTCACCCTCGTCGCGGGCGATCTGGAGAAGCAGGGCTCCTTCGACGCCGCGGTGAAGGGCGCGCGCTTCGTGATCCACACCGCGAGCGCGGTCGTCCTCGCCGCGAAGGACCCGCAGCGCGAGATCGTCGACGTCGCGGTGATGGGGACGAAGAACGTCCTCGCGAGCGCGATCGCTTCCCCTTCCGTCGAGCGGGTCGTCCTCACGTCGAGCGTGGCCGCCGTCGCCGGTGACGCCGACAACGGGCGAGGCTCCTTCGACGAGTCCGATTGGAACGAGGGCGCGACGGTGAAGAACGATCCGTACGCGACCTCGAAGGTTCAGGCCGAGCGCGCGGCGTGGTCCATCATCCGCGGGTCTCGCGTCTCGATGACGGCGATCCTCCCCTCGCTCGTCCTCGGGCCGGTGATGGCGGAGCAGCACCTCCGCACGAGCCCCGCCGTCCTGTTCGAGATCATGCGTGGGGCGTGGCCGGGCGTTCCCGATCTCCACTTCCAGATCGTGGACGTGCGGGACGTCGCGACCGCCCACGTCGAGGCCATGCTGAAGCGCGAAGCACCCGAGCGAGTCATCGCGAGCGCGGACGCGGCCGGCCTGCGTTGGATGGCGGGCGAATTGAGGTGCGCGTTCCCGCGAGAGGCCTATCCCCAGGCGAAGATCCCGAGCTTCGAGATGCCCGACGCGGTCATGTACGGAGTGGCGCTCTTCGAAAAGCGCCTCACCTTCGGCTTCCTGCGGCGCAACCTCGGACGGGCCCCTCGGTTCGACAACCGGCGCCTGCTCGAGCTCGGCGTCACGCCGCGTTCGGTGCGCGAGACCGTGCTCGACACCGGACGCAGCGTGGTCCAAGGCGGCTATCTGCGCTCGCGCTGACACCCGCCGGGGGAACCCTCCCGCGACGGAGCTCGAAGAGCGCAGTCGCCTGGGAGGGGTCGGCGAGCGCGGAGCGCGCCGGGCCGATCACTACCCCTCCCGCGACGGAGCTCGAAGAGCGCAGTCGCCTGGGGGTGCCGATCAGCGATCTGCCACCTTCGGCTTGTCCTTCTCTCCGCTCCTGTCGAGGGAGAGCTCCGCGACGCCGTCCTGCAGCTTGATGCGCGCGATCATGCGCTGCTCCTCGAGCTGCACGAGCGCGACCGTCGCCTGGGAGACTTTGTCGCTCACCTCGTCGAGCTTCTTCTCGAGGTTCTTCATGAGGGAGCCGCCCGTCTTCACCGCCTTGAGGGTGACGACCTGGGCGTGCAGCTCATCCATGCGCGCCTTGTACTCGCTCATCTGCTCGCGCTGGGTGTCGATCTTCTGCTCGACGTTGCCGAGCTCCTTCTGGAGCTCGACGAGGCCCTTCAGCTTCTCGGCCGCGTCCCCCTGCAGGGCCGCCGAGCTCACGTAGGCTTTGACGAGCTCCATCCCCGCCGGGGACCGGATGTCGACCGTCTTGAAGATCGGCGTCGCCTCTTCGATCTCGACGTTGGTCTTCCCCCGCGCCGGCACGACGACGCGGAAGAGATAGGCGTCCCCGATCCGCTCCGAGCCCTCCGGGTGCTTCGTCAGATCGTAGCCCTTCGGGAGGGTGTGGCGGACATAGAGGACGACCTCCTCGTCGAGCCGGTTGTGGACGAGGAGCTTCTCGCTCCGCACGTGCCGCATCTCGGTGGACAGCACGCCGCGCTGGGCGGTGAGGATCTTCTGGATCGCCTCCGACTCGTCGCTCGTGTTCTCCACCACCACCTGGCGATCGAGGGCGAAGGGTACGAAGCTCGCGCTCTTGCCCGGGATCGGCTCGGTGAGGCCCTCTCCGACGAAGCCATCCGCGCTGAAGACGGTGACGGGCCCCATCTCGAGCGTGGACTCGGTGGGGTTCTTGAGCCGGACCGACTTGAAGGCGTGGGTCTTGCTGCCGCGGGCCGACTCCGGATCGTACAGATACACGACCTCGCCCTCGGTCGCCTCGTGGAGGATGGAGACCATCGCGCTCGTGCCGCGGGGCACGTTCATGGTGCTCTTCGATTCGAAGTGCGAAGTCCCGATCGGCTCGAGATCGGCGGTGTTCGTCTCGGGAGACTTGGGCGGGGGAGGAGCCTTCTGCCGCGCGTCCTGGATGACGCGCGCTCCCCCTACGTCGCTGACGATGTTCATGTTCGCGACCGCGTCGATCTGCGAGGCGGGGACGCCCTTGGCGATGAGCTGCTCGCGAAGCAAGTTGGCGCGCTCGAGGGCGGCCGTGCTCTTCTCGCCGTCACCTTTGGCCGCGAATCCCTCGACGACGTAGCGGTTCGACGGGTCGTTCTTCACCCGCTCCGCCATCGACACGATCTTGTACTCCCCGGCCGAGATCTGCCGCTCCGAGTGCTTGCGGGCGTCGTTCGTCTTGAGCTTCTTCTTCTCGGAGGCCAGCCCGTCGTCCCCCGATTGAATCGCCACCTTGCCCGCCGGGACGCGGGTGGCCACGCCACGACCTCCGCCCTTGGCCGCGATCGGGATGTCCGCCGGCTCCTCGAAGTTTTGGCCGGTGGCAGGCGCGGGCACCTCCGCGAGCGCGACATCGTCCACGAAGTCGACGACGGTCGCGCCGTACACGCTCTGCCCGGTCGGGGGCGCCTGCGCGAACAGATCGGTCGGGGCGAGCGTCTCGCGCGCGACGTTCCGCACCGAGTGGAGATCGTATCGGAAGGAGAGGGCCGAGCTCGAACCGACGCCCAGCCGCACGTCGTGCCAGTCCTCTCCGCTCGTGTTGTCGACGATCGCCCACGCCTCGAGGTCGACCTTCTTCCCGCCGCCGATGACGATCCGATAGCTCGGCTTCCAGCTCGGCGCCTCCGTCACGTAGGAGAGCAACAGCCGCCTCGGGTCTTGCTCCGAGCCCGGCTGTTTCAGGTGGATCTTCATCCGAATGATGCCGGTCGCGTCGGCCGACGGCCGCGTCGGGTAGGCGATCGGGGTCGGCTGCTTCGTCTTCGCGTCGAGCACGGTCAGCGACTTCAAGAAGTCGTCGACCTTGTCGGAGGGCACGCTGAGCTCGAGCTCGTCGCTCGTCACCTCCGCCGTACGCTCGAAGTATGCGACGCCGTTGCGGTAGACGACGACACGTCCGAGCGTGGCCTGGCTGTCGACATAGCTCGTCGTGTGGACACAACCAGTCGCGAGCGACGACAGAGCCACCGCGCTGAGGAGAAGGAATGCGCTGCGCATGATCTCGCCTCGATGTTCGGGAAAGTCGGACACACGGCGCGCGAATCCCTTGGGGCCTCGCCCCTATCGCGAGCCGACGTCCAACACCTCGTAGCTGTGACGAGACAGAACGTGACGGAGAGCGATCTCTTACACCCCGACCCGTCGAAACGAAGCGGCCGTCACCGCGCGCCCGCGCTTCACGTCGGCACGCCCCTCAACCGCGTCAGCGAGCGCAGCGAGCGCCACGCGCTCCCCCCGCCCCGCGACCACCCTAGAACACCGATCATGTTCGGTGCTCTAGCGAGCGTAGCGAGCGTCCGCCGCCCTGAACGTTCGCCAAAGGCGAACGTTGCGAAGAGGCCCGGAGCGGCGAGCGCGAAACAGAGCTCCCCTCAGGGTGCGCCCGCGACGCATCCAAGACGGGTGAACCACACGTGCTGGGCGCCGAGGCGATCGTCGCGGAACAGGATTCCGACGTTGCCGTCGGGGCCGAACGCGAGCTTCGGATAGATGGAGTCGCCGGGGGCGTTGGTGATGCGCTGAGGCTCGGTGAGAGGCTCGAGCTCGGCGGTGAGCATCCGCCCGTAGAGCTCGTAGCCACCTTGGCCGTCGCGGTCGTCGGCGAAGACGAGCACCAGCCGATCCCCGAGCGGCTTGAGCGCGGGGAAGCGCGAGTGGGCCGAGGGCGGCGTCGAAGAGAGCAACCGCGGGTCGACGATCACCTGGCCCTCGAGGCTGAGGACGGCACCGTAGATGCCGGGGGGAGACGCGCTCCGATCGAACCACGCGACGACGTACGTATCCTGGTTCGCGACGATGGTCGGGTACACCGCCTCCGTCGTGCCGTCGGTGAGGAAGACCTCGTCCGAGATCATCCCGAGCTGGGTGTCGTAGGAGCCGAACTCGATGAAGTGAGCCAGCGTGTCGCCGTGGGCCCACGCGACCCCCACCCCCTGGCTCGTCGCCGCGATCGCCGGCGCCTCGTTGGGGAAGTTGCTCAGCGGGACGAGCTCGATCTCGTCGCTCTGCACGTCACCGTCGAGGCCGATGACGCGGCCGTAGACGTTGAACTGCCCGGCGCGCTCGTCCTGCCAGACGGCGATGAAGTGCGAGCCGGTGAAGCCGAGATCGGGGTTCACCGAGAAGCCGGCGGCGGTGGAGACTTGGACGGGAGGCGTGACGACGGTGGCCCCCGTCTCGTCGAGCAGACGGAAGAAGATGTCATAGTCGCCGTCGCGGCGCTCTTGCCACGCCACGCCGTAGCGATCGCCCGTCCAGACGATCGGCCCCCCCATGCCGTCGCTGTTGGAGAGCTTGAGCAGCTCGTCGGGCTGGAGCTTCGAAC
>JBGAID010000006.1:0-171419 GCA_044225865.1 Polyangiaceae bacterium | reverse complement strand
TCGATGGGAGCCACCTCGACCCACGAGAGGGCGCGGAGGCGCGCGTCGTCGAAGCCAGGCAAGCAGCGAGGCGTTCGTCGACGCGCGTCATAAGGGAGCGGTTGGGCCAACAACGCCACCCCCGTAAGATGCCTGTTAGTTCATTTGCCCTTGGCGGCGGGGGCCTTCGACTCCGGAGCGGGGCTGGATGCGCCGCCGCCCCTCGAGGATTTGACGGCCTCCACCACCGCGTCGAACGTCGCGTCCTTCGAGATGTCGCCGCTCTTCGCCGCTTCTTCGAGCTTCTTGTGGGCGGCGCAGAAGCCGGCCACATCCGCGTGCGCCATCGCGTGATCGTGCTCGAGCACGCCGAGCTCGCCGTAGGACATGGCGTAGGTCACCGCGTCGGCCGTCGACCCCGAGACACAGACGCTCTTGTTGTCGATTGACCCGCAGCGCCGATCCGTCTTCGAAAGCCGCTTCTTCTCCACGTCGGACTGAGCGTCTCGATAGGCACGAACCTGCTTGTCCAGAGAGGGGACGAGTGAATCGCAAATGGTGTTCACCGACGCGGCCGCGTCTTGGACGAGCTTCTCCAGATCCTTCTTTCCGCTCGCGGAGAGGAGGGTGGCGAGCTGGGTGGCCGCGTCGTCCACCGCCTTGTCCTCACTGTCTCCCGAAGACGCGGGGCTCATCGCCGCCTCGATGTGGCCGGCCCGCTCCTCGTCTCCTCCGCGGCCGAGATCGGCGAGCGTCGCCCCGTAGGCGCCGAGCACGATCATGGCGCGCCGCTGGACGCGATCCTGTTTGAACGCTTTGACACACGCTTCGCTCATCGGCTTCTCGGGGCCACCTGGCTGCGACGCGAGGGCCTCCTGGACGAGGCAAAGGTCACCTCCGCGAGGCGCCGATTGAGCCCGCGCGGGGAGGCCCTCCGCGACGCGTCCAATCGCGACCCCAGAGGCCGCCCCCCCGCCGCACCCGATGGCCCCAATCACGACGGCGACGCTGCCGGCCCATAACAAGGTCTTGGACTCGCTCATGTCCGCGACCCTATCAGCTGGCGCGGCGGAGCGGCGAGGACGAGCGCGCGTCGAACGCGGCGGGGCTGGCCATCGCGAGACAATTCCACCACGATGGTCCGTGGACATGTCGGAGACGGCGCGCGACTACATCACACTTCGGGCCACCGGGAACGATTCGAAGGACTATGCAATGCTCCGCGAGATTCGGGGCGCCATCCACGAATTGCTCGGTGAGATCCTGGGCTTTCAGGTCATGCGTCTGGATCGGGCGGAGCACATCGAAGAGGAGCTGCGGGACGCCGACGTCTTCCTCGAAGCGAGCGGTGGCCGGCTGCCATTCATCCTCGTGAACGTGACGTTCGTGACGGAGCGGGTGGATCCGGCCGCCATTCGCGCGCTCGAGGAGCGCTTCGAGCTGAAGCTCGTCGCGCAGCAGATCAACGACGGTCCGTGAGCGGTCCTCAGCGCATCACCACCAGCTTCAAATAGCGGCCCTCCGGGAAGCACGCGAGGCTCGGGTGATCCCAAGGCGGGCCGAAGGCCTCGTGGACCGACAAGACGTCCGTTCCCATCGCGACGTCGTCGAGGGTGCCGAGCAGCTCTTCGAGCGAGACGTGGCTCGAGCACGAAGAAGCGCAGAACACTCCGTTCGGGGCGAGCACGGCGGCGCACGCTCGATGCAGCTTCGAATACGCGGCGAGGGCCTTCTTCTTTGCCTTCTCGCTCGGGGCGAAGCTCGGCGGATCGGAGATGACGAGGTCGTAGCGATCGCCTCGCCGCTTCGCCTCCTCGAGGAACACGAACGCATCCGCGGTGACGAAGCGGTGCTTGGCCACGTCGATCCCGTTCTCTCGAAAGGAGCGCTGGGCGGTGGCGTGGGCCCGCGTCGCGATATCGACGCTCGTCACTTCGGACGCGCCTCCCAATGCGGCGGCGAGCGAGAAGCCGCCTGCGTAGCTGAACAGATTCAGGACGCGGGACCCGGGACGGGCCAGCCCCCGTACCCGCGCCCGATTGTCGCGTTGGTCCAAGAACGCACCAGTCTTCTGGCCCTGCGCGAGGTCCACGAAGAGCCACATTCCATTTTCCCGCACGCGAATGGTGTCCGGACATGGATCCCCGAAGACGGGCTCGATCTTCTTCTGTCCCGGCTTTGCCTCGATGCGCAGCGCGACCGAGCGCACCCCTCGTGACTCGAGCGTCTTGCCGAGAGAGGGGATGAGCTTGGGGAAGAACGCGGCCATCGCGTCGCCGTCCGTCCTCGCGATCGCGACGTCCGCGTAGCGGTCGAGCACGAGGCCGGGGACCCGGTCTCCTTCGCCGTGGCAGAGGCGGTAGGCGGTGGTCGACTCCGGATCGAGCTTGCCGTCTCGCTTCGCAACCGCGCGCTCGACGAGCGACGCCATCCGCGCGACATCGAGCCTCTCGCCGGGCCGTCCATAACGCCTCACCGCGATCGGGGAGGACGCGTCGAAGAGGCCGCTGCCGAGGTCGTCCCCCTCCGGTCCGGCGAGCGCGACGATATCGCCGGTGCGAGGGGTGCCGCGAACGGCCCGGATCGCCTCTCGATAGACCCAGGGGTGCCCTCGGAGGACGGCGGCGCGCGCACCAGCTTCGAGCGTGACGATCACGCTGCAACGGTTACCATGGCCGGGACTCGCATGCGCTCCCCGTCGTTCGCCCTCGTCACGTCGCTCGTCGCGCTCGCCGCGTGCGAGGGTAGCCACTCCGACCTCGGGCAAGACACGACGACGTCGACGACGGGGGCCGGCGGGGCCGCCGCCGGCGGCGGGGGCGCGACGGGTGGATTCAATACCGGGGGCGCGCCGCAAATCACGGAGCCGGATGGTCCCCCCGCCCTCACCGTATTGCACGCGATCGCGGACCGACCGGCGATGCAGCTCTGCCTCCTCGCGAGCCCGGATGACTCCGGCGACGATGCGGCGCCGTGGCCTTCGGAGCCGCTCGTCTTCGCGCAGCCGGCGGTCGCGCCTCCTCTCCCCGCCGCGAGCGACGTCTCGATCTTGGTCCTGACGGGTGATCTCGACGCGATCGGAGGGGCCCTCTGCCGCGACATTCGCGACGATCCGACGGGGTTCTCCGGCCTCGAGGTCCTCTCCCTCGGGATCGTCACCGAGGCGGACCTATCCGCGCCGCGCAGCATCCTGCTCGCCATCACCGGCTGCTTCGGGGGCGAAGGCCACGACGGCGACGCCCTCGATCTCGTGTGTGGCCCGGGCTACGCGCCGGACGCTCCCACCCCGGGCGCGATCGTCGCGCCGTTGTCCCGTTACCCGAACATCGAGAATATCGGGTTTCAAGCCGTCAACGCCACCAGCGCGGGCGCCCTCATCGACGTCTACGGTCAATCGTCTTTCGATGGCACGCCGGAGCTGACCATTGCCACCCTCGTCCCGCCGGGAGGGGCGGCGCCGTTCCCACCCTCCACCGTATTCAGCGCCGCCGAGCTGGGCATGCCGCGGATCGCCAGCGTCCGCGCGCAGAGCGACGCGACCGGGGACTCGACGACGGTGCTGCTCGGAGACGCGATCGATCACGGCGGGATCTCGACCGAGGTCTTCGCGAATGGCCGCAACGTCGCGCTCGTCGCGGTCGGACCGGCTCCCGGGGCACCGAGCGCGTCATGGCACGAGGATTTCACCGTCGTCGCCCTCGACAGCGACCCGATCGAATGACGCGCGACCCGAGCGAAGGTCCGTTTCATTGCCGCTCCAATTGCGCCGAGATCATCTCCCATTCGCGCGCGCTCGTGGCTATGCTGCCGCGGCTCCGAATGGGTGACGTGAACGAAAAGAGGCGTGTCCGGTCGAGGCGTCGTCGTCCTCTCGGCCGCGTGGGCGTCCTGCCATTCGTCTTGGCGGGGACGGTCGGGGTCACCGCGGGAGTCGGCGGGTACACGTTCACCTATGCAAAGGGGCTCTCGTATTTCAGCACCGCCCCCGAGTCGTGCGCGAACTGTCACATCATGCGAACGCAGCTCGCGGGGTGGCAGGGCTCGAGCCACCACACCGTGGCGGTGTGCGTCGACTGCCACCTCCCCCACGACTTCATCGGTAAATACATGGCGAAGGCGGAGAACGGATATCGTCACAGCAAGGAGTTCACGGCTCAGACCTTCGCGGAGCCGATTGTCCTGAAGCCGCGGAGTCGGGAGATCCTGCTCGCGAACTGCCGCCGCTGCCACGAGGAGCTCGTGTCCACGATCTCCGACGGACACAACGGCGCGTCGACCGACTGTCTGCATTGTCACTCCACGGCTGGGCACGGGGAGCGAGCGGCGATGGGGGGCCCGTACAAGCCCGCCGAGCTCCAGCTCGGCGCGGAAGAGGGAGCACGATGACGGACGCGGAAGATCGAGATTCGGGGCGTGATTCGGGCCCGGAGCCGGAGAGGGAGCCGACGAAGCGCGCTTGGTGGATGCGACGCCTCGGCTACGGTGGAGCGATCCTCGTCGCCGCCGTCATGGGGGCGGGCGTGACGGCGCTGTTGACGAACATCTTCGAGCGCAAGACCGAGGAGCGCGTCGCCCTCGTCCGCAACGTCGACCTCGGCGAGGACGACACCGACCCGGAGCAGTGGGGCAAGACGTTCCCTCACGAATACGACGGGTACAAGAGGACGTCCCTCCCGACGAAGACACGTTATGGCGGGCACGCCGGCAGCGAGGCCCTGCCCGAGGAGAAGATCGACCGCGAGCCGTGGCTCAAGAAGATGTTCCTCGGATACGCGTTCTCCATCGATTATCGAGACCGCCGCGGCCACGCGTACATGTTGACGGATCAGGAGAGCACGAAGCGGCTCTCGAAGCCTCAATCGGGCTCGTGTCTCCATTGCCACGCTTCCATCATGCCGCTCTATCGACAGATCGGGGGTGGGGACGCGATGAAGGGCTTCGAGGAGAGCTACAAGTACTCCTACCAGGAGCTCAGCGAGAAGCTCCACGAGAGCGGCCACGCCCACCCCGTGAGCTGCGTCGACTGTCACGATCCGAAGACGATGTCCCTTCGCGTCACGCGCCCGGGGTTCATTCGGGGGATCCAGGCCCTCGCCGAATCGGACGCGCCCGTGCCCGCCCTCTCGTCGATCGAAGAGTGGCGGGCCACGGGCCGCTCGAAGCCGTATGACCCGAACCGCGACGCGACCCGGAACGAGCTGCGCTCCTACGTGTGCGGCCAGTGCCACGTCGAATACTATTGTTCGACGAAGATGCCGCTCACGTTCCCGTGGGGGAAGGGCCTGCGCGCGGACGACATCGAAGCGTATTGGGACGCAGCCACGTTCCCCGACGGGAGTCCCTTCAGCGACTACACCCACGCCACCACCGGGGCGCCTGTCCTCAAGGCCCAGCACCCGGAGTTCGAGCTCTGGAACCAAGGTATCCACGCCCGCAGCGGGGTCGCGTGCGCCGACTGCCACATGCCCTACATGCGCGAGGGGGCGACGAAGGTGAGCGATCATTGGGTGAGGAGCCCCTTGCTCAACATCAACCGCGCCTGCCAATCATGTCATCGGGCCAGCGAGAAGGAGATGGAGGCGCGGGTGGCCGTCATTCAGGACCGCAACCACGAGCTGCTCGAGCGCGGCGGCGGGGCGATCGAGTCGCTGATCGACGCGATCGACGCGGCGAAGAAGGCCGGCTACTCGGGCGACGAGCTCGCGCCCGCCCTCGCCCTGCAGCGGCGCGCGCAATGGCGGCTCGATTTCATCGCCGCCGAGAACAGCATGGGATTCCACGCCCCCCAGGAGGCCGCCCGTGTCCTCGGCGAGGCCATCGACTACGCCCGCCAGGGGCAGCTCGAGGTCGCGAAGCTCGGCCTCACCCCGGACTGAGGCCGGGGGGGCCTCGCCGAACAGCCGCGCCAGCCGGTGGGCGGTCGCGTCGTCCGCTGGCAGGAACGCCTCGACCGCGATCCCCCGTAGCACCTCGTCGACGGGCGCGCCGAAGACGGTGGTCGTGCTCATGAGGCGCAGCGGATGACCGCGATGGACCAGCTCCATCGGGATCGCGACGGGGTTGGGGGGGAGCGTCGCGCGTGCGCTCGGCGCGGGGTAGGCGCGGATCTCGTCGATCAGCTCCCGAATGAAGGCGTCCCCGCCGCGCATCAGCTGGCCCTCCAATCGGGCGAGGACATGCTCTCTCCATTGAGGGTAGTTGAGGATTCGCGCCGCGAGCCCGCCCGGGGCGAGGCTCAACTTCAAGACATTCACCGGCGGCTCGAGGAGCGCGCGCTCCACGCCGCCGATCAGCGTCATCGCGGCTCGGTTGGCCTGGACGAGGGTCCACCGCTCGTCGATCGCGAGCGCGGGGTAAGGGAGAAATCCCACCAGGAGGCGCTCGACGAGGGCGCGGGTAGGGGCGTGCTCGGGCGCGGACCAATCCTCGATCTTGCGAATTGGCGCGTACCCGGCGGCGAGGAGGAGGGCATTGCGATCTCCCTGGGCGAGGGAGAGGTGCCTCGCGAGCCGGAGCACCATCTCCCGGCTCGGGATGGACTTGCCCGATTCGATGTAGCTGAGGTGGCGTTGAGAGATCTCCGCCCGCGTCGCGAGCTCGAGCTGGCTCAACCTGCGCTCGCTCCTCAAGGCCCGAAGCCGTACGCCCACGGAGGCGCGGTGCTCGCTCATGACGGCAGCGTACCAACCGGGCGGGAGACGGCGATGACCTCGGAGGTCATCGCGCGCCCTCGGGAAGGGCGCCAGGTTCCGGACGTCGACGCGCTCCCCCCGGGACGCGCCAGGAGGACCCATGCAATCGTTGGATTCACTCGTCCGAAGCTATGTCGCCATCTTCAATCTCCGCTCGCGGGAGCGCATCGCGAGCGCCATCGCCGAGGTGTTCGCGGAGGGGTTTACGTACACGGACCCGCACGCGTCGCTCCGGGGAGCGCGCGCGCTGACCGAATTCGTCCTCGACGCCCGCGCCCGCCTCGGGGAGGCCACGTTTGCCCTCGCGAGCCCCGTCGACGCTCACCACGATCAAGCTCGCTTTCAATGGCAGGTGGGGCTCGGAGGCAGCGCGCGCCCGCTCGCCATCGGCTTCGATGTGATCCGGCTCGAAGGCGGGAAGATCAAGGACGTCTACGGCTTCATCGACGAGGGCAGACCGCAAGCGGCGGCTTCGCTCGCGCGCCGATACATCGAGGCCTGGAACGAAGCCGACCCGGAGGCGAGAGGGCAGGCCCTCGCCCGCGTCTTCGTCGAGCGCTGCACGTACGTGGACCCGCTCGCGGCGGTCCACGGGGTGGAGGAGCTCTCCGCGTTCATCGGCGCGGTGCGAGACCGGTTTCCGGGGGCGCGCTTCAGCCTCGGACCGCGATTCGACCACCACCACGACCAGGCCCGGTTCGATTGGACGGCGCATGTGCCTGGCCAGGAAGGGCCCGTCGCGGTGGGGTTGGACGTCGTCACCCTCGAGGGCGACAAGCTGAAGGACGTCCACGGGTTCCTCGACGTCGCGCCCGGCGCTTGAGCGCCCGCGTCAGGGACCGCACACGCCTTGATTGCAATGGCGGCTGGCGCAGTCGAGCGCGACCGAGCACGTCCTCCCGGCGGGGCACGGCGCGCATTCGGGGCCGCCGCAATCGAGATCTGTCTCGCTCCCGTCGCGCGCGCCGTCGGCGCACGCGGGCTCGGGCTGGCAATGCAGGCCGTGCCCCGAGTAGGAGCAATCCCCGGTGGTGCAGTCCCCGGCCGCGAAGCAATCGCGTCCGGGCCGGCACGGAGGGCACGCGGAGCCGCCGCAGTCGACGTCGCTCTCGCCGCCGTTGATGATGTTGTCGGTGCAGGTCGCGGCGCACGCGCCTTGAGCCGTGCAGACCGCGCCCAGGCAATCGGACCCCGAGGCGCAGTGCTGTCCCGGCATGCATGGCCAGCACGAGCCGCCGCAGTTGAAATCGGTCTCGTCGCCGTTCTTGGCGCTGTCCGAGCACGACGGCGCCTTGCACGTCATCGCCCCGACCGGTCCGCTGCAGACGTGGCTCGAGCAGTCGGAGGCGCCGAGACAGGGCTGTCCGGTCCCGCACGGGGAGCACCCTCCGCCGCAATCGACCCCCGTCTCCGCGCCATTGCCGACACCGTCCGTGCATGCGGGCGCGGCGCAGGACCCCGCGCCGCAGACGGCGGAGGCGCAGTCGTCCCCCCCGGCGCAGTGGGCGCCGGGCGGGCAGGGGGCGCAGGAGCCGCCGCAGTCGACGTCGGACTCGGAGCCGTTCTTCTGCGCGTCGAAGCACGTGGCCGGCTGGCAGACGCCGCCATTGCAATTGTTGCTTATGCAGTCACCGTTCCCGCCGCACCCTTCGCCGGCCGAGCAAGCGCCGCAGGCGCCACCGCAGTCGACGTCCGTCTCGGTGCCGTTCCGGTGTCCGTCGTCGCAGGCGGGGGCGACGCAGTGATGGGCGACGTCGCATGACATGCTGGCGCAGTCGGTGAAGACGGCGCAATGACCCCCCAGCGGGCAGCCGAGACAGGATCCGCCGCAATCGACGTCCGTCTCGGCGCCGTTCGTCTCCCCGTCCGCGCACGAGGCGGGCGCCTCGCAATGGCCCTCGGCGCACTCCCCGCTCGCGCAGTCGGCGCCTCCTCCGCACGCGGCGGAGGCGGGGCACGGCGCGCAGTCGCCGCCGCAGTCCACGTCGGACTCCCCGAGTTCCAGAGAGCGCTCGCCGTCGTCGCACGAGGACGCGCAGAGCCCACCATTGCAATGGTCGCTCTTGCAGTCGGCGCCGAAGAGGCACGCCGCCCCCCCGGAGCAGGGGCCGCAGGTCGTCCCGCCGCAGTCGCGGTCGGTCTCGTCTCCGTCGGCGACGCCGTCGAAGCAGGTGGCGGCGCATTGACCGCCCGCGCATGCGCTGCTCGTGCAGTCGGAGTCGCTGAGGCACCCCTCGCCCGGAGCGCAGCGCTCGAAACACGTCGGCCCCCCGCAATCCGGTCCCGTCTCGTCCCCGTTCTCGAGGCCGTCGTCACATGCGGCGGGCATACACCCGCCGTCCTCGCAGCGGCCGCTCGGGCAGTCCGCTCCGCTCGCGCAACCCGCTGTCTCGGAGCCCACGCAATGGCCGGCTCCGTCGCACCGCCCGCTGTCGCAATCCCGCGCCTCCCGACAGGCCGCCCCACCTCCGCATCGCACGACGCAGGCCGTCCCGCCGCAGTCGACGTCGCTCTCGTCTCCGTTCTTGGCGCCGTCGAAGCAAGTCGGCGTCGAGCAGGTCCCCGCGCCGCAGAATCCGCTCGCGCAGTCGCTCTTGCTCGAGCAGAGCCGACCGTCGCTGCAGGGAGCGCACGAGCCCCCGCAGTCCACGTCCGCCTCGCCGCCGTCGCGCTCGCCGTCCTGGCAGGTGGCGAGGGGCTCGCTCGGAGCTCCGCCCGTCGGCTCCCATTGCGTATCGGAGGTCTCTCCGCACCCGACGACGGCCGTGACGAAGAGGAGACCCAAGACCCAGAACCGACGAGCCACGACCGCTCCTTTGATTCGAATGCGGAAACGCCGCGAGCGAGGCACGGTGGTCCGGGCCTCGCTCGCGTCACTCACTTCGTTCGCTCAGCGCCGCTTCATGGCCCGCCGGCGACGGACGCCGGCGATGGCGAGGGCGAGGAGCCCGGCGCCGACGAGACCATTGCGGTCGTCACCGGCGCTCGCGCTGCAGCCGGGGCCGCCCGAGAGCCAGAGGCCGCCCGGATCTTGGCCGCCCGCCGCGTCGGGGCACGCCCCGCCTTCGTCCGTGCCGCCCTGGCTGGGACTTCCACCCTGGCTCGAGCTTCCACCCTGGCTGGGACTTCCGCCCTGGCTCGCGCTTCCGCCCTCGCCCGAGCTTCCGCCGGAGCCGGAGCTTCCACCTTCGTTTTCGGGGGCGGGCACGCACGCGCCCGCGCTGCCGTCGCAGATCCAGCCTTCCGGACAGTCGGCGTCGGCCTGGCACTCCGCCTCGCACACGTGCGAGGCGAGGTCGCAGACCCGATTCAGACCGCACTGCGAGTCGGCGGTGCAGCCCACGCAGGTGCGGGTCGCCTCGTCGCAGGTCGTCGGGGCGGCGCAATCGCCGTCGGCGAGGCAGCCCACGCAGGCCTGGGTCGCGACGTCGCAGCGGCCGCTGCCGCAATCGGCGTCGGCGGTGCAGGTCACGCAATGGCCCGCCGTCTCGTCGCATACGCCGGGGGCGCAGTCGCCGTCGTTCTGGCAGCCGACGACGCACTGTCCTTCCCGGCAGCTCCCTTGCCCGCAGTCGCTGTCCTGGAAGCAGGCCACGCACGAGCCCGCCTCGGTGTCGCAGAGGAGGCCATTCGAGCAGTCGGCGTCGCTCGCGCAGAGGGCGACGCAGGCTCCCTGCGAACAAGACAATCCTGCCGGACAATCCGCGCTCTCGTCGCACGCGACGCAGCGGCCCTCTTCACAAGCTCCCGGGCATTGGGAGTCGGAGGTGCAGCCGTTCGTGCATACGCCGGCGTCGTTGCAGTATTGACCGCTCGCGCAATCGGCCGAGCTCTCGCAGTACCAGCTGCAGAGCCCTTGGGCCTCGTTGCACAGCTCGCAGTCCGCGTCGGATCCGCACCCGCAGCCATTGCTGAGGAGGCCGTCGCAGTCGGCGTCGACGAGGTCGCCGCAGGTCTCCGCCGAGGGCTGGCCTTCGACCGCGGTGCACTCGACGCCACCCTGGTCGTCGCAGGCCATCAAGCCCGTGTCGGCGCACGCGCCGACGCCGACGGAGCAGGGATCGCCGACGGGGAAGCCCTCGTCCACGGTGCCGTTGCAGTCATCGTCGACACCATTGCATGTCTCCGCCGAAGGATCTCCGGCGACGGCGCTGCACACCGCGTTGGAGCCCAGGCACACGAGCTGGCCTTGTCGCTCGCACCCGCCGATCCCGGCCGAGCAGGGATCCCCGAAGCCGGTACAGGGCGGCACGGTGAGGGTGACGGGACAGAAGCCGGTCAGGTTGGAGGTGTCGCGGAACATCACGAGGACGATGCGGGTGCCCACGTCGTCGACGGTCGGCGTCCACGAGAGCGTCGTCGTCGCCGGGCTCGCGATCGAGGTGCCGGCAGCGGGGCTCAGGGTCGCCCCCGCCGGCATGCCGGTCGCCGAAATGGCGAGCATGTCCCCCGCGACGCCGGCGGTGCCGGTGAGGTTCGTGGAGAATGCTTGCCCGGTGGGGATGATGAACTCACCCGACCCCGCGCAGACGGGGGGCGGGGGCGGCACGAACTCTACGATGAAGTCGATGGTGCTCTTGGAGCTCTGGCTGCCGTGGGTGGACTCCAGGGCGACCGAGATGGCGAAGCGTTGACCGACCTGCCCCGCGCTCGTGTCCCACTCCAGGGTGCAGCCATTGAGCGTCGGCGCGGCCCCGCCGGGGATGCTCGGAGCGCCGGTGGAGATCGCGTTCTCCGCGCCGGTGGAGAATCGACACGTCACGCTGTCGGCGTCGGGATCGAAGGCGGGGATGGGCAGGCTGCGGAGCCCGCCGAGCTGGAGAGCGACGATGGGGGGCATCTGCGAGACGGGGCTCCCGGTGTTGCCGGTGCTGAGATCCACGTCCGACTCCACGCGGAAGCTGCCGTCGTTGTCGACGGTGAGGTTGCTGATGCGGCAGCACCCGTCCACGCTCGCCTTGAAATGGTCGGCGGTGGCGTACGTGTGCACGACCGTGAACTCGTACATGTCATAGCCGTTGCCGCCGGCGTCGAGGCCGTTGCCGATGAACGAGCCGAGATCGGCGTAGGAGTCGCCGTCGCCGAAGCTCAGGTTCAATTGGCTGCCGGCCGATTGGCGCCAGCCGTGGGTGACCTTGAACTCGACCGTGGTGGGGGCATTGACGGGATCCGGGACGCGCCAGCTCACGTTGCCATATCGGAAATGGGAAGCCTCTGCGGTCTTCACCGCCGCGAGGGCGAATGCGCCGGCGGCGACGGAGAACAGGGTCTGGAGGGCTCGTCTTCGGAACATCGTCGTCCTTTCACGCCGCGCATCGCTTGCCCGCGGTCGGGGGGGTTCGCCGGGTCAGCGTCACCGAGGAGGCCGGCATTAAGGCCCGGGCCTCCGGCGTGAATGAATGGATTGTTCGACCGAGCGCGGCCGTGGCCGGGGGTGCGGCCTCGATGGCTCAATTCACTTCGTGCTCGCCTCACACCCAATCGAGCCGGCTTTGCACAGGCCCGATGTCTTGCACGCCTCGGAGCCGGCGCAGTCGGTATCGGACCCGGGCTTGCAATGGACGTCGTCTTTGCGGAGCGAGCAATTGCCCTTTGCCGTGCAGTCTCTCGAAGCTCGGCAATCGGCTTCGGACCCGGCCCCGCAGAAGCTCCCGCGGAGATAGGCTTTGCAATTCCCTTCCGCGGGGCAGCCTTCGGAGGCGCGACAATCGGCGTCGGCGCGCGCTTGGTCGGCGCCCGTCCCGCAGCGTCCCCCCTCCTCCGTGCACAGCCCGAGCTTCCTGCAGAGCTCCGTCGCGCGACAGTCGGGGACGCAGCGGTGCTCGGCCGGGCGGTATCGAATGGCGCCTCCCCACATCGAGACTCGTTCGCAATCGGCCTGGCTCCCCGGCTTGCACTGCCCGTCGACGAGGGCGCAGGCCCCCGACTCGCGGCAGAGCCTCGAGGCCGCGCAGTCCGCGGTCGTCTTCGGCCTGCACTCGCCTTGCTCGAAGGAGCAAGCACCTCTCTCCGCGCACGCTCCGGAGGCGACGCAATCGGCGGGCGATCCGACGGCGCACGTCGACCCGACGTTGGTGCATTGCCCTTGGTCTCGGCAGACCTCGCTCGCCTTGCAATCGTCGCTCGAGGCCGCCACGCACGCGCCTTCGCGGAGCACGCACTGGCCGCTGCTCTTGCAGCCCGTGGATGCGCGGCAATGGGCGTCGGTGCCGGGGGTGCAGGCGCCGCCCTTCAGGCTGCACGCACCCCCGTCGCGGCAAGCCGTGGACGAAGCGCAATCGTCGTTGCTCGCGATCCCACAGCGCCCGTCGCGGGCGTGGCACTTCCCGGTCGCGGAGCAGGTCTCTCGGCACGCCTCGTCGGTGACGGCGCCGATCTCGACGGTGACGAACGCCCGCTTGTCGTCGAGCGGGCCGACCACGCGCCAAACGAAGCCGTAGGTCTCGCGAAGGCGACCGACCCCGGTCTCTTCGTCCACCCATTCCGTCGAGGTATGGTCCCCCTCCGTGACCTCGATCGTGAGCGCGTTGCGGTGCCGCTGCCCGCTCGCCTTCGCGGCTGCCTCGGTGAGGTAGACCCGCGAGACGCCCGTGAGCTTGAACGTGAGCGGCCCTGCGCGGCGAGCCTTCCCGTCCTCCAGCCGGAAGGTCTCCGGGCGCGGGCTCGCCGTCTCCGCCGCCTCCCCCGTCGGCGTGCCGGAGGGGGCGCTCGAGCGACGCGACGAGGACGTGCCGTCGCACGCCGCGGCGAGGAGGGTGAGGACGATCGAGGTCGAGGTCACGCGCATCGAGGGCATCGGGAGCTTAGGACGGCTGGGGTCGTGAATCGTTCCACGCGCGAGCGGGAGCGGTGGGTGCATATGCACCTGCGACATGCATGGGGCAGCTCTCCCCGCACCGTGCATTCGCAGCGGGCGCTCGAATCCGATTTCGGAGGCGCCGCGGCTGCAATATCGATGAGATCATGCCGAGCGAAGCGGGTGGCCGCGACGCCATTACCGAGATCCTCTTCCGCGATGCTTCGGGGCTGAAGCTCCGATCGCAGAAGATCCGCATCGACGTCGCGGCCGGACCTCAGGCGGGGCAACGCTTCGAGCTGGGAGGCCCCGAGGTCCGCATCGGATCCGTGCGCGGGTGTGATCTCGTCCTCCTCGACAACGCCGTCAGCCGCCACCACCTGACCCTCAAGATCGAGCGCGGCCGCGTCCGTGTGGTGGACGCGGGCAGTCGAAACGGCACCGCGGTCGACGGCGTCACCGTCCGAGATGCGTATGCCCGCGAGGGCTCCGTGGTCGTCGTCGGAAACACCACCCTCCGCGTGGGCCTCATCCGCGACGTGGTCGACATCCCGCTCTCGTCGCGGGAGCGGTTCGGCGGACTCATCGGCAAGAGCGTCTCGATGCGCATCGCTTACACGCTCCTCGAGCGCGCCGCCGCCGTCGACGACACCGTCCTCATCGAGGGGGAGACGGGGACGGGAAAGGAGCACGCGGCGGAGGCGCTCCACGAGGAGAGCCCGCGCAGCGGCGGGCCTTTCATCGTCTTCGATTGCTCCGCCGTCGCCCATAACCTGATGGAGAGCGAGCTCTTCGGGCACGTCCGCGGATCGTTCTCGGGCGCCATCTCCGACCGCGAGGGTGCGTTCGAGGCGGCCGACGGCGGGACGCTCTTCCTCGACGAGGTCGGGGAGCTCCCGTTCGAGCTGCAGCCCAAGCTCCTCCGCGCGCTCGAGCGCTTCGAGGTGCGGCGGGTCGGGGCGAACACGGCGCGAAGGGTGGACGTCCGCGTGGTCGCCGCCACCAATCGAAACCTCTCGGAGGAGGTCGCGCGCAAGACGTTCCGCGAGGACCTCTACTACCGGCTCGCGGTGGTCCGGGTCTCGCTGCCGCCGCTGCGCGAGCGGCCGGAGGACATTCCCCTCCTCGTCGAGCACTTTTGCAAGCAGCGCGCGCTGCGCGGACACATGGTCCACCCGATCTCCGATCGGACCATGCGGGCGATGATGTCCCAGGCGTGGCCCGGCAACGTTCGCGAGCTGAAGAACGCGGTGTCGCGCGCGACGTCGGTCGGACCCACGGAGGGGGCGCGGGCTCCGTCGGGCCCGGTCGTGTCCGGAGCGATCGACCTGTCCGTGCCGCTGAAGGAGGCGCGCGATCGGCTCTGTGACGACTTCGAGGAGCGCTACCTCCGTCAGGCCCTGGAGGAGACGGGGGGGAACGTCTCGCACGCCGCGCGGATCGCGGGGGTGAATCGCAAATTCATTCAGCGCGCGGTGCGGCGGTTCGGGCTTCGGGCGACCGACGACGAGGGAGAGGGTTGAGCTCGGGCCTCGCGTTGGCTCGGGTGGCGGTGCTGCACGTTTGCAGGGCGGTCCGAGTCCGCGTCGAAGATGCGCCGCGTTGCCGTTTCGCAAAGTATACTGTCGACGATGCGTGTGGAGCCTAGCCGCGGGCGCGATCTGCGCGTCGGGCGCTACGCGATCCAAGGTGAGATCGCCACGGGAGGCATGGCGACCGTCCACTACGGGCGGCTCGTCGGCCCGGCCGGGTTCTCGCGCGGCGTGGCCATCAAGCGCCTCCATGGGCAGTACGCCAAAGACCCGGACTTCGTGGCGATGTTCTTGGACGAGGCGCGGCTCGCCTCGCGCATCCTCCACCCGAACGTCGTCCCCATCCTCGACGTGGTCGCGGACGGGGGCGAGCTGTTCCTCGTCATGGAGTTCGTCCCCGGCGAGGCGCTCTCGAAGCTGTTCAAGCGGACGCCGGAGGGGGTGCCTCTCTCGATCGCGAGCGCGATCGCGGTCGGGATGCTCGAGGGCCTGCACGCTGCCCACGAGGCCCGCGGCGAGGACGGGACCCCGCTCTCCATCGTGCACCGCGACGTCTCGCCCCAGAACGTGCTCGTCGGGCTGGACGGCGTTGCGCGCCTCATCGACTTCGGGGTCGCGAAGGCCACCGGCAACGCGACGATGACCCGCGACGGGCAGGTCAAAGGCAAGGTCGCCTACATGGCTCCGGAGCAGATCCGCGCCGAGAAGATCGATCGCCGCGCCGACATCTACGCCGCGTCGGTGGTGCTCTGGGAGATGCTGACCGGCAAGCGGTTCTTCGCCGAGGCAGAGAGCGACGCGGCCCGCGTCCTGCTCGCCCTGAACGCCGAGATCCCTCCCCCGAGCTCGATCCGTCCCGAGCTCAAGGGCGATCTGGACGCGATCGTGATGCGCGGCCTCGCTCGAAAGCCGGAGGATCGCTTCGGGTCGGCGCGCGAGATGGCTCAAGCGATGGAGCGCGTCTCGACGCCCGCGGCCGCGCGCGACGTCGGCCGTTGGGTCGAGGCGAAGGCGGGGGAGGCGCTGTGGCTCCGGTCGCAGCGCATGAGCGAGTTCGATCTCTCGATCGCGACCGAGCTGCCCGGCAAGGCGTCCCCCCGCGTCCTCGAGCCCACGACCGTCACCGCCCCCACCGCCGCCGGGCTCTCCGATGTCTCCGGGAGCTTCACGAAGCCCGACGAGCCCTCGGTCAAGAGCACGCGGTCGAAGCCAGGGTGGTTCGTCGCGCTCGCGATCGTCGCCGCGGGGGGGATCGGGTTCTCGGCGGCGCGCCTCATGGCCGTCCCCGCGCCCACGTCGCAGTCCCTCGTCGCCGCGTTCACGCCGGTTCGCCCGGGGGGCACTGCGTCCGAGGTGATCTCGGCGAAGGTCAGCGAGCCCCCGCCGAGCGCGGAGCCCACTGCCGTCACGAACGCCTCGTCTTCGACGAAGAGCGCGCCGGCGGGGGTCTCGTCCCACGGCTCGCCTCGGTCGACGTCGGCGCCCCCATCTCCACCGCCCCGAGGCCCCGCTCCATCCCCGTCGGCGAAGCCGGGCGCGAAGCCCGGATGTTCGCCGCCGTTCATCATCACGCCCGACGGCGTGCGCGAGTACAAGCCCGAATGCCTGAAGTGACGCGCTCCTTCCGAGCGGTGAAGGCTTTCTCGATGCTCGCGATCACCGCCTCCTTTCTGACCGCAGGCACGTCCGCGCGCGCCGACGACACGGAGTCGTGCATCGCCGCGCACGTGGAGGGGCAGCGGCTCCGCAAAGCGGGAAAGCTCAAGGGGGCGCGCGACGCGTTCGTGCAGTGCGCGAAGCCGGGGTGTCCATCGCTCCTCGTGGAGGACTGCACCGGCCTCCTCGCGGGGGTCGAGGGCGCGCTCCCGACCGTCGTCTTCGAGGCGAGCGACGCGGGCGGGCGAGACGTCGCGGACGCGCGGGTCACCGCGGGAGGCGTCACCCTCGCGGAGCGCCTCGACGGCAAGGCGATCGAGCTCGATCCGGGCGAGTACGTCTTCCGCTTCGAGCGTCCGAGCGAGCGGCCCGTCGAGCAGGTCATCGTCGTGCGCGAGGGGGACAAGGCGCGGAAGATCTCCGCGCGCTTCGGGGCCACCTCGGACGGGGCTCCCGCGAAGAGGCGCGCCGTCACGCCTGCGTTTTGGGCGGTGGGCGCGGTCGGCGTGGTCGGGGTCGTCCTGTTCGCGAGCCTCGGCGGAGCCGGCCTCGCGAAGCGCGGCGGCCTCGACGATCGCGCCTGCAAGCCCAACTGCCCGAGCGAGGACGTCGACTCCATTCGCGGGCTGTTCCTCGGCGCCGACATCTCTCTCGGCATCGGCGTGGCCGCCCTCGCCGTCGCGCCGATCCTCTATTTCACGAGCCCCACCATCACCGTCACCACCGCCCGCGGCGAGCCGGTGAACGTCGGGGTTCGGGGCTCGGCGAGCGCCGTCGTGCTCGTCGTGGAAGGGGCGCTTTGAACCGATCGCTCGCCCTCCTCGGTGCCACGGTCCTGAGCGGGTGCTCGCTCGTGTTTCCCCTCTCCGACTATGACGCCGGCACGGGCGGCGCGTCGGCCGCGGGTGGTGCCGCGTCGGGAGCGGGCGATCAGGGCGGCGGCGGGTCCCCTCCCGGTCCCTGTGACGGCCCCTTCGACTATCCGCCCGTCAGCGCCATCGTCGCCGACTTCAACGACGGTCTGGATCCGAACCTCGGCCTCCTCAACTGCGCCACCATCGAGAACGGCGAGGTCACCGTCACCGACACGACGGGGGAGTACTGCTGGTTCTACACGCAGGGGAGCCGCCGATTGACCTGCGATCGGTTCACGGTCCGAATCCTCGCCGAAGGCTCCGAACAGACGGGAATCCAGCGGTTCGTGTTCATTCGCGAGGTCGCGGGGGACGGCGAGCTCAACCTCCTTCAAGAGAACGGTGGGTTCTCGCTCGACCCAATCGCCCTCGATCCATCGGGCTTCAGCCTTCCTCAGGATACGTGGTGGCGGATCGGCGCCGACGAGAACGACTTCGTCACGTTCGAGACCTCCGCCGACGGCGTGACCTGGCAAGTGCGCGGGTCGGGCCCTTCTCCCATGCCGCTCGACAACGTCCAGATCGACATCGGCGCCGGCAACTGGGGCGGCGTGTCCGATCCCGGCACGGCCCGCTTCGACTGCTTCAACGTCGCGCCCCCTTGCCCCTGAGCCTCACTTCTTCAGATCGAGATCGTTCAGCGCCATCTTCGCGTCGTTCGCCATCGGGCTGTTCGGGAAGCGGCGCAGGAAGGAGCGATAGGTCGACCGCGCGTCGTTGTAGGCCTGAATCTCCGCGAGGCACTCGGCGAGGAGGAACGTCGCGTCGTCGAGGAGCTCCGCGTTGGGGGAGGACTCGGAGAGGCGCGCCAGGATCGGGATCGCCTCCTTCTGCCGGTTCAGCTTCTTCAGGGCGCGCCCGAGCTCGAGCTCGGCGGAGGGGGAGTGGGCCCCCGTCGACGAGAGGTCGATCGACTCCTGGAAGGCCTTCGTGGCCTCGTTCCAGCGCCCGCCGCGCTCGTGCTCGAGCCCGGCCTGGTAGCTCTCGACGGAGAGGTCGCTCTTTGCCTTCTCGACCGCGTCCTCGAAGAACATCTGCTCCGAGCGGGAGAGCTGCTGATCGCGCAGGCGTTTGTACCCTTCGATCACCTCGCGCTTTCGGCCCGCTCGGACGAGCTCGTAGAACGCGGCCGCCGCCGTCTCCGCGCTCGCCCGGTCGGAGAGCTGCTTCTTGAGGCTCTCGATATCGGCCTTGGCCTGCTCCGCCTTCTCCTTGGCGTCCTTCGTCTCGCGGGTCATCGAGTCGACGCGCGCGTTCCAGGCCACGTAGACGGACCCGATCACCACCCCCACGAACAGCAGGAACACGAACGCCGAGTTGAAGAAGGCGACCCGCTCGAAGGTCTGCTGGCGCTTGGTGATGGTCCGGAGGTCCGCCGCGAGCGCGCTCGTGAGGTTGTTCGTCTTGATGACGAGGCCGCGCGATTCCACGATTTCGCGCTTGATCTCGGTGAGCTCCTCGTCGATGTCGTCCATGACGCCGAAACGATTTTGGCAGAAAGCACCCTGTTAAGGGTCCACGCCGGTGTGGTAATGAGGCAAGCCGCTCGCGGCCAACAAACGCGACAGGACGAGCCACCAGTATGGACACAAGCGACATTCGGAAGGGTTTGAAGATGATGGTGGACGGGAAGCCGTTCGTCGTCGTCGACTTTCAGTTCGTCAAGCCCGGCAAGGGGCAGGCCTTCACGCGCGTGAAGGTGAAGAGCCTCACCGACGGGGCCGTCCTCGAGCGCACGTACAAGTCGGGCGAGAAGATCGAGAAGGCGGACGTCGAAGAGCGGGCGATGCAGTACATCTACCCGGACGGCGAGAACTTCGTGTTCATGCACGAGGCGTCGGGCGACCAGATCACCGTCGCCGGCGACAAGATGCAGGACGAGGCGAAGTGGCTGAGCGACGGCATGACGGTGGACGTCACGCTCTGGAACGGTCAGCCGATCGGCGTGAACATCCCCGCGTCGGTGACGCTCCAGATCACCCACAGCGAGCCGGGCATCAAGGGCGACACCGCGAGCGGCGCGACCAAGCCGGCCACGCTCTCGACGGGCGCAACCGTCAACGTTCCGCTCTTCGTGAACGAAGGGGAGTGGGTCCGCGTCGACACGACGACGGGCAAGTACATCGAGCGCGTGAACAAGAAGTAGAGCTACTTCTTCTTGGCGGGCTTGCCGGGCTTCTTCGGCGCCTTGTCCGGCTTCTGCGCCTTGGGCTCGAGCACGACCGCGACCTCGTCGGCGACGCACGCGACGCGGTCGTGGTTGCTCGAGACCACGCATCGAGACAGGCCCTTCACGTCCGATCCCCGCCATCGTTCCGCGCCTCCCTGCGTCAGCACGAGCAGGCTCGTGGGCAGCGCGATCACGGTGGACTTGCCGTCTGGCGATCGCGCCGCTCCGGTGGGGGAGGTTCCCTGGCCCGGTCCGGGGACGCCGGCGCGCTCGAAGTACACCCCCTGATCACCGAACTTCGCGCGGAACACCTCTCCCGCGACGGCGAGGACGGCGCCATCGTTCTCGATCGCGATGGGGGCGATCTCGACGCGGCCGCGATCGCACTTGTCCTTCTTCACCGCGGAGGGAAGGAGACCGTCGATCACCGGCAGCTCGATGTCGGCGAACGTGCCGCGCGTTCCGACGCTCTCCTTCGCGCCTCCGCCGGGGCACGGACGCGACGCTCCCGCGAGCTCGATGGTGGCGTCGCCGGAGCTCCACGAGACGGTCCGCGACCAGGGCGCGACCTCCGTCTTCGTCTCTTCACCCGTCGCGAGGTCGAGCCGCATCACCGCGTCGTCGGCCGCTACGAGCAGCCCCCCTGCGTCGTCGAAGGCGAGGGGGGACAGGATGCCGTTGCCGCTCTTCGAAGCCTTCGTCTGGGAGCGGCGCGCGATGCTCGCGTCGACCTTCTTCACCTTCTTCGAATAGAGGGCGTCGATCTGCGGGAGGCGGCCGTGATCGAACTTGAGCCCCGCGACCATCTCCGACGCGGCGACGGCGCGCGGCAGGTCACCCCCGTTGTTGGCTGCGATCGCGATCGCGTGCACGGCGTCGCCGAAGACGCGTGACTCCTGACATTTGGGCGCGCCTGCGCTGGAGGAGAAGCGCGCCCCTCCGACGTCCGTGCACAGGGCTCGCACCAGAGAGAGCGCGGCCTCCGCCCGCGCGACGGCGTCGGGCTTCTTCGCCACGGCGCGGTTCAGCAACGACTGGCCAAGCTTTCCCAGCGACGCCTCCGGCTCTCCGGGATCCCACGCGTAGCCGGCGGGTCGGTCCCACAGGACGAGGGAGGCCTCGACGCGGTCTTTGTCCTTCTGCCCCGCGAGCGCGATCGAGACGACGAGGTCTTCCATCTTGTCGTGATCGCGATCGTCGGTGCTCATGCCGAGGGCGAGCGGGTCCTTGGCGCGCGCCTCGAGCCTGACCTCGGGGGCCTTCAGGGCGGCGGGATCGCGCGCCGGATCGACCCTCGCGACCGCGGTCCATTGCTCCTTCTCCTTGCCGTCGCCGCACTCGAGCGAGAGCGAGACGGTGATGACGTTGTTGCCGATGCGCTGGAGCGACGTCTCGTGGCTGCACTGGCCGATGTCGAGCTCCTTCGGCATCTTCGTGAGCACCGCCTCCGTCGCGTCCTTGGCGCCACCGTGGAAGTAGACGAGCTCCCCCTTCGAGCCGTCGCCCGCCTCGGTCCACGCGAAGAGGTCGTCCGCTTGATCACCGTCGGCCTCGAAGACGAGCCCGCGCTTGAAGACCCGCCCCGCGCGGGGAGACACCGTCGCCGAGCCCAGCTCGAACTTGCGTGGGTCTCCCGAGGGCGCGACGCCGTTGACGACCGCGAAGCCAGAGGACGCGGTCTCCGCCGAGTCGACGGGCGCGGCGCTCGGCGACGCGGAGCCGGAGGAGCCGCTGCCCACGGTGAACGGCACGTAGGGCTTCTCGTCCTTGCACCCGTGACAACCGGCGGAGGCGGATGCGGCCACGACCATCCAAGTCAGCGACGCGGGGAGCGCGGGCGTTCGACGGGAGGTGAGGCGGCGGGAGGTTTTTCGGGCCATGCGGGGGCTCGGGGTCTCCTTGTCTTGCGTTGCGACCTGCTACGCTAAGAGCCTGCGAATGCGCTGCCGCCGGCAGAACTCTTACCCATGAAGGAGCCGCTCGTCGAGGGAATCGACTACTACCTCGAGGACGGGAGGCTCGTCTTCACGGAGCGCTACCACCTGCGTCGCGGGTACTGCTGCAACTCGCGCTGTCGTCATTGCCCTTATGGAAACGCGCGGCCCAAGTCGGTCGCGGCGGCGCCCTCGGACGCCACGCCGAGAGAGAACGCTCGAGAGCGCGAGGACCCTCCCGTCGTGATCGTGGGCCTGCCGAAGACGATCAAGCTGCCGACGTGATCGGCACCCCCGGGCGCGCTACGCGCGCGCCCCGTCGCGGGAAGGGTTCTGAATCACGCGCGCCGCGGACGGATCGAGCAGCGTGTCCACGACCTCGTCCGCGCCGGCGGCCTCGAGCGAGGCGCGGTCGAAGCGTCCGCTCGCCACCGCGAGGCAGCGCGCGCCGATCGCGTGCGCGGCGCGGACGTCGAGCGGGGTGTCGCCCACGACGAGGGTCACGCAGGTCTCGGGGGGCTCGCCGAGCCGCTCGGCCCCGCGCGCGCGTCCGCGGTCGAGGAGGGCGGGCCGCGCCTCCGCGTCGCATCCGAAGCCTCCGAAATCGAACAAGTCCCACAGGCGGGCCCGCTCCAGCTTGAGCCGCGCCCCTTCGCGCAGGTTGCCGGTGCCGAGGCCCACCGCGTGGCCCGCCTTCCGCGCGACCTCGGCCATCTCGTGGGCCCCCGGCAGCACACGGAACGAAGGCGAAGCGGGGAGGTCGCGCCGAAGGATCTCGAGGTAGCTCTCGAGGACGTCGTCGATGAGACGCTCCACCGCGGCCTCCCCCTCCGCGACCCGGGCCGGCGCGCTCAGGACGATCGCCGCGCGGGCGATGGCTCGGTCGGTCATCCCCCCGAACGCGATCGTCCGGCAGGCCTCCTTCACCCCGAGCACGGCCTCGCACGCCGCGTCCATCGCGCGTCGACCGGCCCCGCCGCAGTCGACCAGCGTCCCATCGATGTCGAAGAGGACCACGCTCGCCATGCTCACTCACCATGGCACGGCCCCCTCGCCGCCGGGTAGGCGGCAGGGATGGAGAATCGTTTGCCCGGAAGAACAAGAGTGCAGGGTGAAAATCTTCGCGACGCGCCGAATGAAATGTTCCAAAGTCGGAAGTACAATGAGCGCGCTCGTGCGACTTCCTCACCCCGAGGGCGCGAGAGCGAAGGCAGTCGAGGGGCGATAGCATGGGTCAAAGCTTCGATTCGGATCGTCCGCTGCCCCAAGGAGGCGCCCGAGGGTTGCCGCCCGTCGCGCCCCCCCCTCGGAAGGTGTCGAACGGGTCCGTCCCGGAGATGAGCGTCTTCCGTGGTCTCGGCGGAGGCTCCTCGCCGCCTCAAGGCTCGTTCGGACCGCTCCCCAAGGTCACGCCTCCTCCCGCACCACCGGGCGCGCCGCCGGCCGCTCCGCGGTCGCTGCCGCCGGTGAGCCCGCCCTCTCCTCGGATCGTCCCCCCCGCTCCGCGCTCTCGCGATCCGCTCGCCGAGTCCATCACTCACGTGCGCGCCGGGGCCGCCCCCGACACCTTCCGCGACGCGCCCCACTCGCTCGATGAAGCGACCAACCCCGCGATCGCGAGCCGGCCCTCGCGCCGCAGCGACGACTCCCTCGATTGGGACGAAGAGGAGGAGAGCACGCACGTCTTCCACTCCTCTGCGCCGCCGCCGTTCGGTCAGGCGGGGCCGGCGGGGCCTCTGCCGTCCTCGCATCTTCCGCCCGTCAGCCATCCGCCGATGTATCGGCCCTCGACGCCGGGGCACGAGAATGGGCACGTGCAGACGGCGCGAGGGATCGCGCCGCCTCCCGCGCTCTCCGGCGCGGCGATGGCAGGGCCTCCGAGCACCGATACCCTCAAGCTCGACGCGCTCTCCGCCGCACCTCCCTCCTCGTCCTCGTCGAGCGTGCCCCCGCCGCGCAACGGTCAGAGCGGACTCTCCCAGGGGATGTTTCCACCGCCCCCGCCGGTGCCGAGCATCACCCAGGCGCGGCCGATGGGCAGCTCGGTGCCCGGCATCGTGCCAGGCGCGATCCAAGAAGCGTCGCCGTTGCCGAACGACGACGTCGTTCGCGATCAACCCTTCGTGCGCTTGCCCTCCGGCAACCCGTACACCGCGACCGAGCTCGCGATCCGCAAACCCACGTTGCCGGCTTCTTACGTCCCTCCGACTTCGCTCCCGACCTCGGCTCTGCCCGAGCGCGGCTCGAGCTCGGTCGGACCGCTGCCGGGGAGCGCGTCGCCCCTCGCGCACTCGGCGATCGTCGCCCCCGAGGTCCGCGGCTCGAAGAGCTGGATCCTCGCCGCTGCCGCGGTCGCCGCCGTCCTCTCGATCGGCGCGCTCGTCACGTTCCTCTTCACGCGGCGGCCCGGCGGAGTGCAGGTCGAGGTCAAGGACGCGAGCGGGGCGACGGTGCCCAAGGCCGAGGTCTACGTCGACGGGCGAAAGGTTTGTGACGCGACCCCGTGCTCGGTCCGCGACCTCGAGGTCGGCCGGCACAGCGTGCGCGTGATGACGCCGACGGAAGAGGGCCTCGAGCCGGTCAGCATCGACGTGGAGGCCGGCAACACCACCCCCGTCACGTTCACCCTCAAGCCCCAGCTCGCCACCTTCGTCGCGACCACCGATCAGCCCGGAGTGCGGCTCTTCGTCGATGACGTCGATCGGGGGCCTCTCCCCACGAAGCTCACCGATCTCGCGCCCGGCAAGCACCAGCTCGCTTTGAAGGGCGAGCGCTACAAGACGGTCGAGCGCATCATCGAGCTGAAGCCCGGCGAGACCCACGACTTCGAGGTGCCGCGCCTCGCCATCACGAAGGGACATGCCACCGTCGTCCTGAAGACGGAGGGCGCCTCCGTGACGATCGTGCGCACCGACGAGAAGGCCCCCGCGCGCTACGTCGACGGGCCCTACCCCCGCACGATCGAGGTCGACACGACCGGCAAATGGCAGCTCGTAGCGAAGAAGAAGGGCCTCCCCGATTTCGTCGCGAACCTGGATTTCCCCGACGGCGTCCCCGAGCGCACCATCGAGGTCGAGCTGCGCGAAGAGAAGAGCCCCGAGTCGATCGCTTCGAGCACGCCGAGTCCTACGCCGACGCCCTCGGGCCCGGTGTCTACGCCCACGCGAACCGCGGCGACAGAGCCCAAGCGAAGCGATCCTGCTCCGGAGCCCACCCCCGCCCCGGCGTCGGGCATGGGCACCCTCAACATCAACTCGATCCCCGCTTCGCGCGTGCTCCTCGACGGAGCTCCTCTCGGGGAGACCCCGAAGACGGGCGTCTCCGTCACGGCGGGGACGCACACCGTCACGTTCATCCACCCCGAGCTCGGAAAGAAGTCGGTCTCGGTGAAGGTCGGGCCCGGCGAGACGAAGACGGCGAGCGCCAAGCTTCGCGCCGACTGACGGCTCGTCGGCGCGTCAACGGCCGCTCGTCTCGGGCGTGACGAGCGGCGCACGGATCTCGGGCTTCCGCGGCAGATCGAAGAACGCGAGCGCCATTCGCCGCATGAAGAAGCCCCCCGACTTCCACCCTGCCCACGCCTCTCCTCCCGCGACGCCGAGAAAGGCCTGCTCGTTCACGTCCGACGCCCGCTCGGAGATCTCGCGCCGCTCGAGGACATCGCCGTCGTCGGCGACGCGATAGAGCAGCACCCGCGAGCGGTCGGTCACCGCGTGTCGAGCCCCGAAGTCGGTCGCCACGAGCCAGGTCTCCCCGGCGAAGCCATGCACGGCGTGGATATGGGGGATCCCGACCAGCGAGAGGGGCACCACGCGGCCGGCCGTGCCGTCGCCGTTGAAGCGCAGCAGCTTCGAGTCCCTGCCGTCCCAGGAAGCGAGCACGGGGCCCTCGTCTCCTCCACCGAGCGCGAGGGCCGACGTCCAAGCCCCTTCCGGGAGCGCGTGCTGGGTCGCCGTTCCGGTGAGGTCGACCCTCGCAATGGTCGCGGCGGCGCCCTGCTCCCAGTTGTATCCCGTCGTGTCGCGCGTCTTCGAATAGCGCAGCACGTAGAAGGCGCCGTTTGCCCAGACCGCTCCCCCGATCTTCGGGACTTGCTCGTTGGCCGCGCCCGCGGTCGCGGGCGGGAGCACCTTCGGCGTCCACACCGGCTTGCCCGCTTCGTCCAGCAGGACGACAGAGGTGTCTGCTCCCGAGGTGAACACGAGCAGGGGGCCACCGCCCGGCCGAGAGACGAGACGAGCGTCGGAGAAGATGGGCCCGCCGCCGCCGGGGGCAGGGAAGACGAGCTCGCTCGCGGCGACCTTCCAGGGCTCCGAGACGGCGCCGTCCTGGATGCGGTGCACGCGGATATCGTAAGGGTGCTCGCCGGGGTGGTGGTAGCCGGCGCGGGTGCCCAACAGCCAACCGGAGGGCGTCGCGGCGAGCCCGAAATGGGAGTCGCCCGCTTCCAGGCACCCGGTCTGGGACAACACCCGACGATCGTCGGTCCGCACCCTCGCGAACCGGGTGCAACCCGGCCCCGAGCTCGTCGCTCGATCCCATCCGAGCACCCCGATCTCGTGCTCGCGGCCGTCCATCAAGAAGCCCTCCGCTCGCACGAAGATGGGCGTCTGCAGGCACGCGCGGAGGCCGGGACCCCGGCACGGCGTCGTCTGCTCCTCCTCGAAGGCCAGCCGATCGACGAGCGCTCGGTCCGGGGCGGCCGACGTCGTTACCGCAACGCGAGACTCCGGACAGGGGCTCACGGGCGCCGCGGCGCATCCAGCGAGGGCGAGGCAGAGCCAAGAGCAGCCGGCGAAGCGCGCCATGCAGGCCTGAACGAACGACGGCGCCGTTCCTTACGACTCCATCGGCTCGCGGACGGTCGCGTATCGGGACCGCATGAGCTGCGAGAAATAGGCGCCGACGGCGGGCATCTGCTCATGGAGGGCTCGAAAGTCGGCGCGCGACACCACGACCACGTCCACCGGACCGACGGCGCGAACCGTGGCGGTTCGCGGGGTGTCTTCGAGGAGCGCCTTCTCGCCGAACACCTCCTTCGGGCCGAGCCGTGAGAGGAGGACCTCTGTCGACCCCGCGCCCTTCTCGTGGATCACCTCCACCTCGCCGCGCTTGACCATGAAGAGCTCCCGGCCCAGCTCTCCGCGTTCCACGATGACCTCACCCGGCTCGTAGTGGTCGACGCGCAGTCGCTCTGTCTTGAAGACTTGCAGCTGGGTGATGTCGCGGGGGAAGAACAAGTCCAGCGTCCAATCCAGCATCACGCGGAGCCTCCTCACGACCCCGGGCAGCTTCGTGAGGTAAATGGTCCGCCATAGAAACCACGCCACGAATCCCGTCAGCGCGAAGCGGCCGATTTGGGCGACCGCGCTCCGCCCACCCAGGGAAGCGAGCTGGCCGAGGAGCCGGAACTGGAACGGAGCGCGCGGCTTGTCATCGATGGCCGCGATGATGTTCATCGCGCACGTCTTCGCCTCGCGAATGGCGAACTGGGCGGTGGGAGGGCACAGCCCCGTCCCGCTGGGGTGAGGTATCCCGGCGCAATCCCCGACCGCCCAATAGCCGGGAGCGCCGACGCACTGAAGGTCACGCTCGGTGGCGAACGCGGCCAGCGGTCGGCCGGAAAGGCGCGCCTTCTCGAACCTGCCTGTCTCGAGGGCCTGCTCGACGATCGGGTTCGTCGCGTTGCCGATGGTCGAGACGAACGTCGACGCGGCGACGGTGCGGCCGTCCGCGAGGTAGACGGTGGTGCGCGTGACCGCCCGCACCCGCGTGCCGAGCACGCACTCGACCCCCCGCGCCTCGAGGATGCGCTTCGTCGCCCGTCGCAGCGGCGCGGGCATCTCGGGCAAGAGCTCCTCCCCCGCGTGCACGAGGACGAAACGAACGAGGCGGGGATCCACGCGCGGAAAGAAGTGGAGCGAGCGCGAGACCAGCTCTTGCAGCTCCCCCATCGTCTCTACGCCGCTGAAGCCGCCCCCCGCCACGACGAAGGTGAGCAAGCGCCGCCGGGCCTTCTCGTTGGGCTCCACGTCGGCGAGCTCCAGCCGCGAGAGGACGTGATTGCGGAGCTCGAACGCATCCGCGAGGTCCTTCATCGCGAACGCGTGCTCGCACGCGCCCGGCATCGCCGCGAAGCTCGTCACCTTCCCGAGGCAGAAGACCAAGTGGTCATACGGGATCGACACCGGGCGGAGACCTTCTCCTTGATGGATGAGCACCTCCTTGCGGTCGTAGTCGACGCCCACCACGCGGCAGCATCGAAATCGCGCCCCCGGCACCATCTCTCGGATCGGATTGACGACGTGGGTGGGCGCGATGCCTCCTGCCGCGACCTCCGGCAAGAGCGGCTGGAACACGAAGTAGTTCTCTTCGCTGAGGAGCTCGACCTCGATGTGGGGGCGGCCTCGGGCGAGGCGCGTCAGGTGGCGCGTCGTGTACACGCCCGCGAATCCCCCGCCCAAGACCACGACCCGCACCTTGCCGCCGCCCGCCGCTGTCATCGGGGCCCATACGCAGGGGCGTCGGAGCGTGTTTCGCGCCCTACTCGCTCCGACAGACATCGGCGGTCAGCGCATCGCCGAGGCAACCACCCCCTGGGTCGCACGAATCGACCAGGCTGTCCTCCGCACAGGTGAGCCCGCCGGGGCATCGCCCGTCGTCGTCGCAGCGCTGCAGACACGCGCCGCTGCCGACCTCGAAGACGCAGGTGTCGGCCGGGCAAGTCGCTTCGTCGAGGCCGCTGCAGACGTCCTCGACGCGATCGCACGCCATCGAGATCAAGAGGGAGCAGGCGAGGGATCGGATCGGAGCGCGCACGGGGATGAGTGGCCGCTCCGCGTCCGCGACATCACGATCGCTCAGCTCTTTCATCGAGGGGCGGAGGACCGCGGTATCCTGCGCCGGAGAGCGCATGGGAGTCGAAGCGGAGGCGGAGCGGGAGACGCTGGGGGGAATCACGCTGGAGCAATTCGCGGGCGTCACGGGCGCGCACGCGGAGGGGATTTCGCTCGACGAGGTCCTCGCTCAGGAGCAGATCGATGCTGGCGCTTGGCCGGCCGCGAAGCGGCTTTGGACGAAGGCGATCGCGGAGTCCGTGTCTCTCCAGGTGCAGCTCCACAGAGCGCGGCGAGTCGTCCAGGATTGTTTGGTCCGAGCGATACGTCCTCTTCAGGAAGACGAGGGCTCCGCCGCACCGAATGGTTGAGCGAGGCGTGCGACGTCGACGTGACCGGCGACGAGCGGAGCCGCGCGGGTGGACAGTCGACAGTGCGGCGACCAGCCGTGCGCTCCGACGGATCTCGCCCCTCGCACAGCGAGGGGGGCCGGGGGGGTGAAAGAGCAGCCACTCCGGTGCCGAGAGGCATGACGCCGCCCTTTTCAGCCTGCTAGCTAGATGAGGCGCGGCGCTTGGGTGATGGCGGCGACGAGGACGTCGATATCGACTGGCTTCACGAGGTGAGCGCTGAAGCCAGCCTCGCGCGACTCGGCCTTGTGGCGAGCCTCTCCGTAGCCGGTCACGGCCACCAGGAACGGCATCTTCTCTCCGAGCTCGGCGCGCGCGCGTCTCGCGACGGTGTAGCCGTCGAGGCCGGGCAGGCCGATGTCGATCACGGCTACGTCGTAGGCTCCCGTCACGAGCTGGCTCAAGCCCTCGTGACCGTCGAGGGCCGTCCTCACCGTGTGGCCCAAGGAAGCGAGCAGCTCGGCGAACAGCTCGCACGAATCGACGTTGTCATCGATGAGCAGGATGCGGCGAGCGGGCGCGTTCGTTCCCGACATTCGAGGTCGAGAACATTCCATAGCGGCACCGGGCGTTCAACGCTCGTCTGATACCATCGGCTTCCCCTTGAGCCGGGGTTCGGAGCGGCCGAATCGATCAGCCGACGTCGAAGCGCTCCCGCGCGTGCTCGACCAGCTTCTCCACCGCGAGCCGCGCGAGATCGACGCTGTCGCTCCGATGGTAGAGCGCGTGCGTCCCGGTGGAGGAGGGGACGAGGACGGCGATCGCCTTCACGCGGCCCGCGGCGATCGCCTCGCGCGCGACGCTGCGCGGGACGAACGCGACGAAGCCGCCCCGGGCCGCCGCCTCGAGCATGAGGAACGCGTCGTCGAGCTCGCCCATGAGCTTCGGCCGGAGGTTGTTCGCCTGCAGATACGCGTCGACCTCCCAGCGATACGCGGAGCTCGTCCGGTACTCGAGGAGGGCGAGGTTGGTCCACCCTTCGCGCGGCTGGAGGTCCTGCCGACAGACGGCCACGAGGGTCGGGTGGTGGACGGCGACGACCTCGATCCCCTGGTTGCTGACGTCGAGGGGCTCCGTCTCGCCGAGGACGAGGTCGAGCTCGCGGGCGCGGAGATCCCGAACGAGCTCATTGAAGTCTCCGCTGCGAATCGAAGGGCGGCACTGCTCGAGGGTGAGCACCGGCATCAGGAAATCGGCCGCGATCGTCCTCGACATGGCGGAGCTGACGCCGACCCGGAGCGTGACGGAGAGGGGCTCGGTCGCGTGGCCGAGGGATTCGACGAGGCGCTGCCCGGCGAGGAACATCGCTTTGGTGTGCTCGAACGCCTCGCGACCGGGCTGGGTGAGCTTCAGGCCGGAGGGGGTGCGCTCGAAGAGGGTGACCCTCAAGGTCCGCTCGAGGATGCGGACCTGCTCGCTGACGGTGGGCTGGGTCACGCCGAGCTTCTCGGCGGCGGCCTTCACCGAGCCCTCCGACGCGGTGACGTGAAAATAATAGAGGTGGTTGAAGTTCAACACGCGAGCCGGAGCTTCAGCCTGCCAGCCGCTCGTGGTCAGCGCGAATGGTTTTTCATCCGAGCCTCGGCGACGGCCGAAGCCAGCTCCGACGAGAATGAACCTTACGTAGGAAAGATTCTCGCTTCAGGCCCCGCAGGGGCAGCCGACGACGCTCGTGAGGCAGGCGCACATGATGGGGCAGGCAGGAGCGTCGATCGTGAAGGAGCGCAGCGCCCCGTCGAAGGTGGCGTCGACGTCGGCGGTCAACGTGGTCGGCGAGAGCTCCGTGACGACGACCTGCCCGCCGTCCGCGACGGTGTCTTGTTTGCCGCTCGGTGAGAATCGCCGCGTGAGGACGACGGCGACGCAGCTCCCGTCGTGGGGAACTGCGACGTCGGGGTCGGTCGAGATCGGGCACGTGCCGGGGAGCGTCCCCAAGAGGTCGACCTTCGCGAAGTCGACGGAGCCGCCCTGATCCTCGACGACCGTCTCGATGTAGAGGAACTCGTCGCAAGCATTGGGCTCGACGAACGCAAACACGCTGTAGCCGTCGGGCATCTCCGCCTGCTCCAAATAGAGCTCCCCGAACGCGGAGGACGCGACGCAGAGCTCCGTGTCCGCGACGGGCAGCGCCGAGCCGCTCGCGCAGGACGCGGGCGCTCCCCCCGCGCCCCCCGTCGCGCCTGCGCCGCCTTCGCCGGCGTTGCCTCCGTGGCCGCCGTTGCCCCCGATCTCGGAGTCGTCACCGCAGCCGAATGCGAGGAGCGCGAGGCCGCCCAGCAGCCCCAGCACCGATTTCGAACGCGCCCTCATCGCTCAGCGACCCTTGAAGGTGGCCCCGCGCTTCTCGATGAAGGCCTTCATTCCTTCGCGCTGGTCCTCGCTGCCGAAGAGGGCGGCGAACGCGGTCGCTTCGAGCTCGTTCGCGCTCGTCAGGCTCATGCTCTCGCCGCGCAGGAGGACGCGCTTGGCCGCGGAGACGGCGAGCGGGCCCGTCTCTGCGATCTTCCGCGCCGTCTCGTGGACCTTGGGCATCAGCTCTTCGGCAGGGTACACGGCGTTCACGAGGCCGATCTGGAGCGCCATCGCCGCCGAGATGATCTCTCCGGTGTAGACGAGCTCGCGCGCGCGGCCGAGCCCGATGCGTCGAGCGAGCCGCTGGGTGCCGCCGAAGCCGGGGATGACCCCGAGCTTCACCTCCGGCTGCCCGAACTTCGCCTTGTCGGAGGCGTAGATGAAGTCGCACGCGAGAGCGAGCTCGCAGCCGCCGCCGAGGGCGAAGCCGTTCACGGCCGCGATGATCGGAAAGGGAGCGCGCTCGAAGAGGGCCCCGAGACGGTGTCCGAGATCCGCGAACGCCTTGGCTTGCGTCGGCGTCAGCTCGCTCATCGCGCTGATGTCGGCGCCGGCCACGAACGCCTTCCCCGCGCCGGTGAGGATGACCACGCGCGGCGCGTTCACCGACCGGAGGAGGCCGTCGAACGTGGAGTGGAGCTGCTCGAGGACGGATTGATCGAGCGCGTTGAGCTTGTCCGGGCGGCTGATGGTGACGGTCGCGATCGCCCCGTCGCGCTCGAGGTTGAGGTAGCTCATGAACCTGCCCTTTGACCCTTCTCGTCGTACCGGTAGAAGCCGCGGCCCGTCTTCTTGCCGAGCCACCCGGCGGAGACCAGGTTCCTGAGCATGACCGGCGCGCGGTACTTCGGGTCGCCGATGCCCTCGTAGAGCACGTTTGCGATGGAAAGGACGGTGTCGAGGCCGATGAGATCAGCGAGCTCGAGCGGGCCCATCGGGTGGTTCAGCCCGAGCTTCGCGCCCGTGTCGATGTCCTCGGCGGTCCCGACCCCCTCCTGGAGCGCGAACGCGGCCTCGCACAGCATCGGGATCAGGATGCGGTTCACCATGAAGCCGGGCGCGTCGTTCGAGGTGACGACCGTCTTCCCCAGCCGCTCCGCGAGCGCCTTCGTCTGCTCGTAGGTCTCGCGCGAGGTCTGCGCTCCCTTCACCACCTCGACGAGCTTCATCAGGGGGACGGGGTTCATGAAGTGCATCCCCACGACGCGATCGGGGCGGGAGGTCGCCGCCGCGAGCTTGGTGATCGAGATGCTCGAGGTGTTCGATGCGAGGATGGCGCCCTTGGAGAGGGCCGCGTCGGTGGCCTTGAAGATCGCGAGCTTCGTCTCGAAGTGCTCCGTCGCCGCCTCGACGGCGATGTCACAGGAGCCGAGATCCGCCCCGGATTGCACGGGCTCGATCCGGCCGAGCGTGCCGGCCTTCTGCTCTTCCGTGAGCTTTCCCTTGTCCACGAGCTTCCCGAGCATCGCCGCGATGGAGGCCTTGGCCTTCGACGCGATCTCGGCCGACGTGTCCGATAGGAGCACGTGAATCCCCGCGCTTGCTGCGACCTGCGCAATCCCGCGACCCATTTGACCCGCGCCGATGACGGCCAACCGTCGGATGTCGGTAGCTTCCATGGCCTCGGCCTTTAGCAGCGTCGGATGGCGAGAAGAAGACGCCTAGGCAAGCCTTGAAACGTTGCGCCGTAGGGGCGTACATTCCCATGCGCCCGTCACCGCCCTTGCAGCATTTTCGTCGTTGGGTCCGATGCCGCGAGGCTTCGGACCAGGAGCGGATCCTGCGGGAAGCGGTCGAGCCAACGCTCGCCCGCGAGCGCTTCACGCCTTGTTTTCCTGCCGCCCGACACGACTGCTTCGATGTTGAACCCACTGGGGTGATGATGAGCGTTGACACGATCCGTGTGGTCCTTGGCCGCCTCCAGGACGAACCCGAGAGTGAGGCCGCGTGGGAGCAGCTGGCTGAGATCGTCACGAGCCCCGGTGATCCTGGTGTCGAGATGCTCCGCCTGCTCGAGGCGGCGCGGGCTCGCTTCGAGAAGAGGCGGGAGTGGCTCAGCGTCGCCCGCCTGCTCGAGATGGAGCTCTCCTTGTCCCAAGGCGAAGAGCCGGCGATGCAGGCCGAGCTCGCGCGCATCTGCGACGAGGAGCTGCTCGACTCGGGCCGCGCCCGCGCTTGCTACGAGCGCCTCATCGAGCTGATGCCGAACGAGGCCCTCGCCGCGAAGGCGGAGCAGTTCCTCGAGACGGACGAAGAGAAGCGCACGAAATGGCGCGAGATCTACGATCGCTACGTGAGCGAAGCGGAGGGATCGAGCGACGACTCGCTCCGCGCCGGGCTCCTCATCGGAGCCACGGACGTGGCCCTTCGATACGGTGGCGCCGAGATCGATCGGGCCGAGGTCGCTTCGCTCGTGGAGCGCGCGATCGGCCTCGATCCGAAGGTGCGCCGCGGGGCGACCCACGCCGAGGCCGCCCTCGTCGATCACCCCGAGCGTCTCTCCGCCACCCTCCAGCTCATCCTGAACCGGGGCGGATCGAAGGACGAGCGCATCGCGGCAGGGCTGAAGATCGGGCGCATCCAAGCGCGCGTGTTGAAGGACCGGGCCGCCGCGATCTCCGCGTACGAGCAGGTGCTCGACCTCGCGCCCGGACAGCCGGACGCCCTCGCCTACCTCGCGGAGGCGTACACCGAGACGGAGCAGTGGGACCACCTCGTCGCCCTCTACGAGGATCAGCTCAAGGCGGGCCTTCGTGGCGAGGCCGAGCAGGGCGTGCTCGCTCAGATCGCGATGGTCCACTGGCGGATGCGCGGCGAGCCCGAAGCGGCCGAGCCCTATTTCGACAGGCTCCGCCGCGTCGACCCGACGAACGGGGCGATGCTCAACTTCTTCCGCGAGTACGCGGAGACGGACGCGCAGAAGGGCGGGCACACCGTCCGCCACAAGCTCCAGACCGTCCTCACCGAGGCCCAGCGCTCGACGTCCGATCCAGCGCTGAAGAAGGAGCTCGGCGCCGAGATCGCGAGGCTCGCGGAGTCCCAGGACAACGCCCTGAAGGCGATCGAGCAGTACAAGGCGATCCTCAAGGCGGATCCGAACGACACCGCCGCGCGCGATGCCCTCAAGCGCCTCTATGGCTCGGCTGGGAACTTCCCGGCCCTCGTCGATCTGCTGCGGCACGAGCTCGAGCGGCTCCCCGCCGACGACAAAGAGGGCCGCACCGCGATCCTCCTCGAGATCGCGGCGGTCCACCGAGACCGCGCCAAGAACGAGCCCCAGCTCGTCCAGGTGCTGCAGCAAGTCGTGGCCCTCGACGACGCGAACGAGCCTGCCCTCCGCGAGCTCGTCCGGATCTACGAGGCGCTCGGCCGCTTCCGCGATCTGCTCACCTGCCAGCAGCGCCTCGCCGAGCTCACCGTCGACGCCGACGAGAAGGCGGAGCTGTACCGCGCGGTGGCGCGCCGCTGGGCGGAGCAGTTCTCCAATGTCCAGAACGCCATCACCGCCTACGAAGGGCTGCTCCAGGCCGCCCCAAAGGACGAAGAGGCGCGATCCAAGCTCCGTGAGCTCTACACGAAGCGCCGCGCCTGGGGTCAGCTCTACTCCCTCTACGAGCTCGAGGCCCTCGACGCGGAGGGGGCGGACAAGATCGCGCTCCTCTCCGAGATGGCGAAGCTCGCCGCCGAGCGCCTCGACCGCGGCGCCGACGCGATCGCGCTGCAGAAGAAGATCCTCGATCTCGATCCGACCTCGACCGCCATCTTCGACACCCTCGAGAAGCAGGCGGAGCGCGAGAAGGACTACGACACCCTCGCGGAGGTGCTCGAGCGGCGCTCCAACGTCTCGACCGACGTCGCGGCGAAGCTCGCGATCCTCCAGAAGCTGGGGGCGGTGTACTCGGACCGCCTCAAGGACAACGCGGCCGCCACGCGGACGTGGCGACGGGTGCTCGAGCTCGCCCCCGGCCAGGCCAAGGCGATGCGCGTGCTGCGCGAGTCGTACGTCGCCGCCGCGGACTTCGACGCGCTCGAAGAGCTCTACGCGACCCAGAACGACTGGGAGGGTCTCGCCGACTTCCTCTCGTCCTCGGCCGACAAAGCCCACGACCGCGAGCACAAGCTGGAGCTCTCGTTCCGCGCCGCCCAAGTCTACGAGCAGAAGCTCGAGGCGCCGGAGCGGAGCACCCGCTCGTACGAGCGCGTCCTCACCGTCGATCACGGCAACTCCCGCGCCGCCAAGTCGCTCGTGCCGATCTACGAGAAGGAAGAGCGTTGGGCGCGCTTGCCCGCCCTCTACGAGATCCTCCTCGGGGTCGCGGAGAGCAAGGCGGAGCGGGTCGACGTGCTCCGCAAGCTCGCCCACGTCACTGGCGGTCCGCTCGCGGATCGAGCGTCGGCGGTGGGCTACGCGCGGCGCGCCTACGAGCTCGTCCCCGACGAGGAGAACCTCGCCGCCCTCGAGAGCGCTTCGCGCGCGGCCTCCTCGTGGGGGCCGTTCGTCGAGGCGATCGAGGGGCGGCTCACCGCGCCCGACGGAGACGAGCCGCTCGATCCCGTCCACGAGCGCAGCCTCCGAAAGAAGCTCGCGAACGCCTACGCGCGCGAGCTCGGGAAGCTCGACGAGGCGGTCGCCACCTATCGCAAGCTCGTCGAGGCGGATCCGTCCGACGATGAGACCCTGCGCGAGTTCGACGCCCTCCTCCGAGGCGCGGAGCGCCGCGAGGACCTGCGCTGGTTGTTCGATCTGCGGGTCCGATCCGCGGCCCCCGACGATCGGGCGGGCATCTACGAGGAGTGGGCCACCCTCGAAGAGGACGTCTTCGGGAATCCGAAGGAGGCGATCGCCCTCTATCGCAAGGCCTCGGAGCTCGATCCAAAGCGCGGTGACACCCTCCGCGCCCTCTCGCGCCTTCTCCTCGCCGAGGGTGATCACGCGGGCGCGGCCGAGGTCATCGCGCGCCACCGGGATCTCTCGGAGGGGACGGAGCGAGCTCAGCGCGAGGTCGAGCTCGCCTTCCTCTACATCGATCACCTGGCCCGTCCCGTCGACGCCCTCGAGGCGACGGAGCGCGCCCTCGAGCTGCGTCCCCGCGACAGCGACGCGATCGGCATCCTGGCCCGGCTCGTGGACGAGCCTCAGGCGCGGGCCCGCGCCGCCCGCGTGTTGCAGGCCGCCTACGCCGATCTCGGCGACGCGCGGCGCGAAGGGCAGATGCTCCGGGTCATGCTCGAGACGGCGGACGAGCCCGAAGAGCGCCTCGAGCTGCACGTCGCCCTCGCCGACTGCGAGGAGAAGAAGCTCTCGTCACCGAGCGCCGCGTTCGACGTCGTCCTCTCCGCGCTGAACGAGTTCCCGAGCGAGATGGCCCTGTGGGACCGAGCCCACGAGCTCTCGTCGAAGGCGGGACGTCCCACCGATCTCGCGGAGGCGTACCGCGCCCACATCATCACGTCCGATCCGGACAGCCGGCTCCTCTCCCACGAGGTCGAGCTCGAGCTGTGCGATCGGGCCGCGTCCCTCCACGACGAGCAGCTCGGGGACTCCGACGGTGCGCTCCCCTATTTGAAGCGGATCCTCGCGATGGATCCCACCAATGAGAAGGCCTTCGAGCGCCTCAAGCAGATCCTCACCAGCGCAGAGCGCTGGGGCGAGCTCGAGGACTTGTTCGATCAGGCCGCTCAAGGGGCGGAGGATCCCGCCCAGAAGATCGCCCTCCTCAACGAGGTCGCCCTCATCGCCGAAGAGGTGATCGGGATGCCTCAGAAGGCGATCGGCTATCACGAGCGAATCCTCGAGATCGATCCGTCGTACGTCTCGTCCCTCGACGCCCTCGAGAAGCTCTACGAGGACGAGGAGCGCTACGGCGAGCTCGCCGCCTTGCTCGAGCGGAGGCTCGAGACCGCGATCGACGAAGAGGCGGTCGACATTCGGCTCTACCTCGGGCGGCTCTACCTCGAGCAGCTCCTCGTGCCGGACCGCGCCCTCGCCCACATCGAGGAGATCCTCCGGTCCCGCCACGACGACGCCGACGCGCGCGAGCTCGCCGAGCGCATGCTCGAGATCGGGAGCCTCAAGCTCCGCACCGCGGTGCTGCTCGAGAACGTCTACGAGGCGCGCGACGAGGTGAGGAGCCTCGTTCGCATGCTCGAGATCCGCCTCGACGCGGTCAAGGAAGCGGAAGAGAAGAAGACGCTGCTGCGCCGCATCGGCGAGCTCAAGGACGAGCGGCTCCACGACGACGCGGGAGCGTTCGACGCCCTCGCCCAGCTCGTCCCGCTCGTGCCCGACGACGAGGCGGTGCGCGAGCGGTTCATCGAGATCGGAAAGCGTCTGGCCAAGCACGACCGCGTCGCGGAGGTCCTCACCGCCGCCGCCGACAACGCGGAGTCGAAGGGCGTCCGCGCCGAGATCCTGATGCTCGTGGCCGGTCTGCTCGAGACCTCGATCGGGGACGTGCCCCGCGCCGAGGAGGTCTACCGCCGCATCCTCGCGATCGATCCCGACGAGGTGACGATCGCGGTGCCGGCCGCGCGCGCTCTCTCTCGCCTGCAAGCGGAGGCAGGGCGCCACGCCGCCCTCGCGGAGACCCTCGAGGTCGAGGTGCGGCTCGAAGAGTCCGTCGAGGCGCGCAAGGCGTTGTTCGAGCGGCTCGGTGATCTCTACGAGACCACCCTCGAGGACCGCCCCAAGGCGATCGAGGCGTGGAAGGCGCGCCTCGCCGACGACGGCGCCGACGAGCGCGCCCTCGGCGCCCTCGAGCGGCTCTACGAGGCCGAGGGTCGTCATCGCGACCTCGTCCAGACCTTGAAGAAGCGCGAAGAGGTCACGACCGACGCCGCGGAGCGAAGGCGCGCGATGGTGAAGGCGGCGGAGATCCTCGCCGGTCCGTTGGAGGACGTGACGGAGGCGACCCAGGCGTGGCGCGCCGTGCTCGAGTCGTTCGGCGCGGATCGGGCCGCCCACGCCGCGCTCGCGAAGCTCTACGAGAAGGCGGAGCGCTACCAGGACCTTGCGGAGACGATCGACGCGGACCTCGCCCTCGCCGAAGAGGAGAAGGACAAGATCTCGCTCTATCGTCGCCTCGGCGACGTGCGCCGCACCCACCTCGCCGACATGGAGAGCGCGCTCGAGGCCTACCGCCAGGCGCTCGCGATCGATCCGACGGATGGCCCGACGAGGGCCGCCCTCGAGTCGATGCTGGACGTCGCGGACGCGCGGAGGAGCGCAGCCGAGATCCTCCATCCGCTCTACGAGGCGGACGGGGACGCGGAGAAGCTGCTGCGGGTCCTCGATATCGAGGCCGAGGTCGCGGACGGCTCGGCGGAGAAGATCGATCGGCTCGAGAAGGCGCTCGCGACCGCGGAAGGGCCGCTCGGGGACGCGGAGCGCGCCTACAAATACGCGCGGCGCGCCTTCAAGGAGGCGGCTGCAGACGAGACGGTGGGCCGTCAGCGCGAGACCCTGGAGCGGCTCACCGCCGCCACCGGGCACTGGAAAGAGACGGCGGAGCTCTACCGAGAGGTCGCCCCCGAAGTCCTCGATGGCGACGTCCAGCTCGAGATCCTCCTCCGCGTCGGCGAGCTCGCCAACGAGCGGCTGGAGCAGCCGGAGCTCGCCGTCGAGTATTACAAGAAGGCGCTCGAGACGCGGCCCGACGAGCGCCGCGCGATGAAGGCGCTCGAGGGGCTCTACGAGAAGGCGGGCTCGTCCAGCGAGCTGCTCGAGATCCTCAAGAAGCGCGAGGAGGTCGCGGAGTCGGACGAGGAGCGCAAGGAGCTCATCTTCCGGCAGGCCGAGATCCTCCGCACCAAGCTCGAAGACAAGAAGGAGGCGATCGGGCGCCTGGAGGCGATCCTGGAGATCGGGCTCGATCCGCGCGCGACCTCCCAGCTCGAGGAGCTGTACACCCAGGAGAGCCGCTTTCAGGACCTCGTCGACCTCTACCAGCGCATGCTCGACGAGGCCTCGGCGCGAGGCGCGGGCGCGAGCGACCTCGCCGCCCTCCGGGTGAAGATCGCCAAGATCGCGCGGCAGAAGCTGGAAGACTCAGGGCGCGCGTTCGACGAGCTCGAGGAGGCGCTCTCCAGCGACGCGTCGAACGCAGACGCGATCGGGGAGCTCGAGAGCGTGCTCGATCTCGAGGGGCCGGACGCGGCCGACGACCGTGCGCGCGCGGCCGAGATGCTCGAGCCCGTGTACCTGAAGCAAGGCGCGTGGAAGAAGGTCCAGCGAACGCTGGAGGCGCGCCTCGAAGCCGCCCCCGATCCGGGCACGCGCATCGAGCTGTTGAAGCGGCTCGCCACCCTGCACGAAGAGCAGCTCGAGAACTTCTCGGCGGCGATGGATGCGACCGCTCGACTCCTCCACGAGGATGTCGCGGATCGCGCGGTGTGGGCGGAGCTCGAGCGCCTCGCGCGCGCCTCTTCGTCGGAGAAGAAGCTCGCCGAGATCTTCGCCACCGAGCTCGGCGGTATCGACAGCGACGACGAGAGCACGGCCGAGCTCGCGAAGCGGACGGGAGAGATCTTCGCGTCGGCGGGCGAGGTCGAGAAGGCCCTCACCTGGTATCGCCGGGCGCGCGCCTTCTCGCCCGAGAGCGAGGAGCTCTTCGTCGCCATCGAGAAGCTCCTCGTCAAGGACTCGCTCCACGCGGAGCGCGTCACGTTGATGCGCGACATGCTCGACTACCGCGAGGGGCCGGGGAAGCTCGCCCTGCTCCACGCGATCGCCGAGCTCGAAGAGAAGGAGCTCGATCGGCGACAGGACGCGATCGAGGACTATCGCGCCGCCCTCGACGTCGATCCGAACGACGAGGTCTCTCTCGATCGGCTCACCCAGCTGTTCGAGCAGCTCGGGAAGAACAAAGAGCTCGCCGATCACTACGAGCGGCGCATCACCGCCGCCCCCGATCCGGAGAAGCAGGCCCCGTTCCGGTTGGCCCTCGCCCGCCTCCTGCGGGACAAGCTCGAGGACCGGTCGGCGGCGATCGGCGAGCTCGCGGCGATCGTCTCCGAGATCCCCCACCACCAAGAGGCGATCCACGATCTCGAAGAGCTCGCCAAGGACGAGGAGCACAAAGCTCGCGTCGTCGAGATCCTCCGCCCCCTCTACGAGCGCGCCGACGACTGGCGCCTCCTCGTGAAGCTCAACGAGGATCGCCTCGCCCTCGCCTCCGACAAGCACGAGCGGGCCGCCATCCACCGCGAGAACGCGAAGCTCTTCGAGTCGCGCGGTGGCGAGAAGAAGCAGGCGTTCGAGGCGATGCGCGCCGCGTTCGCGGTCGACCCGGAGGACTCCGACGCCCGTGAGGAGCTCGAGCGGCTCGCCCGCGATCTCCGCGCCTTCGACGAGCTCGCGGAGAGCCTCGATCGCGCGCTCGGCCAGGTCGAGGACGAGATCTCGCAGCGAGAGCTGCTCGGCGTCCTCGGGCGGGTCGCCGATCGCGACCTGGACGATCCGCGCCGCGCCCTCGCCACCTACGAGCGGCTCGCCGCGATCTCTCCCGGCGAGGTCGAGCCCCTCGATCGCATGGACGATCTGTCGGTCCTCCTCGGGGACTGGCGCAAGGTGACGGTCGTCCTCCATCGCAAGGCGGAGGAGGCCCCCGACGCCGTCGCCGCCGAGCTGCTGCGGCGCTTGGGGCAGATCCAGTCGGAGATGCTGGAGGATCGCGAGGCGGCAGTGAGCGCCTACGAGCGCGCCCTCGAGCTCGAGCCCGAGAGCACCCTCACCATCGACCGTCTCGTCCCGCTCTACGAAGAGGCGGACGAGTCGGAGCGCCTCGTCGAGCTCTATGTTCGCCGCGTCGAGCTCGCCCGCCCCGACGAGGACGAGCTGCGCTACGCGCTGAGCATGAAGGCGGCCGCGCGCCAGGAGGGCCCCCTCGAGAACCCGCGTGAAGCCATCCTCTCGTTCAACGCCGCCCTCGAGGCGAAGGCCGGCGATCCCGAGGCCCTGAAGGCCCTCGAGCGCCTGTATCGGTCCGAGGAGCTCTTCCCCGAGCTGCTCGAGAACCTCCGCGATCAAGCGGGGCGCGCGACGCAGACCGCGGATCGGGCCGCCCTCCGCGTCGCCATCGGCGACCTGTACAAAGACAAGCTCAACGGTCCCGTCGACGCGCTCGAGCAATACCGTCTCGTCCTCGACGAGATGCCGGATCACGAGCAGGCGATCGCGGCGCTCCGGTCCATCGCGGAGACGAACGACGACCTGCGGCTCGACGCGACCGACGTCCTCCTGCCCGTGCTCCGGAGCCAGAAGCGTCACGCGGACCGCGTCGCCGTGCTCGAGCTGCGCATGAAGGCGCTCACCGACTCGGAGCAGCGCGCGTCGACCCTGCGCGAGATCGCGGAGGTCTGGGACGTCGAGCTCGGCAAGCCGGACGAGGCTCAGGCCGCCCTCTTGCGCGCGCTCGAAGAGACGCCGGAGCAGGACGCCCTCCACGCCGACATCGAGCGCCTCTCCGAGAAGAGCGGCGACGCGAAGGCGGCCTTCACCCGGTACGCGGACGCTCTCGCCGCGCGCGCCGACGCGGCCATCGACGCGGTCGTCTCGCGGGGCCTCCATGTCCGCCATGGCCGGGTCGCGGAGACGCGTCTCTCCGACGACGCGCGCGCCGCGAAGGCCTTCGAGCGCGCCCTCGATCAGGCCTCGGGCGACGAGTCCGAGCCGGCGATCCTCGCCGATCTCGATCGGATCCAAGAGCGGCTCGGAGATCACAAGGCGCTCTCGGAGATCCTCGAGCGCCGGATCGCGTTCGGCTCCGACGACGAGCAGGCGGAGCTCTACTACCGCATCGCGAAGCTTCAGATCCACGCGTTCCAAGATCCGCCGGCCGGGCTCGGCTCGCTCCGGTCCGCCCTGGAGCGCAAGGCCAGCCACACCGGCGCTCGCGAAGAGCTCGAGAAGCTCACCGCGAACGACTCCCTCTTCGACGAGGTCAGCGAGACGCTCGAGTCGGTCTATCGGCAGTCGGCCGACCATCGCGCCCTCGCCGGGCTCTTCGAAAAGCGCATCGGACACGCTCAGAGCCCCTCCGATCGGATCCGGCTCCGGCTCGATCTCGCGCGGGTCCTCGAGGATCAAGCCGGCGATCCGAAGGCGGCCCTCGACGCGCTCCTCGTCGCCCTCGACGACGATCCCGCCGACAGCGACGTCCTCGCCGAGATCGAGCGCGTAGCCGCCATCGTCTCCGGGTGGAAGGACGCGGCGGCCGGGCTCGAGAAGGCGGTCGCCAAGCGGGGCGACCTCCCCCACGAGACGGCGAGCGATCTCTGGATGCGGGCCGCTACGTGGCAAAAGGACAAGATCGGCGACGCCCGCGCCGCCGAGCGCGACTTCGAGGAGGCGCTCGTCCACGACGCCCAGAACGAGGTCATCCTCCGCTCGATCGAGCAGATCCAGCGAGAGCCGGGCCGCGAGAAGGACCTCGTCGCGACCCTCCGCCGCCTCGCGTCCCTGGATGGCATCTCCGGCGCGGCCGAGCTCCGCAAGGAGGCCAAGTCGATCGCGCAGCATCAGCTCTCGGACGACGCCCTCGCGGAGGCGGTCCTGCGCGAGATGATCGCGGCCGACGAGGCGGACGCGTGGGCCCTCTCCGAGCTCACGGAGGCGAGGCGCAAGGCGGGCGACGCCAAGGAGACCTTCAAGCTCCTCGTGCGCCGGACCGAGCTCGGGCAGAGCGCGGAGATCATCCGCGAGCTGCGCCACGAGGCGGCCGCCGTCGCGCGCAACGACCTCAAGGACACGGGCGCCGCCATCGATCTCTACGAGCAGATCTTCGAGGAAGAGCCCACCGACGAGCGCGCCAGCACGGCCCTCCGTGAGCTCTATGCGGAGACGGGCAAGAAGCGAGAGCTCCTCAAGCTGCTCGGCCGCCTCGTCGACGTCAGCGACGATCCGAAGCAGCGGGCTTCCCTGCGGCTCGAGTCGGCGAAGGTCTCCGACGAGCTCGACGCCACGAGCGACGCGATCGAGCAGCTCGATGCGATCCTCGAGGACGATCCGGCCCACCGCGAAGCGGCCCTGTTCCTCTCCCGCCTGTACGAGAAGAGCGGTCGCGACGACGATCTCGCGGAGCTCCTCGAGAAGCAGATCGGGCTCGCGACGGAGCGGGGCGATCTCGAGGGGGAGCTGTCGTATCGGCTCCGCCTCGGCGAGGTCCAGGAGAACCGCATCGGGGATCTCGAGAAGGCGGCGAGCACGTTCAACGCGATCCTCGACCGGGATCCGAAGCACGTCGGCGCCCTCATCGCGCTCGGCCGCATCCAGGAGAAGCGGGGCGACAAGAAGGAGGCGGCGCGCCGCCTCGAGCAGCTCCTCGAGCTCCAGACCGAGGACGAGGCGATCGCGACGGCGAAGCGGCTCGCCATCCTGTTCGAGTCCCTCGGTGACGACGACGGCGTGGAGCGCGCGCTCGAGCGCGGGCTGCGCGTCCGGGACCGCGAGGAGGAGATCCGCGCAAAGCTGCGCGCGCTCTACGAGAAGCGGAAGTCCTACCAGAAGCTCGCCGATCTCCTGATCGGCGACGCCCGCGCCGCGACGGAGGTGCCGGACAAGGTTCGTCTCCTCCGGAGCGCCGCCGACATCCACCGGACGAAGCTCTCCGACGCCGCGCAGGCGAGCGAGCTCCTCCGGGAAGCTTCGGAGCTCGTGCCCCAAGACCGAGAGCTGCTGCTCCTCCTCTGCGACGCGTACAGCGAGTCGGGCAAGGGGGCGGCGGCCGCCGCCGTCCTCCAGAAGATCGTCGAGTCCTATGGCGGGCGGCGGTCGAAGGAGGTGGCGGGAATCCATCACCGCCTCGCGCGCGCCTACCTCGCCGACGGCGAGCGGCAGAAGGCCCTCGCCGAGCTCGACACCGCCTTCAAGATCGACCCCGGATCGATCGTGGTCCTGCGCGACCTCGGCACGCTCGCCCTCGAGCTCGCCGACGCCGATCCGGCGCAGAAAGATGCCTACGTCGATCGCGCCGGCAAGACCTTCAAGGCCCTGCTCCTCCAGCGCCTCGACGACGGCGCGATCACCAAGGCCGAGGTCTTCTATTACCTCGGTGAGGTGAGCCATCGCCAAGGGGACGACAAGAAGGCCATTCAGATGCTCGAGCGGGCCCTCGACAACGACAAGAACCTGCAGAAGGCGAAGGATCTCATCCAGCGCTTGAAGAACCCCTGAGATGGCCGCCTTCCTCGAGGTGGCGATCGACGGCGCGTTCGTCGAGAACGAGCGCGCCACCATCTCCGTCTTCGATCGCGGCTTCCTCTACGGGGACAGCGTCTTCGACACGACCCGCACCTACGGCGGCGTCCCGTTCAAGCTGCGCGAGCACGTCGAGCGCCTGGGCCGCTCCGCGGGCAAGATGGGCTTCGAGCTGCCGGCGACGACGAGCGACCTGGTCGGCGAGGTTACGCGGCTCGTGGCCGCGGCGCGCGAGCGCGCGGGTGGGATCGATCTCGTCGCGCGGCTCATGGTCACCCGCGGTGAGGGCCCGATCGGGCTCGACCCGACGGGGGCATCGGGCCCGCGCCGCGTCCTCTATCTCCACGCGCTGCACGTCCCGCCCCCGGAGGCGTATCGAAGCGGGGTGGAGGTCATTTGCTATCCGACGTTCCGGCCCAGCGACGCCGCCCTCGGGGCGAAGGTCGGCAACTATCTCGAGAGCGTCCTCGCCATCCGCCACGCGCGCGCCCGCGGCGCTCATGAGGCCCTCATCATGAGCTACGACGGTCACGTGGTGGAAGGCACGACCACCAACGTCTTTGCTGTCCACGGCCGCGAGCTGTGGACCCCCCCCACGACCGAGACGCTGCTCCCCGGGATCACCCGCGGGCTCGTCTTCGAGGTCGCGGAGAGCACGGGCCTGCGCGTCATCGAGCGGAGGATGGTCCCCGCCGACATCGCCTCCGCCGAAGAGGCGTTCCTCACCTCGAGTGTCCGCGAGCTGCTGCCCATCTCGAAGATCGACGGCTACCCCATCGGCGAGGGCACCTGCGGGCCCAAGACGCGGGCCCTCCACGAGGCGTTTCGGGCCGCGAACGCCCTCCCTGCTCCGCCCCCCTGGGCGTGAGAGGCGTCAGGGGGCTTCGAAAGCACCGGCGTCGATCGCCCCGGCCGGCCGCGGGTTGCCCTCGAGATCGGTGCCCGGCGCGCTCTGACCTTGGAACGCGTCGAGGCCGAGCCCGACCGCGCTCGCCGTCCCGAGCAGGTGATAGTCGTCCTGCGACGCATCATAGAAGAGCGCCGCCGCCGTCCCGATGACGGACCCATCGTCGTACCCGAGGGCCTGCCACTCCGCGAGGCTGAGGGTCGAGCTCTCGTCGTCGTTCGTGAAGCGATCCACCACCACGTTGTGGGCGCTCGCAAAATCCGGGCTGGGCTCCAGCGCGATCGAGCCAGTATCGGGGTTGTCGCTGAGGAGGATGCAATTGAACACGAGGTGCCCCCCCAAATCCTCCGTGAGCTTGACCGGCCAACCCCCCGTCGCGCCGGTGAGGAACGTGTTGTTGACGATGGTGAGGTTCTTCGGGCCCTCCGCGCCGTCGATGGCATAGGCCCGCAGCGCGTTCCGGACATTGCCATAGACGAGGTTGTTGCGAATGACGGAGTCCTGCACGCCGTCCATATTCAATCCATTCTGCGCGTTGCCGAAGATGACATTCCCCTCGACCGTCAAGCCCGAGATGATCCCGTCGCCCCCGACGCTGAGATCGCCGTTGAAGTGGATCCCATTCGACTCGTCCGGGCTCGCCCCCGAGATGACGTTCCCGCAAATGGTGGTGCCGTCACTGCCGGCGTTGGCGAGGTAGATCCCGTGCGACCGGGTGTCGCCGGACGCTCCCGAGTCGGAAATCACATTGAGCTCCACGTGCGAGCCGGAGAGCTCCGAGACGTAGATCCCCTCCACCCCCGCCCGCGCGCAGGTGTTGGCGACGATCCAATCGTCGACCATCGGCTCCTCCGGGGTCGCGCCGCGGGCGGCGATGCAGCGCTGCTCCGTGTCGTGGACGGAGAACCCTATCACCCGCACGTGGCTCACGTTCTCGAGCCGAATGCCGTCGCCGGTCGGAGCGGGAGCGTCGATCGTCACCTCCCCGTCCGCGTAATAGACGATGGGCGCCTGCGCCGTGCCCGAGGTGTCGATCTGGAAACCGGCATATCCGCCTGGTTTGACCACGATCGTGTCGCCCGGCTGCGACGCGTCGGCGGCCTCTTGGATGGTCGCGTACTCGCCGTCTCCGCCGCTCGCGTCGACGCACCGGACCGTCTCCGCCGCGCAATCGGTGGGAGGGGTGTCGAGGGTGGACGCGGCGCACGCCGCCGCCGCCGGCCCCGCCCCCGTCCCGTTGCCGCCGGTGCTCCCGCCGCCCGCGTTGCCCCCGCCCTCGCTTTGGCCCCCGGCGCTCACCCCCGCGCCGTGCCCGCCGGCCGCGTCCTCCCCGCCCCCCGCCGTCCCATTGGAGTCGTCGCTGCAGGCCACGAGCGGCAATGCGAGAAGGACCGAGACGATTCGAAGCGATACCCGCATGGGATAGAATATATCAGCCTTGTCGCCAATTGCCTCAGTCGTCTTCGGATGCCCCGTGACAGGATGGCGCCGTGCTCGACGGGGAACGAGAGATCGGAGGCGAGCGAGCGGCGACGCCCGTCCTCGGCATGGGCGCTGCAATGCCCCGCGGCCGCATGCTTCGTCACCTTCCGGGCGGCGCGCTCTCGTCCGCGCTCGTCCTCTCTGCGCTCGTCGCCTTCGGGCCCGCGACGGCCCGCGCCCAAGCGCAGACCCCGCCGCCCGTTGCGTCCCCCGCCGCGCCGCTGCCACGCCCTGACCAAGCGCGCGGGCTCGCGGAAGCGCCCGGGATAGAGCCGGAGGACGTCGCGCTGTTCGTGCCGCGCGCCATTCTGTTTCTCCCCGCCCGCGCCGTCGGCTTCGTCTCCGCGCCCGTTCGTCAGGCGATGCGCGCGATCGAGAAGCACCACGTCCTCGAGCGCATCGAGGACTTCTTCTACAACGACGCGCGCACGGCCGCGATCGTCCCCGTGGTCACCCTCTCCACGTTCCTCGGGGCCCAGATTGGGCTGCGCGCCTTTCACGACGATCTCGGCGGCCACGGAGAGTCGGGCGCCGTCAAGGTGAGCCTCGGCGCCGATTGGGAACAGCTCTATCTGCTCTCCTTCCGCGCGGACCGCCTCGGTGGAACGCCCCTTTGGGTAGAGTCGAAGACTGTCTATGAGGATCACCCTTCCCTCCGGTTTTATGGTTTGGGCGGGGACGCCGACGCGACATTCACGGGCGATCACCTCGACCCTCGCGGGGCGAGCGCGGAGTCGTTCTATTCGCAGAGGCGCTTTCGGCAGCTGCTCACGGTGGGGGCGACCTTGGGTCGGCCCGGCCTCGTCGCCCAAGTGGGGGGCCGGGGACGATTCAAATCGAGCTCGTTCGACCGCGCCCGCGGCCTCGCCGAGGGCGACCGCGATCTGGAGGACGTCTATGACGCGAGCGCCGTCGCCGGGTACGACGATGGAGAGCGCGTGCTCGAGACGGAGGCGGTCGCGATCCTCGACGTGCGCGACCCGACCCGCGCGAGCGGGCACGCCTTCCACGGGGAGGCGTTCGGGGGCGGCGCTCTTCCGTTCCGCGATGACTACTATGGCCACTTCGGGGCGGAGCTGACGGGCTACATCGATCTCTATCACACCGATCGGGTGCTCGTGCTGCGGGCCGCCTTCGAGGCCGTCGAGGGCGACGCCGCCCATATCCCGTTCGTCGAGCTGCCGTCGCTCGGGGGGCCTCACCGGCTGCGCGGCTATCCCCTGCATCGATTTCGAGACGAGAAGGCGTTCGTGGGGACGATTGAATATCAATATCCGATTCATCAGAATATCGCGGGGACGTTCTTCTTCGACTTCGGCGAGGTCTCTCCCGACTATGTCCAGCTGGTGACGAGCCCGCGCTTCGCGGTCGGGGGCGGGGGCGGGCTCATCGTCAAGAACAAGGACAAGGTGACCCTCTCCCTCGAGGTCGCGGGAGGAGAGGGGGTGCAGGTCCTCTTCACCACGGATCCTCTCCGCGCCTTCGCCGACCGGGACGACGAGCTATGAGCGCGTCCAAGCTCTCCCGCGTCGTGCTCCTCGCGACCGCGCTCGTCGGCGGCGGATGCGGGCGGCTTCGGTTCGCGGACCGGCCTTGCGTCTGGCAGGTCGACGACAAAAGGCCCATCGCCGAGCCCAAGAGCCGCGACTACCTCGTCATTCAGTATTTCGCGGACGTGTTCGCGATGCGGCGGTTGGAGCGAGCGCTCGCCCTGCCCGATCTGGAGCCGGCCCACGACGTCAACTCGATGGAGGAGGTGCCCGACTCGACGTGGTTCGAGAACCGCATCGGACGCCGAACGATCACCCCGGAGGAGGCCGCGCGCGGGCCCGCGACCAAGCCCGCGCCGCGTCCTCCCTTCGTCATTCAGAAGGGCAAGGTCGGTGGCGGGGCGCTCGGCTTCATCATGAAGGACGCGGACGGCCGCTCCTTCCTCGTCAAATTCGATCGCAAAGAGAACCCCGAGATGCAGACGGGGACGAACGTGATCGTCAATCGCTTCTTCTGGGCGTTTGGCTATCACGTCCCCGCCGACTACGTCTTCGACCTGCGCCGGTCGGACATCTCCATTTCTCCCAAGGCCACCGCCAAGAACGACTTCGGCGACGACGTGCCCTACGACGAGGCGCGTCTCGAAGAGGCCCTCGCCGCCGGGCCGCCCCCGAAGGGCGGAGTCTACCGCGCGACCGCGAGCGAGTTCCTGAGCGGCAAGCCGATGGGCGGCTTCCCCGCAGAGGGCACCCGCCCCGACGACCCGAACGACGTCGTGCCCCACGAGCACCGGCGGGAGCTCCGGGGCCTGCGCGTGCTCGCCGCCTTCCTCAATCACACCGACATGAAAGAGGACAACACCCTCGACATGTACGAGGAGCACGAAGGGCGCCATTACCTCGTTCACTACTTCGTCGACTTCGGGGAGGCCCTCGGCGGTCACGGCGCGGAGAAGCTCCGCAAAGAGGACGGATACGAGCATTTCTGGGATTGGGAGAACCAGTCGCGGGCCCTCGTCTCCCTCGGGCTCTGGACGCGCCCGTGGGAGGGCCTGAAGCCCTCCGGGTATGCGGCGATTGGCATCTTCTCCGCAGAGGCCTTCGATCCGTCGCGGTGGCGCGAGGCCTACCCCTACTGGCCATTCATGGAAATGGACGCCACGGACGCCTTCTGGGCCGCGAAGATCGTGATGCGCTTCTCGCGCGATCACATCGCCGCCATCGTCCACGAGGGGAGGCTCACCGAGCCGGGGGCAGAGGCGTACCTCGCCCGGGTCCTCGAGCAGCGCCGCGACGCGATCGGGGAGACGTTCCTCGAGGCGCTCTCCCCGCTCGACGACCTCGAGATCGAAGGACGCCGCCTGTGTGCGACCGATCTCGGCGTAGGGACGGGCCTGCGCAAGTACGGTGTGCTCGAGCGCCTCGTGGAGGGACGCGTGGTCGAGTCGCGCGACATCGGCGCGGCCGCGCGCGCGTGCGTAGGTCTCCCCGAGACGCGGGGCTACGCCGTCGTCACGCTTCGATCGCGGCGGGGGGACGTCACGAGGCCGCCCATGGAAGTCCACCTGATGCTCGACGAGCGCCCCCGCATCTTGGGCATCGTCCGCGATCCTCGCTGAGCCGCTGGCAGGCTGCTGAAAAGTCGGCGTCATGCCTCTCGGCACCGGAGTGGCTGCCAATTCACCCCGGCGCGAAATCGCGCGAATGCGCCGGCTTTCAACATGTTCGGTGCTCTAGGCCCCTCGGCTTCGTTTGTCGTCTGGCGACGAGACGCGGGGGAGCGTCACCTCGAACGTCGTCCCTCCTCGTTTTGACGACTCGAAGACGATGCTCCCGCCGTGGGCCAGCACGATCTGGCGAACGATGTAGAGGCCCAGGCCCAGGCCCTCGCGCGAGCGGGCGCCGCGCCGGAACGGATCGAAGAGAGACGACCTCGCTTCGGCGGGGATCTCGCCGCCGTTGTGGATCGAGAACGACACGGACCGCTCCGAGGGGTGGAATCGTATCGTCACCGGATCGGCCGGGGTGCCATAGCGGAGGGCGTTGCCCACGAGGTTCGAGAGCACCTGCCCGAGCGTCTGCTCGTCCCACACGCCCATGGTCGAGCCCGGCTCGTAGGTGGTCTCGACGGTCCTCTCCGGGTGGGCAAGCTTGAGCTCGCCGATCACGCGATCCGCGAGCGGGCGCAGGTTCATGTCGCGCGGCTCGATGGAGATCCCACCGGCGAGGCGCGCCCTCGCCAAGTCGTACAGTTGGTCGAGCATGCGGTGCATCCGCTCCGCGCTCGATCGGACGCGTTGGAGCGTCCTCTTCCCGGCCGGCTCGTGGACGTTCGCCTCCAAGAGCTGCGTCCCCATGCTGATGGTGGAGAGGGGAGAGCGCAGATCGTGGCTCACCGCGGCCACGAACATCTCGTTGAATCGGAGCATCTCCCGGAGCTCGTCGGCGAGCCGCTCCCTCTCGAGGCCATGGCGATGGAGCTCCACGAAGGTCGTCACTTTGTGATTGAGCAGGACCGGATCGATGGGCTTGAACAAGAAATCCACCGCCCCGACCTCGTAGCCGCGAAAGGCGTGGGCTTTGTCGTGGGCGCCGGCGGTGACGAAGATGATGGGCACGCGCCGCGTCCGCTCCGCCCCCCGCATCAGCTCCGCGAGCTCGAAGCCATCCACCTCCGGCATGTTCACGTCGAGGAGGGCGAGGGCGACGTCGTGGACGAGGAGCAGCTCGAGCGCCTCCCGTCCCGACCGTGCCATCAAGAGCTCGATCCCCTCCCGTCGCAGGAGAGCCTCCAGGACGAGGAGGTTCTCTTCGAGGTCGTCGACGATCAACAATTTGACCGGAATGAGAGCGTTCATCGGGTCTCCGCGAGCGCCACGAGCGCTCGTGCAATCCTGTCGATTGGCAATACGGTAGCCCCTCGCACCCGGGCGATGGCGGCTTCGGGCATGGTGCGAAACTCGGCGCTGGCCGGGTCCTGGACGAAGGCGAGGCCCCCCTTCTCGACGACGCGCTCGAGGCCGATCGCCCCGTCGCTGCTGGCGCCCGTGAGCACGATGCCGCAGACGTTCGGGCCGTAGACGTCGGCGGCGGACTCGAACAGGACATCGATCGCGGGCCGCGAGAAGTGGACGGGGGCCTCGATCGAGAGCTCGCATGTCCGGTCGTGCCCTACCAGCAAGTGATAGTCGGAGGGCGCGAAGTAGATGGTCCCCCTTCGGATCGGCTCCCCGGGGTCGGCCTCGCAGACCCGCATCGCGCAGACGGGCGCGAACACGGACGGCAAGAGGCTGGGGGCGCTCGACAGGATGTGAACGACCACGAGCACGGGCGGGAACGAGGCGGGCAAGCCCGGCAACAGCTCGAGCAGCCCGCTCACCCCGCCCGCGGAGGCGCCGATGACGGTCGCTTCGAGCGGGAAGGAGCCCTCCGCGATCACCGACGTTGATACCACCGGCAGGCCTCCGCGAAGGGCTCGAAGTCGTGCTCCGCTCGAGAGAACCGCAGGGTCTCCTTCGCCCCCAGACCGAGGAAGCCCCTCCGACAGAGCGACTCGCCGAACAGGGCGATGGCGCGATCTTGGAGAGGGCGCTCGAAATAGATGAGCACGTTGCGACAGGAGATTACCTGGGTCTCTGCGAACACCGCGTCCGTCGCGAGGCTGTGATCGGAGAAGACCACGTTCTTTCGGAGCGAACGGTCGAACACGGCCGACCCGTATTTGGCGGTGTAGTAGGTGGACAGAGAGCAAGGGGCGCCAGAGGCCTGATGGTTGGCGGTGAACGTCTTGAGCCGATCGACGGCGTAGATCCCGGCCTCGGCGGCGGCGAGCGCCTCCGCGTTGATGTCGGTCGCGTAGAGGATGCACCGCTCGAGGAGCCCCTCCTCCCGGAGGACGATCGCGAACGAATAGACCTCCTCCCCCGTGCTGCACCCGGCGATCCATATCTTCACGGACGGATATGTCTTGAGGACGGGGACGACGCGCTCTCGGAATGTCCGGAAGTAGCCAGGATCGCGGAAGAGATCGCTCACTTGAATGGTGAGGAACTGGAGCAGCTTGGTGAAGGCTCCCGGGTCGCGCAAGATCAATGTCTGGGCGGAGCCGATGCTCGGACAGTCGAGGGCGGCGATCGCCTGCCTCAGGCGTCGACGTATCGACGCCCGAGAGTATTGACGGAAGTCGTAGTGGTACCGCTCGTAGATCGCCTCGAGCAGCAAGCGCGCTTCGATGTCCTCCGCGAGCTCCGTCATGTCTTGGGCATCCAGACGCGGAGCAACGAGAGGAGCATGTCCACGTCGAGCGGTTTGGCGAGGTAATCGCTGGCCCCCGCCGCGATGCATTTGTCCTGGTCGTCCTTCATCGCCTTCGCGGTGAGCGCGATGATGGGGAGCTTGGCGAACCGGCCGTCCCGGCGGATGGCGCGCGTCGCCTCGAGCCCATCCATCTCCGGCATCATCACGTCCATCAAGACGAGGTCGATGTCGGGGTTGCGCTCGAGGGCGGCGATCGCCTCCTTGCCATTGCGGGCAATCTCGATCCGCGCCCCCTTCGGCTCGAGCACGCTGGTGAGGGCGAACACGTTTCGAACGTCGTCCTCGACGACGAGGATCCGCCGGTCCTCGAACACGGCCTCACGATGGCGAGCTTGTTTGAGGATGCGCTGCTGGTCGGGGGGCAGCTCCGCCTCCACTTGATGGAGGAAGAGGGTGACCTCGTCGAGGAGGCGCTCGGGAGATCGGGCCCCCTTCACGATGATCGACTTGGAGTATTTGCGGAGCCGCTGCTCCTCGTCGGCGGTGAGGGCCCTCCCCGTGTAGACGATGATGGGCGGGTGCGAATAGGGCTCCTCCTCGGACATCGTCTCGAGCAGATCGAAGCCGCTCCGGTCGGGTAGTCCGAGATCGGTGACCACGCAGTCGTAGGTGTTCTCCCGCAGGTGGGCGAGCGCCTCCCGCGCCGACGCGGCGGTATGGATCTCCACGTCGCTTCGCCCGAGGAGCTTGGCCACGCTCTCCCGCAGCGTCTGGTCGTCGTCGACGACGAGGACGCGGCGGAGGCGGTGTTGTGACCGCGCCTCGAGGGCGCGGATGGCCTCGACGAGCCGCTCCCGGTCGACCGGCTTGAGCATGTACGCGGCCGCCCCCATCGCGAGCGCCGTCTCGGCGTAATCGCTCGCGGAGATGACGTGGACAGGGATGTGCCGCGTCGCCGGATCGCGCTTGAGCCGGTCGAGGACGGAGAGCCCGCTGTGGTCGGGCAGCTTCATGTCGAGGATGATCCCGGTCGGCTTGGTCTTCTTCGCGATCGCGAACCCGCGCTCTGCCGTCTGAGCGACGAACGCGGTGAAGCCCGCGTCCTGGGCGACGTCTTTGAGGATGTCCGCGAACGCGGCGTCGTCTTCGATGACGAGCAAGGCGCGCCCGCCCTCCACCGCCTCGGGGAGATCGGGCGTCGCGTCCTCGGGCCGCGGAGGGACGTCCCGCTCCGGGGGCGGGGTCGGCGATGCCGCCCGCGCTTGCGCCGGCGCGGTGCCCGGTCCGGGTGAGGGAGGCGGTGAGGGCTCGAGGTCACGCTGCACGGGACCTCGATATTCCGTCGGGATGACGAGATGAAACGCGCTGCCGCGCCCGGGATCGCTCTGCACGGTCAGGTCCCCGCCGAGGAGATGGGCGAGGCGCAGCGAGATCGATAACCCGAGGCCGGTGCCGCCATAACGTCGATTCGTCGTGCCGTCGGCCTGTCGAAACGCCTCGAAGATGGCGCGCTGATGCTCTCTCGGGATGCCAATCCCCGTGTCGCGCACGGTGATCTTCACCTGCGACTCGAGGGGGCACATCGCGACGGTAACCCCGCCCCGCTCCGTGAACTTCAGCGCGTTGGAGACGAGGTTCTTCAGGATCTGCTCGAGGCGCTGGCCATCGGTTTGGAGGACGGGGGGGCAGCCCGGCTCGATGACACAGTCGAGGGCCAGGCCCTTGTTCTTCGCGACGGGCTCGAACAATCGAAGCATCGTCGCCTTGACCCGATCGACGGGGACGGGGGAGGGGTGAATGTCGATCTTGCCCGCTTCGATCTTGGACAGATCCAAGATGTCGTTGATGAGCCCGAGGAGATCGTTACCCGCGGCGTAGATCGTCGAAGCGTATTTGACCTGTTCGTCGCTGAGGTTGCCGTCTTTGTTGTCGGCGAGGAGCTTGGCGAGGATGAGCGAGCTGTTGAGCGGCGTCCGCAGCTCGTGCGACATGTTCGACAGAAACTCGGATTTGAAGCGACTGGCCCGCTCGACCTCGCGGGCGGTGGCGGCGAGCTCGGCCTGCTTGTCGGCGAGGTCCTGGTTCTGCCGGGAGAGCAGCCGGGACTGCTCGGCGAGGTGCAGGTTGGTCTGCTCGAGCTCGGCCTGTTGCTGCTCGAGCTGGCCTTGCGTTCGCTTGAGCGCGCTCGCCTGGGCCTCGAGCTCTTCATTGGCGACGCGCAGCTCTTCCTGCTGAGTCTGGAGCTCCTCCGCCTGGTTCTGGGCCTCTTCGAGGAGCCCTCGCAGCTGGTGACGATACTCCGCCGACCGCACCGCGTACGCGACGCTCTCTCCCAGTCGACGGCAGAGCTCCTTCACGCGATCGCTCGTCTTCCCCATGAAGCCGAGCTCGACGACCGCGTTCGGGGTCCCGTCGAGGAGCGAAGGAAAGAGGACGACCTCGCCCGGGGTCGCCGCCCCCGTCCCCGAGCTGAGCTTGAAGTAGTCACCGGGAAGATCGGAGACCGCGATCATCTCGCCGCTCTTCGCGGCCCTGCCCACGAGGCCCTCCGACTCCTCGAAGACTTCACGGAGCGCGCTCCGATCGATGCCCACTCCCGCGCGACGCCGCCACCCTTCGGGCGCTCGCGTGAAGAAGGCCCCCACCTCCGCGCCGGTATGGGTCGCGAGCGCCTGGAGGCACGCCTCGCCGAGCTGCTCCACGTTCCGGTCGCCTCGCATCGCGTCCGCCACCTTGCTCTGGCCGATGCGGATCCAGCTCTCCGCGTCGGTGGCGAGGCGAGCCCGCTGCTCCGCCTCCAGCGCGCGGCGGAACGTGGAGGCGACCTGTGAGAGCTGCCGTCGAGAGATGAAGCCGATCGCCGCCGCCGCGAGGACGAGGAGGACGACGAACAGCACCTGCGTGGTGGCGGTGGAGGTGCGCGACGCGGCGAGCCGCTCCTTGCGGAGGCCGTCCTCCACTCCGACCGCGGTGGCCATCGCTTGGCGTACGCTGTCCATCCGGCGGCGCCGCTCGACCATCGAGTCGAGCTGTTTGGCGCTGGCGATGCTGTCTTTGGCGCGGATGCCGTGGGCGAGCACGAGCCAATCGTCGAAGCGCTCTTTGACGTTGGCGAAGCGCGCTTGCTGGGCGGGGTTGTCGACGGTCAGCTCCTGCAGCCTCGCGAGGTCGTCGGTGGGGTCGGTGGCGTCGAACCGATCGAGGTAGCTCGGGTCCTCGGTGATGAGGAAGCCGCGCAGGAGGCTCTCCTTGTCGGACATTTTCGCGAGCGCGCTCGAAGCGGCCGAGAGGACCTGGTCCGTGTGGTCCACCAGCCGTGAGTCCTCGGTCATCTGGAGGATCTGACGACCGAGGACCACGCCGAGGACCACCAAGATGACGACGGGCGCTGCGATCGCCGTGAAGAGTCGCCGCGAGACGGCCGCGCTGTCGGTGGCGTTCGAGTCTTGCATTGGAGTCGGTTTGCTCTGGGGCGGTGGCGCTGAAGCAATGGCCGCGCCGACGCGGACGCAGAATCAAACACGGCAGGGGCGGAACAGCCACGATTGAGCGGCCGTGAGGGCGATCCGCTCGGGTGAGGCGGACCTGCGTCGCCGGCTGCGACGCTGTGGCGGGGCGCCACGGAGCCATGGGCGGTTCGCGAGGAGCCGTTTGCGAGCCGTGCTCAGACGTCCGCCGCGAGCGCCGAGCCACGCCGGCGGCGGAGCGCGGTGGCGCGCCGGAGAGCGGCTCGAACCAGGAGCTTCGTCGCGGCCGGATCATCGGAGGCGCGCAGGGCGAGCCGGAGGGCGAGGATGAACGAGACCGCCACGTTTACGATCGCGATCACGAGGACGCCGAGAACGCAGAGCACGACCGCGCGCACCCCGATGTCGGCGGATGCGAACGCGATCGCGACGCTCGCGGTGCTCACCGTGACGTGCCGAATTTCGACGGGAAGGGCGAGGACGGCGAACAGGGCCGGCACCGCGCCGAGCAGGAAGCCGAGGAACGCGTTGCCGAAGAGGCCCCCGACCCGCCCGGCGATCTTCCTCGCGACCGACTCCGCCCGCGCGACCCCGATCGTCTTCATGACGGGGACGCTGGTGGCGAGGGAGTCGGCCAGTCGATTCACGCGCGCCCAATTGTCGACGGCGGCGCCGGCGAGGCTGCTCAACCATAGAAAGACGCCGGTCAGCGCTGCGAAGAGGGCGGAGGGACCGAGCAGGGAGCTCTCCTCGAGGATGTGCGTGGTCTTCTCGAAGGGAATGAGCGCGTGGCCGGTCGCTCGGCGGAACCCGAAGGCGATGGCGAAGGCGAGGGGGCCCGCGACGGCGAGGTTGCCGAGCAGTCCGCCGATCTGCAGCCGCACCAGCGCGACCAGCGCGCTCCGGAACGCGGCCACCCGCTCCGTTCGCGTCCCGCCCCCTTGCACCGAGCGGGCGAGGGCGGTCGCGGTGTGGGCGGGCAGCTTCGTCGCGATCGTGAAGTGGAGGAGATAGGCGGCGCAGAAGGCCGCTCCATAGTTGATGGAGAACGCGATCCCCTCGTAGAGATGCGGCAGGTGCAGCGACGCGATCGCGAGCTTGAGGAGGGTGGCGATCACCATCAACAGGCCGCCCCCCGCGCCCGCGAGGACGGCGTTGCGCAAGGACGAGGAGCGCTCGTCTAAATAACGGTCGCCGACCTCCGCCGTCGTGTCGACGAGGTTCTTCACGACGAGCTCGCTGGAGCGAGACAAGAGGTGCCCGGCCCGCCGGCTCTTCACCGCCCGCCGCGTGAGCTCCGCCGCGACTCGACTCGCGGAGGGCCGGCCCTCGTGGAGGGCGACCGCGAGGAGGTCGAGGCGGGCGAGCTGCCGCTGGATCCTCAGGAGCTGGAAGCTCGTGTTGAGATCCGCGCCCGCGCTCGCGTGGTGGGCGCGCAGCGCGTCTCGGGTGCGCAGGCACTCGCGGAGACGGCCTCGGAGCGCATCGTAAGGGGCCTTCCCCCCCGGCTCGCGCACGAACGCGGCCGCCGCCTCGTAGAGCCCGCGGAAAGGCGATCGCTCGAGGGCGGGGAGGTTGCGCACGGCGGGCGCGTGCGCTTGGGCAGCGACCTGATGGCAGAGGTCGAGCATGGCCTCGCGCGCGGCGGCGGCGAGCGCATCGAGGGTGGGCCGGCCCGCGAGCTCGACGAGAAAGTCCGCGACCCCGCTCGGAGCGATCCACGTCACGTCGTCTTCGCGCAGGGCGAGGCAGACGATGCGCTCGAGATCCGTCGTGCGACATCGCGACGGCAAGGCGCGCTCCGTCAGCCATTGCGTGACCGCGCCGAGGAGGTGGAAGTCGCGAGGGATGCCGCCGTAGGTGAGGAACGACGTCACGTCGACGGAGGCGGCGAGCTCGGCCACCGTGCGAGAGACGCGCGCGCGCACCTCGGGATGCGCGGCGAGGTGGCGAGAGACGAACCGCACGCGCTTGCTGGCCTCCTCTCCTCTGCGTGGCCGGAGCCAGGCCATCAACCGAACGAACCAGAAGACACGCTCTTCTTGGGTCGCGGTCGCGCCGGTGAGCTCGAAGAGCTCGTCCAGACGGGCGTGGGCGTGATGATCGCGACGGAAGGTGAAGAGCTTCGGGAGGATCGCTTCGTGCCGCGCCGACATGCGGTGCCCTTTGGCAACCCGAGGGCCAGCGATCATTCAGCCGCTCGCTCGCGGCCAGGGGGCGAGCGTCGTGGGGCGACGAGGCCGCCGCGCGCAAGCTCGCCCCACGCGCCCCGCTCACCCCGCGGAGCGGGCGCGCAGCGAGCTCGGAGCCCCCGGCAGGGCGGGCGTCTTCGGCACCTCACCCCACGCGAGCTCGCCGAGGGTCGCGATGGCGCGCTCCATTCGGGACGACCAGGGGGCGCCGCACGTGATGCGGATGCTCGACGCATAGCGCTGGCGGGCGCTGAAGATGGGCCCCGGCGCGATCGCGATGCCGCGCTCGAACGCGTCCGTCTGGAGCTTGAGCGCGCTCACGTCGCTCGGGAGATCGACCCATAGGACGAAGCCGCCCTTCGGCTCCGACACCCGGGTGCCGGGCGGGAAGCTCGTCGCGATCGCAGATCGATAGCGTTGGACCTGCGCGGCGAGGGCGCTCCTCAAATGACGGAGGTGCCGATCGTAGGCGCCGCTGGCGAGGTATTCGGCGACCGTCATCTGCATGAGGGTGGGCGAGGCCACGCTCTGCGAGAACTTCAACCGCTCGATGGCGGGGTGATAGCGGCCGGACGCGACCCAGCCGACCCGGTAGCCCGCCGCCATCGTCTTCGAGATGGAGCCGCACAAAAGGACGCGCCCGTCCCGGTCGAACGCCTTCGCGGGGCGAGGGCGGCTGCCGTCGAACGCGAGGTCGCCGTAGATGTCGTCCTCGATCAGCGGGAGATCGTGGCGCGCGAGGAGGCGCACGAGGCGCTGCTTGTTCTCGTCGCTCATCAGCGCGCCGAGCGGGTTGTCGAAGTTGGTGACGGCGAGGCACGCCTTCACGGGAGCCTGCGAGAGCACCACCTCCAGCGCGTCGATGTCGAGGCCGGTGCCGGGGTGGCAGGGGACCTCGATGACGCGAAGGTTCATCTCCTCCGCGAGCTGGAGGAGCCCGAAGTACGTCGGGGTGGCGATGGCGATCGCGTCTCCGGGCCGGGTCGTGGCGCGCAGGCACAGGTGGAGGGCCTCCATCGCGCCGAAGGTGGTGATGAAGTCGTCCTCGTCGAGGGCGACCCCCCAGGTGAGCGATCGCCGGGCGAGCTGCCGGCGAAGCGAGACGAGGCCGGGGGGAGGATCGTAGGCGGCCCCTGCCGTCGACATCTCACGGGCGAGCGACGAGAGGATGCGATTGAGTGACCGGATCGGGAGGAGCTCCGGGGCGACCATCGCCGCCGCGAGCGGGACCACCGCCGGGTCGCGCATCGACTCGACGAGCGCCGCCACCCCCGACGACACCGTCGGGCGCGTCGGAGAGAGGGCGAGACGAGCCCGCCTCGGCTGGACGATCGACACGTCGATCGGCCTCCGGACGAAGTGACCGGACTTCGCGCGCGCCTCGATCAGGCCGTCGTGCTCGAGCTTGGTGTAGGCGGCGAGCACCGTCGCGACGCTCACGCGGCGCTCGCGGCTCAGCCTCCGGATTGAGGGGAGCCGATCCCCCGGGCGGAGCGCGCCGCTCCGAATGAGCGAGGCGACGTCCAGCGCGACGCGCTCGAAGAGGAGAGCCTCGGCGATCGATGCGGCGGCGGTCACGCCCGAGAGGGTAGCGGACGAGGGCCAGGCGCGCCGGCACAGATGAGGTCGGCGGGCACCCGCACAGTCGGGGTCTGTGCTGCCCGGGCGTCACCGAAGCTGTGCCTGACATCGGCGCGCGTCGAGGTCAGATTCCAGCCCTGCGAGGTTCCATGTCCGCCCGCGTCTCCGAATCCACCCCGATGGCGACTTCGTTGTTCGGCCTCTCCCGTGACCGCGCCCGCGTCGTCCTCAGCCTCGCCGCCGTCTACACCATCTGGGGCTCCACCTATCTTGCCCTGAAATGGATGATCGAAGGGCTGCCTCCCCTCGCGGGCGCGGGGAGCCGATATGCCTTGGCGGGAGCGCTGTTGCTCGGCTTCGTCACGGTGCGCGGCGGCGCGCTCCCCACCGCGCGCCAATGGCTCGCGAGCGTGCCCACGGGGGCGCTCCTCTTCACCGTCGGCAACGGGTTCATCTCCCTCGCCGAGCGCGAGGTCTCGTCGAGCGTCGCCGCGATCGTGTGCGCGACGATGCCGCTCCTGACCGCCGGCCTGGGCGCCCTCTCCGGCGAGGCGATCTCCCGGCGCGACATCCTCGGCCTCTTCGCCGGGTTCGTCGGGGTCGCGGTGATGACCTCGCGCGAGCTCGCGGGCGCCTCCCTCACCGCCAGCCTCGTGCTGCTCGCGCCCGTCGGTTGGGCCTTGGGGACGTTCCTCGCGCGGAAGCTCCCGCAGGCCCGAGGCCTCTGCGGCGCGGGAGCGCAAATGGTGAGCGGCGGCGTGGCGACGTTCCTCGCCGGCATGGCCCACGGCGAGCGGTGGCCGGCGGGGCCCATCCCCGCGCGGGCGATTGGCGCGTTCTTCTACCTGGTCATTGCCGGCTCGCTCATCGCGTTCTCCGCGTACTCCCATTTGCTCAAGACGACCCGCCCCGCCGTCGCCACCAGCTACGCCTATGTGAACCCGGTGATCGCAGTGATGCTCGGGGTCGTGCTCGGTGGCGAGACCATCACCATCGCGACCGCGATCGGGGGCGCCATCGTCGTCATGGCCGTGCTCTTCGTGGTCCGCGCGCGGCGGTGAAGCGCCGATTTCGTGCCCGCGATTTCACCTTTTCGAGAGCACCGATGCGTCGCCGTGTTCTCGCCCCGCCCCGCCCCGATTTGTTAGTGTCGCTCGCATGAACTCTTGTCTTCGAGCCTCGTCCGCCTTGTCTCTCGGATTGTTGATCTCTGCGTGTGGTAGCTCGGTCCCGGAGGAGGAGCTGCCGGCCACCATCGCGGAGACGGTCTGCAATCAACAAGCGGACTGCGAGTGCCCCAATGCGCTCGCGGTCGACCAATGCAAGACGCTCGTCGAGTCGGCCTACAAGAAGTACCTCACGTCGCCGAGCCCCGAGCTCGTCTACGACGCCGGCTGTGCCGGTCAGTCCGTCGACCAGATCTCCGACCTCGGGTGCGGCGCCGTCAAAGATCTGGTCGAGACCACGGAGTGCAACGTCTGCAAAATCTATCACGGCGACAAGAAGGTGGGCGAGGCGTGCCAGGACTACGAGGACAGCCTGTACGACAACTGCGACCAGGGCCTGGTGTGCGCGGACAAGAAGTGCGTCGACTTCTGCTCGCCGGCCGGAGAAGGAGAGGAGTGCCTCTCCCGGCCTTGCATCGAAGGCTACGTCTGCGTCCTCTCCCTCGACTCCGGGACGAGCTCCTGCGAGGTCGCGGCCGGCTTGGGAGAGTCCTGCGAGAACACCTCTTGCGTGACGGACCTCATGTGCGACTTCGACACGTCGACGTGCGTCGAGCGGCCGGCCCTCGGAGAGCACTGCCAGGGGTCCTGTCAGGACGGCAGCTATTGCGACGCTTCGAGCGACAACGTCGACGATTGGGTCTGCGTGGCCCCCAAGGCAGACGGCGAGGCTTGTGAGGGTGACAGCGAGTGCGAGAGCCTCGACTGCGATCACGAGACCGACAAGTGCACGACCCGGGCGCTCATCTGCACCTTCTTGGATGGCTGACGAGCCAGACCGCGGCGAGCGACGCCCCGCTCAGATGGGGTCGTCGTTCGCGGCGACGGCCTTGAGCCAGGGCTCGAGCACCCGCACGCGCTGCTTCAGCGATCGCTTGGGGGAGATCTGCAAGATCCCCTCGAGCGACTGCTCGCGAGGAAACACCGCGTTTCCGGCGACGAGGGTGATGACGCCCGTCACCGGGTCCTGCTCGAGCACCATCAGGCTGTGATAGTGAGGGTGGCCGTTCTTCATGCCGAAGACGGTGATCATGTCGCCCGGCCTGAACATGTCCTGTTTGTCGTGGAGGTATTGATAGAACTCGTCCCGCTTGCGGAACGGGATCTTCTCCGATTGGGGGACCTCCCAGACGTCGAACAGGTCGGGGTGCTTCTTCGCCCCTTCGACGAAGTCGGCGACGCTCCTTCGATTGTCGATCTTGAGTGAATCGAAATCGACGGGGCCGAGCGTTCGCTTCGGAGAGGGGGCGAACGGATCCATCTTGGCGGCCTGATACCAAGTGCCGCCCGCCCGCTCCCAGACGTCGGTCTGGAAGTCGATGCACACCTGGGGGGGCATCGGCTCGCCGCGGAACGAGTAGACGTCGTGCTTGTCCTCCTCGTAGGTGTAGGCCCGCCAGCCCGCGAGGTACGCCCGGAGCCACGCCTTTCGCAGATAGCCGTTCTTCTTGCCGGTGCCGGCGTCGAAGGGGATCCGCTCCCGCACCATCTTCCGCACCACCGCCCGGACGCGCTTCATCGCTTGTCGGAGCGGCTTTCGCTCTTCCACGAACTTCGCCTTCGCCTTCGCGAGCTCGGCGGTGAGGGCCTCGCATTTCAGCTCGAGCTTGGAGCCCTGGACGTCGAAGAGGGCGGGCACCCAAGTGTCGGCGCCATAGCGGACATCGGCGACGAGCGCCTTCTCCGTCAGCTTGACGGGCCGAATCCGATCGAACTCGGAGCGGGTCATCAGGTCCGAGAGATCGACGACGCGGGACGGCTTGGACTCGAGCTCTGCGCGGGACGTCGCGACCCGGTCGCCGAAGAGAAAGTCCACCTTCTCCCCGTCGAACGGCCCGTCCTTGTAGACATATCGCTCTTTGTCGAGCTTCGTCTCGGGGGCCCGATCGATCTCGTAGATATCGACGCCGCGCTGCAGATAGAGCGTCCTCTCGTCGAAGAGCTTGAGCAGACTGACCTGTTCGATCAGCGCCAGCGCGAGCACCGGATCGTCGGCGAAGAGATAGCCGTCCTCCGAGAGGACTTGCTTGCGCTTGACCTCCTTCTCCGCCTTCTTGTTCACCAGATCTTTCATCTGGCGAAAGAGGCGGATCGAAGAGGGCTTCCCCGAGAGGAGCTTCTTCACCGGCTCCGGCATCGCAGGGGCCTCCTTCCACAGGAGGGACCGCGATCGCACGCGCGCGAACTGGATCGCCTTCTCGGCGACCGCGGGGGCGCCCGGGAGCGCGGGCTGCTTCTCCGCCTCCGCCCGCATCGCCTTGCACGCGTCCCACGCCCCGGGATCGATGGGCACCGCCGCCGACGGGTCCCCCGCGGGGCTCGCGGTCGCGACCGCGTCGGAGCTGGCCGTGCTCGCGCTCGCCGAAGACGAAGAGCCCGACCCCTCCCCGCGGTGACACCCGGGCGCGCCGAGCGCGGCCGAGAGACCGAGAACGACCGGCAGGAGCCCGACCCACTTCGACATGACGACAAGCCGTCTATAGTCCAAGCCCGCGCGGAGTTGAAAAGTCGAGTGCGCGGGCGCAGGGCCGATACGTCTCGGATGCTCAGGCCGGAGGAGGCGTCAGCGCGCCGGGGGTGGAATGTGATAGCGCTCGCGGAGACCGTCCAGCGGCTCGTTCATGACCGGCCACGGGTCCCAGCCCTCGGTCGGATCGATGGTGCAGGCGGCCCCGCGCTCGAGGGCGCGGAACATCTTCGCCGGGTCGAGCTTGCCGGTCGAGCCGCTCGCCACGGGGGACATGGCGAGCCCGAGGTGGAACTCGGCGATGCCGAACATGAGGAACGAGAACGGGTCCTTCTCCTCGCGCCGGCAGCCGGCGTGGAACGCGAGCACCTGGAGCTCCCCCTCCGGATCCGTCCCGTAGCCGGAGAGGACGTGGGTGAGGTCGTGCAGCGCGATCATCTCCGGCGGGCTGCCTCGCTCGCCCGGGAACGAGTACCCGTTGCCGCGCACGAAGTCGAAGTAGCCGCGCCCGAGGGAGCCGCTCGGACAGCCCTCGAGGGCCCGATAGCGGGCGGCGATGCCCACGTCCTCCCGCAGCCCGGCCATGACGGAGAGCGACCGCACGACCCAACCGAGGCCCTTCTCCTTCGCGTACTCGAGACCCTTTTCCCGCGCGAAGAAGCGACGCGCGATATCGAAGCGCGCCCGGAGGAGATGCCGATCGGAGAGCTTCCGGAGGGCGGTCAGGTCCGCGCTGTCGACCCCGAGCGCCTCCGCGAACGCCTCCACGAGGACGGTCTCGGCGGGGCTCGCCTCGCCATCCATGAGCGAGACGATGATCATGCCGCGCACGATCTGACGGCGCATCGCCGGATCGGTGAGGTGGGCGGCGAGCTCGGCGGGGGTGATCTTCGGGAGCGCGTCGACGTCGATGTCCGTCCCGAACACGGTCTGAGCGGTGGCGAGGAGGCTCCGCTCCGCGTCCGAGAACGTCCCGTCCGCGGTCGCGATCGTCTTCATCGCCCGCAACCCGAAGGGCACGAGCTCGGGGGGAGGCTTCAAGAGCTGCATGGCCGCAGCATAGGCCAACCTTCGATTTCCCTGGATTGGACAAAACGGCGCCGCGCCCGCCCCTGTTCGGGACGAGCGCGGTCGACGTCCGGAGGGCGTGCCCTCAGGAGGCGGCGACGGGGACGCGGAGCTGGCCCCCGGTGCGCTGCGCGAGCATCGCGATGCCCTTCTGGAAGAAGGTTCGCAGGAACTCGATGTCGCTGGGCGGCGAGGTGATGAGTCCGGCGTTCTCGATCGCCTTCACGGCGCGGAGCACGTCCTTCGCCCGCTCGTCGCCGGCGCGCGCGCGGATCGTGAGGACGGCGTCTCGCATGCGGCGCGCGAGGCCCGCTCGTTGCTCGGGCGTGAAGTACCGGTCCGTCGCGAGCTTCATCTCCTCTTTGAGGACCTCGTCGACCTTCGCTTGATCCTTCGCGTCCTCGGCGTTGAGCTTCTCGCCGAGGCGGCGAACGACGTCCTCGATCTCGCGCATGTCGGGGAACCACCCGCGGAACTCCGGCTCGTTGTGGAGGGAGGCGGGCGCGCTCGCTCCCTCTGCGTCGAGGCCGGACTCGAGGTCGGCGGCGGGATGGGGAGGTGCCTCTGCCACCGCCGGCTCGAGCAGCTCTTTGCAGCGCTCGAGGCCGAGGGGGACGAGCTGGCCGCTCTTCGCGTTGTCTTCGAGCGCGCGCTGCACCCGATAACGAACCCAATCGGCGGGGACGAGGGCGGGGGCGATCCCGCTCGACTCCGCGATGCGCTGGTGCGCCTCTTTGATCTGCGATCGGCTCATCCACCCGGAGACGGCGTTCACGACGCCCACCCCTTCGCGCATGACGATCTCGACGATGTGGGCGCGCTCGCCGCCGCGTCGCTTCGCGATCGTGACCGAGCTCGAGCCGCGCGAGTCGGGCGGGTTGAACGTGGCCTCGACGACCTCCTCCTCGGAGGGGCGGGCCGCGACGGGGGCCGCCGCCGGCTTGTCCGGCACGGCGATGCCTCGCGACTTGAGGACGCTCGCGGCGCGCTTGGCGGCGCGCCGAGCGGGACCGGAGAGCTCCGCGCTCGCGGCGGCGGCGCCGATCGCCTCGATGTTCTTGGCGACGAGCCACGCGTCGACGAGCGCGTCGACGGCGGCGCCCGCGCTCTTCAGCGCCTCGACCGCGCGGTCCGCGCCCGCGGAGAGCCAGGTGGGATCGAGGACGATCTCCCCGTCCTTCTCTCCCTCGTCTTGCTTCGCCTTGTGAGGGGCGTGGCTCACCTTCGCGGCGAGGGCCTCGCGAGCCGTCTTCGGCTTGTTGGCGCTCTTGTCGCGCTGCCCTTCGACCGCGACCTTCGGCAGGCCGACGAGGATGGTCTCGTGGAGGGGAGGGTCGGCATCTGGGGGGCGGGCGGGGGGGGCGCCTCCTTGGGCCTGACCTCCGCCTTGGGAGCCGGGCTCGGGTGGCCGTTCTGCTTGGCGCGCCGCTCTCCGCCGGGGCCGTGATCACGGCCGCTCTTGGGGCCGCGGCCGGAGCCGGGGGGGCCGCTCTCCGGTCGCCCTCCCTCGGGTCGCTCCCGGCGTTCCTCGGGCTTTCTGGGGGGCATGCTCAACCACTTGTCGACGAACTCCGGGCTCGCGCGATCGACGGGGCCTCGGTTGTAGACCGGCATGGCCCGACCACCGCTCGCGCCGGGGCGGCGCGGTTGGCCGTCGTCCGCGCGATCGAAGCGCCGGCCTCGGTTGCTCGGCCGCTCGGCGGCGCCCTCCGCGGGCGGCGCCGCGTCCTCCGCTCCGTCCGCCGCGCGAGGGGCAGGGCGGGGACCTCGACTGCGAGGCGGGCCGTGCGGGCGCGGCTTCGACGGAGCGCCTTGTGGCCGCTCCGCGCGCAGGTCCCATTTTCGACCGGTGGTCTGGCCCTCCGAACGGGGCCCGTCCTGCGAGGCCGGTGCGCCTCCTTCGGCGGCGGGGGCGTCGAACCCCGGCCGCTCCGCGGTCGACGCGGACCGGACGATCTTGCGCGTCCGTCCGGCTTTCTGCTCGCTCGCCCCTTGCTGATCGTCGCTCATGGCTTTTCTCCCACGTAGGCGATGGCTTCGATTTCCACGCGTGCACCGCGGGGCAGGCGCGCTGCCTGCACGGTAGAGCGCGCGGGCGGGTTCTCGCCGAACGTCTCGCCGTACACCCCGTTCACGAGTGCGAAGTCATCCATGTCTGCCAAAAAGATCGTCGTCTTGACCACGTCGGCGGGCTTCGCCCCGCCCGCCTCGAGGACGTGGAGGAGGTTCTTCAGCACCTGGCGCGTCTCCGCCTCGGTGCCCCCTTCGACGAGCTTGCCCGTCACTGGGTCGAGGGCGATCTGCCCGCTCGTGAAGAGGAAGCCCGCCACCCGGTTCGCTTGCGCGTAGGGGCCGATGGCGGCGGGCGCGCGGTCGGTGTGGATGCGTTCTTTCATTTCAACCGAACCTCCGGCGGTGCTCGATGGCGCGCCCGATGGTCACCTGATCCGCGAACTCGAGATCCCCACCATGGGGAACGCCGCTCGCGATACGCGTCACTTGGATGCCCAGGCTCCCGAGCTCGCGCGAGAGGAGGAGCGCCGTCGCCTCGCCGTCGACGGAGGGGGGCGTGGCCACGAGCACCTCGCGGATCGCGCCATCGCTCGCTTCGATGCGGGCCACGAGGCGATCGAGCCCGAGCTCCTCGCGGCCGACGCCGTCGAGAGGAGAGAGGAGACCGCCGAGGACGTGGTAGCGCCCGCGCATGGCCCCGCTGCGCTCGATCGAGAGCAGGTCTTGGACGCGCGCGACGACGCACAGGATCGAAGGGTCGCGGCGGCTGTCGCGACATATCGAGCACAGGCCCCGCTTCGTCTCCGGATCGAGCTCGGCGATGTGGCCACACGTGCTGCACGGCCCGACGCGATCACGGAGCTCCTGGAGGGCCATCCCGAGATCGCGCGGGACGCTCTCGTCCCCGACGAGGAGCGCGAGCGCGTAGCGCTGCGCCGTCTTCTCGCCGACGCCGGGCAGCTTCGAAAGGAGCTGAACGACCCGCAGGAGTCGATCCGGGAACATCGTGGTGCGCGAGGATCGACCGGCTACATGCCGGGGATCTTGATGCCGCCGGTGATCTTGTTGAGCTCGCCTTCGACCTTCTTGTCGGCTTCTTCGAGCGCGGAGTTGGCCGCAGCCACGATCGCGTCGAGCGTCATCTCGAGACCCTCCGTCTTGACGAACTCCGGCTCAACCCAGATCGAGCGGATCTTTCCCTCGCAGGTCGCGACGACGCGGACTTTGTCGCCGGCGGTGTGGGCGGTGACCTCTTCGTCCTTGAGCTGAGCTTTGCGCTCGTCGATCTTGCGCTGCATCCGCGCCGCCTGGCGCATCAGCTCGTTCATTCCGCCGCGAAACTGCATGGTCGACGGAACTTGCCGAAAACCCAGGCGCGCCGCAACTCGGAACTGAGGCAGGCCGCCTCGGACCGCCGGACTCCCCGCCTCGAAGCGGGTCTTTCGTGGTTCGGAGCCATGAGGTATGCCCTCTTCGATGTCGTACGTCGTGCTGGCTCGGAAGTGGCGCCCGATGACGTTCTCCGACCTCGTCGGGCAGGAGCACGTCGCGACGACGCTGGGGAACGCCATCGCCATCGGGCGGGTCGCTCACGCGTTCCTCTTCACGGGGGTCCGCGGCGTGGGCAAGACGACGAGCGCCCGCATCCTCGCGAAGGCGCTCAACTGCGAGAAGGGCCCCACCGCGTCCCCGTGCCTCGCGTGCCCCGCGTGCACCGAGATCGCGGCCGGCGTCGACATGGACGTGCAGGAGATCGACGCCGCGAGCCGGACCGGCGTCGACGACATCCGGGAGCTGCAGGAGCGCCTCGTCTATCGGCCGGCGCGAGATCGCTTCAAGATCTTCATCGTCGACGAGGTGCACATGCTCTCGGCGAGCGCGTGGAACGCGTTCTTGAAGACGCTCGAAGAGCCGCCTCCGCATGTGAAGTTCATCTTCGCGACGACGGAGGTGAACAAGGTGCCGGTGACGATCCTCTCCCGTTGCCAGCGCTACGACTTCAAGCTCATCGGGGCCTCGACGATCGCGTCGCGCCTCGAGTGGGTGCTCGGAAAGGAGCAGATCCAGGCCGAGCCGGCGGCGGTGCAGCTCCTCGCGCGCGAGGCGGCGGGCAGCATGCGCGACGCGATGAGCCTGCTCGATCAAGTCATCGCGTGGTCCGGTGAAGAGGGGAAGCTCACCGCCACCGGGGTCGCCAACGCGCTCGGCGTCGCCGAGTCGTCGGCGCTGTACGCGGTGGCGCGCGCGGCCGTCGGGCGCGAGGCGGACAAGGCCGTCGAGCTCGCGGTGAAGCTCGCGGAGGCCGGCTTCGACGTGGGCCACGTCACGCGCGACCTGCTCGGCGTGCTGCGGGACGTGGTCGTGTGCAAGGTCGCGCCGACCGCCCGATCCCTCCTCGGCGTGCCCGACGCGGAGATGGCCGAGCTGCGGGGGATCGCGGATCTCACCTCCGTCGAGGATCTCACCCGCATCCACCTCGCGTTCTCGAGGTCGGCGGAGGAAATCCTGAAGAGCCCGCTCCCGCGCGCCTCCTTCGAGATGGCGGTGGTGCGGCTCGCGACGCGGCCGGCCGCGCTCCCCGTCGACGAGCTCGTGCGGAGGCTCGCCGATCTCGAGGCGCGCCTCGACCGGTCCGCGCGGACCGCCCCCGCAGGCGCGGCCCGCCCCCTCGGAGCGGGGGCGATCCCGGCGACCACGGCCGTCCCGAAGGAGCCTCGAGCGAGGCGGCGGCACGTCCGCGCCCGCGCCCGTCGGAGCCCACCGACGACCCGGATCCACCTGCCTCCGTCCCACCACCGCCGCCCGCCTTCGAGGAGCCGGTCCCGTCGGAGAGGCCGCCCGTCCCATCGGAGAGGCCTGTCTCGTCCGAGCGGCCGCCTGCGTCCGCGAAGCCGGTCTTCGAGGCGCCTGTCTTCGCGACCCCGAACTTCGACAAGCCGGTCCTGTCACGCCCCTCCTTCGATGGCGCGTCGGGCGGGCGGCCTTCGTTCGAGGCGCCGCCGCCCCCGCGGCCAGCGCACCAGAACGGCGGTGGACCGCCCAAGAGCGTGCGGCCGGGGCAGCGCCGCGACGGCGAGAGCGGGGTGCCGACGCTGCGCCCGCTCTCGGGGAAAGGCGTTCCCGTCAGCGACGGCGCGCATCCGGGCTTCGCGAAGATGGCGGACGTCGCCGATGTCCTCCGGACGAAGAGCGGAAGGCTCGCGAGCCTGTTCGAGCGCGCGGCGCTGGTCGAGAGCTCCGAGCGCCGCCTCGTCGTCGGGGTGGTGCCCCAGTCGTTCGAAGCGGGGCTGGCCGAGGCTCAGGCGCGTGAGGTGCTTCGCGAGGCGATGACGGAGTCGCTCGGGGTGTCGAGCTCCCTCGAGCTGGTCGAGATCGAGCCGGGACAGGAGTTCCCCACCCTCGCCAAGATGGTCGGGGAAGCGGTGCGGGCGCGGCGCGAGGAGGTCGAGCGAGCGATCCGAGCCCACCCCCTCGTAACGGCCGCGGTCGCCGAGCTCGGCGCCGAGATCCGGGACGTGAAGCTGCCCGCGGACTTGGACGCCGTCCCCATCTCGCTCCAAGAGGCGAGGGGCCGCGCGACGAACGCGGCCTGAGCGCACGCCCGCTCCGCTCAGACTTCTTCGGCGGTCGCGAAGGCCTCGACGACGAAGTCGCGGAAGGCCACGACCTTCTTCGGCACGTGCGGCGCGCTCGGGTAGAGGAGGTGGAGCCACGACCCGGGCGCGGACCACTCGGGGATGACCCGGACGAGGGTCCCCGCTTCGACGGCGGCGCGCGCGGAGTAGGAAGGCAGGGGGCCGATCCCCGCCCCCGACGCGATGAGGGCGCGGACATAGCAGAAATCCGTGCCCACGAACCGAGGACGCGAGATGAATGGTTTGAGCCCCAACAAATCGGTGCGCGTCCCCGACGGGTAGAACAGCACGCACGTGTGCCGCTCGAGCTCCTCGACCGCCTTGGGCGCGCCCTTCTTCGCCAGGTAGGCGGGGGAGGCGAAGAGCATGATCTCCGTCTTGCACAGCTTGCGAGCGACCATCGAGGAGTCCTTGAGCTTCGGGGTCGCGCGGATGGCGATGTCGAAGCCCTCCTCGAGCAGGTTCACGAGCCGGCCCGTCACGTCGACCTCGACGAACACGCCCGGGTACCGCTCCGAGAAGCGCGCGACGATGTCCGCCATCAGCGCCTCCGCCACGTCGACCGCCATCGTGACGCGGAGGATGCCTTGCGGGCGCTCCTCCTCGTCGGCGAGCACCTCCATCGCGGACCGGAGGCTGCCGACGTGCTCGCTGACCTGCTCGAAGAAGCGGCGGCCCGCTTCCGTCAGGGCGATCGCGCGGGTCGAGCGGCGAAGCAGCCGGACGCGGGTCGCGTCCTCGAGCCGCGACAGCGCTCGGCTGAGCGTCGATTTGGGGACCCACGAGCTGCTTGGCCGCTCGCGTGAACGAGCCTGCCTCCACGACGCGGACGAACGATTCGATCTCGTCGAGCATGAGTTCAGGCGGCTTTCGCCGATGCCGGGCGAGGATAGAGGTGAGCTTCGATCGATGTCACGCGGGGGACGCATTACGGACCGCGTCCGCGCCGGTTTCACGAACGTCCTCTTGGCCGTGCATTCAGCTCAAGGCGTGAGCTCGCGGATGCACTTGTTGACCTGGCGGTACGAGCCGCACTGCGAGAGATCGTACTGATCCCGCGGCAGCGCATCGAGGCACGAGAGCACCTCCGGCTCGCAGTCGGCGGCCCACACCACGTAGGGGTCGTCGGTCGTGAGGTCGACGCTGGTCACCACCGCTTCGACCGCCGCCTTCTTGGTTCGGGCACCGGTGGATGTCGCTGCCGTCGCGATGATTCGATCGGACGTCTCGTCGGCGACCTGGCGGAGGTCGTCGAACTTGAAGTCGAACGTGAACGTGCCGGCGTCGACGCGGGTGACGGCGGCGCTCGGGCCGGCCGTGGATCCGACGGTGAGGTCGCTCGCGCCTCCCGTGACCGAGGCGACCCCGCGGTACCGGAGGTTGTTCTGCTCGTCGCGGACGAAGATCGGATCGATATCTTCGTGGAGGAAGACCTTGCTGCTCCCGGAGAAGCGCGCGAGCTCGGTCGCGATCCGGATGCGAGCGACGAAGCTCTGCGGGGTGCCCGTCGCCGTCTGCACGGAGAGGAGGATCGGCAGGCCCGACAGGAGGGTGTTGATCTCGTAGCCCTCGGTGAAGACGATCTCGAACTTGCGCTGGGTGAGGAGGCTCGCTTGGGCGAACGCGTCGTCCGGCACGAAGCTGAAGACCTGCGTGAGGTTGCGGTTCGCGCTGCCGCGGATGACGAGGACGCGCTTGCCGCCCCGCTCTTCGAACCCTGCCTCCGACTGGACCGTAAGCTTCAAGGGCCCGAGCTGCGCGCTGACGGACGAGGCGAGCTCGTCCTCTGCGGAGGTGGCGTCCTCCGAGGCCTGGTCGGGCGCGCTCGGCGCGCATGCGGAGAGGAGCGACGCGAGGAGGACCGGGATCAAACGCGAGGGGCGCATCGCGGGCTCGCTACCATATCGGCCCGGCGCTGTCGCGCGTTCTATGCGCGCTCCAGCGCGGCGCGCACGCTCGCTTCGACGATGGACAGGAGCTCGTCGAGGACGTCCATCGGGACGTTGAGGGGAGGGGCGACGTAGACGACGTCGCCGAGCGGCCGGAGATACGCCCCGCGCTTTCGTGCCTCGGCATGGGCGCGCCAACCTCGGGTCCCGAGATAGCTGGCCCCGTCCGCGAGATCGATGGCCCCGATCATCCCGAGGGCGCGAGGGTTCTTCACTCCCGGGATCTCGCCCATCGCCGCGAACCGCTCGGAGATCATGCGCGCGCGCGCGCCGACGCCTTCGAGGATGCCCTCGTCCCGATAGACGTCGAGCACGGCCAGCGCGACGGCGGCGGCGAGCGGGTGCCCGCAATACGAGTGCCCGTAATACAGGGCGCGGTCGGCGGGGCCGAGGAACGCCTCGAAGACGCGCTCGCTGGCGATGGTCGCCGCGAACGGGAGGATGCCGCTGGTGAGGGCCTTCGCGGAGCAGACGACGTCGGGGACGACGCCGGTCGAGCCGCTCGTCCAGAACGTGCCCGTCCGGCCGAAGCCGGTGAAGACCTCGTCCACGACGAGGAGCGCACCGACGCGGTCGCAGGCCTCGCGGACGCGGCGCACGAACCATCCCGGATAGATGTTCATCCCGCTCGCGCCTTGCACCAACGGCTCGACGACGGCGCCCGCGATCTCGTCGCCGTGCGCTTCGAACAGAGCGTCCAGCGCCTGCGCCGCGGGTCCATCCTCGCCCTCTCCGGGCCGGGGAGGCGTCACGAAATGAACCGGCATGAGCACGTCCGCGAAGCTCCGCCGAAAGAGCTCGACCCCGCCGAGGGCGGTGACCCCGAGCGTCTCGCCGTGGAACGCGTGCACGAGCGAGACGAACCGCCGGCGCTCCCTCCGCCCTTCGTTCGCGTGGAAGCCGAGGACCATCTTGATCGCGACCTCGAGCGCGGTGGACCCGTCGTCGCTGAAGAACACCCGCGACAGCCCCGGCGGCAGCGTCTCCGACAAGCGCGCCGCGAGGACGGCCGCCTCGCGGTGGGTCACCCCCGCGAGGGCGACGTGGCAGAGCCGCTCTGCCTGCTCCGTCATCGCGCGCACGAGCCGAGGGTGGCGGTGCCCGAGCGTCGCCACCCACCAGCTCGAGTTCGCGTCGATGTAGCGCGTGCCGTCGACGTCGAAGAAGAACGGCCCCTCTGCGCGCGAGACCACGAACGGGTCGACCTCGTCGATGTACTTCGTCATGGCGGTGTAGGGGTGCCAGACGTGTCGCTTGTCGAGGTCGACGATCGAGCGCCGGTCGAGGGATGGGTTCGTCATCAGGAGGCTTCTCTCTTGCGCGATCCGTCGTCCGCAGGAAAGGGCTCGATGACGGGTTGGGTGATGCGCCGAGGGGTCCGGGCGCGCACCGTCTCCTCGTCGCACGGGAGGAAGACGCGGACCTCGGTGCCGGCGCCGCGCTCGCTCCGGATCGTGAGCTCACCCCCGTGCGCGTCGATCACGCGCGCGACGATGGCGAGGCCGAGGCCCGTCCCCGAAGGGCGCGTCGTGAAGAACGGATCGAGCGCTCGCTTCCGAACGACGGTGTCCATGCCCTCTCCGGTGTCGCGCAGCACGAGCTCGGCCCCCCGCGTGCCCGAGCTCGACGCGTGGAGCTCCACCGCGAGGGTGCCCCCGTTGCCCATCGCCTGGAGCGCGTTGTTCACGAGGTTGTCGATCGCCTGCCGGAGGAGGAGCGGGTCCCCGCCGATCGACGGCACGTGCTCGCCTTGGGAGACGCGCACCACGATGTTGGGCTTGTCGCTCGCCTGCCCGAGGGCCTTCTTCACGAGCTCCATCAGGCTCACGCTCTGTCGCTCGATCGCGAGCGGCTTCGCGTAGTGGAGGAGATCGCCTACCAGCTGGTTCAGTCGCGCCCCTTCTTCGGAGAGGATCCCGAGCAAGGTCTCGCGGGCTTCCTCGTCGACGTTGGCCCGGCGCAGGGTCGCGACGGCGTTGCTCATGATCGCGAGCGGGTTTCGCACCTCGTGGGCGATCACCGCCGAGAGCTCGCCGATCGCAGCGAGCTGCTCTTTGCGGACGAGCTCGTCCTTCTTGGCGCGGAGCTCTCGGAAGCTCTTCGTCAGGGTGCGGGAGCGGCGGCTGAGCTCGGCCGTCTTCTCGATGAGGTGCTCCCGGCGCCGCGCGAGCCGCAGGATGAGATCGATGAAGAGGGCGAGGGTGAAAGCGGCGAAGCCGGCCGGCAGCAAGGCCGGGCGCCCCGCCCCTGCGACGGCGGTGATGGCGTCGTAGACCGCCGTCCCCGAGAGCAGGCAGGCCCCGACGAAGGGACCGGCCCCGATCGATTTCGACCGCGGGATCGCCCTCCCGAGCGCGTAGGCGGCGACGAAGACGGCCGAGGTCAGGATGATGGCCGCGAGCTTCCCCGCGCGCGTCGACGCTTCGAAAGCGTGCGGCGTCATCGGCGAGCCGTCGAAGGCGCCGGTGAGGGCGATGGCGGCGAGGATCGCGCTCCCCGCGTAGGCGCCGAGGAGGGCGCGCCGCTTGGTGATGTCGGAGCCCTCGGCGCGGGCGAAGTGCACCAGGATGATCGGGGTCGGCATCACCGCCGCGTGCGAGAGCCGGAGCATGAAGTCGCTCGCGTCGGGCTCGAGCACGAGGGCCCCCGCCATCGCTCCGCTCGTGATCGCGAGGAACGCGAACAGCGCCGCGAGCTGGGCGGTGCCGGGCTCGCTCCGCGGTCGCCTCGTCGCCCACGCGCAGTAGCAGGCCGCGGAGACGTAAATCAACGTCCACGCGACGAGGAACCCGGCGTAAAAGGGTGCTACCACGAACGGCCTCGGGCATTTTCGTTCCGTTCTGGCGAAAGCACAAACGCCTCAGGAGGAACTCGGCTGTGCCGCAACGAAAGCGCTATCTGTTCGTTTGCAACAACGAGCGCCCGCTCGGGACGGCGAAGGGGTCTTGTGCGACGCGCGGCGCGACGGCGATCCACGCCGCGCTCAAGGCAGAGCTCGCCGCCCTCGGGCTCACCAGCACGGAGGTTCGCGCCTGCACATCGAGCTGCCTCGACGTGTGCTGGGCCGGACCGGTCATCGCCGTCGAGCCGGATCAGGTCTTCTACGGGAGGGTAACCCTCGAGGACGTCCCTGAGATCGCGCGCGCGCTCGCGACGGGGAGCGTCGTCGAGCGGCTCGTACTCCCCCCTCACGACTTCGACGCGAAGACGGCCGCCCCCGGCTTGCCCGAGCACGCGATCGTGCCGCCGCCCGGCGGCGGGAAGGGATGAGGCTCGCGCTTCGATTCGAGGAGCGCCTCGCGGGCTCCTATCGGTTCGGTGACGAGCGGGACCGCCCGCTGCGGCTCGAGCTCGTAGCGACCTCGACCGGGGGGGGCCGGTTCGACGTCACCGGCCTCATCGACGCGCCCGGGCTCGCCGCGCGCGCCCCCCTCGAGGGGCGAATCACGCTGGGCCGGCCGCTACGAATTTCGTATGCGCTCACGTTCCCGGACGACGCGGGCCGGTCGCTCCGCCTCGTCGCCGAGAAGGCTCGGCTGCTCGAGCACGCCTATGCGAGCCTGACGACGCTGCGAGGCGAGCTCGTGGAGACCCAAGAGGAGCGCCGGGTGGCGGTGTTCGCCGCGCGGTTCGACGCGAGGGGCGACATCGGCTGGTGGTTGTCGCGGCTGCGGCTCATGCCCGCGGATGGCCCCCCGTCGATCCGGCGACGAAGTCGGCCGGCCGGTAATAGAATGGGCGCGTGATGACGGGGGCGACCGCTACCGCGAGCGTCGTGATCGGTTCGAGCGGGCCCGTGTCGGGGACGGGCTGGCTCGCGGCGCCTTCGTCGGCCCCCGTGGGCGCCGCCGTCGAGCTCGCCGTGTTCGCGAAGATCTCGATGCAGCTCGGGCGTGACGGAGCCACCTCGATCGTCTCGCTCCCGGAGCTTCCGGGGTGGAACCAGGGCCGGTCCGCCCGCGAGGAGATCGAGCCCTCACCCCACCGCCGGCTCATCGTGCGGGGCCATCGCACCCAGCCCGGGCGGGTGGTGCTCCGGCGCGGGGCGGAGGTGCTCGGCGAGGTCGCGTTCGGGGTCGGCGTCGAGACGATCGCGACGAGCTTGCCGAGCACGATGCAGACGACCATCGGGAGCCGCCGCGGCGACGACTACCTCGTCGTCGAAGGGGTCGAGGGGCCCTCGGCGCGGCGCTGGTGCAAGCTCCCCAAGCTCGGCGTCCTCGCGACGTGGGACGAGGTGGAGCGCATGGTCCTCACGTCGCGCGCGTGCATCGTCGACGTCTCGAGCTGGACGGTCGCGTTCCTGCTCCAGGGGTCTCGCAAGCTCCTCTCCGCGATGGCGCCGAGGAGGCTCGCCCTCTCCGTCCTCGACTTGTCGACCCCTTCCGGCGAAGCGCTCCACCCGGGGCCGCGCCCGAGCAGCTCGTCGTCCACGTTCGCCGCCGTCTCCCCTTCCGCGACCCTCCCTTCGCTCGGGGTGGAGGCGCGCGCGCCCGCGGTCGTCGACGAGGAGTCGAGCACGGCCGGCAACACGCGGCAGGTCGCCCCCGCGGAGCTCGAGCGGCTGCTCTCGGGGATCCATCGACGGGCCGGCTCTGCCCCGCCGCTCGACGACGGCAACGACGAGGGCCCGACGAAGGTCCTCCCCAACGTCGACCTCGAGCGCCTCCAACGCGAGATCGCCGGCGCAGAGCGCCCTGCCTCTGCGCTCCCCCTCGAGGAGCGCCCCGAGCCAGGGGAGGTGACGCGCGCGTTCTCGGCCATCGTCTCGACCTCGGACGGCGCGCCGGTCGAGGCGGCGCCGGTGGCGGCGGTGAAGGAGGGGTCGGGCACCCAGCCCATCGGGATCCGCGCCGAGCTCGAGCGTCGGCTCCAGCGGCGCGGCGACATCCGCGGCTTGGACTTGCGGCGCGCCCCGCTCAAAGGTCTCAGCGCGCGAGGGGGCGACCTGCGAGGGGCTCAGCTCAGCGAGGCCGATCTCACCGGCGCCGATCTGACGGGCGCGAACCTCGAGGGGGCGTGCCTCGACGGCGCCAAGCTCGACGGCGCGAGGCTCGACGACGCGACGCTCCTCGAGGCGACCTTCGAATGCGCGTCCATGGTCGCCTCCTCGATGCGCTCGGCGAAGCTCGAGGGCTCGAGCTTCGCCGGTGCCGACCTCCGAGGCGCCGACCTTCGCGGGGCGGAGCCGCGGGACGCCTTCGTCGGCTCCATCTTGGACGGCGCCCGCCTCGCCTGAGCTCAGCGCGCGCGACGGCGACGACTGCGGAGCGCGAGGAGCGCGGGCGCGAGCATGGGGAGGATCAGCGCCGGCCTCACCGGGACCTTCGGCGAGGCGTCCACCCCCTTTCCGAGCTCCTTCTCGTCGATCACGTCCGCGGGCGCGGGCGCGGTGAACGCGACGTCGCTGTCGAGGGTCTCTCGATCCAAGATCGTCGTGAGCCTGGTGATCATGCTGCCCGAGTCGACGAGCGAGCGCAGGCGCGGTGATCTCGCCGCGTCGATCGCCGCCGCGTCCGACGCGACGTTCTCCACGATGAACGCCTTCGACCCCGCCTTCTTCACCGCCGCCCGGATCGCCTCTCCGTACGAGGTCGCGATCGAGGCCTCGTCATAGCCGTCCACCGGCCCGAGATCTCCAAGGGTCAGCGCTTGGAACGGCGAGCCTGGCGCGACCCCGAGCGGGGCGGCGACGAAGACGGTGATCGCGAGCTCCGACGCGGCCCCGATCTTGGCCATGCGCAGCGGGTAGCCGCGCTCGTCACCCTTCAGGGTGAAGTGGACGCCGAGGCTGTCGTGCCCCGACGGGGCCTGATCGTCGGCGCGCTTGAAGGCGATGAAATGGCGTGAGCCGCCCACGTATTGATCGAGGATGGCTTGGTCCCCCGCTCCGACCACGAAGCCGTTCTCGTCGAGCCACCCCGCGAGCGCCGCCCCCGAGTCGGCCTTCAGCACGATCGCCTGCACGGGTCCGATCGTCGCGAACGATTTGACAGTGACGGAGCTGTCGACGCCGCCGTTCGGCGCGCCGTACCCGTCCAGGCTCGAGCCGCACCCGGAGCTCTCCCCCGAGCTGTCCTCCTCGAAGCTCGAGAACGTCACGCGCGTGAGCTCGTCGACGGCGTCGAGCTCGCGGCTGGAGACCGGCTCCGTGTCCAAGGTGGGCTCTGAAGGGAGCGGGAGCAGGGCGCCGTAGCGGGCGGTGCCGCTCACGTCGAGCTGGACCACGATGTCGGTCGTCTTGTCCGCGCGCACGGAGAGGAAGACGCGCTGACCCCCGACCGACACCGACTCGTCCACAGAGAACACGCCTCCCCCGCAGGCCCTTGCGTCGTGCGGTGAAAAGACTGCCGCCGCAGAGAGCCCGACCCCCAGCATCCACCCCAGCCATCGCTTTCGCATGCGGGAGCCCTTGGCAAGCGCGATGCCGCCGCTCACGGCCCCGGATTCTCCGCCGCGCGCCCCTCGCTCCGTGCCTTCGCCGCCCGAGCGCCGCTCAAGCTGACACACCCGGGGTCAGTGAAAGAGCAGACCGCGGTGCCAGAGGCTCAGCACGTCCATGGAGCACGCGACGGACACGTGAATCGCGGCTCCGCCCCAGATCGAGCGGGTCTTGAGCGCCATCGTCCCGAGGACGAAGCCGGTCACGATCGACCCGAGCGCCTCCGGCAGCGGCTTGCCGAAATGGATCGTCGCGTAAGGGACGATGGGGAAGAGGACGGCCGCGTACCCGAGGGGCCTGCGGAGCCCCTGGATCAAGAAGCCGCGGAAGAACAGCTCGAGGCCGACGAACTGGGAGGCGTAAAGGCACTCCCAGAGCACGAAGTTCGGGAAGAGGGCCTCGCCCTTGGCGACCTTGTAATAGGGATACTTCTCCTGGAAGCCCGTCCCGAACGAGGCCGCGAACACGAACGGGGCGACGATCGCGAAGAGGAGGAAATAGATCTTGGCCTGCGACTTCCCCGTGCCCGAGATCCCGTATTGGCCGAGCTTGCCCGGCAAGAAGAGCTTCGCGGAGAGGAGCGGGATGACGCCGTACCCGAGGAGCCGCGCCCCGGCCCACCACTCCCGGAGGTAGATGCGCTTGTTCGGCGACTTCGTCATCGCGCGCATGAAGTCGTCCGCGCTGCGGTGCAGCCCGAGGCCGTGGAGCAGCTTGCCGACCCACGCGAGGTCGTCCTCGTTCCCGGCGAAGCGCACGAACACCATCGTCGCGGCGGCGGTGAACACGACGATGGCCATCTCTCGCGTCGCCCTCGAAGCCCCCGCCGACGCTCGATATTCGGCGCACTCCGCGTCGACGGAATCTCGGAGGTCCGAGACGTACGCACGCCAGATTCGAGCCAGCCAGGCGATCACGATCGCTCGATACCACGCCGTGTCCCTTCCTTGGGCGGCAGAGCGATGGGAGGCCGTCGTCCCCCTGTAAGTGGGGCCGGTCCCGCCCGTTTCCGCCCCATGCTGACGCGTGAGGACGTGCGGATCCAGAGCCCCTGCGGCGTGGACTTTCGGAAGATGACCCGCGTGGAGGCGACCAAGCGCTTCTGCGCCGAGTGCCGCAAGCACGTGCACGACCTCACCGCGATGACGGAGGACGAAGCGAAGGCCCTGCTCGACTCGCCGGCGACGGACGGGCTCTGTGTCCGCTACCTCGCCGACGAACGAGGCCGGATCGTCTTCCTCCCCGTGCCCGTTCAGAACCTCACCGTCCGAAAGCGGGCCGTCCTCGCCGCGTCGATGGTGGCGGCGGCCACGTCGCTCACGGCGTGCATGGGGGCGATGCAGCCCCCGCCGAGGCCCATCGTCGCTCAGCCGGAGGCGCCGCGCCGCTTCGAGATCGTCCGGGGCCAGACCCGCCTCGCGATCGTCGATCAGCCCGGCGCGCTCATCGACGAGAGCGCTCCCCCGCCTCCGCCCGGCACGCAGCTGGCCCCCCACCCGTTCCTCAGCGGGTCGTGCGGCGGCGACCCGCTGGGCTGCTCCGAGGCACGCGCGCTGCTCGAAGGCTCCCGCTCCACCGACGAGTTCGTGGCGAAGCTCACGAACGCTGGCTTCACGGTCGGGCCCGGCCGATGATCTCGGCCTCGCATGCACGTCGTCATCGTCACCGCGACCACGCTCCCCCAGCCCGATCCGGATGAGCCCGCCCTCGTCGCCGCCCTCGAGGCGCGCGGCGCTCACGTGCGGGTGCTGCCCTGGGACGACCCGCGCGCGGACTTCTCCGCCGACGTCGCCGTCGTTCGTTCTACCTGGAACTACCTCGCGAAGCGCGACGCGTTCTGCGACTGGGCCGACCGCACCGAGCGCGTCACCCGCCTCCTGAACCCCGCCTCGGTCCTCCGCGACAACACCGACAAGATCTACCTCCGCCGCCTCGCCGAGGCGGGCATCCCCATCGTGCGAACGCGCTTCGTCGATCGAGGCGAGGACCCGACCCAGGCCCTCGACCAAGAGCGACGGGCCGGCGCCGACGACGTCGTGATCAAGCCCCGTGTCTCCGCCGGCTCGTTCGGGACGAAGCGGTTCACCCTCGCCACCGCGCTCGACGAGGCGACCGCGTTCCTCGCCGAGCACCTCGCGACCCGCGACATGATGGTGCAGCCGTACCAGCGGGCGGTGGACGACAGCGGTGAGCGATCCCACGTCTTCATCGACGGCGCGTTCACCCACTGCATGCGGAAGTCGCCCCGCTTCAGCGGCGAGCCCTTCCGGATCACCGGCCCCTTCCCCCCGGAAGCGGACGAGACCGCCCTCGCCACCCGCGTCCTCGAGCGATTCCCGAAGCTCCTCTACGCTCGCGTCGATCTCGTCCGGGACGACGCGGGCTCCGCGCGCCTCATGGAGCTCGAGGTCACCGAGCCGTACCTCATGCTCGGCGCCGCTCCCCACGCCCTCGAGCGCCTCGCGGACGCGATCGTGTCTCCGCCGGCGCTATGAAAAACGAAGCGCGGGGCCTCGAGGGGAAGCAACCCGGGGCCTCTCGCGACAGGAGGGCGACTTGCTCGCCGCCTCGCTATCAAAAAGATAGTGCGCCCCGCTCGGCGGGGATGCCCACCCCCGCCTCGCTTCGCTCGGCGACCCCTCCCTTGCTCGTCGCTCCGCTCCTCGCGGGAGGGGTAAGGCGACGCGTTCAGCCGGCGTGGTGGAAGATGACGGGGATCACGACCGTCTCGGAGCCGCTCGGGGGCGGGTCGAACGCCTTCTTCTTCACGACCTCGACGATGCAGTCGATGACCCCGCGGCTGAGGCCCTTCGCGCGCTCGGGGCTCGCCTTCACGACGTTGCCCTTCGCGTCGAGCTTCGCGGAGACGCGCACCGACCCCTGCATGTCCGGGTCGCAGGCGAGCCCGGCGTTGATGCAGCGCCGGAAGCCGGCCGCCATCGTGGGGAGGGCCTTGCCCACCGGGGACGGGTCGGCGCCGAGCCTCTGCAGCGTCACCGGACCGTCCCCTGCCGCCGGGCCCGTGCCGATCTCCGGATAGGGCTTCGCGTGCAGCTCCGCGCATCGCTTGTCGTCTCCCGCGCTCGTCGAGGCGGAGGCGCCCGCGCTGGCGGCGCTCCCCGCCGTCAGCGCGCTCGACGTCTCGGCGTGGGTGACAGAGGCGCTCGCGGTCGGGGGCACGGTGACGGTCTCGAGGGTGACCGTCGATGCGGTCGCCGTCTCCATCACGGTCGGCGGAGGACCGTTCGACGGGGGCTCCTGAGAGCACGCGGCGAGCGCGCACGCGAACGCGGGAACGACGACGAGGGCTCGAGCCACGTGGCCTCCTGAGTCTGAGGAAAGAGCGGCCGTAGCAGTAACCCGCTGTCGGCGGCGTCGAAAGCCTGGTCTCGCCTGGGCTCTAGCCTCGCGCGTGAATATGCTCTAACCAGCGGCACCCAAGGGAGCGTGGAACACGTGGCGGACCGGACTGGCGACATCTACGGAAAGCACCACGCGGGCGGCGCCCGATACGGCTTCACCATCGACGGAGAGGAGCGCGGAGCGTGGTTCGCCGAGCGCATTCGCGAGGCGTCGACCGCGCTCGCCAAGCCCGTCCTCGACGTCCTGGACATCGGATGTCGCGACGGCACGCTCACCCGGATGTACGGCCGAGGTCACCGCCTCCACGGTCTGGACGTCGACCCCGAGGCCGTCCGGCGAGCGTTGGAGTCCGGCCTCGACGTCAAGAAGCACGACCTGAACATCGAGCCGCTTCCCTTCGCCAACGAGACCCTCGATGTGGTCGTCGCCGGAGAGGTGCTCGAGCACCTCCAATGGCCCGAGGCGGTGGTCAAAGATCTCCACGCCGCGCTTCGGCCGGGAGGCCGGTTCATCGGCAGCGTCCCCAACGCGTTTCGGCTCCGGAATCGGATCCTCTTCCTGCTCGGGAGAGAGTTCGAGATCGATCCCACCCACCTGCACTCGTTCTCGCCTTCGGCCGTTCGCCGGCTGCTCGCGCCGTTCCGCTCGGTGAGCCTGGAGTTCCGCGGCGGTCACCGGCGGAACCTCCACCCCGAGCTGATGGCCTCGCAGATCCACTGGGTCGCGATCAAGTAGGTACGAGCGCCGCTCGCCCTCTGGCTCGAGGACGCTCTCGCGGCGGCGTCAGGCTTCGGCGCGCGAACGCCTCCATGAAGGCCCGCTCGACGTCATCGAGGCCGAGCGCGCGCGCGACGATCTCGTCGATGCGCCGCTGGGCGGAGTCGTCGACGCCCTCGTTGCGCTCGGAGAGGGCCTTGCCGAGCGCGTAGAGCTCGGTGACGGCGCGCCCGTCGTCGAGGCGCGGGATCGAGCGCAGGTGGCCGATCTTCACCTGCGGCATCCCCTGCCGCGCGTCGCGATGACGCGCGAAGTGGAGCCAGCGAATCGGCGTCGAGTTGAGGTATGCGACGAGCATCTCCGGCGGATGGTCGACGTCCTCGAACACCGCCAGCAAGGAGTTGCGGAACGCGAGGCCGTCGGAGAGCGCGGCGATCGGGAAGGGCGCGGTCTGCCTTATGAGCACCTTCACCTTGCGCCACGCCTCCTCGTCGCGCAGACGCGGTCCGAACCAGCGGCGGTCCGCGAAGTACGAGGGAGGGAGCCGCCGAAAGGGCTGGATGTCCACCCCCGCCCGGAGGGGCACCGCGTGCGGCGACGAGGGGCTGAGCTGGAGGTGATCGAGATCCTCGCCGGAGCTCTGCAGCCCCCGCTCTCCGAAGACGGCCGCCGTCAGCGGGGGACGCTCGAGCTTCGCGAGGAGCCTCGCCCCCACCTCGTCGAGGTCGCGGCGCTCGACCGACCAGCGGCTGCCGGCGACCACCCGCCGCCGCTCGAGGCGCGTCGACAGGAGCACCATGCACGGCTGGAAAACCCCCGCGAACGCGTCCTCGCCGATGTCGGGCAGGCAAGGGTCGGCGACGCAGAGGCGGTCGTGGGCGAGCCGCGTCGGGGCGTACCCGGCTTGCTCCGACATCGAGCTCGGCACCACGAGCCCGAGGCGACCTCCGGGGCGGAGCAGCGACGCGCAGCGCTCGATGAAGAGCCCCTGCAGGTTCCGGTACCCGGCGAAGCTCTCGTATCGCCTCTGGAACAGCGCCTTGGTGCGGGGGTCGAGCGGCTGGGCGGCGCGTCCCACGAACGAGACCCAAGGAGGGTTCCCCACGAACGCGTCGAAGCCTCCCCGGCGGGAGTCGAGCACGTCGGGGAACGCCTCCGTCCACCGCAGCGCGAACGGCTCGGACGCATCCTCGACGAGCGCGTCCCCGTGGACGAGGCGCGCGTCGAAGACGGACAACGGCAGCGTCGCGTCCCCCACGAAGAGCCACAGCGACGCCTTCGCGAGCTCGACCGCGAGTCGATCTCGATCCACGCCGTAGAGGCACGTCTTCGCGACCGCGGCCCGATCCTCGCCGAGGCGCTCGGCGATGACGTCGCACGCCGCGATCAAGAACGCACCCGACCCCATCGAGGGATCGCACACGCGAAGAGACAGGCGCGGCGTCGACGAGGCCGTCGCGAGGAGGGGCTCGATCGTCCTCTGCGCGACCGCCTTGGCGAGGTCGCGCGAGGTGTAGTGGGAGCCGGACCGCCTGCGGTCTTCCGCGGGCGCGGGCACGATGCGTCCGGGCCCCACCACGTCCGGAAAGCGCGGCGCCGTCCTCCGATCGAGGAGCCGAAAGAGCGCTTCCTCGTCGGGCGCGCCCGCGATCCGATCGGCGAGCGCGGCCGTCACGTCCACCCCCGCCTCGCGCAAGGTCGCGGCCCGCGCCGGCCCGCGCTCGCGAAGCAGAGACTCGAGGCCGATCGGGATGTCCGCCCCCGCTCCCGCGCCCCTTCCCCGGATGACCGCGGTCGGCTCCGACGTGACGATCGCGGACGAAGCGAGGAGCGCCTCATACATGCCGCCGAGCTGCTCCACTTCGACCTCCGCGAGCACGTCCGCGCTCGGGCCCTCCGGGACGAGGGCCGAAAGAAGCGCGCGGGTGAGCCGATCCGGTACGCATCCACACGCTTCGCGGAGGATGGGCAGCTCGAGAGGACCTCCACCGATCCGCGCCACCGAGGTCGCGCATCGGTCGAGCACGGCCCCGAACGCGCGCGTACCGGCCCCCGCCCCCCGCTCCGGATCGGTGAGCTCCGCGAAGAGATCGGAGAGGCTCCCCGAGCCTCGGTCGAGCGTGCCCCGATGCTCGGCGAACAAGACGAAGGCGATCCGAAACAGGAGGTGCCTCGCGTCGGCGACGAGATCCGCCGCCGGCCGCTTCGCGATGGAGCCCGCGGGGCGAGCGTCCGCGGCGACCTGGGCGATCTCGAGCACGACGTCGAACGCGCTCGCCGCTCGGTCGGAAAAGGGGCGGCCGTCGTTCGCCATCGAAGGGGCGCATGATACACGCGCCGCGCGCGGTCCCCCGCCTGGCCGCCTCGCGCTCGGCGCGGTAGAAGCCGGACGATGAAGCGACTCGAGCCTCAACGAAGCCTCCTCCTCCTCGTCGACGTGCAGGAAAAGCTCGCGGCCGCGATGCCCGAGCCGGCCATGCGCGATCTCCTCCGCGCCGCGAGCATCCTGCTCGAAGCGAGCGCGGCCCTCGACGTGCCCGTCGTCGCGACCGAGCAGTACCCGGAGGGCCTCGGTCCGACGATCGCGCCGCTTCGAGAGCGCCTCGTCGAGCGCGTCGCGACCATCCTCCCCAAGGTCGAGTTCAGCGCGGCGGAGGCTCCCCGGTTCACCGCCGCCCTCACCAAGCTGCGTCCCAGCCAGGTCGTCGTCGTCGGAATGGAGACCCACGTCTGCGTCTTCCAGACGGTGCGCGAGCTCGCCGAGCGGGGCATTTCGGTACACGTTCCCGCGGACGGCGTCGCGTCGAGGCGCGACGATCACCGCCAGATCGGTCTCGACCTCTGCCGCTCCGCGGGCGCGGTCGTGACGACGGCGGAGACGGTCGCCTTCGATTGGCTGCGCAAAGCCGGGCCCACCGGCCCTTCCCAAGGGGCAGCGTTCAAGCGGATTTCCAAGGCCGTGAAGTAGGCGCGCCGCTCGAGACGGGGGTTGCGCGACGTTCGGCCCTCGGCGATACGAGCGTCCGCATGCGACCGGTGAGCTTCGGCGATCGTCTCCGCTATCGATTCGACAACTTCATGTCCAAGGGGACGGCCGCCCTCGTGGGGGCGCTGTTCCTCGCCTCGTCGGCGATCATCATCGTCGTCGCGATCCTCCTCATGGTGACGGGCGCGGTCGAGCCGGGCGGCGACGAGGCGCCGGGGTTTCCCACCCTGGTGTGGCGGGCCGCGATGCGCGCGATGGATGCGGGGACGCTCGGCGGTGACGAGGGCAGCCGCCTCTATCTCTTCCTGATGCTCATCGTGACGATCGCGGGCATCTTCTTCGTGAGCGCCCTCATCGGCATCCTCAACAGCGGCCTCGAGCGAAAGCTCGAGGAGCTCCGCAAAGGGAGGAGCCGCGTCGTCGAGGACGGGCACACCCTCGTGCTCGGTTGGTCCGCGCAGATCCACACGATCGCGGCCGAGCTCGCGTTGGCCGCCGAGAACCACGGCGGCTGCACCATCGTCGTCGTCGCCGGCCGCGACAAGGTCGAGATGGAGGACGACCTCGCGGTGAAGGTCCCCGATCGGAGGGGAACGCGCATCGTGTGTCGCAGCGGCAACCCGATCGATCTCGACGACCTGGAGCTCGGCAGCCCGCAGACCGCGAAGGCGATCGTCGTGCTCGGCCCCGAGGGCGCCGCCGACCCGGACGCGAGCGTCATCAAGACCGTCCTCGCGCTCGTCGCCCACAAGCCGCGCGCGGAGGGCCAGCACCACATCGTCGCGGAGATCCGCGATCCCAAGAACCGCGTCCCGTGCGAGATGGTCGGCCGCGAGCAGGTCCAGGTGGTCGTCGCGAGCGAGGTGATCGCGCGCATCGCCGTGCAGACGTGCCGGCAGTCGGGGCTCTCGGCGATCTACAACGACCTGCTCGATTTCGGAGGCGAGGAGATCTACTTCCACCGCGCGGGCGGGCTCGAGGGCAAGACGTTCGGCGAAGCGCTGCGGCACTTCGAAGACTCCGCGATCATCGGGATCCGCGACGCGGAGGGGCGGACGCGCCTGAACCCGCCGATGGACACGATCGTCGCGGAGGGGGCGGAGCTCATCGCGATCGCCGCCGACGACGATCGGGTGGTCGCGAACGGCAAGCCCTCCCTCGCGGTGGACGAGGCGGTCATCGCCGAGCCGGCGAAGACGGTGCGCGCGCCGGAGCGGACCCTCATCCTCGGTTGGAACGGCCGCGGCGCGACGATCGTCGCCGAGCTCGACAAATACGCCCTGCCCGGGTCGGAGCTCCTCGTGGTGGCCAAGGACGACTCCCCCAAGGAGGCGATCGCCGCCCTCCGCGAGGCCCCGAAGAACCACACGATCCGCACCGTCGTGGGCGACATCGCCGACCGCACGCTGCTCGATGCGCTCCAAATCTCGAGCTACGAGCACGTCATCACGCTCGCCTACGCCGAGTACGGCATCCAAGAGGCGGACGCCATCACCCTCGTCACCCTCCTCCACCTGCGCGACATCGAGGACAAGAACGGGGAGAGCTTCTCGGTCGTCAGCGAGATGCTCGACACCAAGAACCGCCGCCTCGCGGAGGTCACCCAGACCGACGACTTCATCGTGAGCGACGTCCTCGTGAGCCTGCTCATCACGCAGCTCGCCGAGAACGCGCGCCTCGCCCCCGTCTTCGACGATCTCTTCGACGCGGACGGATCGGAGATCTACCTCAAGCCGGCGAGCGACTACGTGAAGTCCGGCTCGACGGTGGACTTCTACACGGTGACAGAGGCAGCGCGCCGGCGCGGAGAGACGGCGATCGGCTACGCGCGCACCGGCCAGGAGGCGGAGACGCGCCTCAATCCGAAGAAGAGCGAGCGGCGCAAGTTCAACTCGAACGACCGCGTGATCGTCCTCGCGGAGGGCTGATCTGCCTCAGCGGCGTTGTGCCTCGCTCGACATCTCCGCTAGATTCGGCGATCCATCGAACGCTCGCAGGAGGCGTCCTTTGCGCTCATTTCAACCGTTTCCGGCCCTCGCGGTCGTGCTCCTCTCGGCCGCCGGAGCAGTCGCCATTCCCGCGTGCTCGCTCATCGTCGAGCCCGACCCGGACAAGCTTCACGAGGACGGCGGCGGCGGGGGAGCCATCGCGGCGGGCGGCGGGCAGGGGGGTGGAACGGCGGGCGCTCCCCTCGGGGGTGGCGGCGCGACCGCGGGCGGAGGCGGCCAAGGCGGGGACGGCGGCCAAGGCGGGCACGGCTCCGAGTGTGATGTCCCCGCCGACTGTCCAGGCGCGGACACCGAGTGCCGCTCGCGAACGTGCGACGCGGGCGTTTGCGGCTTCGTCGACGAGGACGCGGGGGTACCCCTCGCGCGGCAGACGGAGGGAGACTGTCTCGTCGCCGTCTGCGACGGCGCGGGCGCGACGACGGTCCAAGACGACGACAGCGACATCCTCGACGACGGAAACGACTGCACCGACGACGTGTGCAGCGCGGGCGTCCCCGAGAACAACCCGAAGCCTCTCGACACGGTGTGCTCGACGGGCGGCGGCGCGTTCTGCAACGCGACCGGCTCGTGCGTCGAGTGCAACGACGGTACCGAGTGTCCGAGCGGCGTCTGCACGCTGGAGCACTGCGTGCCCGCCTCGTGCACGAACGGGATCGTCGACAGCGGCGAGACCGACACCGACTGCGGCGGCCCCGACTGCGCGCCGTGCGCCGATGGTGACGCGTGCGAGGTCGCGGGCGATTGTCAGAGCGGTGTCTGCGACGCGCTCGTGTGCGCCGCCCCCGCGTGCGACGACGGCGTCGACAACGGGGACGAGACGGACGTCGACTGCGGAGGAGCCACCTGCTCGCCGTGCGGCCCCGGCGACGGCTGCCTCCAGGACTCGGACTGCGTGGGCGGATCGTGCTCCGGCACCGTCTGCCTCCCGACGTGCACGGACAGCGTCACGAACGGGAACGAGACGGACACCGACTGCGGCGGTCCCATCTGCGGCGGCTGCGCCGTGGGCGACACCTGCGCCGTCGGAACGGACTGCCTCACGCTGAGCTGCCCGGCCGGCGTCTGCGCGCAGCCGACGTGCACGGACAACGCCACGAACGGGGACGAGACGGACACCGACTGCGGCGGCCCCGACTGCCCCGACTGCGGCCCCGGTGATCACTGCCTCGTGCCCGGCGACTGCGCGAGCGGCATCTGCAACTCGAACACCTGCGCCAGCGCCGGATGCGGCGACGGCGTCCTCCAGGCCGGCGAGGCCTGCGACGACGGAAACACGAGCGGCGGCGATGGCTGCTCCGGCGGCTGCACCGTCGAGAACGGCTACTCCTGCACGGGGACGCCCTCGACGTGCTCGACCACGTGCAGCGACGGGATCGTCGCGGGGACGGAGGCGTGCGACGACGGCGGCTCCGTGAACGGAGACGGCTGCTCGAGCTCGTGCGCGATCGAGTCGGGCTGGTCTTGCACCGGAAGCCCCTCCACCTGCTCGCCGACGTGCGGCGACGGCGCCATTCACGGGGGCGAGACGTGTGACGACGGCGACGCGACCGGCGGGGACGGCTGCTCCGCGACCTGCCACGTCGAGCCTGGGTTCACCTGTGTCGGCGCGCCCAGCACCTGCACCGCCGACTGCGGCGACGGCTTCGTGGCCGGGGCGGAGACCTGCGACGACGGCGACACGACGGGCGGCGACGGGTGCTCCGCGACGTGCACCGTCGAGACGGGATGGTCGTGCGTCGGCGCGCCGTCGAGCTGCTCGACCACGTGCGGCGATGGCATCATCGTCGGCGCCGAGAGCTGTGACGACAACGACGCCGTAGGAGGAGACGGCTGCTCCGCGAGCTGCGCGGTGGAGCTCGGTTGGGTCTGCACCGGAACCCCCAGCACGTGCGTGCCCTTCTGCGGCGACGGGCTCGTCACCGGCGGTGAAGCCTGCGACGACAGCAACACCACGCCCGGCGACGGCTGCTCCGCGACGTGCGCCGTCGAGACGGGATGGTCGTGCGTCGGTGCCCCGAGCGCCTGCGCGCCGACCTGCGGCGACGGCCAGAAGGTCGGCGCCGAGGGGTGCGACGACGGCAACGTCGCCAACGGCGATTGCTGCTCTTCGAGCTGCCAGATCGAGGCGGGCTGCGAGATCGAGCCCAACAACGCGTGCGGTCAGGAGAACGCGATCACCCTCTCCGGCTCGCCCCCGACCGGCACCGTGAAGGGAAGCATCAACCCCGCGGCGGAGGGGGACTTCTACACCTTCACGCTCCCCGGCCCCGGGGTCAGCTCCGTGAAGCTCGAGACCTTCTTCGGGACGCTCGGGACCTGCGCGAGCTCCAGCAACAACGACACCTTCATCGAGCTCCGCGGCACCGACTGCACCACCATCCTCCTCAGCGACGACGACGACTCGGCGGGGTGGTGCTCCCTCATCGACCCCTCGACGATCCCGGCCGATACGGCCGCCACGAACCTCGCCCCCGGCACCTATCACGTACGGGTGAGGCACTCGTCGACCGGGTCCCCGGTCGTCCTCGCCAACTACTCGCTGCAAGTCACCGTCCTGTCGACGTGCGGCGACAACGTCATCGGGCCGACCGAGAACTGCGACGACGGCAACACCGTGAGCGGCGACGGTTGCTCGTCGAGCTGCAAGGTCGAGTACCCGCTGGAGACAGAGTCGAACAACACGTGCGCGACCGCGAACGGCCCCATCGCCGTGCCCACGACCGCGACGGGCGCGATCGTGGCTGGCTCCATCACCCCGGCCGCAGATCAAGATTGGTTCACGTTCACGATCCCGGTCCGCGCCGACGTCCGCTTCGAGACGTTCGACTCGAGCGGGCCCTCCACGTGCGCGTCGATCGACACCGTCCTCCAAGTCTTCCAGAGCGACTGCGTTACGCCCCTCGGCGCGGCCCAGGATCAGGGCGGGGTTGGGAGCTGCTCGCGGATCGATCCCCAGGTCCTCGGCTACGCGCGGCAGCTCGCGCCCGGCTCCTACAAGGTGAAGGTCAACGCGTTCAGCGCGAGCGCGACCTTCAACTACACCGTCCAGGTTCGGATGACCTCCCAGTGCGGCAACAACGTCACGGAGGGCTTCGAGCAATGCGACGGAGGACCGACGTGCGCCGCGGACTGCACGCTCCTCGCGGTGTGCGGCAACGGCACCGTTCAGTCCGGCGAGACGTGCGACGACGGCAACACCGTCAGCGGCGATGGCTGCTCGGCCGCCTGCGGGGTCGAGGCCGGCTACGGCTGCGCCGGCACACCGAGCCTCTGCACCCCCGTCTGCGGCGACTCCACGATCCTCGCCCCCGAGGCGTGCGACGGCGGCGACACGTCGAACGGCGACGGGTGCGACTCCGCTTGCGCGACGGAGCAGTCGTTCGCCGAAGTGGAGCCGAACGACACGATCGCGGGCGCCGACACCAACGCCGCGGGCGGGCTCGTGGCGAACGGCACGAGCACGATGTTCGCCGGCGCGATCACCCCCACCGGCGACAAGGACATCTACAAAGTCGTGCTCGCGACGAGCGAGGTCGTCCACTTCGAGACCTTCGACAGCTCGGGCAACGACTGCACCGCCGCCGCCATCCCCGCGACGATGCGGCTCACCTTGTTCGACGCCGCCGGCGTCACCTTGAAGACGGACACCCTGAGCGGCATCGGCAGCTGCGCTGCGCTCAGCGTGTTCCTTACCGCGGGCACTTACTACATCCAGGTGGATCGCAGCACCGCCGGGACCCTCGCCGCCTACAAGCTCCAGGTCAAAGTCCTGGGCAGCCGCGGCAGCGAGGTCGAGCCCAACGACACCAACGCCACCGCGCGGGGGATCCCCGGCACGGACGTCTATGTCTTCGGCGGCCACCAAGTGACCACGGACTTGGACACGTACGCCGTCTTCGTCCCGGCGGGGAAGAGCCTGCGCGTAGAGACGGTGGAAGGCTCGACGGCGGAGACCTGCGAGTCGAACGGCATCGACAGCCGCATTCGCATCATCAACAGCGCGGGGACGGACCTCGGCAACGACGACGACGGGGGCCGCGGCTTCTGCTCGCTCATCGACGGGACGGGGGCGTCACCCGCCAACGGCTATGCCCACAACCTCGCGGCGGGCATCTACTACGTACGCGTCGAGTCCACCTCGACCGCGACCGGCGCGGCGAACCAGTTCGACTATCGCCTCGTCGTGACCGTCCGCTGAGAAGCGCCCCCTCAGCAGCCGCCCCCCGTACAGGTCAATCCGGTCGGGGGGACGGCGCTGCCGGGGCCCACCCCGCACCAATCCGGCATCCCGGGCGGGAAGTCCCCGGACGCGTAGGGGGACTCGCCCGCGCCCAGCCAGAACGGGTGATCGAAGGCGAACTGCCAGAGCCCCGCGTACTTCGAGAGCCCGTCCGGAGCCTCGAAGGGCGGCTCGGTGTGACCGCACGTGTGCACGCACTCGAGGAAGAAGCTCCCGTCTTCACCGAGGCCCGCCTCGAGCTCATGGGAGGCCGTCTCGAAATTGATGACGACGCAGGTGTCGGTCGGGCCGCCCCAGAGCACGAGGCCGGGGAGGCGGTGCTCGGGGTGGCCCCACGGCCGGATGACGCCCCCGACCCCACCCGAAAGAGAAATGAACGAAGCGAGATAGTCCGCCCTCGCCCCCGCCAATTGATCGGTGAAGAGCGCGCCCGCGCTCACGCCCACCGAGGACACGCACGACGGGATCACATTGAGCTGTTCGGAGACGCAAGAGAGCATGTCGTCGAAGAACGTCATCTCCTCTTCCACGCGGCTCTGGGGCTCGGTCGTCTCGAACGGCCATTGAAACAAGAGATCGCCCTTCGAGACGGGGATGACGGCGACGAAGCGCTGGGTGTCGACGGCGGCCTGGACCTCTCCTTGATTGTAGAAATCGTCCGCGCTCCCTCCCAACCAATGCCAAAGGAACACCACCGGGAGGCGCTCGTCCGGTTGGAGATTGGAAGGAATGGCGAGCCGGAAAGAGCGTCCCGACCCGCTCGATTGAATGTCATTGAAGCCCGCGACGAGGGTCGGGCACGCCCCGCCCGAATAGGGCTTTGGCGCGGCCGGCTCCGCTCCGCCCACTGGAGGGTCGTCGAAGCAGCTCGCGGCGACGGTGACGAAGCCTCCGCCCTGGCCCCCCGCGCCCCCCGCGCCGCCCGTCCCGCTCCCGCCTTGGGCCTGGCCGCCGCCGCCCGTCGAGGGCTCGCCGCCGCCGCCCCCGCTCGGACCGCCGGCGGAAGCGCCGTCTCCTCCTGCGCCGTTCGCTCCACTGCCGGCCCCTCCTCCTCCCGAGGTCGTCTCGTCGTCGCCGCACGCCGCCGTCACCGCCGCCGCGCACAAGAGCAAGAGCAGGCATCCTCGACATGACCGAAGATCCTACCCCAATGGGTACCTACGCACGGCGCAAGATCTACGTGCCGCTCCGTGTCAATCGCGCGCGTGATGTTTGACCCTGGAGCGCCGCTCGCCACGGCGTTAGTCGGTGCGCATGCCTCGGACGCCGACTGCCTATTGGGACTACATCAAGGTCGAGGAGATCCTCGCGCTCCAGCGCGGGCTGGCCGAAGATGCCAGCGAGCTGTCCAACGACGAGGTGATGTTCATCACCATTCATCAAGTGGAGGAGCTCTGGCTGCGGCTCGTGCTCAGGGAGCTCGTCGCGGCGCGAGACTTGTTCGTCCGCGTCCCCGTGCCGGAGCAATCGCTCGCGGCCGCGGTGCGCAGCATCGATCGCATGTCGCTCGTGATGCGCCAGGCCGCCGACCACTTGAGCCTCATGGAGACGATGACGACGCGTGACTATCTGGCGTTCCGCGACAAGCTGAACCCCGCGAGCGGCTTCCAGTCGGCGCAGCTGCGCGAGATCGAGATCCTCGCCGGCATGCCGGAAGAGGACCGCATCCCCCTCGGGCACGAGAAGAGCTACATGCAGATGCTCAAGAACCCGGACGGCTCGCCCTCGAGCGCCTCGCGCCGCGTGGAGGCGCGCCTCGTGGACAAGCCTTCCCTCTACGACGCGGTCCGCGAATGGCTGTATCGCACGCCGATCCAGGGCTCGGTCCCTTCGGACCCCGAGGACGCGGCTCACGTCGCCGCGTTCATCGAGGCCTACTCCAAGGCCCAAGCCGCGAGCGCCAATGAAGCCCTCGCCCTCGGGCTCGAGACGGCCCCGACGCCCGAGGACGAGGAGCGGCTCCGGGCTCGCTATCGGAAGGAGATCGAGAGCGCGAAGAGCTTCCTCCTCGGCGAGGACGCGCCCGCGGAGAAGCGCGCCCGCACTTCACGGATCCGGGCCGCTCTGGTGTTCATCGAGAGCTATCGAGAGCTGCCCCTCCTCGCCTGGCCGCGGGCGGTGATCGACGCTCTCGTGGAGTTCGAGCAGGCCTTCGTCATGTTTCGCCAGCGCCACGCGCGAATGGTGGAGCGGGTCATTGGCCGGCGCACCGGCACCGGCGGATCGGCGGGGGTCGAGTACCTGGATCAGACCGCCCTCCGCTATCGAGTGTTCCGCGATCTCTGGTCGGCCCGGACCATCCTGGTGAAAGCGGACGTCCTTCCCGCGGTGCAACACGAAGAGCGATACAAGTTCGCGCACTGAAAGACGGTGACGACCATGCGGATCGTATGTCTCGGAGGAGGGCCGGCCGGACTCTACTTCTCCATTCTGATGAAGAAGGCCGACCCGGGTTGTGACATCACCGTCATCGAGCGCAACCGCGCCGACGACACGTTCGGCTGGGGGATCGTCTTCTCCGACAAGACGATGGATGGGTTCCGCAAAGAGGATCCGCGCGTCGTCGACGAGATCGAGCGCTCCTTCCGCCATTGGGACGATATCGACGTCCATTTCAGAGGTCGAAAGATCACCTCGCGCGGCCACGGATTCTGCGGCATCGCGCGCATGCGCCTCCTCCAGATCTTCCAGGCCCGCGCGAAGGAGCTCGGGGTGAAGATCCGCTTCGAAGAGGAGCTCACGGACCCGGACGAGTACGCGCGCGCCTACGATCTCGTCGTCGGATCCGACGGGGTCTTCTCGACGACGCGGTCCAAGCACGAGGCCCACTTCAATCCCCGCATCGACGTCCGGAGGTGCCGGTTCATCTGGCTCGGTACGAAGAAGCGCCTCGACGCCTTCACGTTCGCCTTCCGAGAGACGAAGGCAGGCTGGTTCAACCTGCACGCTTATCGCTTCGACGAGGACTGGTCGACGTTCATCGTGGAGACGCCGGAGGAGACGTGGCATGCGGCCGGCCTCGACAAGCTCGAGGCGCACCAGTCCGTCGCGTTCTGTCAGGATCTGTTCGCGGATCTGCTCGACGGCCACGCCCTCGTCTCCAACGCGCGCCACCTCCGCGGCTCCGCGGTGTGGCTCAAGTTCAATCGCGTCCTCTGTGAGCGGTGGTTCAAAGACAACATCGTCCTCATCGGCGACGCTGCGCACACTGCCCATTTCGCGATCGGCTCCGGGACGAAGCTCGCCATGGAGGACGCGATCAGCCTCGCCCGCGTCCTCGGTCGAGAGAAGGGCTCCATCCCGGAGCGGCTCGCCCGCTATCAGGCCGAGCGCGAGACGGAGGCGATCAAGCTGCAGAGCGCGGCGCGCAACCGAATGACCTGGTTCGAGGACATCGACCGATACGTCGATCTCGAGCCGGAGCAGTTCGTCTTCTCCCTCCTGACGGGGAGCCAGCGGGTCGGTCACGCGAGCCTCGCCCTGCGCGACCCTTCCTACACCGCCTCGTTCGATCGCTGGTTCTCGGCGCGGGCGGGGGTGGAGGGCGAGCCCGTCCCGCCCATGTTCACCCCCTATTCATTGCGCGAGATGCGCCTCGACAATCGCGTCGCCGTCTCCCCGATGTGCATGTACTCGGCGAAGGAGGGCGTCGCCGGTGAGTTTCATTTCGTGCACTACGGGAGCCTCGCCCTCGGGGGGGCGGGCCTGCTCTTCACGGAGATGACCTGTGTCTCGCCCGACGCCCGCATCACCCCCGGCTGCGCCGGCCTCTGGAACGACGCGCAGGGCGAGGCGTGGACGCGCATCGTGTCTTTCGCTCACCGGTCCGGCCCGGCCAAGGTCGCCCTCCAGCTCGGCCACGCGGGCCGGAAGGGGGCGACGAAGCTCGCCTGGGAGGGCGCCGACATGCCGCTCGACGAGGGCGCTTGGGATCTCGTGGCCCCCTCGCCATTACCGTACATCGCGGGGGTGTCGCGGACCCCAAGGGCCATCGATCGCGCCGGAATGGACCTCGTCCGCGACCAGTTCGTCGCGGCGACGAGGCGGGGCGCCCAGTGCGGCTTCGACATGCTCGAGCTGCACGCAGCCCACGGCTATCTCCTTTCCTCGTTCCTCTCGCCGATCACCAATCGGCGCACCGACGAGTACGGGGGCGACGTCGACGGGCGCTGCCGATTCCCGCTCGAGGTGTTCCACGCGATGCGCGAGGTATGGCCGAGCGAGAGACCCATGAGCGTCCGCATCTCCGCCCACGATTGGGTCGAAGGAGGCATGACCCCGGAAGAAGCGACCGAGGTCGCGCGGCGCTTCCGCGACGCGGGGGCGGACATCATCCACGTCTCGTCGGGGCAAGTCAGCCGAGACGAGGCCCCCGTCTACGGCCGCATGTTCCAGGTGCCTCTATCGGATCGGATCAGGAACGAGGCGCGCGTGCCCACCATCGCCGTCGGCAACATCTTCGAAGCCGACCACGTCAACACGATCATCGGGGCGGGCCGCGCCGATCTGTGCGCGCTCGCGCGTCCCCACCTCTCCGATCCGCATTGGACGCTCCACGCCGCCGCGGAGCAGGGCTTCCGAGGGGCGGCTTGGCCCAAGCCCTACGAGGCGGCGCGGATCCAGCTCGAGCGAAACCTCAAGAGGGCGGCTCAGCTACCGCCCAACGCCTGACGCCTCAGCGGCTCCACGCGACGGGGCGGACGCGCTCTTCGCAGGGCTTGGCGTCTTCGTCTTTGCCGAGCCCCGCGATTCGCTTGTCGCGCCCGTCGACGGCGGTGAGCGCTCCGTAGACTTTGTTCGTGATCAAGCGGTGGAGCTCGCCGCTCTTGAAGTTCTCCTGGGTGCCGCCGCAGCTCGACTTGGGATCGCCGCCCCCGACGGAGGCCGGCCCGGCTCCGCCCCGCAGCACGAACATCGCGCTGCCGCCCGTGTATTGGGCCATCTGGCGAAACACGGATTGGCCTACGTCATCCATGCCCGAGGCGGCGACGGTGTGGATGACGATCCCGCGGTGGCTCGCGTCCTTCGTCGAGGTCGAATAGGGCGTCGCGTCCTGGTAGTCGAGGTGGGGGGGCGCATCGCCGATCACGAACATCAGCTTGGCCACCGAGGTGCTGCTCCACGCCAGATCTTGAACCGCCGTGCGCACGCCCTCGTTCACGTCCTCCGGCATGTCGCCGCCCCCCGAAGCGCGGACCTCTTTGACCCGCTCGAGGAACCGCTTCACGTCCTTGGTCATCGGGGTCGTACGGGTGATGAACGGATCGGTGCGGTCCTTGTACTCGACCAGCCCGAAGCGCCCCGTGACCTTCTCCTTCTCGAGCATCTCCGCGACCCGCTGGATCGTCGAGGAGAGGGCTTCGATCTCCTCCGACATCGAACCCGTCGTGTCGAGCACGAAGACGATGTCGACGACGCGCTCGTCCGCCACCGTTCGCTGGCCGTCGAGCTTGAGCTCGACCACCCCGTCGTCGTCGGAGGCGTTGAACGAGACGTCGCCCTTCCCTGCGCACGAAGCCTTGGCGACCAACGTCCCCCCCTCGAAGCCCTCGGCGTGGGGGAAGAACAGCGCTCGCCCGCCCGACGTCGTCGTCAGGTCGAGATCGCGGCCGTCGCCGTGGACCGTCACCGTACAGTTCGGCACCGGCATCCCGTCGACGTCGCTCACCCGGATGAACCGCCGGTTCTTCACGTCGAAGGCGCGGGTCGTGGGCGTGGTCGCGAGGTACTTCATGAACTCGCGGTAGTTCGCGTTGTCGTCCCACTCGCCGCTCATGACGCGCGTGGCCGCCTGTCCCCCGCCCATCGCCGGCTGGCGCGGCGCGACCCCCCGCTCCATGTCCATCTCTCCGGCCGCCGCCGCCGCCGTCGCGAGGGGAGGGGGCGCGCCCGGAGCGTCCGCGGCGCGGCCCCGCGCCCCGCTGCCGTCACCGAACCCACCGTTCCGCGCGTCTACGTTGCTCTTCTCGACGACCTTCCCACCCTCGAACACGCGGTACTTCGGCGACTGCAGGGGCTCGCTCGGGTCCGATGGCGCGCCCGTTGCCTCCTCGTCGTCGACGACGGGAGACGAGCCCTTCGAGGAGGGGCTCGAGCAAGCAGTGAAGGCCAGGAGGGCGAGGACCGAGAGCGACCGAGTACGCATGGCCCCATCCAACGGACCGGACCGAGAAAAGATCTGAGGGCGCGCGAGCCGCCTCAGCGAGGCCGGTGTTTTCCGGGGCGTCTCCCGCCCAGCGCCGCACAGTCGGGGCGGTCGTACTCGTACCGCTCTATCGTGTCGGCCTTCGTCACGCGGATGCCTCGGCCCGCGGCGCGAGGGATCCGCTTCATGACGTCTCCGGTGTGGGCGGCGACGACGATCGTCTCGGTCGGCGTGTCGACCACGGCGAGCTTCGCGGAGCAGTAGGTCACCTCCCAGTTGTTCTCATAGGGGTCGCGAATCTTGGCGAGCTTCCGGCAGTGCTCCGGATCACGGGGCCGGCACCATTCGATGTCGTCCTCCTCCAAGCTGTAGAATCGCACCGAGCCCGCGCTGATCGCGCTCTTGTCATCGGGGGCGACTCGAAACACGCCGTAGAGGGTGAGCGAGGGATCGTCGACCGACCGATAGGCCTCCCCGCGAGAGCCGACGAGGCGGACCATCGTGCCAGCGGGGGAGAGCTCGACGCAAACCGGGTCGCTTCCACCGGCCGAGATCGCCATGGGGACCTCGACGAGGCGTCGCTTCGTACGGGCGTTCCAGACCTCACAGTCGTTGAACCCCTCTTCGTCGTCGCGCAGCGTGCCCGCGAGCAGCCTCCCTCCTTTGCTATCGATCCAGTAGTACCCGGGCGGCGGCGCGAGGTGAGGCGAGAGGGCCCGCGAGCGGGCGGCCGCTTTCTCTCGCTCGGGGTCCCTCTCCGGCTCCCTCGGAGGGGCAGGGAGGGGGGCGGAGGCGCTCGCGGGGCGCGAGGTCGATGCCGGTCGCGGTCGCCGTCTCTCCGCGGCGCGCGGCTGCGGAGGCGCGGCCGGAAAAGCTCGACGCTCGCCGTCGGCAAGCGTCTGCTTTGGCGCGCGCTCGGCGCGACCTCCGACGGGCGGCTGTGCGCACGCTGCGAGGGTGAGGAGCGCCGCGACATACCGGAGCACGGGGCCGGAACGCCCAATGCCGAGTCGCGCTTCCCTCATTTCGTCTCGCGCGACGTCAGGGCAGCGAGCACGGCCCGGCCTGCCCTCCCCACGGGGCGGCTCCTCCTTCGATAAAGCTTCGGCGCGAAGTCGTGGACGTGGCCGCCCGTGAAGCGCACCGCCCGGAGCCGACGCTTGGCGAGCTCGCTGGCGACGAGGTGCTCCGGCATCCACCCGAAGCCGATGCCGGCGAGGATCGCCTCCTTCTTGGCCTGAAAGTCGTTGAGCACGATATGGCTCGTCGGCTCGAGATCGGCGGTCGAGAGCTGCAGTCGCAGGTCCGAGCCGCGCACCGTGAGGAGCACCGCCGTCGCGAGGTCTTGCGCCGTCACGAGCCGCTTCTTCGCGAGCGGGTGGTGCGCCTCCGCGACGAGCCACGCTCGAACCGGGGCGAGCGTCGTCGTCACGAGCTCCTTGTTCGCGATGGGGACGATCGAGATCATGAGGTCGGCGTCGTCGCGCTCGAAGGCCGCCTCGACCCCGCCCAGGAAGTCGGCGATGACGTCGAGGCGGGTGGGGCCTTCTCTCGCGTGAGCTCTCGCACGACCTCGAGCAAGCGCGTCGCGGGGAAGACCCCGTCGAAGACGATGCGCAGGCGCGACTCCCACCCCGTCTTCGCCTCGTGGACGGCGTCTCGCATGAGGCGCTCCGCTTCGAGCATGCCTCGAATCGCGGGGAGCACTCGATCGCCGGCGTCGGTGAGCTTGAGGCGGTAGCCGCTGCGATCGATGAGGGGCAGACCGGCCAGCTCCTCGAGCTGTCGGAGCGAATACAATAGAGCAGGGTGGCCCTTGCGGAGGGCGCGCGCCGCCGCCTGCACCGTCCCGTGCCGCACGAGGGCGTCCAGCGCGCGCGCTTGCTCGATCGTGAAGAGGGGCACGTCCGGTCGCGCCGCATTGTTCATTCCATCGACAATGTACCATAAGAGATTGTTCTATCTTTCCGAAGGGGGCGACCCCACGTTCCGGCCATGGACATCCCCTGGGTTCGTGGGCGCGTAGCGCACCAAGCGCACGTCGGGCTGCCGGAGGGCACCGTGGAGGAGGAGTACGGTCGCAATGGCTTCTTCGGCCGCTACGCCCACCTCTATCGGACGCACGCCCCCGTCGGCTGGACGCGGATCGAAGGTCCGCTGAAGCCGCGCGCCTACGATCTCGAGCGAGCTCTGACCGCGGGCGAGGATCGCGTGCCGCTGTTCTTCAACGCCGACGTTCGGGTGAGCTTCGCCGCCGTCGAGGCGCCGCTCCCGTACTTCTTTCGGAACGCGGACGCGGACGAGGTCCTCTTCGTCCACAAAGGCGCGGGCCGGCTCGAGACGGACTTCGGCCCCCTCGCCTACGAGCCGGGGGAGTACCTCCTCGTCCCTCGCGGGACGACGCAGCGCCTGTGCCCGACGAGCTCGACCCGGCTGCTCGTGACGGAGTCGCGCGGTGAGGTGCGGTTCCCGGACAAGGGGATGCTCGGCCAGCACGCCCTGTTCGACCCCGCCGTCCTCATCGTCCCGTCGCCCGACGAGGCGTCCAGCGCGACCGCCAACGCCGACGGTGAGTTCGAGCTGCGGATCGTACGGGAGGGCCAGACGACGAAGGTGTTCTATCCCTTCTGTCCAATCGACACCGTCGGCTGGAAGGGGACGACGTCGGCCCTGAAGCTGCGCGTCCGCGACATTCGACCGGTGAGCTCGGACCGCTATCACCTGCCCCCGAGCGCCCACACCACCTTCGTCATGCCCAACGCGGTGATCTGCACGTTCGCGCCGCGGCCCCTCGAGAACGGCGATCCGACCGCTTTGAAGGTGCCGTTCTTCCACTCGAACATCGATTTCGACGAGGTGCTCTTCTATCACTCCGGTGATTTCTTCAGCCGCGAGGGCATCAAGGCGGGGATGCTCACCATGCACCCCCAGGGCATTCATCACGGCCCTCAAGCGGGGGCGGAGCAGCGGACGAGCCGGGCCACCCGCACCGAAGAGGTGGCGGTGATGATCGACACGAAGAACCCTCTCACCATCTGCAAGGACGCAGAGCGCGGTGAGGTGACCGACTACTGGCAGAGCTGGAGGAAGCGATGATGGGCGAGAACCCCTTGGGCCTTTCCGGGATCGAGTTCGTGGAGCTCGCCGCGCCGAATGATCCGGCGTGGCTGGGCGAGCTGCTCCTCGCGTTCGGGTTCTCGAAGACGATGCGGCACGAGACGCGCGACATCGACCTGTACGAGCAGGGAGAGATGCGCTTCATCGTCAATCGTGAGCGGGGGGGCCACGCCTCGTCGTTCGCGAGAGCGCACGGACCGTCCATCTGCTCGATGGGGTGGCGATTCGCGCAGGCGACGAACGCGGCGAAGGTCGCGGCCGCGCGCGGGGCCCGCATCGTTCCTTTCGCGGAGTATGCAAAGGGAAGCCACCCCGTCCCCGCGATCGTGGGCATCGGGGAGAGCCTCATCTACATGATCGACGACGCCCTCCCGGTGGGGGACCGGCGCATCTACGAGCAGCTCGGCTTCGTCGCCCTCGACCGGCCGACGCGCGTCGCCGACAAGGGCTTTCTCCGCATCGACCACCTCACGAACAACGTCGAGAAGGGGACGATGGCGAAGTGGGCCGCGTTCTATAAAGAGGTCTTCGGCTTCACCGAGGTCCGCTACTTCGACATCCGGGGGGTGAAGACGGGGCTCACCTCATATGCGCTGCGCTCGCCGTGCGGGACATTCTGCATCCCGATCAACGAGGCGGACGAGGCGAAGAGCCAGATCAACGAGTACCTCGACGAGTACAAGGGCCCCGGGGTCCAGCACCTCGCGTTCTTGACGACCGACATCCTCTCCTCGCTCCGCGCCCTCGACGGGTCTCCCATCCAGTTCCTGGATATCGACGACGACTACTATCGCGAGGTGTTCGGGCGGGTCCCCAACGTCAGCGAGCCCCACGACGAGATCCAGAAGCGCCAGGTCCTCGTCGACGGCGACGACAAGGGCTATCTGCTCCAGATCTTCACGAAGAACCTGATCGGTCCCATCTTCGTCGAGATCATCCAGCGCAAGAACCACCTCTCCTTCGGAGAGGGGAACTTCACGGCGCTCTTCCGCTCGATCGAGCGGGACCAGGCGAAGCGGGGCGTGCTCGACTGAGGAGCGCGGCCCGTCAGGGCTCGAGACACAGGACGTTCCAGAACGAGACGCTGCACTCGAAGGTCGCGTAGTAGAAAGGCGAGGACCCCGCGACCGACGACTCGGCCATGTCGTGGAAGGCGCTGGCGCTCGAGGTCGACCAGTCGTCGCAATTGTCGCTCGCGTTCGCGACGAGGCTGTCGGCGCCGATTCGGACCCCGATGGCGATCGGGTCTCCGCTCGCCGTCGAGTAGACGGGCGCGAGGACGTTGCCCTCCAGGAAGTCCTGGGCCGTCTCGGCAGAGCGCATTCGAATGCATCGAGATGAGGAGTAATCAATGCTCGACGCACTGTCCTGGCGATCGACGCGGGCTCGAACAATTGACTATGAAGCTCGGACGAGCCGCGCGCCGAGATCCGCGCAAATGGCTTCCAGCCCAACCTGGTCGATCGGGTCGAACGCGGCGGGCTCGTCCGAGTCGACGTCGAGCACGGCGAGGAGCCGCCCTTCGGGGGTGAGGACGGGCACGACGATCTCGCTCTGCGTGGAACCGCTGCAGGCGATATGACCTTCGAACGCGTGGACGTCGGGGACGATCACCGTCGCCCTGGAGCGGGCGCACCCGCCACAGACGCCGCGCGAGAACGGGATTCGCAGGCAGCCGTGCCCGCCTTGATAGGGGCCGATGACGAGCAGCTCTGGCTTCGTCACTCGATAGAAGCCCGTCCAATCGAAGGTGTCGAAGGCGTGGTGGAGCTCGGCGACGACGGTGGCCATCATGGCGATCTCGTCGTCCTCGCCCTCCAAGAGCGATTGAATCGTCTCGAAGACTTCGCGGTAGCGCGCCGCCCTCGTCTCGCCGGTCATCCTTCCATCTCGCCGAGCTTGCGATAGATGGTGCGGGTCGAGATGCCGAGGAGCTGGGCGGCCACGCTCTTGTCGCCTTTGGCGTGGCGGAGCGTCTCCCGAATGAGCCGGCGCTCGACCTCGTCGAGGGGGGTGCCGACGCCGAAGGTGATGGTGCTCGGCTCGCTGGGCTCGGCGTCGCGGACGACGTCCGGCAGATCGTCCACCGTGAGCTTGTCCGTCTTGCAGAGGACGACGGCGCGCTCCATCACGTTCTCGAGCTCGCGCACGTTGCCCGGCCACGAGTACTCCATGAGCCGATCGAGGGCGTCGCGGGCGACCCCGAGGCGAGCGCGGTTGTTCTTCTTGCAGTAGATGCCGATGAAGTGATCGATGAGGAGGGGGATGTCCTCGCGGCGCGTCCGCAGGGGCGGGGCGGTGAGGGCGATCACGTTCAATCGATAGTAGAGGTCTTCCCGGAAGCGACCGGCGGAGACCTCGGCGCGCAGATCCTTGTTCGTCGCGGCGACGATGCGCACGTCCGCGCGCGTGGTGTCGCCGCCGACCGGCTCGTACTCGCCCTCTTGGAGGACGCGCAGCAGCTTGACCTGGACGGTCTGGGAGAGCTCCCCGATCTCGTCGAGGAAGAGGGTGCCTCCGTCCGCCTTCGCGAAGCGGCCCTCGCGCTTGACGTGGGCGCCCGTGAACGCGCCCTTCTCGTGCCCGAAGAGCTCGGCCTCGAGGATCGCCTCGGGGAGGGCGGAGCAGTTCACCGGCACGAACGCGTTTTTGCTGCGGGAGCTGTGCTGATGAATGAACCGCGCGAGCAGCTCCTTGCCGGTGCCGCTCTCGCCGAGGACGAGCACGGTCGCGCTCGAAGGGGCGGCCTGGAGGGCGATGTCGAGGACGCGACGCAGGGCCGGGCTCGAGCCGACGATGTCGCGGCCGGTGAGGACGGAGAGCTCTTGCTTGAGCTCGCGGTTCTCGAGGGTGAGGCTCCGGCGCTCCGCCGCCTTGCGGACGGACTTGACGATCGTCATCCGCTTGAGTGGCTTCTCGACGAAGTCGTACGCCCCTTCGCGCATCGCCTGGACCGCCGTCTCGACGGTTCCGTACGCGGTCATCATCACCACCTCGACGTCGGGCGAGATCTGCTTGATCGCCCGCAGCAGCTCGAGGCCGCTCACCGCCGGCATCATGAGATCGGTGAGGACGACGTCGACCCGGTGCTGGCGGAGCTGGTCGAGCGCTTCGCGGGCGCTCTGCGCCGTCATGACGCGCATCCCGTCCTTCTGAAAGATCTTCTCGATGCTCGTCAGGTTGCTCGGCTCGTCGTCGACGACGAGGACGGTCGGAGCATCGGCGGCGACGGGAGAAGGAGGGGGATCCGTCATGAACCCCTCCCATGGCTGAGCTCTTGAGAGCGAAGACGTCCGGGAGGGGTCGGCGAGCGCGCTAGCGCGCCGGGGGAGAAGGAAATCATGAGCCCCCCCTCAACCGACGGCTCTCAACAAATCTTTCGTGATGTTCTTCTGATGAGACTCGAGGGTGCCGCCCCCGATCTCGAGCAGCTTCGCGTCGCGGAGGAAGCGCTCGACCTTGTACTCGTCGCAGTAGCCCCAGCCGCCGAGGACCTGCATCGCGTTGTCCGCGACCTCCTTGCCGACGGGGGCGGCGAAGAGCTTGGCCGCGTCGGTCGCGAGGCGGTTCTGTCGGTCGGGCCGGGTCTCGCGGGCGGCGGTGTACACGAGGGCGCGGGCCGCCTCCGTCTTCGCGTAGCTCTCCCCGATGTAGCGCTGGATCTGGCCGTGCTCCGCGATCGACTTGCCGAAGCTCTGCCGCTCCGCCGCGTACCTCACCATGATCTCGAGGCAGCGATCGGCGATCCCGAGGCTCATCGCGGCGAGGGTGAGGCGCTCGATCTCGAGGTTGCGCATCATGTTGGTGACGCCGCCGCCGACGGTGCCGAGGACGTTCTCGCGCGGGACGCGGACGTCTTCGAGGATGATCTCGCCGAGCGAGCTCGCGCGCATGCCCATCTTGGGGAACTTGCTCGGGGTCGAGACGCCGGGGAAGGCGCGCTCGACGATGAAGCTCGTCACGCGTCCTTCGACCTTGGCGTAGACGATGAAGACGTCCGCCTCGGGGGCGTTGGTGATGAGCGACTTGTGGCCCTTGAGGATGAAATCGTCGCCGTCCTCGCGCGCGACCGTCTTCATCCCGAGCACGTCGGTGCCGACGGAGGGCTCCGTCATCCCCATCGCGCCGATCGTCTCGCCGGAGAGGACGCGGGGGAGGTACTTCTTCCGCTGGGCGTCGTTCCCCGCGTAGTAGAAGTTGTTCACGAAGAGCATCGCGTGGGCGAGGTACGCGAGGCAGAAGCCAGGATCGACCTTGGACAGCTCGTGGTGGACGACGACGGCGGCGAGCGCGTCCAGCCCCGCTCCCCCTTCTTCGGCCGGGATCGTGATGCCGTGGAGGCCGAGCTCGCCGAGGCGCTTCATCAGGCCGAGATCGAGGTACGACTTCTTGTCGCGCTCCTCCGCTCCCGCCTCGAGGACGTTCCGCGAGAAGTCGCGGACCATCTGGCGCAGCATGCGGTGTTCTTCGGTCGGGTTCTCGAGAAGGTTTTCGCTCATGATGAATGGATCGAGCCTCGTCCGAGAAGCCGACCGTTTGGTCATTTACCACGACTTGGCGGGGGCGTGAGCGCCGCCGGGAGCCTCACCGGCCGGCGTCTTTGCAGCAGCGGACCCCCGTCGAGTAGTCGAGGTAGCCGAAGGGATGGGCGGTCACGATCGCCTCGCATCCGGCCGTCGTTCCGCGGGCATAGAAGCCGCCGGCGAAGGCGCCCCCCTTCTCGTCCACCCACTCGTCCAGGTTGCCGACCATGTCGTAGACGGCGTCGTCGCCCCAGCGGCTCGCGCATCGAGGGCGCTGCCCGGTGAGGGCGAGGAGGGGGCCTCGATCCGTCTCGACGCGATCGAGGCGCGGATCGAGGTGCCCGACCGCGGCGTTGTCGTGGAGGACCACGCCGGGGTGCACGCTCCCGTTGACGTTGCAGGCGCCTTCTTCATAGGCGTCGCCATAGGGGAACATGCGATCGGCGGCGCCGCGGCAGGCGTGCTTCCACTCGTCGCGGGTGCAGAGCCGCTTGCCCGCCGCCTCACAAGATGCCCGCGCGACCGTCCCCGTGACGTAGCCGGAGGGGCGGCTCGAGGCGCGGCTCAGGGCGACGGGGGTGAGGCTCGCGGTGCGCTGCCACTTGGAGATCTCGGGGAGGGGAAACGCGCGCGCGTAGAGATCGCCCTGACGCTCGCGCTTGGTCGCCCACTCGCCGAGAGCGAACAGCATGTTGGCGGGGGTGCTCGCGTAGTCGGTGGAGAGGAAGCGGCCGGTGCCGAGATCGGCGAGGGTGCCCTCGTAGCGGTCGACGCAGAGATCGCTGCCGACGAGGACCATGTCGCTAGGGCAACGGCGGCCTCGATCCTGCCGCGAGACGGGAGCGGCGATCTCGGCCTTGCCCGCCGCCGGCGCAGCGGCTGCTCCAGTCGAACGTACGAGCCCGAGCTCGGCGCGGGCCCCCACCCCATCGGTCGCGATGCCGGCCCAGCGGATCGTTCCATCGGCGGCCCGGACGATCTCGGAGACGATGCAGGTGCCCGGGGCGGCGAGCGGATCGATCCGGCCGGGTTGCTCGGAGGCGATCGCGGTTGGAGCTGCTCGCCCGTCGAGGCACGGAAGCGCGGGGGCGGTCTTGGTCGCGGCCTCGAGCGACGCGCTCGTGACGAACGCGCCGTCGTCGTCGAGCCACGCGACGCGGGACCGCTGGGGATCGTAGAGGAGCGCGCCGCCGTGGGGGAGCGCGACGAGGCGCACGAACGAGAGCTCGCGCGCGTCTGCGGCCGGGAACAACGGGATGTCTCTCTCCGCTGAGACGCGGCCCTTCGAATCGATCGCGAGGGCGACGATGCGCTTGCCGTCGCGGCCCGTCGGCCCGGCCACGATCGCGCCCCCGCCCGCGCGCGGAGCGGCGTCGAGGCCGGCGCCGAGCGCGGTCGGATACGATCCGAGAGGCGCGAGCTCGCCCTCCTTCGAGAGGGAGTGGAGCGTCATCGTCGCGGCCGACGCCTCGATCACGAGGCCGCTCGTCGGTCCGCCGACCACGACCGCGGCGTCGTAGGGCAGCGGTCGAAGCGGATCGGACGCGGCGGGATGGAGCCGCCGCAGCTCTCCGCGCGCCTGCCACCAGGTGTCGCCGATCTTCGCGGCGTCGGAGCGGCCCGCGTCGTTCAGATCGCGACGGCTGGGTCCCGTGATGAAGCGCGCGTCCGGGCCCGCGACCGGGTGGACGGCGCCGTCCGCGCCGACCTCGATGAGGCCGGCGTCGGTCTCGACGAGGCCGCTGCCATCGGTCGCGAACGAGCCCCACCGCACGGTGGAGCGCTCCACCTCGAGCGGTCGCGAGACCTTCACCGGCTGGGGTGTTCCTCGGAAATAGAAGAGCTCGTCTTCGGAGAAGGTCCACGCGCGGTCGCGGCTCAGGACGGAGCGACCGACGTCCCACCCCGCTTGGCCGAAGGCCCGGCGTGCCCGCTCCGCGGGGAGCGTCGTCTGCGGCTCGAGGGAAGGCTCGACCCCTTGATGCTTCGCGCGCGCGAGGGTGAGGAAGCGCATCGGATCCAGCGCGCAGTCCTCCGCGACCGGGATCATCTGCATCACGAACGGGCCCGCCACCGTGACGTCGCACTTGCCGCGAGGCCCCCGCAGGCCGAGCAGCACCGAGCCCTCGGCGGAGCTGACGAGCCGGAGATCGGCGTGATCGGTGAGGAACCCTGGCTCGAGCTTGCTCTCCCCGAACGACTTTCGGCTCGCGGGATCGAAGGCCGCCTCGGCGTCGAGGCCGGCGATGCCGATCTTCCCGTACGCGTCGGCGCCGCGCGGATCGGCGTGCTCGTAGAAGACGACGTCCACGCGCTGCTTCCGCGCCTCGGCCGCGACGAACCCGACGCCCGTCATCGCCTCCTTGAAGTCGAGCCCGGTGAACACGGCCTCCGAAGGCCCGCCGTCGTCGAGCCAGGTCGCCCACAGCTCGACCTTCTTGCCGGAGGACATCAGCTTCTTGAGCGCTTCCTTCTGACCGCCGTGGCCCTTGCCCTTCCCCTTCTGCTTCGTCCTCCCCTTGGGCTTCGGGCTCGCCTTCTTCTTCGGTGCAGGCTTGGCCTTCGGCGTCGACGCTCCCTTCGATGGCGCGCGCTTCGCTTCGCGCGGCGAGCCGTCCTCCTCCTCCTCGGGAGGACGCACGTCGAGGAGGAGGAATCTTTGGCCGAGCTGGGTCAGCGCGTGCCCGGCCGCTCCCACGCATCGAAGCGCCTTCGGCCCCGACTCGCCGAGCTCGTAGAAGCAGAGCTCGCGGCCGCGCGCCGCGACGACGGTGATGGCGCCGGCATCGGACTCGAAGGCCCGCACGAGGTGGACCCCCGCGATCGCGAACGGCTTGCCGGAGGGGCCATCCTCACCGACGACCTGGGCGATGAGCGCGGGCGCCCCCGCGTGGTCCACGAAGGCGAGGACCTTCGCCGATCCTCGAATGCTCGAGAGGGACGCCTCGAGGGCTACGCGCTTCGTCGGCGCGAGGACGACCCGGTCGGGGGCCGGCGGCGGGAGGCCGCCGTTGGGGGTCGCCGCAGAGGCCGCGCCCGGCGCGGCTCCCGATCGGAGCGGCGGGCCCGCGGTGCGGGCGGGTGATCCGCAGCCGACGACGACCGAGGCGAGCGCGAGCGAGACGCGCGCGGCGAGAGCCCTATCGAGTCCGAGCACGCTCAGGGCGCGTTCTGACCGACTGGCCCGTTGGCCTCGCCTTCCATCTTGTGGCTCTTCGGGTCGTACTTCGACGCGCACTTCGCCATGACGTTCGTGGCCTCGAAGCTCGTCGAGTCTTTGGCGAGCTGGCCCTCGACCGTCACCATGACGCCGCCCTCGGGGCGATCCCGGAAGGTGTCGGGGATGTCGCACTTCTTGTAGACGACCGGCAGCTCGACCCCGCCGTTCTGCATCCGGAAGCGGTACTCACAGGGGGAGTCGCGCTTCACGAGCGTCTTCGGGACGAGCTCTCCTTCGACGCGGAGGCGCTTGCCCTTCAGCGTCTCTGCCTTCGCCACGACCTCGTCCGCCTTCATCGCGTAGATGGAGGCCTCTTTGAAGCCGACCAGGAACAGGACCATGACGCCGGCGGCCATCGCGAGGAGGGCGACGAGGAGCGCGATGTTGCCCTTCTTCGAGCGCTTTCGCGCGGGCTTTTCGGGCTCGACCGCCTTGGCCACCGGGCGAAGCTCCGCCCCCTCCGTCTTGCTCAGCGCGTCTTCGAGCTCGCTATCGAGGTTGGTCGCCATGGATCTGCCGCCACACTCTAACCTTTGGTCTGCCCCGGGTCGAGCGGACGCGCGCGCGTCCACGCCTCCTCAGAACGGATCGGTGTCGAAGACGGACCAGGACAACCGCGGAAGCTCGAGCTCGAGCGCGTCTTTCAGGAGTGGATCCACCTCGTTGCCGTCGCGGAGCCGAAGCTTCAAGTGCCGCAGCGCCGGGGCGTGATCGATGAGCTTGGTCACGTCGCCGTTCGAGAGGGGGACGTCGAGATCGACCCGCTCGAGGACGGCGAGCAGCGGGGTCGAGAGCACGCAGTCGATCGCGCTCTCTCCATAGCGCAGGTACGTCGCGCCGATCGCGAGGCTTCGAAGCATCGGGAACGACGCGGACGAGAGCTGCTCGGTCAACCCGTCCACGAACGATCCGCCCAGCCACGTGCGCCGATACCTCAGGCTCGTCAGGCGCGGGAATCGCGAGGACGCGAGCTGCTCGACCGCCTCGCGATCCAGGTCCACGTTGTGGAGCGTGAGCGATCCGAGCGACGCGCCCGCGGGGCCTCGGAACCGCGGCTGGCTCCCGCTCAAGGTGAGCTCCCGCAGGCGCGGCAGGCACGCGAACGAATCGGACACGTCGCCGAGGGGGGCGCGGTCCTCCGAGAGGTGGAGGGCGACGAGGGTCGGGGGAGCCTGTCGCGCGAGGACCTCGAGGGCGTGCGCGATCGATGACGGCTCGGTGAGCGGGCGGGAGGAGGCGAGGGTGAGCTTGCGCAGCAGAGCCCCGCAGGGATGGCTCAGCAGCCTCCTCGTCAGCTCGCCGAGGGGCGCGCGGAGCTCGGCGCGAGGCCACGGGGTCGTGAGCTTCGCCTCCGCGACGAAGCCGTGCCGCCACGTCAGCCCATCGGGCTCGAGGGGCGCGCCGATCACGCCGAGGACATCGCGCGAGAGCCGCCCGATGAGATCCGCCTCCACCGTGGCGAGGACCTCGGAGCGAGGATCCTCGTGCCGCGCGAGCTGCACCGCGATGAGCTCGCCGCGGGCATCGCCGCGCGCCTGCAACCAGTCGGCATACACGCCGTAGGCGTGCAGATCGTCCGGGGCTCTCGCGATGGACTGCTCGAGATCGAGGCTGCGGCACGAGGTGTCGGGATCGGGGCGCGCCTCGCGGAGGGGCGGCGCGAGCTCGTAGCCCTGTGCTTGCTTCAGCGAGACGAGGGCCCGCAGCGCGCGCTTGGCCCGCGCCGCATCGGCGAAGCTCCTCGTCACCGATCGGGGAGCGCGGTCCGCCGATCCGAACCACGTCGTCAGGGTCGCGCCACGCCGGAGGATCTGCCAGACGCGCTCTCGACCGCCTTCGACGCGGACGTAGCGCGGCAGCTTCGCGGGCGGGGGCTGGGACCGGCTGAAGAGCCGCGGAGCCTGGCCTTGCCCTTCGACCCCGACGCGCACGCGCGTCGGCCGGCGAGGCGCTCGCTTCGCGTCCAGCTCGCGGCCTTCGTCGTCGCGCTCGGGATCCACGATGTCACCGCGGCGCGGGTTGCTCCTCGGGGGGCGGCTCGCCTTGATCGGGCGGAGGTGCTTGGCCCTCGGGCTCGGGGCCATCCGGAGGCGGCGCCCCCGGGTCGGCGTCGCCGGGAGGGGGCTCCGGTGCGGCGTCGCCGGTGGGAGCCGGAGCGTCGGGAGCAGCGGTCGGCATCGTCGTCGGATTGCGCGGGCTCTTGGCGAGGTTCGCCGCGCCTGGGCGGCGATACGTGGGCGCGGTGGGCGGGGCCTGCGCGGTGGGACCGGTGGAGCCCGTGTCCTCCTCGTCGTCGTCCTTGTTCTTCTTCTTCGTGGAGGTCGTGCTCGACGCGTCCCCTGTCTTGCCGCGCGGGCCATCGGCCTTCGTCGGAATGTAGGAGAGGCGCGCGAGCTTGCCCTTGATGTTGAAGCCCCAGAGCCCGTCCTGTCGGAGCGCCTTCTTGAGCTTCTTGTCGCTGTAGATGAGGGCGGGGAAGGGGCCCTCGTCTACGAGGAGCGCCTTCGTCCGATCGTCCTTGTTCTTGTACTCGTCGGAGAACCCGAACCGCAGCCACAGATCGAGGATGGAGTTGTCCCACGGCTCCTTGAGCTTCAACGTCCCCTCTCCGGCGAGCTCGACCTCTTGGCCGGTGGCCCCGAACTTCTCGATCTTGAACACGCCTTGGTCCGCCTTCGCAGAGAGCTCGAACGCGCCCACCGTCGCGGGGGTGAGGGTCACGAGCTTGCGGAACTTCGACTTCCCGTCCCCGAGCACCATGTCCTTCACGGTGAGGTTGAACGAGCCGCTCGCCTTGTTCCATTTCCCGTCGGGCGCGGAGAGCTCGAGCTTGCCGTTCGCGATCCCTTTGATCGGCACGCTGATGATGTCCTTGAGGGGCGCGACCTGAGCGAGGTTCACGTTCTCGACCTCGATGGAGAGGTCGCCGCCTCCGAACGGGATCATCCCCTTGATCTCGCCGTCGAAGACGCTCGTGGAGAAGTCGAGCCGCACCTTGCCGATCAAGAGCGGCAGCAGGCGCACGCGCGCGTGGGCCTCCGTGATGAGGACGACGGAGTCCTTCGGAGGCGTCTTCTTGTCCTCTTTGTCGTCGTCCTTGCCGGACTTCTTCCCGTCGGGCTCGTCCTCGGCCTCGGCCTCGGCCGCGGCGGCGTCCGCCTTTCGCTTCGCGGCCGCGGCGGTGGTGACCTTGGAGAGCGCGCCCTTGGGGGCGGCGCGACCGCTCTTGTCGTCCTCCTCGTCGTCGGGAGGCATGATGATCTTCGCGCCTTGAATCTCGATGCCGCTGAGCCAATAGCCGCTCAGGGTGTCGATCTCGAGGCGCCAGGCGTGGGCTCCCTTCTTCGCCTGGCTCCGCGCGAACTCCGACTCGATCCGATCCTTCAGCTTGTCCCACGGGAACGTGAGGTAGAGACAGGCGGAGAGACAAAACAGATAGAACAGGGGATAGAGGACGTACTTCGCGGCGGCAAACAGGCGGCTCCTCACGGCGTGTCCTCCCCTTCGGGCTCGTCTGCGTCCTTCGGCGGCGGCGCCGCCTTCTTCACGTCCTTGCTCTCGAACTGCGAGACGAACGCCTCGACGTCGAAGCTATCGGCCTCTCCTGGGTGCGGCTTGATGTTGAGGCGAGTGATCGCGACCGGGTAGTTGCTCTTCTCGATCTTCTCGAGCATCTTCACGAGCCCGAGCAGCCCCACCTTGCGCAGGCGGACGAAGAGGATGTGCTCGACGTACTTCTTGCCGTGGGGGGCATCCGGCTTCGGCCCGGACTCCTCGATCTCGACGCCGGCCGTCTTCGCCGCGTCCTCCACGAAGGTCGCGAGCGCCGGCATCGTCTTCTGATACCGGGTCTGCAGCTGCTCTCTCGTCGCCTTCTGCTTCTCGATCTTTGCGCGTCGCTCGGAGACGGTGGCGAGGAAGTCGACGATGGCCTGGTTCTCGTCCCGTTGGGAGGAGACCATCTGGTAGAGCTTCGCCGGGAGGAACACGACGAAGATCGCGCCCACCGCGATGATGAGGCCGGTGAGGAGCCTCCGCTCGCGCGGCTCGAGCTTTTCGAATCGCTCGGCGAGGGTCACTGGCTCGGCTCCTTCTCCTTCGACTCCGTCTTCTGGCCGCTCTGCGCGGGCTTCTTCTTGTCCTCGCAGCGCAGATCCATCTCGAGCACGTACTTCTGCTTCTCGCCCGCGGCTTGGGTCACCTTCGCGATCTTCACGTCGCGCAGGCACGGGTTCGTCTTCATCTCCGCGGCGATGCCCTCCGCCGTCTTCTGTGCGTCGGAGCCGTCGGGGACGAGCCCCTGGATGATGGCATGCCCGCGCGACACGTCGAACTCGGCGACGTCGTGCTTCACCGTCTTGGGCACGGCCCTGGAGAGTTGGACCATCACGTCGAAGGCGTCGACCTGGGGGAACGGGTCGTCATCGGCGCCGGGGCCCTTCTCGAGGAGCTCCGTCGCGCGAGCGACGTCCGTCACCTCCTGCCCCAGGACCTCTTTGGTCGTCGCCTTGAGCTGCTCGTCGAGGACGGTTCGCTCGGTGGAGAGCGCCCGCATCTCGGCGATGACGCTGAACCCGAACGAGAACAGCACCACCGCGCCGAGGCCGGCGAGGAGGGGGAGCTTCTCGCGCAGGAAGACGAAGGAGCGAGCCTGCGCGAGCGGCCCTTGCCGCAGGTTGAGAGACCGGGACCGCCCCTCCTGGGAGAGGGCGAGCGCGATCGCCTTCGCGAAGGCGGGCAACCTCGGCTCGTCCGCGGGCGCGACCTCGACCTTCATCCTCGGGAGGCGCTTCACGGAGAGCTCGAGGAGCGCGGTCAGGTACTCGGCGGCGCCGGACGCGTGCGCTCCCTCCCCGACCATGTGCAGGGTGTCGACGGCGCTCCCGCCCGTCGCGCGCCAAGCCGCCAGCGACTGCTTGAGCTCGCGGCCCAGCAGCCGCGCGCTCTCGGGCAGCCCGGCGGTGCCGAACGTGATCGTCCGCGCGAACACCGGCTCGCCCTGGAGCAGCACGACGAGCTCCGACCGCTCGCTCCCGAGATCGAGCAGCGCGACGGGCTGGTGTTGGCCCGCGTTCGGCGGGGGGGTGAGCTCCGGCACGGCGAGGGTCAGGTTCGCGAGCGTGACCGAGCCGGTGTCGACCGAGTCGGGCTCGCGCCCGAGCGCCTGCTTCACGACGTCCATCTGCTTCTGGACGTCCTCCGTTCGCGCGATCGCCGCGAACACGACGATGGGCTCCTCACCCCCCGCCTTCACGCCGGTGGCCTTCGGCAGGATGCGGTGATCGAACACCGCCCCCTCCATCTCGAACGGGATCGACGACTCGAGCTCGAACGCGAGGACGCTGTCGATCTCCTTGGCCGCGGACGCGGGCAGCTCGACGCGGCGGTAGAAGCACTGCCCGCCCGGCAGCGCGACGGCGGTGGCGTCGGGGCGCGTCCGGCCCACGGCGATCTGGATCGAGGGCGCGACCGAAGCCTCGTCGGTGAGGGTGACCTCGTGGAGGCTCTCGATCGCGACGCGCCGATACGAAGTCCGCACGATGGCGACGCGAACGTGTCGCGACGTGATGTCGATGCCTGCGTAACGACCCATGTCCTATTCCAAGCGATGGTAAATGATGACGCCCATCGGATCGCTCGCCATCGCGGCCGCGAGCTGATCTGCGGTGGGCTCGGTGGAGGTCGAGGTGCTCTCTTCGCCCTCGCTCCCCGTCTTGCCTTTGGTGCTCGTATCCGTCTCCGAGGTCGACGACGAGTCATCCTTCGTCTCCGCCCCCAGCTCGTTCGCGGAGCGAAAGTCGACGACGGTGTGGATGCGCGTGCGCGTCTCGCGGTTGCGCCCCACCACGACCCCCTCCGCATAGATGCTGAAGACGCGGCTCTCGGTGGAGATCGACTTCTGCACCTGCTTCGCGTTCGTGAACTCGACGGGCTCGAGGCCGAGGGCGGCGAAGAGCGGACCGATGCCCTTGCCCTTGCCGGACATCGCGCGGATGAAGCCCTTCGGGGTCTTGAAGAGGGGCGCCCCTTGGGTGATCTCACGGCCCAGCTGGAGCGCGGTGAGGAAGATCGTCATCTGCTCCACGTCGTTGCACATCGGGGCCTCGGGCGCGCCCGAGCACACCACCGCGAGGAGGGTCTGGGCGTTGGCGGCGTTGACGTTCACCTTGCCTTGCCCCCACACCGTGAGCGTGCGCTTCGTCGGATCGGCGGGATCCGGATCGACGAAGTTCCCCCAGAAGTCGTCGTTCACGCCGCGCACGAGGCGCAGCTCTTCCACCGAGTCGTAGGGGGCGTTCTTGCGGAAGTATTTGAGCCCGATCGTCTGGTAGTAGTTGTCCTCGCCGCTCTCTGTCGCCTTCGCCGTCGTCCCGACGGGATCGCAGGGCGCGGTGAGCTCGTCCTGATCCGACCAGTCGATCAAGGCGGAGCAGATCGTGGACGGGTCCGAGTACTGGCCGTCGGCGTCGGCTTCGGTGAAGAAATCTGCGAAGGCGGGGGTGCCGAACAACCCGAGGAGCTTGCTGCTCACGGACTTCGCCGTGAACGCGTCACCGGACGAGGAGGCGTTCACGTTGATGAGGGCGTCCTCCTCCACCACGATCGGCGTCTCGAAGTATCCGCCCGTGAGCCCGAGGTTCGTCCCCGACTCCACCGCGACGCCGGTGAGCGACTCGAAGTCGAGGGCGTGGTCCTTGTCGTTGAAGGGCGCGAGCACGAGGTCCGCCATCTTCCACACCGGGATCTGCGGCGCGGGGCTCTTCATCGCGACCCGGAACATCGGATCGACCGCCTTGCGCACGGCCGGCTCGGTCGCGATGAGCAGGCGCATCAGGTTGATCGAGCTCCGCGCGTGGTACTCCGCGCGCACGCTGTCGCGATCGGAGCTCGAAGCGGCCACCGTCGAGGCGGTGCGCTCCTGGAGCTCGGTCGCGAACACGATCAGGATCACGAGGGCGCCGAGGACGAGGATGAGGGCGACGCCCCGCCTCGCCTTCTTTCCGCGCCTCACGCGCTGCCGGATCCGTCGATAGGCCGTCATTGGGTGAGCCCGAAGACGAGGGGAGCCTGCATCGCGATCGGCACCTTCGTGATGAAGGAGTAGGGCTTGCCGGGGTTCGAGCGGGCGATGACGAGCTCGATCCGAACCTGCCGCGGCAGGCGCTCGAACTGCTCGGGCTGGGTCGTGTCCCAGTGATCGACCCAGTCTCCCGTAAGCGAGTCGAGGTAGCTGAAGTGGAGCTCGACGACGTCCTCGGTGAGGATTTGCACCACGCCCCCCGTCGTCGGCTCCATGTCGATGATGGTCGACTCGCGTCGCGCCAGATCGAGCGTCTCCACGTCGCGGCCGTTCACGTTCTTGGACTTTCCGGAGCGCGACAGGAAGTACGAGAGCTCGTTCTGATCCGACTCGTGGGCGCCGAAGCCGAGGCGGCGATGAGAGAACGAGGTGAAGTCGAGCCGGTCCCCCACCGAAGAGTGGGTGCCCTTGAAGATCGTCTGGCTCACCTGGAGGCCGGGGTTTTGAACCGGCCGATGGAGCGACACGAACGCGGACTGGACCTCGCGCGAGATGCGGGCGAGGGCGGTGCGGCCTTGGTGGTAGCGCTCGCTCGCACCCTCGACGCCGGCGCGGGTACGGTTCATGGCGTCGAACGCGCCGTAGACGAGGGCCGAGACGAGGGCGAGCACGCCGAGGGCGACCATCACCTCGATGAGGGTGATGCCGCGCCGCGCGCTTCGCTCGTGGTGGACCAGGGCGCTCATTTCTTCGGAGGAGGGGTGTCCTCTTCCTCCTCGGTGGTGATGAGGCCGTTCACGTTGGCCCCGATGCCGGCGTCCTTCGACGAGGTGACCCACTGCTCGATGGTGTTCACGTGCTGCTCGCGCCCCTCGAACCAGGTGACGGTGACGGTGATCTTCCGCGTGCCCGCCTCGAAGATCGCCTTCACGTCCGGGTAGACGATCTGCATCAGGAGCGCGGAGATGCCGTCCTTCGCCCCGTCGCTCCCGGACAGGAACGAATCCGCGATGCCGGAGAGATCGCCGCCCTTCGACATGGTCGCCGAGCCCGTCTTCAAGAACCCGAGGGCGGCGGCGCCGGGGCCCGTCCCGGCGGAAGGTCCGGAGAGCGAGCTCAGCACGCTGGGCCCGCCCGGGGAGCCGCCGAGATCGAGATCCGTCTCGAGATCGAGCTTGCCGAACTTCGCCTCCGGGAATTTCACGGTCGCGACCGTCCACGAGCACTGGAGCTCGGAAGACTCGGCCCCCTCGCAGCAGGGGCCCTTCTCGTTCACGTCCGTGACTTGGTAGCCGTTCTGCTGGAGGTCCCACTCGATCTCGCTCATCTTGCAGCGGGCGAGGCCGGTCGACTCGTTCACGTATCGGGTGTGCTTGATCTTCGCGAAGCTCACGTACTGCGAGACGAAGATCGCAGAGAAGCCGACGCCGAGGATGGCCACCGCGACCAGCACCTCGATGAGGGTGAAACCTCGCGCGAGCTTCGTTCGGCTCATCGGCCCGGGTCCTCCAGCTCGGACGCCTCGTTCTCGTCGCGCGGCTTCGGTGCGTACTGCCGGCCGGCGACGATGTTCGTCTTGCCGGTGAGCGGGGAGACGAGGATCGTCATGAAGCCCGTCTTCGAGTCCTCCTCCGTGCCCGCGACGCGGAGCTGGATCGCCGCGTTCTCCGTCTGGCCGCCGGGGAAGAAGTAGACGTACGCCTTGCCCTCGCGGATCGGCTCGTCCTGGTGCTCCACGTCCACCTGCCAGAGCTGGATGCCGGAGGGCAGGTGGATGGAGAAATCATCCGGGTCCTGCTCCTCGTCCGGCTTGATGCCGCTCGCGACGCGGGGGTCGACGGGCGTGAACATCGAGGGAGGCGTTCGGACCTTCGCCGCGTCGGCGGCCTCGAGCGCCTCCGCCTCCGCCTCGTTGGCGGCGTCGCCTCCGAGCGGATCGTGCTTGAGGAGGTGGCGATCCCGCGTCTCCTCCATCGTGATCGTCCCCGCTCCGAAGTCGAAGACGAGGCGGACGACCTTCGACGAAGAGGTCGCGGACGCGTACGCGACCCGCACCACGCCGGCGACCCGAACCGTGCCCTGGCGCAAGCGCGCCGAGCTCGTCCCGTAGAAGCCGACGACGGTGATGGTCGTGAACAAGGCCACGAGCGCGAGCACGATGAGCACCTCGATGAGGGTGACGCCCCTCCGCAGGTATCTCGTGGCCGCGCGCGCGCTCATCGGAATGCCTCTCGCTCCTCAGATCTTGTCCGCGACTTCCTTGATTTGGCTCGGCTTGAAGTCCTCGCGGACGTCGTCGCCGGTGCCCTCTTGGCCGTCCTTGCCCAGGGAGATCACGTGGACCTCACCCTCGTCGCAGAGGACCTTGTACGGCTTGCCCCACGGGTCATCGACCTTGTTCGCGGGGAGCTTCTTCGCGTCGACGAGGTCCTTCACTTGGGGGCACTCGTTGCCGTCGGCGTCGCTCTGGTAGAGCTCGACCGCCTGTCGCACTGCCTCCGCGCCGACCTTCGCCGACTGCACCTTCGCCTTCTTGAACGAAGGGATGATGAGCAGGGTCGCGCCGCCGGCGATGACGGCCATGATCGCGACCACGATCAGCACCTCGACGAGGGTCACGCCGCGCCGCGCTCGCCGGCGCTCGCCACGGTCTCTTCTTCGCGCGAGGGAGGCCCCACCCGCAACCACGCTCGTCTCGTTGATCATGACGCTCTCCTCTTCCTCCAAGAACCGATAACCTTCACTGCACTCGATCCAATCCGCCGAAAGCGCCGTCAGGCCCGTCGCTGATGAGATCGTAACCCTGTGGATTCTCGAACCCGGGACACAACAGCCGCAGCGGCCGTCCCCACGCGTCGTTCGGTTCGAACGCGATGTAGCGCTCTTTCTTCAGATCCGTGAGATCGCCGGGGCATCGGCCCTCGTGATCGGATCGGTAGTGATCGACGGCCCGGCTCACGACGCCGATCCGCGCCCGCGTCGATCGGACCCCGATCTTGCGGCGCTCGCGCACCCCGAGCAGCACGAACAGCCCAATGAACGCGGCGAACGCGACGAGCAGACGCGCGCGGCTCAGCCCGAGGCGGCGAACGATCGATCCCGGGCGCTCCCAGGGAAAGAAGATCGTCTGCTCGCGGGCCTTCCTGCGCATCGGTCACCCCGCGAAGTTGCTCATCTGGATGAGCGGCATGAGGATCGAGAACGCGATGAAGGCGACCGCGCCGCCCATCACCACGATCATGAGGGGCTCGAGCAAGCTCGTGAGCACTTGGACGCGCGTCTCGACCGCGGCGTCGTAGGCGACGGCCACGTTCTCGAGCATGTTCTCGAGCTGGCCGCTCTTCTCGCCGATGGCGATCATATGGGTCACGATCGGGGGGAAGCGCTTGGATCGCTTGAGGGGCTCCGCGATCGTCTGACCTTCGCGGATGTTGCCGATCGCGTCCGCGACGACCTTCTCGAGCACCGCGTTGTCGAGGACGTTCTTGACGATGTCCATCGCGGCGAGGAGGTTCACCCCCGCCGCGAGGAGGGTCGCCAGCGTGCGCGAGAAGCGCGCGATCGCGAGCATCTGCAAGAGACCGCCGAAGACGGGGACGGCGAGCGAGAACTGATGCCAGCGGTAGCGCCCATCGGGCGTGCGGCGCCAGCGGTTGAACCCGTAGATCGTCCCCCCGAGCATCATCGCGAGGAGCCACCAATAGCTGCCCATCGTCCGGCTCGAGAAGATGAGCAGCTCGGTGTACCAGGGCAGGGCCTGGTCCATCGATTGGAACGTGGTGATGAGGTTCGGCACGACCGCGATCATGAGGACGCTGATGAGGAGCGTCCCGATGAGGGCCATCAAGGCGGGATAGGCGAGCGCGGCCGTGACCTTGCCCTTCAGCTTCGCCTGGTTCTCCATGAACACGGTGAGCCGCTCGAGCACCGCCTCGAGGGTGCCGGAGGCCTCCCCGGCGCGGACCATGTTCACGAACAAGGGAGGAAAGATGGTCGGGTGGCCCTCGAGCGCCTTCGCGAAGCTCGTGCCCTCTTTGACCTGCTCTCGGATGTTCGTGAGCGCCTTCTTGAGCGACTCCTTCTCGATCTGCTCGATGAGAGCGTTGAGCGATTCGAAGAGGGGGATGCCGGCGCGCAGGAGGGTCGCGAGCTGGCGGGTCATCACCGCGATGTCGCCAGAGCTCGGCCGCCCGATGAACTGGAAGATCTTGATGTCGCGCTTCTGGCGCTCTTGGGCGGCCTTCTCCTCCGTCGCGTTCGTGAGGAGGATGCCTTCGCGGCGGAGCAGGGCGCGGAGGGTCTTCGCGTTGTCTGCGTCGCGAACGCCCTTCGTCGGCTTGCCCGACTGGATGAGGATCCCGCGGTATTCGTAGACAGCCACCGCGCCCTCAATCGTCCACGAGGACGTCTTCTTGTGTTGCGGCGAGGACCTCTTCGACCGTCGTCATGCCGAGCAGGACCTTGCGCGCTCCGTCGTCGCGGAGCGTGTCCATCCCCGCCATGATCGCGGCGCGCTTCACCGTCTGGGCGTCCGCGTTCTTGAGGATGAGCGGACCGACGGCGTCGTCGACGAGCATCAGCTCGTAGATGCCGCGCCGGCCGACGAAGCCCTTGTTCGCGCACGCCTCGCAGCCGCCCGGCTTGTAGAACACGGGGGGGCTCGGCATCCCGACGCCGATGGGCTGGTACTCCTGATCGTAGACGGAGTAGCGGCCGCGCAGCACGCGCCTCGTCTTCTGGGCGACGCGATCCGCGTCGAGCCCGAGCTGGGTGAGCTCATAGGCCGTCGGCGCGTAGGGCACCTTGCAGTGGGGGCAGAGCATGCGGACGAGGCGCTGGGCGAGCACCCCGATCACGCTCGACCGCACCAAGAACGGCTCGATCTCCATCTCCACGAGGCGGGTGACGGCGCCGGGGGCGTCGTTCGTGTGGAGGGTGGAGAGCACGAGGTGACCGGTCAGCGACGCGTGGATCGCGATCTCGGCCGTCTCCTTGTCGCGGATCTCGCCGACCATGACGACGTCCGGGTCTTGGCGGAGGAAGGCGCGGAGCGCGCTCGCGAAGGTGAGCCCGATCGAAGGCTGGACGTGGACCTGGTGGAGCCCGCCGATCTCGTACTCGACCGGATCCTCGGCGGTGAGGATGTTGATGTTGGGCTGGTTGATGCGGTTGAGGCAGCCGTAGAGCGTCGTCGTCTTGCCGCTGCCGGTCGGACCGGTGACGAGGATGATCCCGTCCGGACGGTTGATGAGCTCGTCCATGATCCGGAACTCGCGCGGCGCGAAGCCGAGCTCTTCCAGGCTGAGGAGCACGCTCGTCTTGTGGAGGATACGCATCACGATCCGCTCGAAGCCGCGGCTCGTCGGGACGGTGGAGACGCGGATGTCGACGCTCTTGCCCGCGATCTTCAGGGTGATGCGGCCGTCTTGGGGCAGGCGCTTCTCGGCGATGTTCAGCGACGCCATGATCTTCACGCGCGCCACGATGTTCGCCATGAACTGCTTGCTCGCTCGGCGCACGATGTAGAGCTCGCCGTCGACCCGGAAGCGAACGATCACGTCGCGCTCCTCCGGCTCGATGTGGATATCGCTCGCGCGCTCGCGCACCGCCTGGGCGAAGAGGCCGTTGACCCACGCGATGATGGGGGCCTCGTCGTCCGAGTCGATGATGTCGACGACCTCTTCGTCCTCGTTGGCCTGGTCGCCCTCGAGGTTGCCCGTCGCTCCCTGCCGCTCCCAGACGCGGTTGATCGCGTCGAGCACCACGTCGCTCGTGGTGACGATGAGCTCGACGGGCTTGCCGAAGATGGTGCGGACGTCGTCCGCCGCCGTCACCTCGAGCGGATCCGACGTCGCGCAGTAGACGATGCCGTCGTGCTCGGCGAGGGGCAGGATCTTGTGCTGCTTCGCATAGGTGATCGGGATCTTCGCCGCGATCTCGTCGGGGATCGCGTCGACCTCGAGCTTCGGATAGAAGCGAAGGCCGTACTCGGTCGCGAGCGCCTGCGCGATGGCGCGCTCCTCGACGACCTTCGACGTCACGAGGAGCTCGACGAGCGGCTGGCCCTTCTCGCGCACCGTCTGGACGAGCGGCGCCATCCGGTCCGGCGAGACGACGCCACGCCGAACCAGGATCTCGCCGAGGTACTCGCTGTGCGCTTGAAGGTCTCCCATGCGTGCCTCTCGGTCTACTCCACCCGCTCCCCGCCTGAAGGACGCGGGGCGGTGCCGGGTCGCGTGCGCGGGCGCGGCGAGGTGCCGGTCGTGGAAGGCGTCTTCGGCGTCTCCGACCCGCCCGAAGAGCTGGTCGACGACCCGCCCTCGCGCGGCGTCGAGATGGTCGGCAGGGCGATGGGATCCACCGGGAGGTGCTCCTTCGGCGTGCGCGGCTTGCCCTCCTCGAAGATCCGCTCACGCTCTTTCTCCTCGAGCATCGACTGACGGATGGACTCGATGAGGCCGTTCGCGCGCGAGTAGTCCTTCGGCGGCGACCACGCCGTGTCCTCGCTGAAGACGAAGTAGCGGTCCAGGAACTCCTGGCGCTCTTGCATCTTGCGCTCGAAGATCTGGCGCAGGTCCTCCTGATCGCGGACGACGTACGGGGTCAGGATGAGGAGGAGGTTCGTCTTCGCCTTCGTCGTCTTGTGCTGGCGGAAGAGGGCCCCGAGGATCGGGATGTCGCCGAGGATCGGGATCTTCGTCTCGCTCACCGTCTCTTGGTCGCGCATGAGGCCGCCGATGACGACCGTCTGTTGATCGCGGACGATGAGCGTCGTCGAGGCGGAGCGCTGGTTGATGGAGACGGCCCCGAGGGCGCCTTGCGGCGACGAGCCGACCTCCGAGATCTCCTCCTTCACCTCGAGCCGCACCTGATCCGAGTCGTTCACGTGGGGCTTGATCGAGAGCTTGATGCCGACGTCCTTGTACGGCGCGGAGAAGCCGCCGCCGCCGAGCAGGCCGCCGAGGGCTCCGAGCGCGCCTGCGTTCGCTCCGCCCGCTGCCCCCGCGAGGGCGCCGATGTTGGCGCCGACGTTCGTCTGGAGCGGGACGCTCTGCCCGACGGAGAGATCCGCCTGGACGTTGTCGGTGGCGAGGATGTGCGGGGTCGCGAGGATGTTCGAGTTGCCGTCGTTGGTGACGGCGTGGAGCACGACACCGAGGGCGGGGATCGAGAGCCCGGGGAAGATGCTGTCGGAGCCGGGGATGTCGGGGCCGCGCACGCCGAAGAGGAGGCCCTCGAGCTGGCCCTCGCCCGAAGGGACGCCGGTGATGCTGTCGGTGACTTTGTTGCCGCCGTAGATCGTGCCCTTCTCCCCGTTGATCTCGAAGGGCTGCCCGCCGCCGTGGTACGAGAGGCCCACGTCGAGGCTGTTCGTCACGTTGAGGTCCATGATGATGGCCTCGATGAACACCTGGCGGCGGGGCTGATCGAGCTTGTCGATCACGGCCCGGAGCTGCGCGTAGTCGCGCGCCGACGACGTCGTCAGCAGGGTGTTCGTCGCCATGTCGCAGCTCACGCGGACCTGGCCCTCGAAGATCTCTTCGTTGGTGCCGGCCGCGCCCGCCGACGACGGCGCCGGCGTCGGCGCTCGGTTCGGTCCGCGCTGCTGGCCCGCGCCGCTCGTCGGTCGCGCCACCGCGCCCCCGCCCCCGCCCCCGAGGATCTGCGAGAGCGTCTGGGAGAGCTCGTCGCACTGGGCGTGCTGGAGCGGGAGCACGTGGATCTGGTTGTCGCCCTCCGCCACCGGCGCGTCGACGACGCGCTTGATGAGCTCGAGGATCTTGTCGTAGTCGTTCTTCGTCGCGGTGATGATGAGCGAGTTCGTCCGCTCGTCCGGGATCACGATGTTGCCCGCGCCGCCTTTGCCGCCGTTCGCGCCCTTGCCGAGGATCTCGTTGAGCTTGGCGGCCGCGTCGCTCGCGGACGTGTTGTACACCGGCTGCACCCAGATCTGATCGCCGGCCGATCCGACGTCGAGCTCCTCGACGATGCGGAGCATGCGGCGGATGTTGGCGCCGGTGTCCGTGATGATCAGGAGATTGCCGGGCGCGTACGTCGTGATGTTGGCGTCGGGCGACTTGAAGTTCGTGTTGAGGATCGAGGCGACGTCGTTCGCGTCGATGTTGTTCACGTGATAGAGCCGCGTGACGAAGCGGTCCTCCCCCGGCACCGGCGCGGCCGTCCCGAAGATCGGCGTCGTCTGGTGGGAAGCGTTCTGCGACTCGACGATCTCGAGGAACGCGCCGTGAGGGATGACCGTCATCCCGTTGGAGTTGAGGATCGCGAGGAAGGCCGCGTACGCCTCGCCCGCGGAGACCTCCTCCGGCGAGAACACCGTCACCTTCAGGGCGTGAAGCTTGCTGCCGTAGATGAAGCGGCGCCCCGTGATCTGGCTGACCGCCTTCACGAGCGCGGGCAGGTCCGTGTCCTCGAGGTTGAACTTGAAATGCTGTCCGGGAGGCGGCGGCCGATATTCGATGTCGGTCGGGGCAGCGAGGGCAGAGAGGGGATCCTTCTTCCCCCCGTCCTTGCCCGGGGTCGTCGGCGCGGGCTTGTCGCCCGGGCCCTTGCTGTCACCAGCGGGTTTGTCGGACGGCTCTTTGGACGGCTCCGACGCGGGCGTCGAAGGTTCTGCGGGCGTCCTCCCAGGCCGCTTGACCACCGGCTGCTTGCCGCGCGGGTTCAGCTGCGCGTGAGCCGCGAGCGGCCACAGCGACAGAAGGAGGCCGCACGCTGCTGCTGCGAGGACGCTTCGCTTCATTCGGATCGATCTCCCTTGGCGCGCCTTCTCGTGGCACCCGGTTGCTTTTCGGAGACGGTCTTCGGTCGAGCCGCCAGAGTCGCCGAGCCCTCCGCTTCGCTCGCTCCCGACGGAGAAGCAAGGGCTTGTTCACGGGTCGGAGGAAACACTGCCTTGGTCACGTTGACCACCGACAACGCGACGACGGCGACGACGATGGAGAAGGCCACCAAGAGGCCACCTACCCACGCGAGGGTTCGGGCCAGGAGGCTCTGGGGACGAAAGTTCTGAAGCTTCGGACGAAGGGCCACGCGACGCCTGCTGCACGGTCCATGCCCGTGCATAGCCGAGGCTTTTTACCCGATTCCGCGCGCCCTTGGACATCGTGACAAGGGCCCGAGAGCGCGGCGCGAGGTCGTTGCCAACTTGGCAACGCGATCGATTCGCCGGGCGGCCCTCAGCGCCGTGACTTGCCGGTCGCGGTCGGCGTCGTCGGCGTTCTCGGCTTGTTGTTGGTCGGGTACGGGCTCGGGTACGTCGGCAGCCTGCTCGAGCCGTAGGTCCGCGGCCCCGGAGAGCCATTGGTCCCGGAGGGCTTGGCGCTGCTCGACGAGATGTGACTGCTCGCGCTCGCGGAAGCTGTCACGCTCGCGGTCGGCTCCGGCTCTGCGTTCACGGAGGACGACGACGACGCGAGGGCCGAGGTCGCGATCGCCTCCACGGCGGCCGCGTCTCGACCGACCGGGTCGGGTGGCCGGCGGTCTCCCCGCGAAGTCGGTCCCTCGCCGCTCGTCGCGTGATCGGTCGTCGCGGAGGCGGCTGTCTCCGTCGTCCGCTTCGAGTCCGTCGAGTCCGCGGACCACGGCCTCCGCGATAGGATGATGATGGATGCGACCGCGATCACCACACCGACCGCGCCGCTGATCGCGGCGACCCTCGTGAGCCGCTTCACCTGCTCGGTCGGGATCGGCGGCGGCAAGTCTGTCGTCGTCAGCGTGACCGAGGTCACTTGAGAGGGGATACCCTCCGCGCGCTCGCCCGAAGGAGGAGGCGCGTCTTGAGACCGCGCGACCTCCTGTCGCAGGTGGGCAGGGGCCATGTAGAGCGGCAGCGTCGCGTCGCGAACGGAGAGCACGGGGCGCTGGATGGGGACGGTGCCGTTCGTGACCGGGCTCTTTCCGCCGAGCGCCCCGCCGGGCGTGGCCCCCGCGTTGGCCCACGCGCGCATCGCGTCCTCGGCCGGGATCGCGAGCGTCGCCGCCTCGTCGTCCTCGCTCGTCGTCGACGTGTCCCAAAAGGCCGGCGCTTGGACCTCTTCGGCGCGGCGGGCCGGCTCTGCGGGGCGAGGCTCTGCGGCGCGAGGCTCTGCGGCGCGAGGCTCTGCGGCGCGAGGCTCCTCCACGCGGAGCTCCTCGGCCCCCGGCTCCGTCTCTGTCTCGAGCTCCGAGTCCCGAGCCTGCCCGCTTGCGGCCGAGGACGTCGAAGGCGACGGCGGCGAAGCGGCGAGCTCCGGCACCGTCTTCTTGCGGTGAACGTCGAGCGGGAGCTTCGGGCCGGGCTTTTCGAGGGGGGGCCTCGGAGGACGCGGCAGGCGGGGGGCGTCCGTGGGCGGGGGACGCAGCGACACCGGCTTCGCCCCTTCGGGCGGCTTCGTGCCGAGCTCGCCCGGGCGCCGGAGGCCCATCGAAGACGATGACGTCTTGGGCGGATCGCTTTTCTCCTTCGGGTCGTTCTTCGCGGCGGTCTCGTGCTTGGCGGGCGGGGCAGCACTCTGCTCACCTTGCTCGCTCGGGGGATCGCCGCTCGCGCTCTCCTCCACCGCCTCCGTCCAACCGCGGAGCACGGGCACCCGGCTGCGCGCGTGCCGAATCGTCTCCTCGCGCTTTCGAAGCGAGGACTTCGCCTCCGTCTTCACCCACGCCGCCACCTCCTCCCGGGTGGCAGGCGGGATCGTCGCGGTGACGGCGGCCGCCATCTCGAGGGCGGTCTGGTAGCGGACGCTCGGGTCGACCTCCAATGCTTTGAGCACCAACGAATCGAGCGACGAGAGCGAAGGATCCTTCGTGCTCGGGGCGGCGGGGTGCTCGCTCAAGAGGGCGATGAGCAGCGCCGCCTCGTTCTCTCCGTCGAAGAGCCGCGCTCCCGTGAGCAGCTCCCACAGGACGATCCCGGCCGCGAACAGGTCGCTGCGCCGATCGACCTGCTTGCCCCGCGCTTGCTCGGGCGACATGTACGCGAGCTTGCCCTTGAGCTGACCCTTCTGGGTTTGCTGCACGCGGCCGCGAGCCTTCGCGACCCCGAAGTCGAGCACCCGCGCGACGCCGTCCGTCCCGACGAGGACGTTGTGGGGAGAGACGTCGCGGTGGACGATCATGAGGGGCTCGCCCGCGGCGTTGGAGGCCTCGTGGGCGGCGTGGAGCCCTTGGAGCATGTCGCGGACGATCGCCGATGCGATCGGCTTCGGGACCCGCTGCCCTCGCGCCGCGATCGTCTTCACGAGCTTGGACAGGCTCTCTCCTTCGACGAGCTCCAGCACGAGCAGCAGCTCCTCGTGCTCTTGCGACACGTCGATCGTCTCGACGACGTTCTCGTGGCGAATGAGCGTGCAGAGCATCGCCTCGTCGAGGAACATCGAGACGAAGTCGGGATCGCGCGCGTAGTGCGCGTGCATGCATTTGACCGCAACGAAACGGCCCGGATCGCGCTCGCCATCCGGCATCTCGACGTGCGCGAGGTGCACCGTCGCCATCCCCCCCGACGCGATCTCGTCGAGGATCAAATAGCGACCGATGACGCGCCCGTCCGACCGAGCGTCACCATCGGGCAGGGCTCGCCCGGGGACCGTCACTTGCAGACGAGGCTATCAGAAGCGGCGCGGACGAGCAGGCCTTACCGCTGTGGCTGAAGATGGACACCCTCGTCGTCGAGGAGGGCGGCGATGGCTCCCAACGCCGCGGTCGCCGCCGTCTCCGTCCTCAACACGAGACCTCCGAGCCTCACCGGGCCGAACCCGGCCTCGGCGCAAGCGAGGATCTCGCCGCTGGACAGCCCGCCCTCGGGCCCCACGACGAACGCGACGCTGGTGGTGGAGGCCGCTCCTTCCAGGGCTGCCCGCAGCGGCCTCGAGGCGGTGGGATCGAGGACCATTCGGACGTCGCTCTTCGTCTCCGCCAGCACCTCCGAGAGCGGTCGGGGCGCCTCGACGCGGGGCACATCGCCACGCAGGCACTGGCGGGCCGCTTCGACGGCGACGCGCCCGAGACGTGCGAGGGACGCCAAGGACGATCGCTCCGCCACGCACCGCTCGCTCCACGCCGGCAGGACGGCGGTCGCTCCGAGCTCGGTCGCGTCGCGGACCACTTGGTCCAGCTTGTCCGCCTTCCCGACGCACTGGATCACCGTGACCGCGCGTCGCGGTCGAAGGCTGGCCGGCCTCACCGCGCCCACGACGACCCGGACCTCACCGCGCTTGCCACGCGCCTGCTCGACGACCGCCTCCGCCTCGACGGCCGCCTCCGGATCGAACAGCAGGACCACGTCGCCCGCCTGGACCCTCCGGACCCGCGCCGCGTATCGAGAGGCGGCCGCGTCCAGCTCGAGGGGGCCCACCGCGAGCCCGGCGTGGGGGACGCGGATCACTCGGCCGCGACGAGGTGCAGCGCGACCCAGCCATCCTTGTCGTAGGCGCGCTCGCCCCCCGTCGACATGTGGCGGCTCGCGACGATGGTCAGCTTGCGCGAGAGGCTCGTGAAGCGAGCGCGCATCGCCTCTTCTTCGGCGGTGAGGATGCCGGAGAGGAGCAGGTGCCCTCGGGGCCCGACGCGGGCCGCGAGCGCCTCCGCGATCGGGTCCAGGATGCGCGACTCGATGTTGGCGAGGACCCAGTCGAACCGGCCCTCGACGTCGTCGATCGTCCCGGCGAACACCCGCATCCGGTCGCGCATCGCGTTTCGATCCGCGTTCTCGACCACGGTGTCGATGACCTCTGGATCGACGTCGAACGCGAGCACCTCGCCCGCGCCCAGGGCGAGGGCTACGAACGAGAGGATGCCGCTGCCGCACCCGGCGTCGAGCACCCGCGCCCCCTGCAGCGAAGCTCCCCCTTCGTCGAGGAGGTTCGCGACGAGCGAGGTCGTGGCGTGGAGCCCCGTCCCGAAGGCGCGGCCGGGCTCGAGGACGAGGACCTTCGCCCCCTCCGGGACTTCTGCCGCCTCTCGCCACGGCGGTCGCACCACGATCGACGAGGTGAGGGAGAACGGCTCGTAATAGGCCTTCCACGCGTCGCGCCACGCGTCGCCCACGACCTCGTGCAGCTCCGCGCTCTCGACGTCTTCGCGTCCGCGCAGCGCCTCGATGGCCGCGTCCGCGGAGGCCCGATCCTCGAAGCTCGCGACGAGCACGACCCGCCCTCCCGAGGGCCCTTTGACGTAGGTCTCCTCGTCGCGCTCTTCCACGCCGGTCGCGCCCAGATCGAACAGCTCCGAGCTCAGCAGGTCGGCGTCGTCGGCCCGCGTCGTGACGTGGACATAGGGGAAGCGCGGCTCGCTCATTCGGTCACTTTGATCTTCACGGTCGACTCGCTGCCCCCGAGCTGCGTCCCGAGCACCGCGCCGAGCACGACGCCCGTCACGACCACCGCCCCGATCGGGATCCAGAACCAAGGGCTCTCCACGACGCTCTTTCCCGCGTCGGGCACGACGATCCGGAGCGGGGTGTCCGCGTCGCCGCGGCTCGCGAGAGGCAAGCCCGCCTTGTCGAGCGCGAGCATGTAGTACTCGACGAGGGGCGGCTGCACGACGGAAGCGGGGATCTCCCCTCGGAACGCTCCCATCGAGTAGGCGAGGAGCTTCTGCGTGAACTTCCCCTTCGCCCCCGCGCGATAGAAGAGCTCGATCTTCTCCACCGCGACGGACGGATCGTCCACCGTGCCTTCGATCTTGATCGGCTTGCCCTTGTCGACCTGGGCGAGGCCCGTGTGCTTCAGCGCGACCGCCTTCTTCTCCTGCGTCGGCTGGCCCTCTTGCGCCTTCCCCGGCTTGCCGTCCGCCTCCCACGCCTTCTTGGTCTTCTCGAAGAAGTCTCGGAATTTGGGCGACTCCGTCTTCGGCAGCTCGAAGGTCTCGTCGACCACGAAGAGGGCTCGCACGAACGCGTCCGCCTCCTCGTTCTTGCCGAGGGCGATGTGGTTGAAGGCGAGGAGCTTGTACGCCTCGAGCCGCTCCTCGCGGGTCGCGTCGGCGCGCACGACGACGCCGCTCAGCGTCTGGATCGACTCCTCGTAGCGCTGGTCTTCGTACATGTCGCGCCCCTTCTGGAGGACGGTCGCGACGGTGGAGCGCTTCGGAGGAGGCGCCGCTTGCGCGACGCGAATCGGGCGGCCTGGCCCGGCCTCGGCAGGAGCCGCAGGGGCGAGGGCGACGATCGCGAGGGCGGCCGCGAGCGCGAAGCGCGTCGCGCCGCGGCCCCGGGGCGACCCGTCGCGCGAAGGAGTCAGGAGACGAGGCGCGCTCGACATCGCGCGAGAGGCTAAATCAGCGCGCGCGATTCGGCTATCAGGATGAAGCTCGACCGCCCTCGGCCTGGCTCACGAGGCTCGCCTCATCAGGCTCGCTCGCCGGTACTCGTTCTCGATCGCGGACCAATCCGGGCTCCTGCTCTCGGGCTGGCCGGGGGCGGGGGGCCGCTTCTGCTTCACGAAATAGGCTCGCCGCGCGGGCACGCTCACGAGCACGCGCGTGCGTTGCTCCGGCGGAGGCGGCCGCTCTCCTTCGATCAGGACCATCGCCGTGAGCCGGCCCCCGTAGACGACCCCGGTGTCGATGCCGGTCGCGTGCTCTGCGATCTCCGGCTCCGGCAGCGCGTTGTGACCGAAGACGATGTGCTCGGGGCCGCCATACGCGTGAGCCCAGCTGCGATCGCCGCGCAGCTCGAGCGGCTCGCTCTCGGGCGTCAGGCTGCGGAGGTACATCAGCGATCGCGGGCTCTGCTCCTGGATCGCGATTCCGGGGACGACGCCCGCGTGCACGACCCGCACCCCGTGGAGCGGCAGATCGATCCAGAGCGGCAAAGCCTCCAGATACTCCCAATCGCGCGGCTTCAGCGCCTCCGCGGTGCGTCGCGTGACGCTCCCGATCTTGTAGGGCTCGGCGGTGCCGCGGCTCTTCTTCCAGCGAAGGAGCCTGTCTTCGTGGTTGCCGCGCACGGCCGAGGCGCCCAGCGATCGCGCGAGCGCGACCACGTCGTGAGGCTTCGGCCCGCGGACCACGAGGTCACCGACGAGCACGAGCTTGTCGCGCTTTCCGAAGCCCACGTACGAGAGCAGATCCTCCAGCTCTCGGGCGCAGCCATGGACGTCTCCGACGATGATGGTTCGGCTCACGGGCCCTGGACAGGTGTATCGCAAGGATCCCTGCAAGGCGAGCGCTTTTCGCGCCCGATTCTCGATGGCCGGCGGGGGTCCGCGCGCCGCGCGCCGCGCTCCGCGCTCGCAGGAGATCTCGAGCTTTGAAGCGGGGCGAGGGTAGCGAGTGGGGCGTGGGGTTGTCTCCGCAGCGCGCGAGGACCTGTCTGAGCTCTCGGGCTCGCGAAGCGAGACCCGGAGGAGACGACCCCCGCGCCGCGCCGAGCGGTCAGGCGGGGGGCGGGATGCTGCCCGACTCGGGGACCTTCGCGCGCTTGGGGATGACGACGATGCCCCCCTCGCTCACGCTCCACCGCTTCCGATCGGCGTCGAGGTCGTAGCCGATCTCGGTGCCGGCGGGGATCTCGACGCCCTTGTCGATGATGGCGCGACGGATCCGGACGTGGCGGCCGATGACGACGTCCTCGAACAGGACGCACTCGTCGACCGAGCTGAACGAGTTGATGCGGCATCGATTGGAGAGGACCGATCGGTTGATGCGACCGCCGGAGATGATGCAGCCGTGGGAGACGAGGCTCTCCGTCGCGACGCCGACGCGGGCGTTGGCCTCGTCGCGGAACACGAACTTCGCGGGCGGGTCGTGGGCCATCCCGGTGCGGATGGGCCAGTGCCGGTTGTAGAGGTTGAACGCGGGCTTCACGCTCACGAGGTCCATCTGCGCCTCGAAGTAGGCGTCGACCGTCCCGATGTCCCTCCAGTAGGCCGCCGTCGCGCCCTCCGGATCCTCACCCGGGACGAGGTTGGTCTTGAAGTCGTAGACGAAGCAGCGCTGCTTGTCCGCGACCATCCGGGGGACGATGTTCCGCCCGAAGTCGTGGGCGCTCGTGTCGTCGGCGGCGTCCTCGACCACCGCCCGGAGCAGCGACGCGGTGCCGAAGATGTAGTTGCCCATGGAGGCCAGGCAGTACCCGGGCCGGCCGGGCATCTCGGGCGGGCTCTTCACCTTCTCGTGGAAGGCGATGATGCGGCCCTCGCCGTCGACCTCGATCACGCCGAACTGGCTGGCCTCCTCCTTCTTCACCGGGATCGCCGCCACCGTCAGATCCGCGCCCTTGTCCACGTGGGCGGCCAGCATCTGGCGCACGTCCATCTTGTAGACGTGGTCCCCTCCGAACACGACGACGAGGGCGGGGTTCTCGTCCTCGATGACGTGCATCGTCTGGTAGATCGCGTCGGCCGAGCCCTTGAACCAAGAGAGGCCCGTCCGCTGCTGCGCCGGCAGCGTCTCGATGTAGCTGTCGAGCATGGGGGAGAGCCGCCAAGCGCGCGCGATGTGCTCCTCGAGGGAGGCGCTCTTGTATTGGGTGATGACCTTGATCCGGGTCAGACCCGAATTGACCATGTTCGAGAGGACGATATCGATGATTCGATAGCGACCTCCGAAGGGCACCGCCGGCTTCGCTCGCTCCGCCGTGAGCGGCCAGAGCCTCCGACCCTCGCCGCCGGCGAGGACCATCGTGAGGATGCGGTGCACTTCGAAGGGCGCGTGCAAGAGGGTCTCGCGCATGCCGTGAAGCGTAACGGAGCTTTCGGCCCGGGACGAACAAGCTGGGAACGAAGGAGCCTTGCGCGAGGATCTTTACGAGTCCGCCTCGCCCTGGTAGCTCTTTCGGCCCGTACGCCAGGAGCTCGAATGAACGCCCGCCGCAATTCGTCCGTCTTCTCGCCCGAAGCAACGCTGCCTCACGCCGGGCGAGCTCGGTCCGCTTACTCCTCGGTCGCTGCGACGTCGTTGCTCGCGTGCGCGTTGCTCTTTCCCCTCGGGGCAGGGTGCAACCAAGAGGTGAAGGCCTACGAGAAGAAGCCTGCCCCCACGGCGAAGGCTCCCGGGATGCCCGCCCCGCCGACCCTCCCTCAGAAGGCCAAGAAGGAAGGCGACGCCTATACCGTCTTCGGCCTCGTGCACGACTTCCACAGCAAAGTGCACTCGAACGAGGTGAAGGGGAAGAAGGTCACGGTCGTCGGCTACATCGTCAAGACGAACCTCGTCGAGTGCAAGAACGACGCGAACGCCGTCGAAGAGGGCTGCGTCCCCAAGTGCGCCGTCCCCGAGGACGTCCCGAAGGGCAAGCCCAAGCCGGGCACGCCCGCCGATTGCAAAGCGCCGCCCCCGACCTTCTACATCGCCGACTCCCCGGATGAGAAGACGGGCATCCCGGTCATGGGCTGGGCCACGAACTTCGCCGGCATCAAGTACGCGATGGCGTACTACGACGACGACAAAGAGAAGAAGACCTGCGAAAAACCCGAGGACTGCAAGGCCGAGGGTACGCAGTGCAACTCGGGCACGTGCGTCTTCGCCGATCAGAATGGCAAGGTCCTCCCCGATCCGATCCCCGCCGTCGGCGCGAAGGTGAAGGTCTCGACCGACTACGGCACGACATACAAGGGCTTCAACCCGCCCGCGTCGGATCCCAAGTTCGGCATCCTCGGTCCCAAGGCCGGCAACCTCGTCATCGAGGTGGTGCAGCAGGCTCCGCAGCTCGCGACCTTGCCGTACGCGAAGGAGCGCAAGGCTCCGAAGGACAAGCCGGGCGACAAGAAGGACGACAAGAAAGACGACAAGGGCAAGAAGGACGACAAGAAGGAAGCGCCCAAGCCCACGCCGAAGAAGGCGGGCTGATCGCCTCCCACCGGCGGGGGTCTCGAGCGCCACTGCGCCGAACGACCCACCGCCTCGAGCATCGGACGAGGATGCCCACCCCCCTCCTCGCTCACGCTCGTCGGCCCCTCCCAAGCGTCGTGCTCCGCACGCCGCGGGAGGGGCGCGCTCATGGATGTCCGCCAGCCGGTCTCTCGAACGAGCCCTCCCAGCGCGGACCGCTACGTTTTTCATAGCAAACGGGAACAAGTCGACCCCCTGCCGGCTCAGGTCCCCGAGTTGCGTCCCGCTCGAGCGGCCTTGCCAGGGACGGGTCGCGGGCGGAGCGCACCTCAGCGTTTTCCGTTCCTGGGCGGGTGATGTCGCATGATGTCTGTGCTGTAAAATTCTTCTCTCGCCATCCAATCTTTGCGCGGGTCGCTCGTCTCAGCCTCCATGACCGATCGATCCTCCCCGTCATCGAAGAGCCCCCGAGCCCAGAGCCCCAAGACCCCGACGACGGAGACCTCCGTCATGCTCTCGCTCCGTGAGCTGATGACCCTGGAGGACTCGCGGGTCGAGGAGGAGCGGGCACGGGAGCAGGCGCGGCGCGAGCACGCCCAGCGGGCGAAGATGGAGGCGGAGCTTCGCATCGCCGCCGCGGAGGAGGCGCGGCGCCGCGCGGAGGCGGAGGAGGCGGCGGCGAGGGAGGCCTCGGCTCGGGAGGAGGCGGCGCGGCTCGAGGCGATCCGCCTGGCCGCGCTCGAGAAGGTCAGGCTCGAGGCGTTCGACCGCGAGCGTCGCCGGCTGCTCGAGCAAGCGCACGCGGAGAGGGCCCAAGAGCTTCGCGCGAAGCAGGACTCCGAGCGGCGCTCGCTGCGTCGAGCGCTCGCGGGGACGGTCGCGTTCGCGCTGATCGCGGGCGCCGCGACCGCCGGCTACTACTTCGGGATCGTGAAGCCGGGCGCAGAGGCGGACGAGCGCGCTCGTCGCGAGGAGACGGCTCGCATCGCGCGCGATCTCGAGCAGCGCGATCGCGAGATCGAAGCGATGAGGGCGGCCAGCGCGGAGACGACGCCCGCCGCGCCCGCCGCGGCCACCGCCGCCGCCGCGGCGGCCGTGGTCACCGCGGAGCCGGTCCGCTCTGCGCCTCCCGCTCGCTCTCAATCACCAGTCGTTCGCCTGAAGCCCAGCGCCTCCACCACGTCCACCGCGCCCAAGGCCCCCTGCGTCGACAACCACGACCCGCTGAACCCCACGATCTGCCCAGGCTCGCACTGATCGGTCGGCGAGCGCGAAGCACGCCGGGGTGCGGATCGATACCCGCGCACCTCGACGATGCGCTCATGGGATTGGCGGCGTAGCATCGTCGCGTGTCCGGATGGGTTGATCGTCCTGCCCTGCGAAGAGGCTTCGACTGAGCGATGGCGCGCGAGCGCGTCGTCGCCGGTCGGTTCGGCATCCTCGGGCGGGTCGGCGTCGGAGGGATGGGCGCCGTCTATCGCGCCCTCGACCACTCCACCGGTCGCCTCGTCGCGGTCAAAGAGATCCACGGCCTGAGCGCGGAGGACCAAGAGCGGTTCGCGCGGGAGTGCGCCTTCCTCGCCTCCCTCGATGAGCCCGGGATCGTGAGCTACGTCGCCCACGGGACGACCGACTCGGGATCGCAGTACCTCGCGATGGAGTGGGTCGACGGGCCCACCGTCGCGGACGAGATCAAGCGGCGGGGCTTCCGGATCCGAGAGACGGTGGAGCTCGGGATCGAGGTGGCGAAGATCCTCTCCGCGGTCCATCGCCGCGGCATCGTTCATCGCGACATCAAGCCGAGCAACATCGTCCTGTTCGCCGGCGATCACCGTCGGCCGAAGCTCCTCGACTTCGGGGTCGCGCGCCTGCAAGGCAGCGGCGGCAGCGATCTGACCGCGTCCGGCCTCGTCGTCGGCTCCGCCGGGTACCTCTCGCCGGAGCAAGCGACGGGCGCTCGCGACATCGACACGCGCGCCGACGTCTTCTCGCTCGGCTGCCTGCTCTTCAAGTGCCTCACCGGCCGCGTCCCGTTCCGAAGCGACGACCCGATCGCGGTCTTGCTCAAGATCAGCCTGGAGCAAGCGCCGCGCGTGAGCGACTTCGTCCCGAACGTGCCGCTCGACCTCGATGACCTCGTCGCCCGTCTCCTCGCGCGCGATCGCGACGACCGCCCGAGAGACGCCTCGGAGGTGTTTCGCCACCTCTCGAGCCTCTCGAGCGCCACCGAAGACGAAGCTCCTCCGAGCGTCGAGGAGGGGGCGATCACGGGGACGGAGCAGCGCCTCGCCGTCTTGCTCCTCGCGCGCAAAGACCGCTTCGGGGCGGCCTCGAACGACGCGGCCGTGACGTTGCCGATGGGGAGGAGCGACGCCGATCGCGCCGCCGTCCACGCCGCCCTCGCCGCGCTCGGTCTCGCCCCCGAGATGCACGGCGACGGCACCCTCGTGCTCCCGTTCGCGCACGCCTCCGAGCCCCTCCCCGAGCTCGCCCGCAGCGCGGTGCGGGCCGCCCTCGCGATCCGCGCCGCCGATCCGCTCCTCTACATCTCGCTGGTGACGGGGCGCGCCCCGGAGCGAAAGGCCCTCAAGGTCGGCGACACCATCGACCGCGGGACGGAGCTGCTCACCCAGGCGATGATCGAGTCGGATCCGGGGGACATCGTGGTCGACGCCACCCTCGCGAGCCTGGTCGAGTCGAGCTTCGAGGTGGAGCGGGGCCGCGCGCTCCACCGGATCGTCGTCGACCAGAGCAAGAGCGGCGTGCGCGCGGGGGCCGCCCCCCTCCGGGGCGCGGGCGCCTCGTGCGCAGGGAGAGCGCGCGATATCGCGTTCCTTCGCGGTTTGTTCGCGCGGACGCTCGAAGATCGGCGGGCCCGGTGCGCGCTCGTCGTGGGCGATCCCGGCATGGGCAAGAGCCGCGTCGGGCTCGAGATCGTCCGCGACATCGATCGGTTCGCGGTCGAGGTCTGGTGGGCGCGCGGCGAGCCGACGCGACAGACCAAGCCGTTCGCGATGCTCGCCCCTCTGCTGCTCGACCTCGCCGGCGTCGTCCCCGAAGACCGGGACGAGCTGCGGTGGAAGAAGCTCGCCGATCTCGTGGACGCCCACGCCCCCGGCCCTCACGCCTACCGCATCGTCGAGCTCTTCGCGGAGATCGCCGGCGTCGCCGCGATCAAGCGCGGCAAGAGCGCGACCTTCGACGGCGCGCGAAAGAGCCCGATCACCCTCGGAGACGCGACCCGCGGCGCCCTCGCCGACTTCATCGCGGGGGTGGCCCAAGTGCGCCCCCTCTTCATCGCCCTCGACGACGTGCAGTGGGCCGATCAGGCCACCATCGCGTTCCTGGACTCCACCCTGCGCACGCTCGAGGACCGGCCGATCTTCGTGCTCGCCCTCGCCCGGCGCGAGATCGCGACGACGTTCCCGACCCTCTTCGCCCAGCGTCGCCTCCAGACGGTGCAGCTCGAGCCGCTCTCCTCCGCCGCGTGCGAAGAGATGGCCCGCGAGCTCTTGGGCGACGAGGTGGATGGCCCTGCCGTCGAACGCATCGTCCAGCGCGCCGCCGGCAACGCGTTCTTCGTGGAGGAGCTCTCGCGCGCCGTCTTGCGCGGGGCAAACCAGCTCCCCGAGTCGGTGCTCGCGGTGATCGACGCGCGACTCGACGCCCTCTCGCCCGACGAGCGCAGGGTCCTCCGCGCCGGCGCCGTCTTTGGCCGGAGCTTCTGGGATGGAGGCGTGCGCGCCCTCGCGCCACGAGCGGACGTGCCCGAGATCCTGGAGCGCCTCGAGGCCCACGGCGTCGTCGCGCGCGCGCGCCGCTCTCACCTGCGCGGTCAGGCCGAGTACACCTTCCGGCAGGAGCTCTTCTTCGAGGCCGCCTACGCCCGCATCCCCGAGCCGGAGCGCCGCAAGGCCCATCGCACCGCCGCTCGATGGCTGGAGGAGGCGGGCGAGCGCGATCCCATCGTCCTCGCGGATCAATACGAGCGCGGCGGTGACGGTCAGAGCGCGGCCGGCCTCCTCGCCGTGGCCGCCCACCTCGCCCTCGAAGCGAGCGATCTCCAGAGGGCCATCGATCTCTGCGAGCGCGCCCTCGGGTGCGGCGCCTTCGGCGAAGAGCGCGGCAAGATCCACGTCACCGTCGCGGAGGCGCGCGCGTGGCAGGGTCGCGCCCCCGATGCCCTCGCCCACGCCCGCGACGCCCTCGCCCGCGTACCGATCGGCGATCCTGCGTGGTGCAAGGCGGCCTCGATCGCGATGACCTCCGCCGCCAAGACCGGCAACAAAGACACCTTGAAGAGCGTGGCCGCGGCCGTCTTCTCTCTCAAGAAGCCGGCGGAGCCGTCCGCCACGCGCATGGTCCTGTTCGCTCAGGCCGCCATCGAGCTCATCCTCGCCGGGAAGCTCGAGGTCGCCGATCGGGCCCTCGCGCAAATCCCCCAGGGCATCGCCCAGAAGCAGCCCGCGATGGCGGCGTGGTTCTACCGGGCGCGCGCGTGGCGGGCCCTCGCCTCCCGCGACATCGCGGGATACGGGTTCTTGATGAAGCGCTCCGCGGTCGCCTTCGACGCGATGGGCGACGTCCGGAACGCCTGCGTCCAGCGGGTGAACGTCGCCTACGCCGCGCTCGGCGTCGGCCACGTCGAGGAGGCGGTCGAAGGATATGCTTCGGTCATCGAGCTCGCAGAGGGCCTCGGGCTCTGGGAGGTCCTCGCCACCGCGCGGATGTACCTCGGTCACGCCAAGAGCTGGCTCGGCCTCTTCGACGAGGCCGAGCGCGAGACCACCCTCGCCATGGACGCCTTTCGGAGCCAGCGCGACGAGAAGAACGCCTCCGTCGCGGCCGCCCTCCTCGCCCGCATCATGCTCGAGCGCCACCGATCGAGCGAGGCGGAGGAGATCGTGCGCTTCGCCATCGCCCTCCTCGACGGCCGCCCCCCCCCGCGCGTCCTCCTCCAAGCGACCCTCGCCCAAGCCCTCGCCCAGAAGGCCCAAGCCGCCGCCGAGCCCATCCCCACCGAAGCGCTCGCCCTCCTCGCCGAGGCGGAGAGCGCGCTCGGCGACCTCACCGGCTGTGACGAAGGTGAGGGCTACGTGCGCTGGTCGATCGCGCGCGTGCGCTGGGAGGCGGGGGACCTCCCCGAGGCCGTCCGTGCCCTCACCGAAGCGAAGCTCAAGCTCGACGAGCGAATGGTGAAGATCACCCCCGAGACCTCCCGCGGCTCCTTCATCACCGGCATCCCCGAGCACGCCTTGACCGTCGCGCTGTTCAATCGCCTCGCCCGGTAGAGGGAGGGGATGCTCAACCGCTCAATCGTAGTGCTTCAATCGCGGCCAGGCCTCGGCGAGCGATTGGCGACGACCGCGCGCGATCCAGATGGGTTTGTGGTTTTCGTAGGGCATGCAATCGCCGCATTCGAACACGGTATGGAGCTCGACGGCGCTGAACGCTCTCTCCACGAGGGCGCGGTCGCCGCCGACGACGATCGCGGTCTGGGCGTCCGGATCGCCATATCCCCATAGCCACCAATTGTTGTGAGCGCAGACGATGGGGGGATGCTCTCGTCCGGCGAGAAAATGGTCCAAAGCGGAGGCTGGGCCATAACCTCCCGTCGCCGTCACGATGACGGCGTGGCGCCGCTCCTCGGGCGACAAGGTGTCTACCGCGCCCCCCACCGCCGCCGCGAGCTCGGGCCAACCGAGCATGTCCGCGTAGTGCTGGGGCAGCCGCCCGAGCTCCTTCTTCTCGCTGGTCCCAGGAGCGATGCCGAGCGCCGATTGATAGCGGACGAGACCCTCGATGGATAAGACCGGTATCGCGAGCGGCGCGATGAGGGCGGCGAACGACGCCGTGACGAGCGACGCCGGCAACGCCACCGCGAGGCGGCGCGCGCGGCTCTTCGCGAAGCCATCGACGGCGCGGGCCCCGACCGCGAACGCGGTGGGCATCGACGCGGCCAGGTACTCCGGCTTGCTGCCCCGAGAGAACAACAGGATCGCCAGCACGGTGCCGAGGATGATGGCGTGGACGCGGAGCGCGCGGAGGCCCGCCCCCGCGAACGGCGCGACGAGGGCAATGGCATAGAGGAGCGCCCCGAACGGGCCCGCCTCCATCGCCGCCTCTCGGAGAAACGCCGGCTTGGAGAGGGGCTGGTATTTCCCCTCCAGCGCGTGCCGCGCGAACTCGACGGTCGGGAAATCATGGCGAGCCTGCCAGACCACGTTCGGCAGGAAGGCCACGACCGCGACCAGCGCCGCGAGCCACGGCCCCCGCGTCCGCAGCGCGGCGCGGTCGAGCGCGACGAGCGCGACCGCGATCCCGGCCCCGAGCCAGAGCGCGCTCGCTTTGTTCAGGAGGCCTGCCCCCAAGAGGGCCCCGAGCACGAGCCACGATCGCGCGCGCCGCTCCTCCCGCGCCGAATGGAGGGCGAGGACGGCGCCGGTGAAGAGCACGCCGTCGATGGGGTTCATCGAGTAGTGGTGAGAGAACGCCATTACGATGGGGGCGCCGAGGACGGCCGCGCCCGCGAGCCCCACCCCGAGCGGCCCCGCCCCGAGCCGCGACGCGAGGAGCCCGGCGAGGACGATCTGGAGGGCGCCGCAGAGCACCGGTACGAGGCGAACCGCCCACAGCGAGTCGCCAAAGACCATCCTCACCACTCGCAGGACGGCGATCGACAAGGGCGGGTGATCGACATACCCGAACGCCATTCGCCTGCTGCACGAGACGTAATAGAGCTCGTCGCGGAACCAGCCATAGCGCGAGAGAAATGGCGCGTGCATCGCGACCTTGACGGCCGCGAGCACCCCGAGCAGCCGCCTCTCGCGCGAACCCACGCTCGGATGCTTGCGTCGAGTGGATCAGCCCGTCAATCGCGCGGCGCTCCGCCCGCGATCCAAGCCCGAATCAGCTCCACTTCTTCGGGGTCGAGGGGGGCGGCGTTGGCGCCGGGGGGCATGACGTCTCCGCACGGGGCGGGCGTGTCATCCAGCTTGGCCGCGATCTTCACATAAAGGAGGCTCTCCTCTGGCGACCCCGGAACGACCCGGCCCATCTCGCCGCCGGCGCATGGGACGCCGGTCGGGGGCGGCCCCACCAACACGTCATAAGCGTTGTGCTGGAGGTCCAACCCCCCCGCCGCGAACTCCCCCCCGGAGTGGCAGGCCTTCGTGCACCGCACGTCGAGGATGGCCTCCACCTCCGCGAACGTCGGCGGCGCGGGGGCGCTCTCCGTCTCCTCGTCCCCGCACGCCGCGAGCGCCACCGCGAGCAGGAAGGAAACCGGCCGCGCGTTCATTCGACGGTGATGTCGACGATGTCCTCGACCGGCGGGGAGAGGGGGACGTGCGAGTTGTCCGAGACCGAGACGCGCAGCGTATGGGCGCCCGGGGCGGTGTTCGCGGGGATGGTGAATGTCGTGGTCGGCTCCTGATCGGCGATGAGGTATTGGCCGCCGGACGCGCCGTCGAGATAGATGTGATAGTGGCCGTGGCCGTCTTGATTGGCGCCCCCCGGCGCCTCCAAGACGAAGTTCGTCACCGTCACCGTCGCGGTGATGTCGTCCCCCGCCGCCACCGTGGTCGGGTCCACCGTCATCGTCACGGAGGCCTCGCCGGTCGCGCCGCCCGTCCCCTGGCCGCCCTCTCCGGCGCCGCCGGTGGAGGGCGTCCCGCCCGTGCTCGACTCCCCGCCCGTCGCGGGCGCCCCGCCTTGGGAGGCGCCGCCCCCGCCCGCGGCCCCTCCCGACCCGGAGCTGTCTCCGCAGGCGGCCAATCCAATCGAAAGCAGGATCCAGAGCGACAAGCTCGACTTCATGGCTCCGAACGTAGCGAGGGGCGAGGCCCGCCGCTATCCGGATTTTGGAGAGAAGATTGTTCGGGAAGACCGAATGATGTTTCGCCCGAACGCGCCGCGATAGCATCGCCGCCATAGGCGACTTGGGGGGAGTGGGAGCCACGAGACCGCAGCTGGTCCCCGGCGCCCTCTCGAGCTCGTCTCCGGGTCGCCATTCGACTCGACGAGCCACGGCGACGAGCGTCTCATCGCGCGGTCGAGAGCGGCACCGGCTGACCAAATGCGAAGGTCTCGCGCGGCACCCCGCACACCAAGAACGGCGCCGGGTGAGCCATCGTGGGGCTCGCATATGGAGGTTGTTTCGCCAGCGCCCGCAGCGCGACCTGGCAAGTCGCCAGGTCGGGGCAGCGAGCCAGCACGGCCGAGCGATTGCTGCTCTCGATGGAGAAGCTCTTCACCCCCCAGCCCGCCGCGTCGAGCGCGATCTCGCCGCGTGAATTCGGATCGCGTACGCGGCGCAAGACGCCGGTGCTCTCGAGCGCGTCCACCACGAACCGCTGCAGGCTCGACTCGGTCCTCGAGTCGGCGATCGCGAGGACCGCTCGCAGATCATGACAATCGTTCAGGGCGCTCTGGGTCTGGGGATCGAGCGAAGCCGGCGGGTGCGCGGCGAGATAGTCGGAGAGGGGATCGCTCTTCGGCGTTGCCGGGAGAGAGGCGGCGCTGAGGGGCGGGGTGGACCCGCTGCCCTCCGGCGCCGCGCCCGACGACGAGCTCGGCGGCTGGGTAGAGCTCGCGGCGGGGGCGACCGTCGTCGTCTGCTGGGCGGGCGCATCGCAACCGGCCAGGACCCCGCAGCAAACAAGCGCGAAAACGAGTCCACGAGGAACGGCGATCTCGAGCACCGGGAGACGACGAGGCGGGGCCGCCCCCTCCGACCCGGCGCCGAACGCGAGGACGGAGCGCCACGAGCGGTCGAGCGGATGGGCCATCCGAGGTGCGACCGGGGACGGAGCGAAAGCTTGGCCCCCCAACGCTCCGAGCTCGGGCGAGGGGCTTCCGTATCGAAACCTCGACGACCCCATTTCCAAGGTCACCATTTACCACGATCCCAATTGCAATGCCTCGGTCAATGCGGTCCGCATTGCGAAGGATCTGAGGGTCGGCTGAGGCCGTCCTGAAGGGCGCCATCGAATGGGAGGTCGGACGGTGTCGGGCGCTGGTGCCGCGCCTCGCGCGATGATAGGCCTCCATCGTGAAGGCGGGGGGAACGGACAACAGGCGCGGCCTCCAGCCAGACCTATTCCTTCGGTTGTTGAAGGACCGAATTGGTCAGCGATTGAAGCTTGGGGGTTGAGCGGGCCCGAATCACGGCCGCCGATTCACCTGTTCCGGCGCGGCGAGAGAATCCAGGCCCAGACCGGGTGACCGAATCGCGCGAGGACCCCTGATCGAGAATTGAGCGCGCTCCCTCAGAAGGACGGCTTCGTGCTGAGTTTCTCGGAGCCCTTCGTGGTGGTCTGGCCGCCCTTTGAGACGTACTCCACGTCCATCGTCGAGGTCGTGTCCCCACCGACGATGCAGCCGCAGTCGGCGCGCACCTCCAGATCGGATGAGATCGACAGCTTGAAGTGGCCGATCCTCGGCATGTCGCCCTCCAGGCTGATCGACATATCGAACACCGCGACCTTCTTTCCGTCGACCTCCTTGATCGCCTTCACCTTGCCGGTGCCCTTCGCGGTGGGCTTTTCGAGCCCGGACTCCGTCGCGGCGAGGTCGGCGAAGGCTTTCGCGTAGCCGTCGAGCGAATCGCCGACGCGGGTCGGACCGTCGGGGAGCTTGTCGCGCAGCTTGTCTTGGGAGACCCACCCCTTGTAGGCCTTGCGAAGCGCGTCGCCATCGAGCGGTGCGGGCGGCTTTCCATCCGCGCGCTTCACGTTCACGACGCCCTTCTCGGGGTCCTTGATCTCGACCTCGTAGGCGTTGCCGGCGAGCGTGAACTTCGGCTTGTCGACTCTGCCGTCTTCCTCGCCGCTCACGTCGAACTTCGTGTAGACGACCTTGAGCTTGATGCAGGTGCCTTCCTTGGCCTCGAGGCACTCCTCCGTCCATTCAGCGCTGGCGTCCGCCCTGACTGCTTTCTTCTTCCCCTTCACTTCGCCGCTGGTCTCGTTGTTGAAGGTCTTGCTGCGGGTGAGCTTGTCGCCCACCGCGGCCGGGCGTTTGACGAAGCTGATGCTGTCGTCTTTGGCCACGCTCGAGGCGGTGCTGGACGCGGTGGCGGTGGGCTTCGATTCGCTGCTCGCGCTGCCGGCGCCCTCGGTCTTGCTGCCGCACGCCCCAAGGGTGAACAGCGCGCCCAAGAGGGACAAGCGCAGGCAGGGCGTGGACATCGAGCAGAGCGTCAGATCGGCAGGGCTTCGTCGCATGGCCGCTGGAGCCTACACGAGCCAGGCGCCTTCGGACCTGCCAATCGTTCGGCGAATTGCGAGAGCCCATGCTCCATTCAATGGCACCACTTCGCGTGCTATCGACCTCATGCCCCTCGAGAAGGCGGATGCTCGCGACGGTCCATCACGCGGCGGTGCTGCTGGGTGACGTCGCGCCCACCAGCGCCCTCGAGCCGGCCCGAACGTTCAGTGTGATCCGGGTAGAGGGGCGGCCGGCTCGACCGCGAGCGATCGGGGCTTATGCTTCGGCCATGGCGGTTGGATGGTCGCAGGACGGCGCCGTGCAAGAGCAGATTGATGCCACGGTCGACAGCGCGGTGACCCGGGCACGCAGTCGGCTCGGGCAAGGAGAGAGTCTCGTCGATTGCGAGGACTGCGGGGAGCCGATTCCGGAGGCGCGGCGGCGGGCATTGCCGGGGGTTCGGCGGTGCGTGCCGTGTCAGTCGGAGGCGGACCGACTGGACGCGCACGACAGCCTGTACAACCGGCGTGGAAGTAAGGACAGCCAGTTGAAGTAGCGTGGATTGAGCCCGGTGCGACGCTGCGCAATGACGCTCTTGCTATGAGCGCTATGCGGGCTTTGCGCAAGCGGAGGTATCATTGAGGCGCGGCGAGAGAGCCCAGATCCAGACCCGGTAACCGAGTCGCGCGAGGATCCCTGATCGAGAATTGCGCTCGCTCATTTCGACATTCGCGCGAAGAGATTCATCGTTTTCAGGAGCCGTCGATGCGGATCGCGATTGTCACCACAGGAACGACCGGGGACGTGCTGCCGTACATCGCGCTCGGCCATCGGCTGCTCGCGGCCGGCCACGAGGTCTGGCTTTGCAGCGCCGACAAGTACGCGGCGGATGCGAAGGCGCGCGGACTGCCGTTCGTGCCCTGCTGGCCTTGGAATGACGAGGGGCATCGCGAGCTCATGGAGGCGCTGCTCGCAGAGCCCAACAACGTGCGTCACCTCGACATCATCTACGGGCGCGCGCGAAAGGACATCGTCGCGGCGGTCCCGGCGGTGGTCGACGCCACCACTCGCGCCGAGTTGATCATCAGCCACGCATTGGCGATCGGCGGCTGCGCGGCGGCTCGACGACACGGCACTCCGCTCGTCACGGGCCACCTATTCGACGGAATCATTCCCTCCGCATCGATGAGCCCGTTCGGCGTGAACCTGGGTCCACTCAATCGTGCGCTATGGGCGATGGTCGGTCGCACGGTGAGCCAAAAGACCGATCCCGTCTTCAATGAGGCGCTCGCCGCGGTGGGACTCCCGCCGGATCGGGACATCTTGTTCTCGTCGAGCCACTCGCGGCTCCTGAACCTGGTGGCCGTCAGCCCCGCCGTATGTCGCCTCTCGCCGCTGGCCGATCGCCCGTATCGGGTGACGGGGAGTTGGTTCGACGATGACGAGACGGCGCCCGACCCAGCGTTGGCCGCGTTCGTCGAAACGGGGCCGCCGCCGGTGGTGATCGGCTTCGGCTCGATGAGAGGCATCGACGCGCGGGCGTGGACCCGCCAGCTGGTGGAGGGCGTGGGGCAGAGGCGGGCGGTGTTGCAGATGGGCTGGGCCAACCTGGGCGACCTGGAGCTTCCGCCAAACATCTTTCGCGCCGGGGCGGCGCCGCACGGCTGGCTATTCCCCCGCGCTTCGGCGGTGATCCACCACGGCGGGGCGGGCACCACGGCGGCGGCGATGCGCGCGGGAGTGCCCTCGTGCGTGGTTTGGTTCCTCGGCGATCCGCCCACCTGGGGAAAGAGGATCGCGCGGCTCGGCGTCGGCACACCCGCGGTGCGTTTCTCCCAATTCTCGGCGAGCTGGCTCGACCGCACCCTGCAGCAATTGACGAGCGATCCACAGATCAAGGCGCGCGCCGCGGAGCTGGGGACGCGCATCCGCGCCGAAGACGGTCTGGGCGAGGCGGTGGCGGCCATCGAGCGGCTCGCGACCTCGCTCGGAGGCACCCTCATCCCCGGCCGCCAGTCGCCGGTTGCGTAGACATCCTCGGCGGTGGCCCGGTGTGAAGGACGCGTCGGCCTCGGGCCGCCCATCCACTCTGTGCGATGACGAACGGCGCCAAGATCGACAGCGCGGCGCGATTGGATTGGAAGTGTCCGTTCTCTCCAATACCGACGCCAGCGCCGGCAGCAAATCTCGTACATGACCCACCAGCAACGTCCGCTCGACACCGGATTCACCCCGGCTGCGACCGCCCGCGAGGTCCTACGCGGCATCGATCTAACCACCAAGAACGTCATCGTGACCGGCGGTCACGGGCGCCTGGGCCTCGAGGCGACGCGGGCCCTCGCGGAGGCAGGGGCCTCCGTCACGGTCGCCGCGCGCAACGTGGAGACCGCGGGCGGCGCCATCGCAGGTGTTCCGCGCGCAGAGGTGAGCCGGCTCGACCTCGCCGACCCGAGGTCCATCGAAGCCTTCACCGCTCGCTGGCTCGCGTCCCGCCGTCCGCTCCACGTCCTCATCAACAGCGCCACTCCGCCGCCGCCCCTCGAGCTCACGTTGGACGCCCGCGGATACGAGATTCAGCTCGCCACGAGCCATCTCGGTCACTTCCAGCTCACGCTCGGCTTGCTCCCCGCGCTTCGCGCCGCGCGAGGCGCCCGCGTGGTCAACGTATCTTCCGGTGCGCACCGCTTCGGCGTGATGCGGTGGGATGATCTGCACTTCGCGAAGGGCGGCTATGGCCCCCACTTGGCCTATGCCCAGGCCAAGCTTGCCAATGTGCTCTTCACCGTCGAGCTGGATCGCCGCTTCGCGAAGGAAGGGATCCGGGCCTTCGCCGTCCACCCAGGCGTCGTCGTCGATCCCCAAGTCCCGGGCACTCCGCGGTACGTGTCGTTGCGAGCCCAGGGCCTCCTCGACGCAGACGGCACCCCGACAATCGACCCCGAGCGCGGCAAGAAGACCGCCCAGCAAGGGGCCAGCACCATCGTGCTCGCCGCCGCGAGCCCGCTGCTCATTGGCGTCGGAGGCGTCTACCTGAAGGACAACGACATCTCCCGGGTAGACGACGAAGCGAGGCCGCTCACCGCGGACAGCATCCCGGCGGAGGTCGCGTCGCACGCCATGGATCCCGAGGCTGGCCGCCGCTTGTGGGATTTGAGCGAGCAGCTCGTGAAGAGGTGACTGCACAGGCGCCGCCTCCTCCGAATGCTGGCTCGCACGCGGCGAGCTGACGCCAGCTGCTCTGGGGTGAAGCGCCGCCTCTGTGACGCTGGCGGCAGAGAGCAGCACGGTGCAGTCGCGCTATTCGGCCGGTGAAGGCGGCTGGGAGAAACATTCAAGGAAAATGTTCGCTGCGAAATATTCAGAGCGCAGCGCCCTTCACGCCGACCATTCCGGAACGTCACGAAGCCGACACGAAACCAAGACTCTCCGCGAAAGCTGCAATCGCGCGCGCAGGGCAATGTTGGGGCCATTCATCCAAATGAATGAATGGTCTATGGTTTGCTAACCGGCTGCCCGCTGCGAAGGTCTGTCTTCTTTCAAGATGGACCTGGACATTCTTTCCGAGCGGTCTAGTCTCCGCGCGAGTCGGTTCGCGCTGGCGAGCCGCCAAGGGATCAACGGGGGAGCTCGAGGGGTATCGCGGTCTTCATGGGCCGCGTCGCTGAACGCGTCTGTCTCGTCGCGGACGGTCGCTTCGATCGTGACCGCGTCGGCCGGCTCGGGCTGCCAGAGAAGGATCACATGAACCGAATCGATGAACTTCGCGACGTCGCCGTTCCACAGCTCTTCGAGAGCGATTCGGTCACGCCCCCGGGAGGGGGAAACGAGACCGTCGTCGCGGTCGCGGTGGGAACGTTCAATGCGTGCGACGCGTGGTTTCGGGTTCCCTCGACGTGGCCGACGGACCTGGCCGTTCGTCTTTATGCGCGCCTCAACGACGCCCGCGTCCTCTTGAAGGAGGTGGATCTCGTCGACATGCACAAGACGCTCGACTCCGCGACCTCGACCATCTCCGGTATCGCCGTCTCGGTGCGGGGTAGACCGGTCACGGGGTTCGAGCTCGCTGTCTACGGGCGCACCGCGCCGACCGGAACAGGGCGGTTCATGCTGCAGGTGTGGACAGGCGGCGATAGCCCGCGAGTCATCGGTGCGGGCGCCGTGGCGAGCCAACCTGGTGCGGAGGAGGCGCTCGTGGCGGTGAAGAGCGGGGGCGTCGCGGTTCACGCTGCCGGTGACAGCAGCGGGCGCGCGCTCGTGGCGGGCGCAGGAGCAGCCACCGCGCCCGCGGGCGGCGTCCTGAGCGTGCAAGGTCCGTGGGCCGCCGGCCCCACCTACGCGGTCACGACGCCCGCGACCGTGAGGGCACCGCTCCAGACTGCCAGCACCGTGACGAACCTCCTCGCGCTCCGAAGCTCGAACCTGAAGCGCGTCGAGATCCGACGCATCGTGATCAGCTACCACGGCGCCTCCGCCGCCGACGGAAGGATCGAGGTGATGCGAGGCGGAACGCCAGGTGGAACCCCTGTGACGCCCGTCAAGTTCAATGCCGGCCAGTCGGCGGTCTCGACAGGGTTCGGGGCGTGGGCGAGTCCAACGTTCTCGGCCGCTCCGACAGACTTGCTCCTCTCCCTCACCGTTCGCTGCGACGACAAAGACAAGCTCGTCCTCGAGCCGGACGACCTCGGGCAGCCCATCGTGCTTCGCACGACGCAAGAGACGCTCTGCATCCGGTTCACGAACGACACGACCGTGGCGAGCGGGAACTTCTCGCTCCAAGCCACTGTGCACTTCGTCGAGCTCTAGAGAAGCCGCGAACCCATCCAGTCGAGAAGACCCATGAAGACCTATACCTATCGCGGCGAGATCGTCGACAAGACCAGCAAGCTCCCTGTCACCACGGTTCGCGTCGAGCTGCTCGACGTGTACCGGCGCGGCGACGCGCCCTTGGCGGTGCGAGGGGTCGACGCGCAGGGGAAGTTCACGTTCGAGCTCTCGGAGGATCTCCTGCAGAAGACCTTCGGAGACGGAGAAGCGGTCGGGTACTTCCGCGTGCTGACGAACGGCGCGAACGCGGTCGTCGCGTCGACGGAGCGCACGAGGCGCTGGCCCCTGCGCTCGGACTCTGCGGGACGCGTCGAGGTCGACACGGCGAGGGCGCTCGCCACCGTGGGCGCCACCGCTTACGCCGTCGAAGGCCTCGTCGTGAACAGCGCGGGGCCAGTCGCAGGCGCGGCCGTCACCCTGAAGTGGAAGCAGTTTCTCGCCAACGACGTGAGCTTCGCGGGGAGCACAGGGACGGCGACGACCGACGTGGCGGGCCGGTTCCGTGTGACCGCGCCCTCGGGCACACCGGTGAACCCGTCGTTCGAGATCAGCGCGACGGCCGCGAGCCTGACGGGGACGGTCACGGTCGCGAACGCGAAGCCCAAGGAGTACGTCGAGATCGTCCTCGGCGACGTGGTGAACGCGACGACGCCAGCGAGGACGTCGGCGCATCGGATCGCGGAGGCCATCCAGGAGGCGACCGGCGTCGCGGTCGGCGGCATCAGCGCGTTCGCGAGCACGAACGTGAACAGCTATGTCGCGAGCCGCAGCGGCGTGAGCGAGCGCGAAGTGACGGCGTACATCGACGCGGCGAAGCTTCAGAGCCAGCTCGCCTCGCTCAACACGGTGGACTTGGATGCCTTGTTCGCGATCACCGCGGCCGGGATCGCGGGCACGAAGGATGGGGTGTTCGCGCACCGGCTGCCGGTCCTGTATCGCATCATCCAGCGCGCTTCGGACGCGCGCCGGATCCGAACCCTCACCTCGGCTGAATGGACCACGCTCAGGACGAACCTGGAGGCCCAGGCGCTGAGCGCCCTGCGCCAAGCACCGGGCGCTGGTGTCTACCGCGTGGGGAACCTCGTCGATGCGATCACCGGGGTGGGAACGGCGCCGGCACCCCAGAACACGTTCCTCTCCCTGCTCGTCAACTACGAAGGACCGAACGAGGGCTTCTGGCAGTTGGTCAACACGAGCGGCTCGCTCACTGCCACCGCGAAGAGTCGGTTCTCGGTCGCGATGGAGCTCGCGAACGCGTGCAACTGGCACCAATCCACGATTGCGTCGCTCGTACCTAGAATCAACGACGGATCGCTCTCGAGCCTCGCGCAGCTCGCAAGCAAAACAGCGGCGACAGACTGGCCGGGGCTCATCGGGACACCCCCCGCCGGAACCACACCGTCCGAATTCGCTTCGCTCATCGAGCTCCAGCTCGCGAAGCGCGCTTACACGGCGCACATCAAGGCGCGCGTCACCCCGGGCAGCACCGAGGCGCTGTTCTTCGCCGCCAATCCCAGCTTCGACTTCGACGCCAAGCGCTTCAGCCGATACCTCGCGGAGAATCCCACGCTGGGAGGCGTCGCCAACCTCACTGCGACGAAGACCAAGCTGGCGGCGATGGACCGCCTCTTCCGCGTGACCGAGACATGGGCCGAAATGAACGCCCTTCTCTCCGCAGGGGTGACGAGCGCTCGCGACATCCTCAGGATGGGCCGAGTCGCCATCGCCGCGCTCCCAGGGCTATCGGCCAAGGCGGATGTGATCTTCCGGAAGGCCACTTGGACGGTGGGAGCGGCCGTCGCCATCGCTTCCAAGTGGAAGGGCCTTTCGTCGATCTCGAGCCCGGTGCTGACCGATCAGACGACCGTCGCCGGCTCGCTCGACCCCAAGATCGCGGACTGGACGACGCTCTTCGGGACGTTGGATGGATGCGCGTGCGAGCACTGCCAGTCGGTGCTCTCGCCGTCGGCCTACCTGGTCGACACGCTGGAGCTCCTCAAGAAGGTGCCCGCGTCGCCGGGGACGGCCCAGTCGGAGCTCCTCGCGCGCCGCCCCGACTTGGCGAAGCTCGGGCTCACGTGCGAGCACGCGACCACGCCGGTGCCCGCGATCGATCTCGTGAACGAGATCATGGAGGTTCGGCTGAGCAGCACGTGGCCGACGGTGCAGACCGTGAACACCGTCGCCAAGGCGGAGGATTTGGCGGCCCATCCGGAGGTGCTCTTCCCGCTCGAGTATGCGCAGGCTTACATCACGCTCGACGCGGCGGTGTTCCCTTTCGAGGCGCCCTTCAACCTCTGGCAGGCCGAGGCGCGCATCTACCTCGACCACCTGGGCGTCCCGCGGGACCGTCTCATCGAACAGCTCGCCCCTGGCGCCGGCGTGAATGCACAGCACCTCGCGCTCGAACGGCTCCGCGTCTCGCCGAGCTTCTACAACCTGCTCACCGCCGCCAACGAGCCGGCGAGCCCGGCCCCGAATTGGGGTCTCGCGCCTTCGGGCTTCACGACCGAGATCCAGAAGGTTCGTACCTTCATGGAGCAGACCGGCCTCACGTTCGACGAGGTCCGTGAGCTCACCACCACCGGTGTGACGACGCTGACCATCACACCGAACAACACATGCAACCTGGCCGCGATGTCGATCCCCGAGCTCGGGGCGACCGCTCCGTCGCTCGTGCGGCACAAGGTCAACCAGCTCCTCCGACTTCGCACCGCGCTGCGCGGGTCGGACGGAGCGCTCCTTGCCATCGCCGACGTGGGTCGTGTGCTCGCCGCGCTCGCGCCCTCCTCGCTCGGCGCGTCCGAGCTCCAGGAGATCGCCGCGCTCCAAGCCCTCACCGAGAGGCTCGGCGTCTCCCACGTCGTCGCCGCGTCCTGGTACGCCAACATCGATACGAACGACGCCTGGAGCGCGTCGCTCTTCACGCGCATGTTCCTGAACCGCTCCACCTTCGGCCCCACGTACGAGGTGTTCAAGGAGGTCAAGCAGAGCGGGTCGTCCGCGACGACCTACGCGGCGGCCGCGCCAGGTCTGCTCGCGGCGCTGGAGATCACCGCCTCCGATTTGGGCCTCCTCATCGACTCGGATGCATCGGCGCGCGAGCTCGGCCTGCCCGCCTCGTTGATCGATGGCGCGACCGGCATGACGCTCGCGGGCCTCTCCCTCCTCGCGAGGATCGCCACGTTTTCGCGCGCGGTAGGTCTGAGCGTCCGCGACCTCGTCACCTTCGGCCGATTGACGGATCCGGTCGTGTCGGGTGGCGGCGTCATCGCCGGCCTGTTCCGCACCGCGAAGCCGAGCGACACCCTCAAGTTCCTCGATCTGTTCGATCGTATCCGGCGCGTGAATCTGTCCGCGGCGGTCGCCGACTATGTGATTCGCCACGTCGCGACGAAGGAGAGCAACCTCGAGCCCTCCGCCGAGACCATCGCGACGTGGGAAGCGACCATCGCGGAGGCCGTCCGAAAGGCCGTCGAGGAGACGCGGACCCTCACCGATGACGACGCCACCGACAGCGCGATCACGGGGCAGGGGCTCTTCTGGGAGCTCGGACGTCAGGTGTTCCACCCCGCCGAGCTCGACACGCTGAGCGCCATCATCGCGGGCACGGTTACGGAAGGGACCGCGACGAGCTTTATCGCCGCCCGCACGAGCGTCCTCGGCGACAGCACCGCGTGCATCAACGCGATCGTGACGGTGGCGTCGCCGTCGGCCGCGTTCCTTCCGACCGACATCCTTCGCCGCCGATTCGTAACCCGGCGCCTCGCTCGCTACTTGAAGGCGCGATCCGCGGTGATCGCTTCCGCCGCAGAGCTCTTGTCGCTGCCGACCACCATCGTCGCGAACCTGTGGGGCTCGATCGACACGTCCACGAATCCGGCGCAGCGGACCGGGACCATGGGCCTGGTCCTCGACGACAACTGGGTGCCTTCGGGCCCCGAGGAGTCCACGAGCTACACGGTGGTCGCGGCCGCAACGCAGGCGCCGCGGCGCGACCATTTGATGCGGCTCCACCAGGCCGCGTACGTGCTCATCCCCACGAGCCGCGAGCCGGGCGAGGTGAGCGTGGCGACGCTCGGCTACGCAGCGCTCCGCACCGCGAGGCTCGCCGATTCGACGACCGTCCTCGCCGCCGAGCTCGAGGCGCTCCTCCAGGAGCACGAACGGGCTTGGGTCCGCGACCGCTGGGGCAAGACCGACGTGAACGGTCCGCTCGCGCTCACCGCCTACGCGACGAGCGGGGGCGCGACGGTCGACGGTGCGGCGTCGCTCGTCGCCGATCAGAACAGCTTCCAGAAAGCGGACGTGCTCGCGCTCTTCAATCGCTTCTCCGCCACGGGGAGCGCCACCGTGTCCGAGGTGCACTCGGTGAAGATGCTGACGCGGGTCTTCGGCGGCATGGAGCTGCTCCGGCGCATCGGCGCATCGGCGGCGCAGGCGATCGACTGGACCGACGTTCGCACGACGCCCCCGCAGACGGCGCCCTCGGTGAACCTGGAGCTGCCGACCTCGAGCGCGCTCGTGCAGGCGCGCGCGATCAAGGCGGTGGCGCGGGCGAAGCACGACGCCGCCTCGTGGGCGACGATCGGCCGCGCCCTCCGAGATCCGCTCCGTGACCAGCAGCGGCGCCTCCTCGCGCGCGTGCTGACGGGGGTGCTCAACAAGAAGACGCTGAGCGATCTCTACGAGAACCTCCTCATCGACGTGGAGATGGGCCCGTGCGTGCTCACCTCGCGCATGGTGGCGGCGCATGGCTCGGTGCAGTCCTTCGTCCAGCGCATCCAGCTGAACCTCGAGCAGAACGTCGCCCCGAACAAGCTCCTCAGCCGACGCTGGGATTGGATGAGCGCATACCGCGTGTGGGAGGCCGGTCGGAAGGTCTTCCTGTGGCCGGAGAACTGGCTCGACCCCGAGCTCCGCACCGACAAGACCGAGCTCTTCGAGGGGCTCGAAGCCACCCTGCGAAAGGGCCCGCTCGACGACGTCACCGCCGGCGACGCCTACCGGCAGTACCTCGACGGCCTCGCCGAGATCGCGAACCTGGAGATCGTCGCGATGTGCCGCGACGGTCTCACGCTCCACCTCTTCGGCCGGACGGCGGCACCGTATCGCTACTTCTACCGGACGTACCGCCAGGGCGTGTTCACGCCCTGGAAGCGCATGGAGCTCGCGATCCAAGGGGAGAACCTCCTGCCGATCGTGAACAACGGCACGCTCTATCTCTTCTGGATGCGGATCGACGAGCGAGCCAGCGGCGACTCCGTCGCGAAGGTGAAGACGGCGACGACGACGACGGCGATGGAGCAAGAGCTCGCCGTCTTCATCACCTGCGCCGAGCACCGCAACGGGATCTGGAAGATCGTCGCCGCCGATCCCTTGGGTGTTGGCCTGGGGGTGACCGCGAACCCCGCCATGCTGGTGCTGACGGGAGCGGCGACGGCGACATCCATCCAGCTCCGCGTGGGCATGCAACAAAAGAGCGGCGGGTGGCTGCTCCTCGGCTCGTTCGCACTGCTGGCCGAAGGTGCGCTCGACCTCGCGAGCTCGAGGCTCAGCTTGACGACGAAGTCCGGGAGCACGGTGCTCGACCACTTCGAGGGCAACCCGAGATACCAGGGCTATGAGAGCACATCCAGCCTCTTGCCGCCATTCTCCGTCGTCCACGCCGCGCTCACCGCGAACGGCGCGACCACGCCGGTCCATGTCGCGTCGATGCCCCGCTCGAGCCGGATCACCGTCGAGCGGCCGCACGAGCCGGCCGACTCGGGGCGCTTCCTCTGGGCCGGCAACGAGGACATCTCGTACCTCTTCGTCGGGAGGGTGAAGCGGCCGTTCTTGACGCCCAACGTCTTCCCCTTGAGCACGGATCCGAACACCGAAGCGCCGCTGATCAACACCGTGTCCCCGGTGATGGGCTCCTTCAAGGTGGGCGGCTTCACGCCCGTCCCCATGCACCACAACTTCGTGAACGAGTTTCGCGGGCGGCTCGTGAAGTGGGGGATCAAGGGGTTGCTCTCCCCGCGCGATCTTCCCGCCGGGATGCTTCCGTCGCAGAGCCTATCGACGCCACGGAGCTTCACCCTCGGTGCGAACGTCGATCCGATCCCCACGGACATCGTGGACTTCACCCTCGGGAGCGCCTTCGGCGAGTACAACTGGGAGCTCTTCTTCCACGCGCCCTTCCTCATCGCGAATCGGCTCAGCCAGGAGGGCAAATATGCCGAGGCGCGGCGTTGGTACCATTACATCTTCGATCCCACCGACGGGGCGGCGGTGCCGACGACGAGCGCGGCCACGAGGTACTGGAAGTTCCTGCCATTCGCCGAGAACAAGAGCCTCGCCGACATCCAGGCGGAGCTCGCGGGGGTCGCGACGTCTCAGTACGGCAAGGACGTGTACGGCTGGGCGATGAACGCGCACACGCAGAACACGCTGAACCAGATCCAGCGCTGGCGGGACGATCCGTTCAACCCTCACGCGGTCGCGCGGATCCGGATCCTCGCCTACCAGAAGGCGATCGTGATGCGGTACATCGATAACCTCATCGCGTGGGGCGACGCCCTCTTCCGGCAAGACACGAGGGAGAGCGTGAACGAGGCCACGCAGCTCTACGTCCTCGCCCAGCGCGTCCTCGGGCCGAAGCCGGTGATCAGCCGAAAGGCCGTGGCGCCCACCGCGGACAGCTACAGCACGCTGAGCTCGGTCGACGCGTTTGGAAACGCGCTCGCCGACGCCGAGACGATCGCGCCCGCGCCCCCCGAGGAGTGGACGACGGATCCCACCGTCGGCGAGACCGAGTCCGAGCCCGAGATGACGACCGTGATCGGCTCGCTCACGTTCTGCATCCCGGAGAACGAGAGCCTCCTCGGCAAATGGGACGTCGTCGCGGACAGGCTCTTCAAGATCCGCCACTGCCAGAACATCGAAGGCATCGAGCGACAGCTCCCCCTCTTCGAGCCGCCGATCGATCCCGCCCTCCTCGTCCGGGCGCGCGCGGCGGGGCTGGATCTCGGGAGTGTGCTCTTCGACCTCCAGGTGAGCGCACCCCCCTATCGATATGCCATCCTGATGGCGCGAGCCATGGAGTACGCGGGAGCGATCACCAGCCTCGGGGCGAGCCTCCTCTCCGCGCTCGAGAAGCAGGACGGCGAGGAGCTCGCGCGGATGCGCACCGGTCACGAGCTCGGCAACCTCGGCTGGACCCGCGACATCCGCAAGCAGCAGCGCGACGAGGCGAAGGCGCAGGTCGAGAGCTCCGAGCAGGCCCTCGCCGTCGCCCAAGCCCGCCGGGAGTACTACGCGTCGCGCGCGTTCATGAACGACTCGGAAACGAAGGCGCTCGAGAAGCTCGACTCGGCAGAGGGTAACTTCGAGTCCGCCACGAACCTCAACTCCACCGCGAGCCTCCTTCGGGCCATCCCCGAGATCGCGACAGGGTTCGCCTCGTCCTTCGTGAGGTTCGGTGGGGAGGCCCTCGCCGGCATCCTCGCCTTCGAGGGGCAACATGAGGAGGCCAGCGCCGGCAAGAAGACGCGCGCTGCATCCCAGCTCGCGACCTTCGGTGGATACCAGCGCCGCCAGGACGACTGGCACTTCCAGAAGGGGCAAGCCGAGCTCGAGATCACCCAGCTCGAGAAGCAGCTCCTCGCGGCCCAGATCCGCCTCGCGGTTTCGGAGCACGAGCTGTCGCTCGTGGAGCAGCAGCGCACCCAGACCGCCGAAGTGGAGGGGTTCTACCGGACGAAGTTCACCAATCAAGAGCTCTACGGCTGGATGGCGCGCGAGCTCTACGTGGTGTTCTCCGAGTCGTATCGGATCGCGTTCGAGATGGCGCGACACGCCGAGCGCGCGTTCCAGCGCGAGCGCGGCGACACGAGCCAGACCTTCATCAAGTTCGGCGCCTGGGACGGGACGCGCCAGGGCCTGCTCGCCGGGGAGAAGCTCGCGAGCGATCTGCGGCGGATGGACGCCGCGTATCACACGCAGAACGCAAGGGAGCACGAGATCGTGAAGACGATCTCGATCGCGCAGCTGAGCCCCGCGGAGTTTCTGCGTCTGCGGGAGGGCACCGCATGGAGCCTCGGCAAGGCCGGAGCCTACGCGTGCTCGTTCTCGCTGCCCGAGGCCTTGTTCGACGAGGACTATCCGACCCACCACATGCGGCGAATCAAGGCCGTGAACGTCACGCTGCAAGCAGCCGCGGGGCCCTACCAGAGCGTGAGCGGAAGGCTCCAGCTTCAACAATCCTCCGTCCGGCGGACCCCGACCGGCCTGGCCACCTCGGAGCCCGGGCCCATCACGTCGATGGTGACCTCCGGCGGCGTGAACGACACCGGGATGTTCGAGCTCAACTTCCGAGACGAGCGCTACTTGCCGTTCGAGTACCGCGGCGTCCAAGCGGACGGATCGAACCCGCAATGGAAGTTCACCCTCTCCGGCGGCAACGAGTTCCCCTACGAGAGCATCACCGATCTCGTCTTCCAACTGCGCTACACCGCCCGAGAGGGCCGCGCTGCCGCTGCGCCCGCGATCCTCTCTCCGCGGAGCGTCCTCATCCGCGTGCCTCACACGTACGCCGACGCGTGGACCGCCTTCAAAGAGATCGGCGCGCTTCCGCTCACGTTCCAAACGACCGCGAAGACGTTCCCCGCTGGGAAAGCCCGCACGCGAGACGCCATCACTGCTGCCACCGTCTACGTAAGAGATACGGCCGCACCGACGATCACGCTGCAAGCTGTCTCGGCCTGGAGCCCCGCGCCACTTCTGGCCACCGCATTCGACGGCAATCCAGGTTTCTTCGCGGTGACGTTCACCGGCGGGCCGGTGTGCGACGTGCCTCTGACGTGGAAGATCACCGCACCGTCGACCATCACCGATCTCTGGATCGCCTTCACCTACGCCCTCACCTGATCCAGGCGGACCATGACGGACGAGAAGAAAGAAACACCGAGCCCCACGGCAACCCCGAGAGACGCCCTCTCGGGGGAGAAGGCGCCGGCGAAGCGCTCGTTCAACGTCGCCGCCGCGCCCTCCATGGAGCTGCCAAAAGGAGGCGGCGCCATCCGCGGCCTCGGAGAGACCTTCAAGGTCAACGCCCCGACCGGGACCGGTGCCTTCAGCGTCCCGCTCCCGATCTCCCCCGCCCCGAGAGGACCGAGCCCCCAGCTCTCGCTCTCGTACGACTCCGGATCCGGCAACTCGATCTTCGGGCTGGGTTGGTCCGTCTCGGTGCCGTCCATCACCCGCAAGACGGACAAGAAGATCCCCGAGTACCTCGACAGTGAGGACAGCGATCTCTTCATCCTCTCCGGCGCAGAAGATCTCGTCCCCACCTTGAACGCCGCCGGCACCGCCCGCGTCTCGTCGAGCTCGACCGTCGGCACGGTGACCACCAAGGTCGACGCCTACCGGCCGCGCGTCGAAGGCCTCTTCTCGATCATCGAGCGCGTGACCGTCACCGACACCGGGCCCACCCCCTCGCGGACGGTCTATTGGCGAGCCTGCACCCGCGACAACGTGAAGAGCACGTTTGGACAGTCGGCGACGGCCCGCATCAGCGACCCCGCCGCGCCCACCAAAGTCTATTCGTGGCTCCTCGAGAAGACGGAGGACGATCGCGGCAATGTCGTCCTATACAGCTACAAACAAGAGAACAGCGACAACCTCCCCATCGGCAAGCCCTCGGAGGTGCACCACAAAGACGGCGTCGCCCCCATCACCGCGAACCGATACCTGAAGGGCGTCCTCTACGGCAACACGACCATGAACGACGCGACGGGCGCGTCCGCCCAGCTCGAGCTCGTCTTCGACTACGGCGAGCACACACTGCACACGCCCGCACAAGCCTCCACCTGGGGCTGTCGACAAGACATCTACTCATCGTTTCGACCGGGGTTCGAGCTCCGCACCTATCGACTCTGCCGGCGCGTGCTGATGTTCCACCGCTTCAGCGCGCTCACCCCCAACCCCTACCTCGTCCGATCGCTCGACCTCACCTACGACGAGAACCCCCGCATCTCCAAGCTCACGCGCGTCGACGCCGTCGGGTACGAGCACAACGGCACCGGCTACGTGACGAAGTCTCTCCCCGGCGTGTCATTCGCCTACACGCCCGACACGCTCTCGACATCCATCAAAGACCTGACGAGCGACGATCTCGGAGACGACTTTCCCCAAGCCCTCATCGGCACCCAGGCCGCGTGGGTCGATCTCGATCAAGAGGGCCTGCCCGGCCTCCTCATCGACCAAGGCGGATCCCACCGATACAAGCGCAACGTCGGCGGCAAGCTCTACGGAGCCGCCGCCCTCGAGACCGTGCCCACCATCGCCGACAAACCCGTGCAGCTCATGGACGTCGCGGGCGCCGGCACCCTCGCCATGATCCTCAAATCAGGCAGCGAATCCGGCTTCGCCGAGCGCACGCAGAATGGCTGGGGCGCGTTCACTCCATTCCAATCGTTCCCCAAAGTCGACCTCAACGACCCCAATCTGCGATTCCTCGACCTCAACGGCGACGGGTTCGAAGACATCCTCATCCTGCGCGGCGACCAGCTCACCTGGTACCCATCCCTCGGAAAAGAAGGCTACGGCCCCGCCCGCACCCTCCCCATCGACCCGGACCCCGAGCTCGGCCCCCGCCTCTTCTTCGCCGACCCCACCGTCGCAGTCTACCTGGCCGACATGAACGGCGACGGCCTCGCCGACATCGTCCGCATCACCCACAGCGGCATCGTGTACTGGCCCAACCTCGGACACGGAAGATTCGCCCCCGCCGTCCGAATGAACAGCGCCCCTTGGCTCGCCGCCCCCACCCAATTCGACCCCCGCCGCGCCCGCCTCGTCGACCTCGACGGCACAGGCTGCGCAGACCTCGCGTTCTTCCAGCACGACGGCACCTTCACCGTCTACCGCAATGAATCCGGCAACGGCTTCGACTCCGGCCAAGACATCCCCCTGCCGCCCGAAGCCCACCACACCGGCCAATTCGTCGACTTCTACGGATCGGGCACATCCGCCTATCTCTTCTACCTCCGCAGCGCCCCCTGGCAACTCGCCAAAGTCTGGGACCCGCTCAACCACACGAAGCCCCACCTCCTGCGGGAGATCGACAACCACATGGGCAGGACGGTGCGCCTCCAATACGCCCCCTCGACCAAGTTCTACATCGCAGACCGCAAGGCCGGCACCCCCTGGATCACCAAGCTCCCGTTCCCCGTCCACGTCGTAGAACGCGTCGAGACCTACGACGCCATCCGCCGAGCCCGCCTCGTCACCACCTACACATTTCATCACGGCCACTACGACACCTACGAAAGAGAATTCCGCGGCTTCGGCAGAGTCGACCAACTGGACACCGAGAGCTTCGGCAAAGACCACGGCCAGGGTCTCTTCCCCAACTATCCAGTCGCCAACAACGAAATCCCCCAAGACCCCGTCTTGACGAAGACGTGGTTTCGCACCGGCACTTGGGGTGAGCAAGTCGAAGATACCCAATACATCCCCGAGTTCTGGGCCGGCGATACCCTAATTACCACCCACCTCTTTGCCGAGGTCCCTTGGGGCACACCCCGCGAGCGCCGCGAAGCCCGCCGCGCGCTCCGAGGCACCACCATCCGCACAGAGCTCTACGAGCTCGACGGCACCAGCAACGCATCCATCCCCCACGTCGTCACCGAGAGCAGCTACCACGCCAGAGAGCTCCAATCGCCCCAAGACGCCCTCAAGCCCGATCGACCCCAGCTCCCAGGCGTCTTCCATGTCATCGACAGAGAGACCCGCACGCTCACCTACGAGCGCAACGCGACAGACCCCCGCGTCCTCCAGACCGCCGCCCTCGAAATCGACGAATACGGCGTCACCCTCCGCTCCGCGACCCTGAGCCACCCCCGCCGCGGCACCGGATTCGCCGCCGAGCAGACCGCCGTCCACTGCACCGTCGCCGTCACTACGGTCCAACACCTCCCAGGCACCTTCGCCAGCGGTCGACGCCTCGCCATTCCGATCGAGTCGAAGATCTACGAGTTGCGCGACATGCAAGTGCTCTTCGACGCCCTCCCATCCGTCGGAGACTTCGTCGAGCCAGGCGAGATCGACGCGGCGTTCGGGGCAGCGAGCGACATCGCATACGAGGAGGAGCACGCCGGACCTGGAGACACGCGCCGCCTGATCCAGCACGAGATCGCCCAGTACTACGACACCACAAGCCTCCCCAACCCACTGCCGCTCGGCACGGCCGACATCCGAGCGCTCCTCTACAAAACGTACCTCCTCGACATCACCCCAGGCCTGCTGACCAGCGTCTACAGCGCCAAGGCCACCCCCGCCGAGGTCACCGCCCTCCTCGCCGAAGGCCAATACACCACCCCCGCCGGCCAAACCGGCCATTGGATCCCCAGCAGCCGCGCCGTCTTCGACGCCACCAAGTTCTACCTCCCCACCAGCATCATCGACCCATTCGGGGCCACCACGGCAATTGCCTACGACTCGGAGGGCATGTTCGCGACAAGCATCACCGACGCCCTCTCCAACGTCGTAGCCGCCACCTACGATTACCGAGTCCTCGCCCCCAAAGAAGTCACCGAGCCCAACGGCAATCGCCGACAAGCTGCATTCGACCCCCTCGGCATGCTCAAAGCAGTAGCCGTCATGGGCAAAGTCGGAGGCTCCGAAGGCGACACCCTCGCCGACCCCACCATCGAATACAGCTACGACCTCACCCGCTGGGACACCTCCCAGAAACCCAACTGGACAAAGGTCCGCGCCCGAGAACAACACGGCGCCGCCAATCCAAGATGGCAAGAGACCAAGGTCTACACCGACGGCAGCGGCACCGTCGTCATGACCAAGCTCGAAGCAGAGCCCGCGACCCCGGGAGGACCTGCGCGTTGGGTGGGCAGTGGGCGAACAGTCCTCAACAACAAGGGCAACCCCGTCAAACAATACGAGCCCTATTTCTCGAGCACCCAAGAATACGAAGACGAAGACACCATCGGACCGACAGGCGTCACAAGCGTCATCACCTACGACGCCCTCGGCCGCGTCGAGAGAACCGACCTCCCCAACGGCACCTACTCCCGCATCGACCGCACCCCCTGGCTCGAGACTGCATACGACCCCAACGACACCGTCACCGAGCCAGGCAACGCCTGGCGAGCCGCCCGCCTCCCCAGCGCCACTCCCACGCCCTCCGCAGAGGAGCAACGAGCCCGCTCCCTCACCGAGCTCCACGCGGCGACCCCAACCAAAACCCACTTCGACCCGCTCGGCCGCGCATTCCTCGTCGTCGCCCACAACAAGGTCGGAGCCGCCGACGAATTCATCGAGACCCGCACCAAGCTCGACATCGAATCCCAAGTCCTCGCCGTCACCGACCCCCTCGGGCGCATCTGCCAAACCAACGTCTATTCGGTCGCCGGCAACCTCCTCAAGGAGACCAACATCGACAAAGGCTCCCGCTGGAATTTCCACGACGCCGCCGGAGCCCTCATCCGCCGCTGGGACGACCGCAGCCAAACCTTCCGCCTCGTCTTCGACTCGCTCCGCCGCCCCACCGAGCTCTTTCACAAGGTCGGAGCCGGGGCGGAGACGCTGCTCCAGAAGACCGTCTACGGCGACAACGCCGGTCTTGCCACGCCCCAGACCAATAACCTGCGCGGACAAGTCATTCGCGTGTTCGACGGCGCAGGTCGCGTCAAGAGCGAAAGCTACGACTTCAAAGGCAATCGCCTCTCATCGGAGAGGAAGCTCGCAGTGGCGTACACGACGACCCCGAGCTGGTCCGCCATTGCAGGGATGACGAGCGTGAGCGCCATCGACACGGCCGCCGCGTCGTTGCTAGAAGCGGAGCCGTTCAGCGAGTCGAGGACGTTCGACGCGCTCGGCAGAGTCATGAGCGCGACCACGCCTGACGCATCCGTCTTCCTGCCCACGTATAATGAAGCCAACCTCCTCGAGAAGGTCGACGTCAAGATCCGAGGCGCTTCGACAAGCACGCCATTCGTCGCCGACATCGACTACGACGCCAAAGGCCGCCGCACCGAGATCACCTATTCGACAGGCAACTTCAAGACGAGCTACGAATACGACCCCTTGACCTTCCGGCTTACGAGGGTGCTCACCACGCGCGTCTCCCCAGGCGAGACGCTCCAAGATCTGAAGTACACCTTCGACCCCGTCGGCAACATCGTCGAATGCACGGATGGGGCGCAACAGAGCCTCCTCTTCACCAATGGCTTCGCAACCGTCCCAAACCGCTACGAGTACGACGCCATCTGTCGATTGAAGAAGGGCGAAGGCCGCGAGCACAAGTCAGCCGGCGACACCCAGCTCGACCAGAATGACCAGGCCATCTTCAACTTGCCCCATCCCAACGACCCGCAGGCCATCCGCAGCTACGTCGAGACCTATCTCTACGACAAGGTCGGAAACATCCTCGAGATGTTCCACAGCGCCGGCGGCGGGGTCAACACATGGACCCGAACCTACAATTATGGGGTTGGTACGCCGACGAACAGGCTGCTAAGCCACAACATCCCGGGCGGCACGGCGACGTTCACGTACGACGAGCATGGCTCCATGACGAGCATGCCTCACCTCGCGACGATCACGTGGACGCCGTTCGACCAGATGAGGTCGGCCGACAAGGGCGGCGGCGGGCTCGTCTACTTCACCTACGGGGCAGATGGGAAGCGTGTACGGAAAGTCTGGGACAAGACGGGGGCGCTCAGAGAGGAGCGCATCTATCTCGGCGGGTACGAGATCTTTCGGCAGAAGACGTCCGGTGTGACCCAGCTCGAGCGTCAAACGCTCCACGTCATGGACGGGGTGAAGCGCATCGCCATGGTCGAGACCAAGACCGTGGACGCGGGCGTGTCAGTGGGGACGCTCGTGCCGATGATGCGGTACCAGCTCGGGAATCACTTGGAGTCCGCGATTCTCGAGGTGGACGCTTCGGGGCTCGTCATTAGCTACGAGGAGTACACGCCCTATGGCGTGAGCGCATATCGGAGCAGTCGAAGCGGCGTGGACGTCTCGGCAAGACGGTATCGGTACGTGGGGCTCGAGCGGGACGACGAGACTGGGCTGTACTTGATGGGGGCCCGCTATTACGCGTGCTGGCTCGGGCGGTGGACCAGCGCCGACCCGAGGGGGATCGGGGCGGATGGGCCGGGGTTGTATAACTATACGAGGGGGTCCCCCGTTGCCTTCAGTGATCCGAGCGGTCACGAGCGCCGAACGGTGGACATGGGGCGTTCACGGTCACCGTTGACGACAACGCCGTCCCGAAGGGCGTGCCGTTCCCGGAGTTGCGTGGGCCGCCGCCGGCACCCGAACCAAAGTCTGACAAGTCCTCGGTCGTGCTCGAGAAGGCCTTTGGCTCGCCCCACGGCAAGACCGAAGCGCCAAAGACGGTGTCGAAGGCAGCGGCCGCCGGTCGGCCGGCTTCAGGGACGACGACGGCACCAACCGCCGGAGAGTCCTTCTCCAAGGGCTTTGTGAGCGAATACGGCAACGCCGCTCTAAGCGCGTTCCCGCTCATCGGATTCTATCGCATGGCGAAGGCCGAGTACCAGGCGGTCGAGGCCGCCTTGTCGGGCGACGTCGGAGCCGCAGTCGACGCCGTGGTGCCGGTCCGGCCAACCATCCAGCAGGCCAAGCGTGCCAAGGAGAAGCTCGAGGCCGGAGAATACGAGGAAGCTGGACGTGCAACTTTCGGAGCCTTGGACAGCGGGGTCAACAGCGCGCTGGTGTTGGCAGGGGGAGCACGGACCGCGCGCGAAGTGGGGCCCAGGATTGGCCCTGCGACTAAGTCAATCGCGGTATCACTGGTGTGGCCCTTCGTGGGCGCAGGCGGCACAACCGTCTATCGAAGGACGTTCTTCGCGGCCCATCCGGAGCTGGAAGGGAAGGTTGTGGTTCACCATGCCATCGAACAGCAAGCCGCGAAGAAGCTCTACCCAGGGCTCGTGAGCGAAGAGGAGCTTCACGGCCTACCCAATCTTCGGGGGATCCCGAAAGATGTTAACGCAGATATTCATCTGAGCAAAATGCGTAAAGACTGGAACCAATTCTACCGAACGCACCCCAATGCCACGCGAGCCGAGCTCGACGCCTACAGGGCTGAGCTCGACAAGAAGTACGGACAGCACTTCAATCCGCCGGTAAAGGACAAACCATGAAGTTCTTCGCGCTTGCACCAGAGGTTCCGGGTGGCTTCGGAGATCGCACGGTCCTTGAACGGGACGTGCATCCGCCACGAATCCGGTATCTTCATTACGTCTTTGAAGGGTGGCTGGGTGACCAGATCGTGGAGAGCTTTCCGGCTATCCTCGTCACGGCGCATCTCGGCGAACAACTCCTAGGCGCAGGACTCACGGGGATTGCGCTGTCCGTTATTGATGAAGTTGAGACCAGCCCCGAATTCGAGGAGCTCCACGGGGGCAGGGAGCTTCCTGAGTTTCGCCGCCTGATCGTGAGCGGAAGGCCGTTTGTTGACGACTTTTTCATGTTCGATGCCGGGCAAGGAGTCCAGTTGACCGTTTCATCTCGTGCACTCTCCCTGCTCGACTCAACATTCCCGACGCAACTCGACAGAAGCGAGGTTGAGGCTCGGGTCGGCTGACACGGCGCGGCCCAACCCCGCGTTGCGCCGGGACGGCGCAGACGCTCCCTCGCTGCTTACGCAGCTCGGTCGGAGCGCCGCGTACGAACGGAGGGTTGGGCCGATGTGGGGCACCAGCGATCTTTACGGCCGGATTTCATGGCGTTTCCCACTGGCCACATGCAGAGCCAACCCGCCACCCCGACAGCCACGTTCGCCCGCCCGGGCAGTGCCCGGTGTGGGGCACCAGCGATCTTTACGGCCGGCTCTTAATGCGTGTCCCACTGGACACATGCAGAGTCAGACCCGCCACCCCCACAGTCACGTTCGCCCGCCCGGGCAGTGCCCGGGCAGGTCGACGGGCCCTGTCGCGCCCGTTGGTTGGCCCGAGACAAACCAGTCCCTTCAAGCAGCGGCTCCCCGCATCTCCGCCTCAGGCAGCGTCGCGCAACGTGATAAGCGGAAGGAAGCTGGCAGGAGCGCCATGAAGCCCGCTCACCACCAGCTCGCGGCTCGGAGGGCGCTTGCCGGCCCTGGCCAAGCTCTGTGGGTTCGCGCAGATGCCGTTGGCCGGGTAGCTGGAGCGAGGCTCGACGCGCCGGCTTTCGTTGGCCGGTTGCGCCCCGCGGCATACCTCGAGCGGTGTCGCTCCGCTGAGGGAGCGATGCGGCCGATACTCGTTGTACCAGTCGAAGTACCGCGCAATCGAGCGCCGCAGCTCGGTCCCATCGAATGGCACGAGGATCCTCCTCGCCGCTGACTACCCCGACGCGCAGATTCAGCCGGAGGTAAGACTAAGAGATGCATCTGGAAAGGCGGCGAAGGATCCGCTCACCGGAAAGGGGAGGCGAATCGACGTTGCCGTGATCGAGAGCGGTGAGGTCACCGACCTCATTGAAGTGACGAGCGAAAGGGCTGAAAAGGGCGCGCAGCTGGACAAAGAGGCCCGTATTCGCGAAGCGGGCGGCGCATACATTCGTGATCGCAAAACTGGCGCTCTACTCGATGTGAGCAAAGTGCTAACCCGATTGATGAGGTTTCCGTGATGAAGGACTTTACGATTACGAAGGTGGGCTGGCACACGCGAGCTCCGGGCGATGCCGAGTCCCGTGAACGGGTGCTCAAGCGGTTTCGCGTTCTCTTGCAGTTTCTGCAAGAGAACAAGCTGCTCCAACGCGAGCTCCCATCGCCGGACGCGGAGTTGGACGATGACTTCGCGATCAAGGCCAGCGACCTGACGGACGTCGGACTTGAGGTGATGCGCGAGGCGTACGACCGCTGGCTGAAGAAAGTGGACGCTGGTATGGAGCCAAGTGACACATCGATTCTTTTGTGTGCTCTTCGTGAGCGCATTCAGTAGGTGTGGGGCACCAGCGATCTTTAGGGCCGGATTTCGTAGCGTTTCCCACTGGACACATGCAAAGGCAACCCGGCACCCCGACAGTCACGTTCGCCTGTGGGGCACCAGCGATCTTTACGGCCTGGTTTCATGGTGTTTCCTGCTGGAGACATGCAGAGTCAGACCCGCCACCCCGACAGTCACGTTCGCCCGCCTGAGCAGTGCGCGGGCGGGTCGACGCGCCCTGTCGCGCCCATTGACGGGCCCGAGACAAACCAGTCCCTTCAAGCAGCGGCTCGCCATAGCTCCGGCTCAGGCAGCGTCGCGCAACGTGAGAATCGGAAGCAAGCTGGCAGGAGCACCATGAAGCCCGCTCACGGCCAGCTCCAGCTTCCGGGGGCGCTTGCCAGCCCTGGACGCGCTCTGCGGCTTCGCGCAGACGCCCTCGGCCGGGTAGCGAGAGCGAGGCTCGATCCGCCGTCTCTCATTGGCCGGTTGCGCCCCACGGTAGACCTCGAGCGGTGTCGCTCCGCCGAGGGAGCGATGCGGCCGATACTCGTTGTACCAATCGAGGTATCGCGCAATCGCATTCCGCAGCTCGAGCCCATCGAAGGGCACGAGGATCCTCCTGCGCAGCTCGGTCTTCAGGACAGGATGAAGCGCTCGGTCACCGCGATGCTGCCGCGCTTGCCCACCGCCCCGAATCGAGGGGCGATGCCCCGTCGCCGGCACCAGCGCTAGAAGACCTCCCGGAATTGCACCCCCTGGCCGGTGACAGTGTATTTCGGTGCGTCCCCGACGCGAGCAATCGCACGATCGAGGACCCGAGTCATGGCCTTCGCCGAAGGCTGCGACGGGAAGACAGCGAAGCCGACGGCGCGGCGGGAGAAATGATCGACGATGACGGCGATCCACCACGTGAAGGGCTTGGACGGAGGCGCACAATAGGGCGGCCAGGGGGTCGAGGTGCCGGAGGTATTCGCCGGGGGGCACACCCGGAATCCAGGTCAAGCGCTCGAATTCCGGCCGCTGCAGGGCGTCACCATGGTATTGTTCTGGTCTGTCCGGCGCGAAGCGCGGCTCGCACTTTGACAACCCTGCGCGAGGGCTCGACCGAGCCCTCGCGGCACATCTTCTCGGCGCGTCAGAGCGCCGCGCACACCAGCGCGAGGGCCGCCTGCAGGTCGCCCATGACGAGCTCGGCCGGCACGCGTACGACCCGCCAGCCGAGTGCCCCGAGCTGCCTGTCCCGCCGGCTATCGGCGCGCTGCCGCGCGGCGTGATAGCCGCCATCCACTTCGACGACCAGCCGCGCTGCCGGTGCCGCAAAGTCTACAATCCATTCGCCGACGACGAATTGACGGCGAAACCCCACCCCCAGCCGCGAGCCCCGCAGCCGCTCCCAGAGCACCGCCTCCGAGGACGTGGGCAGCCTGCGCATGCGGCAGGCGCGCCCAGCCAGGACGAGCGCGCGCGGATTGGATGGTGTGCGTTCCATAGAGACCTCCCGAGCCCGGCATTGGGGCCGAGCCTCGCCCATCCAGGCGCAGGATGCATGACGGGCTCTCGAGCTCTCGGCTCGCTTCGCGGCGCAGCCGCAGAGCCCATTCGGGGCTGAGGCAAGAGCCCGGCGGGCAGCGTGCGCCATCGGGCGCGGCTCGGCCCCAATGCCGGGCGAGCAGTCGATGGAATCACCGCCTGCCCCTGCGTCCGTGCCAGGCGACCCAATTGGACAGTGACGCCACTCTCGCGAGGACCACGTCGCCAGTAGGCAGCCGTGGTCTTGGTCTTGTCTCCAGGCGCCCGACCGCCACGATCCCAGCCCTCCCCAATGCGCGCAGAAACCCGGCTTTGCGGGTTTCGAGCACATTGTTGGGACCGCGCCTGGCATGATGCTGAAACTGGGGGTGAGAGTCCCCCGAGGAGGAAGTGCCGGAAAACCTAAATCCGAAGACAAGGGTGTCCCCGCGAGGGGAGCCGAGTGGAAGTCCTAGGAGAACGACCAAACCGAACACAATTGAAGCTCCGAAGAGGCGCGGAAGAGTTTGGGCAAGCCTGCTCCCTAAGGCGAAGCCCATCCGGTACGAGTAGCTCAACCGTGTACAGGAGACGGCGTTGGTCGGAAGTTTCAGCGTCTTACCCAGGGAGATCTCTCGGCCTCCGGCGAAAGCCGGTAGCTGCCAAGAACGAAAGGACGAGGCAGTGATGGGACGAGAGAAGTCGGATGGCTGCACTGTACCGGAAGGCTCGGGAAACCGAGTCCCAATCGTGGCAACACGAGGAGGAAAAGCGGCCACGGATATCGATAGGGGGCACGTGGCGGAGCTGCCGGCCGAGACAGCCGAACGGCCGAAGTCGGTCGGCACATCCGCAGCGGATGCACCCACGAAGGAAGTAAACGAAGTCACGATGGAGCAGGTCGTCGATGAGATGAACCTGCTCGATGCGTTCGCCCGCGTGGCAGACAATCGCGGGGCACCGGGGCCCGACGGCCGAACGACTGACGATGTTCGGCGCGAGCTACCTGGTGTCCTGCGGCGTCTCCAGCGCACGCTTGTCGACGGCTCCTATCGGCCGGGCATCATCCGGCGAGTTTGGTTCCCGAAAGCAGGCGGCGGTCAACGCGGCCTTGGTATCCCGAACGTGGTCGATCGGTGGGTGCAACAGGCGCTGCTTCAGAAACTCGCGCCTGTATACGAGCCGACATTCCACCCGAGTAGCCATGGGTTTCGCCCCGGCCGTAGCTGCCACACGGCGATCGCTCAGGCAAAAAAGTATGTCGCGCAAGGGCGGTATTGGATGGTCGACATCGACCTGGAGAAGTTCTTCGATCGAGTGCCGCATCAACGCCTTCTCGCGAGACTACGCTTGAGGATCCGCGACGGACGCATTCTCCGAGTCATTGGGCGCATGTTGCGCGCCAAAGTGGTAATGCCCGACGGAGTCGTTATGCAGACCGAGGAAGGTACACCGCAAGGCGGGCCACTATCGCCCCTCTTGAGCAACATCGTCTTGGACGAGCTCGACCACGAGCTCGAGCGACGCGGCCACCGCTTCGTACGGTATGCAGATGACTTGAGTATCTACATCCGTAGCGAGAGCGCGGGACAGCGGGTGTTCGAGAGCGTGTCGAGGTTTCTCGAGCAGCGTATGCGGCTGGTCGTCAACCGGCAGAAGAGCGCTGTGTCGAGGCCTCGGGGCAGGCATATTCTTGGGTTCACTATCCGGCCGAATGTCAAGAAGCAACGGGTCGAGCTGGACCTGTCGGACCGCACGAAGACCCGCCTGCGAGAACGAATCAAGAGGCTGACGCCAAGGACTTGGGGACAGTCACTTCGCGCGTGCATTGGACGCATCAATCTGTTCCTCCGCGGGTGGGCCGAATACTTCGGCGTCGCCTTCTGGTCCGGCGGCACGGCACGATACGCAGACGGTCATATCCGTCGTCGCCTTCGCGCAATCGTGCTCCAGCACTGGAAGACGACAAGGACCATCCGGGCCAATCTCATTCGATTGGGAGCCGATCCCTCGCTGACTCGAAGTGTAGGGCAGGGCTCGGGCTCATGGGTCCGGTCCAATGACAGAGCCGTTAAGGCAGGCCTGCGCAATGAGGTCTTCGAGCGCTGGGGGCTCCTATCGCTCGACACCCTTTGCGCGCAACGTCTGCAACGCGGAATTCCCTCGCCGGAGACAACTCCGTGAGCGATATGGTGGGTGGCTGTCCCGAATGGCTGGGAAGCTCGGCGTCTTCGCCTTTCTTCTCCTGCACATTCGTGGCGGCTGTCCTGCCTTGGAATAGCAAGGTGAGACACCGAACGCGAACCCCGCGATCAGGGTCGAGGAAATACGCACGGCAATCGAAAGAGCCGAAGAATGGCTACCCCTCGACCTACCGTCGCCCAAGGCGCAGAAAGAGCAATGCTCTCACTCCACCATTCCAACCGAAGAGCCGGATGTGAGGCCCACAAGTCCGGTTCTGTGAGAGGGGCCCCGGGAAACCGGGGCCTCTACTCGGCGGGCTCGACGAGCGAAGCGAGGAGCGGGTGGGCTTACCCGAAGACGAAGACACCATCGTCGCGACCGGCGTCACAAGCGTCATCACCTACGACGCCCTCGGCCGCATCGAACGCACCGACCTCCCCAACGGCACTTACTCGCGCATCGACCGCACCCCCTGGCTCGAAACCTCCTACGACCCCAACGACACCGTCAGCGAGCCAGGCAACGCCTGGCGCGCCGCCCGCCTCCCCAGCGCCACGCCCACGCCCTCCGCAGAGGAGCAACGAGCCCGCTCCCTCACCGAGCTCCACGCCGCCACCGCAACCAAAACCCACTTCGACCCCCTCGGCCGCGCATTCCTCGTCGTCGCCCACAACAAGGTCGGAGCCGCCGACGAATTCATCGAGACCCGCAGCAAGCTCGACATCGAGTCGCAGGTCCTCGCCGTAACCGACCCCCTCGGGCGTGTCTGCCAAACCAATATCTACTCCGTCGCCGGCAACCTGCTCAAAGAGACCAACATCGACAAAGGCTCCCGCTGGAATTTCCACGACGCCGCCGGAGCCCTCATCCGCCGCTGGGACGACCGCAGCCAAACCTTCCGCCTCGCGTTCGACGTTCTGCGCCGCCCCACCGAGCTCTTTCACAAAGTCGGAGCCGGCGGAGAGACGCTGCTCCAAAAGACCGTCTACGGCG
>JBGAID010000140.1:0-20422 GCA_044225865.1 Polyangiaceae bacterium | reverse complement strand
AACGTCGTCTTGCCTATCCCCCCCGGACCGAGGATCAGCGTCAGCCGATGTTCGCCTGCGCCATACCGTTCGAGCAGCCATTGCTTCTGCGCATCACGGCCGGCGCAGCGGTCCGCCGCAGCGGCGCGGATCGATTCGAGTAGGTTAGTTCCCATCGGGACGACGGCTCCTGTATGAGTCGGTCAGATAGCCCGCGTACATGCGCGCGAGATCATCGGCGAGCGTGTCGCTGATCGCACCCGCGCGATGCGCGATGTTGTAGGCGAAGCCCTCCGCGGTGAAGACGATGAGCTCGGCAGCGCGCATCGCATCGTCGACGCGAAAATCCGGGTGCGCGCGGAAAAAGGGCGCGAGGTGCTCGGCGTACTTCAGCATCCGCGACGCGTAGACGTCGGACAGACCGAGCGCGCCGATGGACTCGAAGAGGTAACGATGGACTAGTCGCTTGCGCTGATACACCTCGACGAGCGCCAAGCACACGTTGCGAACCGTCTCGTAGAGATTGTGCGCCGGGGCGACGAGCGCCCGAGAGAACGCCTCGAGCAGCTCACGCTGCGTGTGCTCGATCAACGCTGCGGTGATCGCGTGCTTGTTCGGAAAGTAGCGATAGACGGTCCCTACCGAGGTGCCTGCGACGCGCGCGATCTCGTTGGTGTTGAGCTTCGCGGCGCCGTGCTTCTCGAGGATGCGGGCCGCCGCTTCCACCAGGATCTCGAAGGTGATCTTGCCGTCGGAGCGGCTCGGGATGCGACGCGGAGTCGTTCGGTTCTTCGTGGCCATCCAGTTGCAGCCAATGTAGGCGCGCGGTGGATCGGCCACAACTCAGGTTAGGAATACAATGCCGCAGCGACGGGAGCATCCCCATCGAACGCTCGCGCGAATCGTCTCGGTTCAGCTTGCGTGTGTTGGTGGAATCAGTGGGTTTCGACAGGCGCGGCGACAGGGGGCGCGCCTTCTTGGTCGCGCCAGTCGACGGCGGTCGACGGGCCTTGCGGCTCGAGCTTGAGCGCGACCTTGAGGACCTCATCCATGTGATCGACCGCGACGATCTTCACGGTCTTTAGGACCTTCGCGGGAATGTCCTGCAGGTCTTTGCGGTTCTCTTTCGGCATCACCACCGTCGAGATCCCGGCGCGGTGCGCCGCGAGCACTTTGTCTTTGAGCCCGCCGATCGGCAGCACGCGTCCGCGCAGCGTGATCTCGCCCGTCATCGCGACGTCGCGCCGCACCGGCAAGCGCAGCAGCGCCGACACGAGCGCCGTCGCCATCGTCACGCCCGCCGACGGACCGTCCTTCGGGATCGCGCCCTCGGGGAAGTGCACGTGGATGTCGATCTTCGTATAGAACTCGCGATCGAGCCCGAGCCACTGCGCGCGTGAGCGCACGTAGCTCAGCGCGGCTTGTGCCGACTCCTGCATGACGTCGCCGAGCTTGCCCGTCAGCACGAGCTTGCCGCGGCCCGGGACGATCATGACTTCCGACGGCAAGATGTCGCCGCCGTGCATCGTCACGGCGAGCCCGTTGACCATGCCGATCGCGTCGTGCTCCTCGACCTTGCCCGCGCGGAACTTGTGCGGCCCGAGGTAGCGCGCCAGGTTGCGCGGCGTGACCTTGAACGTCTGCGGCTCGCCGCCCTTGCCCGCCGCGACGACCTCGCGCGCGACCTTGCGGAACACCGTCGAGATCTCGCGCTCGAGGCTGCGCACGCCCGCCTCTTTGGTGTACTGCGTGATGATCGCGCGGATGGTCGCTTCGTTGATCTCGACGTCGACGTCGGCGACGCCGTTTTCGCCCTTGGTCTTCGGGATCAAATGGTGCTCGGCGATCGCGACCTTCTCCCACTCCGTGTAGCCCGGCAGCTGGATGATCTCCATGCGGTCCTGGAGGGGGACCGGGATGCCGGAGAGCGAGTTCGCGGTCGTGATGAACATCACGTCCGAGAGGTCGTAGTCGAGATCGAGGTAGTGATCGCTGAAGGCGTGGTTCTGCTCCGGGTCGAGGACCTCGAGCAGCGCCGCCGCGGGATCCCCGCGGAAGTCGCTCGACATCTTGTCGACCTCGTCGAGCAGGAAGACCGGGTTCCCGGTGCCGACCTTCTTCAGGCTCTGGATGATCTTGCCCGGCAGCGCGCCGATGTACGTGCGGCGATGGCCGCGGATCTCCGCCTCGTCGCGCACGCCGCCGAGGGCGAGGCGAACGAACTTGCGACCCGTCGCGCGGGCGATGCTCTTGCCGAGGCTCGTCTTACCGACGCCGGGCGGGCCGACGAAGCAGAGCACCGGGCCCTTGAGCTTCTTCGTGAGGGCCTGCACCGCGAGGTACTCGAGGATGCGCTCTTTGATCTTCTTGAGGCCGTAGTGATCCTCCTCGAGGATCTCCTCCGCCTCCTTGAGGTTGAAGCGCTCTTCGCTCTTGTCGTACCAGGGCAGCTCGAGGATCCAGTCGATGTAGTTGCGCACGACGGTCGCTTCCGCGCTCGTCGGGTGCATCATCTTGAGCTTCTTCAGCTCTTTCTTGACCTTGTTGACGGCCTCCTCGCTCATCCGCTTGTTCTTGAGCGTGGCCTCGACTTCCTGGATCTCGTTCTTGAACTCGTCGCGCTCGCCGCCACCCAGCTCCTTCTGGATGGCCTGCATTTGCTCGTTGAGGTAGTACTCCTTCTGCGTCTTCTCCATCTGCTTCTTGACGCGGGAGCGGATCTTCTTCTCGACCTGAAGGATCTCGACCTCGGCCTGCATCAGCTCGATGAGGCGCTCGAGACGGAGCTTCGAGTCGGGCATCTCGAGGAGGCCCTGACGGTCGGCGAGCTTGATCGCGGGCAGGTTCGCGATGACGGTGTCGGCGAGGCGCGCCGGGTCGTCGATCGTCTGGACGCTGACGATGATCTCCTGCGCGATCTTCTTGTTGAGCTTCGCGTACATCTCGAACGTGGAGCTCACGCTGCGCATCAGCGCCTCGATCTCCACGCCGTCGTGCGCGACCTCCGGGATGTCGTCCCAGTCGACGGCGAAGAACGGCTCCGTCTGGAGGTAGCGCTTGATGCGAGCGCGCCTCCGACCCTCGACCGTGACGCGCACCGTTCCGTCCGGGAGACGGAGCAGCTGCATGATGATGCCGACCGCCCCGACGGTGAAGATGTCATCCGGCGCCGGCTCGTTCGTCTTCGCGTGCTTCTGGGCGGCGAGGAAGATCTCTTTGCTCTTCTCTTTCGCCATCGCCTCGTCGAGGGCGGCGATCGACTTCTCACGGCCAACGAAGAGCTGCGTGACCATGTGCGGGAAAATGATGATGTCCCGCAACGGAACCAGCGGGATGCTGCGTTCCAAGCCACCCCGGCCGCGATCGTTTTTGAAGAACATGCGCCTCGAAGAGAGCCGCTCGCTCAGGCGAGCTCGGCCTCTTTCTCTTTGCTGTAGACGATGATCGGCGCCTCGCCGCGCATGATGACCTCTTCGTTGACGACGACCTCTTTCACGCCGGTGCGCGAGGGCACGTCGTACATGATGTCGAGCATCGCGTTCTCGAGGATGGCGCGGAGGCCTCGCGCGCCGCTGTGGCGCTCGAGGGCTTGCCGCGCGACGGCGACGAGGGCGCCCCGCGTGAACTTCAGCTTCACCTGGTCCATCTCGAAGAGCTTCTGGTACTGCTTCACCAGGCTGTTCTTCGGCTTCGTCAGGATGTCGATGAGGGCGTCCTCGTTGAGCTCGTGGAGCGTCGCCACGATCGGCAAGCGGCCGATGAACTCCGGGATGAGACCGAACTTGAGCAAATCCTCGGGCTGGACCTGGCCGAGCAGCTCACCGAGCTTCATGTCCTTCTTCGAGCGGACCTGCGAGCCGAACCCGATCGCGCTCTGCCCGATGCGGCGCTGGATGATCTGATCGAGGCCGACGAAAGCGCCGCCGCAGATGAAGAGGATGTTCGTCGTGTCGACCTGCAGGAAATCCTGCTGGGGGTGCTTGCGGCCGCCCTTCGGTGGGACGTTCGCGATCGTCCCTTCGATGATCTTGAGGAGCGCCTGCTGGACCCCCTCGCCCGAGACGTCGCGGGTGATGCTGGGGTTGTCGCTCTTGCGGCTGATCTTGTCGATCTCGTCGATGTAGACGATGCCGCGCTGGGCGCGCTCGACGTCGTGGTCGGCGTTCTGGAGGAGCTGGACGATGATGTTCTCGACGTCCTCGCCGACGTAGCCGGCCTCCGTCAGCGTCGTCGCGTCCGCGATCGCGAACGGGACGTTGATGATCTTCGCCAGCGTCTGGGCGAGGAGCGTCTTGCCGCTGCCCGTCGGCCCGAGCAGGAGGATGTTCGACTTCTGCAGCTCGACGTCGTTGGCGGAGACCTTCGAATCGATGCGCTTGTAGTGGTTGTGGACGGCCACCGCGAGGATCTTCTTCGCGCGCTCCTGTCCGACCACGTACTCGTCGAGGATGGTCTTGATCTCCGAGGGCTTCGGGATGGGGGCGGAGCCGGTCGACGGCTCTTCCTTCTCGACCTCCTCGGCGATGATGTCGTTGCACAGGCCGATGCACTCGTCGCAGATGTACACCGTCGGCCCGGCGATGAGCTTCTTCACCTCCTTCTGGGATTTTCCGCAGAAAGAGCAGCTCAGGTTTCCGCTACCGTGATCGTCCCGCCTACGCTCCACGACGCTCCTCGAAAGTCAGTCTTCGCAGATCAGCGAGAGCTCGACGGGGGGAGTCTAGACCCCGTGGCCAAGGTCGGCAAGACCGCGGCCCCTGCCGAAAGAGCAGGCCCGTTCCCGCGTCGAGCTCGCACGAAAACCGCGCGCAAAAAGTCGTTCCAATGTGCTGGCCGCCCGCGAGGGCGACACTCACCCATCCTTCGTCACGAAGCGTGCCGCGCCAAAGGGCCGCCTGTTGAAAACGGCCCGGCGTTCGGCTCGGGTCAGCGCTTGTCCTTGTCGGACTTCTCTGCCTTGTCGCCCTTTTCGGACGCCTTGTCGGAGACCTTGCCGCGGCGCGGGATGACCTCGTCGATGAGGCCGTAGTCCTTTGCCTCCTGCGCGGTGAGGTAGAAGTCGCGATCGATGTCCTTGGAGATCTGATCGCGGTCCTTGCCCGTCGCGTCCACGAGGATCTCCACGATGAGGTCCTTGAGGCGCTTGATCTCGCGCGCCTGGATCTCGATGTCGGTAGCCTGGCCGCGCGCGCCGCCGAGCGGCTGGTGGACCATGATCCGCGCGTTGGGCAGCGCGAACCGGAGCTTCTTGTGACCGGCGGCGAGGAGCACGGCGCCCATCGACGCCGCCTGCCCGATGCAGATCGTCGAGACGGCACAGTGGACGAACTGCATCGTGTCGTAGATGCCGATGCCGCTCGTCACGACGCCGCCCGGGCTGTTCACGTAGAGCTGGACGTCCTTGTCCGGATCTTCGCTGTCGAGGAACAGGAGCTGAGCGATGACGGCGTTGCACACGAAGTCATCGATCTCCGTTCCGAGGAACACGATGCGGTCCTTCAGCAAGCGGCTGAAGATGTGCCACTCGCGCTCGCCCCGGTGCGTGACCTCGGTGACGCTCGGGATGATGTAGCCGCGCTCTCGCTCCGCGCTCATCATCGCGGAGACGGAGCCCTCGTTGGCTTCGAGAAACTGGATCGCCTGCGTGCGGTTTTCGATTCGTCGCATCCTCACCCTCGATCTGAGGCGGAACGTATAGCGCGCCTCGTCGTCGCCGTCGAACGCCTCGATCGGATCACGCGTCGGTCTCGGTGACGCTGGCGGAGCTCTCGAGCAGATCGAGGATCTTGTCCTCCAGGATCATGGCGATGAGCATCTCGCGCTTCTTCGGGTCGCGGTAGTCGGCCTTGACCTTCGCCACGTTCTTGCCCGTCTGCTCGGCGAGCTCCTGGTAGCCCTTCTCGATGTCGGCGGCCTCGACCTTGATCTCTTTGACCTTGGCGATCTCGGCCATGAGCAGACCGGCGCGGACCTTGACCTCCGCGTCCGCCCGCACCCGGGCCCGCAGGTCCGGGGTCGGGTCGAGGCGCTGGCCGGCGCGGCGGGCGGACTGGATGAGCTCGCGCTCCGTGGCCGCTGCCTGCTGCTCGACGAGCGAAGGGGGCACCGGGATCGCGTTCGCCTTGCAGAGCTCGATCACGAGCTGCTCCGCCGTCTGCTCCGACTGCTTCTGCTTCGCGGCCTTCTCGAGCCGCTCGACGATGCTCTTCTTGAGCGCCTCGAGGTTCTCGAACTCGCCGCAGTCCTTCGCCAGCTCGTCGTCGACGGCGGGGAGGATGCGCTCCTTGATCTCCTTGATTCGGAGCTTGAACGTCCCCTTCTTGCCCTTGAGGTCGGGCGAGGGGTGGTTCTGGGGGAAGGTGATCTCGACCGAGGGCTCCGCGCCCACGCTCGCGCCGATGATGGCGTTCTCGATGTCCTTCATCGTCTCGCCGGCGCCGAGCTCCGTCGTCAGCGACTGCTCGCCGGGAGGGAACACTTTGCCGTCGACCTCGAGGGTGAACGCGACCGTGACCGAGTCCCCATCCTTGGCGGGGCGCTCCGGATCGGGGGCCTGCAGCGTCGAGTGCTCGCGCCGGAGCTTCTCGATCTCCGCATCGACCGCCGCGTCCTCGATGGTGATCTTCTTCCGGGTGACGGGCAGCCCTTCGAACTTCACCTCCGAGACCTCGGGGCGGACCTCGAAGCGGGCCTTGTAAGAGAACGGCTGATCGACGGACAGCTCGGCGGGGGCGATCGCGGGCTTGGAGAGCGGCTGCACCGACTTCTCGGCGATGGCGCGATCCAGCGTCTCGTCCACGAGGCGCTGCGCCACGTCGGCGTGGATGCGCGGCCCGTAGAGGTGCATCACGATCTGCCGGGGCGCCTTGCCCGGACGGTAGCCGCGCACGCGCGCGTTCTTCGTCACGGCGGCGACGGCCTTGTCGACCTCCGTCTTCACCTTCTCGACAGGGATTTCGACGGAGAACTCAACGACGACGGGCGAAAGCTTCTCGACGGAGACTTGCATGGCAGGACTGCCTCCGATAGACGCACGGCCTTTCGAGCGCAACCCCAACTTCACAAGACCGCCCCCACCCCACCCGCGTGGAGCGAAGCGACACGCAAGGGAGGGTCGCGAGCGAGCGGGGGGCCCCCCCACAGTCGCTACAAAAACAATAGCACCCCCGCGCGAGCGAAGCGCAGCGCCCCCCCCGTTCCGCGCGAGCGAAGCGCAGCGCCCCCCACCCGTTCCGCACGCGCGAAGCGACGTGGCCCCCCTTCCGCACGACCCCCCCGGGCCCCACGAGCGAAGCGACGTGCCCCCCCGTGGGGCGCAGCTTCTGTCCCCGTTTGAGCCTGCCGGGGGGAGGCGAAGCCGGGGGAGCGCAGCCCCCCCCTCAGGTCAGGCGACGAAGCTTCCTGGGATTCTTGCGAAGCAAAAATATCCAGAGAAGTGTCGCCCGGTCCGCGCCCATGCGCGGACGCGAAATAAAAAGAGACCTCGCGACAGAGGCGTTTGCCGCGAGGTCGGCCCCGGGAAGGATCAAGCAAGCGTGAGGGGGAGCGGGTCGCGAGCTCTCTCGAGCTGCGAGAGCGACCGCGCAGAAGCGAAGTGGGAGATTACGCGCCGGAGCGAAGACGCCCGGTGGGATCAGTACTTGCCGCGGTCGTCCGCCATCTCGGCGAACGGGTCTTCCTCGAAGTCGAGCTCCGCGTCGAAGGCGTTGTCTTCGACCATCTCCTCGAGGGAGAGACCAATCCTGCGCTCGTTGCGCAGGACCTCGCGTTCGAATTCGGCGAAGTTCCGGAAGGCTTTGGGAAGCGACATGAATCCTCCCTCGTGACGAGGACGAGCTTGGGCCCTGCGAGCGTGGCGAGCGCTCGTGCGGCGATGCGATTCGGAGCGTGAGAAGAAAGAGCGAGACGGAAGAGACGTCAGCGCGAGGCGTGGCGATCGAGCGGCAACACCGCCGCCGAGGTCGCCGCGACGAAGGACCGGAAGGTCCCCGCGACGATGCGATCGACGGAGGCGCTGAGGTCGGCCTCGAGCGCGCTCGCGAGGCGGCGCCGGAGCGCACCCTCGGAGGAGCGAACGAGACCTTCGCGGCGAAGGAGCACGAGGCACCGTCGCCTCGTCGCTGTTGCACCTACATCGGCCGACATGTCGGTGAATGTAGATGGCTCTTGAGATGGGGCCAAATTCATGCAGCGACCTGGTCGCACTTCGTGAAGCGCGACAGGCTCCGTCGCCAACACGGTCGACGGCCTGGCGCATGTCGTGTAGGGCTGCGGGCGCATTCGAGAGCCTGCACGTGCCCCCCATCGTCATCGTCGTCGCGAATCAAAAAGGTGGGGTCGGCAAGACGACCACGAGCGTGAACCTCGCGGCGAGCTTGGCGGCTGCGGAGAAGTCCGTCCTGCTCGTGGACTGCGATCCGCAAGGCAACGCGACGAGCGGGGTCGGGGTCGATCGGCGGTCCGTGGAGCGCTCGGTCTACGACGTCCTGCTCGGGCAGGCCTCGCTCGACGAGGCGACCCATCCGACGAAGGTCGCCCGGCTGTCCGTCGTCCCCGCCACCCAGGATTTGGTCGCGGCGGAGCTCGAGCTCGTCGACGCCAACGACCGCGCGACGCGGCTCAAGCACGCGATCGCGGCGACGAAGCGCAGCTACGACTTCGTCCTCCTCGACTGCCCGCCCTCGCTCGGGCTCCTCACGGTGAACGCGCTCTCGGCGGCGGACCGCGTGATCGTCCCGCTCCAGTGCGAGTACTACGCCCTCGAGGGCCTCACCCACTTGATGGCGACGATCGATCGCATCAAGGCCGCCTACAACCCCGGCCTCGCCGTCGAGGGGATCGTCCTGACGATGTACGACGGTCGCAACTCCCTGACCCACGAGGTCGCGGAGCAAGTGCGCGGACACTTCCGCGTCTTCCAGACGGTGGTGCCCCGCAACGTGCGGCTCTCGGAGGCGCCTTCGCACGGGATGCCGGCGCTCCTCTACGACGCGCAGTCCCGCGGAGCGCAGGCGTACCTCGGCCTCGCGCGCGAGCTCCTCGAAGGGCACGGGACGGCGGACGCGACGGAGGCGTCGCGTCCGCGCGAGGCGAAGGCTCGGGCCTGATCATGGAAAAGAAACGCGCCCTCGGTCGCGGGCTCGACGCCCTCTTGCCGGTCCCCTCATCCGCCATCGATCACGGCGCTCCCAAGGGCTCGAGCTACGGCGACAAGAGCGTCTTCTCGTGCCCGGTCGAGCGGATCAAGCCTCAGCCGGGGCAGCCGCGGCAGCACTTCGACGAGACGGAGCTCGCCGAGCTCGAGGCGTCGATCCGCGAGCACGGGATCATCGAGCCGATCGTAGTGCGCCGCGTCCCCTCGCCCTCCGGCGAGGCCCACAAGGACGAGTTCGAGCTCATCGCGGGCGAGCGCCGGTGGCGAGCGGCCCAGCGCGCGGGCTTGAAGGAGGTCCTCGTCGTCGTGAAGGACGTGAGCCCGAAGGCCGCCTTCGAGCTCGCCCTCGTCGAGAACCTCCAGCGCGCCGACCTGAACCCGATCGAGGTGGCGGAGGCCTACGACCGCCTCCTGCGCGAGCACGAGTACACCCACGACTCCCTCGCGGAGCGGATGGGCAAGGAGCGCCCGACGATCACCAACTCGCTGCGGCTGCTGAAGCTCCCGAGCACGGTGCGATCCCTCGTGATCTCGCGTGAGCTCTCGGAGGGCCACGCGCGCGCGCTCCTCGGGGCGCCCGACGACGCGACGCTCGTCGATCTCGCCGACAAGACGGTCCGAGGCCGCTTGCCGGTTCGCAAGGTCGAGGAGCTCGTGCGCCTCTCGCGCAAGAAGGCCTCGCCGGACGCGAAGGGAGCGGACGCGAAGGAGAAGCAGAAGAAGAGCGCGGCGGTGAAGGACCTCGAGGTCCGGCTCGCGCGCCGCCTCGGCACGCGCGTCGAGGTCCGCGACCGAGAGGGGAGCGGAGAGCTCGCGGTCCACTACGGATCGCTCGACGAGCTCGACCGCATCCTCGCGATCCTCGGGGCGTGAGCCGCTACCGGATCGTGTCGACCTTCTGCTTCGCGAGCTTGCCGATCGGCGTGTCTTTGCCGAGGTTGTAGGCGCGCTTCAACGCGTCTTTGGCGAGGCCCTTCTTGCCCTGAGCGAGGTACGAGAGGCCCGCGTAGTAGTGGGCCGGCTGGTACTTCCCGTCCACCTTCATCGCGGCCTCGAAATCTTTCGCCGCGTCCGCCTCGTTCTTGAGCTCGTGCTTGCAGACCCCGCGTCGCACGTAGAGCTCCGCCTCGTCGGACTTGAGGGCGATGGCGCGATCGAAGATTCGCACGCAGTCGGTGAACGCCTTCCCCGGCCCGAGCATGCGGCCGACGGTCGCGAGCGTCGCGGCGTCGTCGTTCTTCGCGGCCGCGACCTTGAGGAGGTGGGGGACAGCCTCCTCCGCGCGCTTGTTCTCGAAGAGGAGCGTGCCCACGGCGAGGCGGAGATCGGTGGTGTCGCTCTTCTCGAGGGCCATCTTGTAGGCCTTGTAGGCGCGCTCGAAGTCCTTCTTCTTCGCGTAGGCGAGGCCGAGGTTCGTGAGCAGGCCCGGGTCTCCCGGGTTGTAGGAGAGCGACTTGTCGAGCACCGCGATCGCCTCGTCCACCCGCGGGGGATCGCCGAGGTAGAACGCGGCGAGGTTCATCGCCGCCTCGAGCAGCTTCGGATCCTGGGAGAGCGACTGCTTGTAGAGGCGCTCCGCCTCCTTCTTGTCCCCATTCGTCTGCTCGATGCAGAGGGCGAGGTAGAACGCGGCCGCGGCGCTCCGCGGCTCGGCGGCGAGGGCCTTCTTGAGGGGGGCGATCGCCTCCTGGTACTTCCCGTCCTTCACGAGCGCTTCCCCCTCCTCCATCTCCTTGCTCTTCGGAGGGGGGGCGGCGGGAGCGGCCGAGCTCGGCGGATCGGCGCGCGGCTCGTCGTCGACGGGGGGCGGCGGCGCGCTCGCACAAGCGGCGCTCAGCGCGGCCGCCGCGGCGAGCGCGATTCCCACGATGGCCCGGCGACGCCGGGGCGACTGCTGCAACCCGAGCTCGTTCGTCATCTTCGGTCAGGTATCATGAATCCCTCCCGCCTCTGAGCCCTGTTTGGGCGAAGACACCGGGAAGGGCCGGCGGGCGCGAGCCGCGCCGGGGGGGAGGCTCATGCTTTGACGCTCCTGTCGTCCAGGCCTTGGGCGGGATCGTCGCCGAGGGCCCGGTGGAGCGCCGCCTCGATCGCGGTCGTTCGCGGGCCCGGCTCGACCTTCGCGCCGGACGCCTCCGTCACGTAGAAGACGTCCGCGATCCGGGTGCCTTCGGTGCTGATCTTGGCGACCGCGATCGTGAGGCCGAGCTCGTAGAGCGCGTTCGCGATGGCGAAGAGGACGCCGGGCCGGTCGAGGGTCGTGACCTCGATCACGGTGTGCTCTTTCGAGGCGCGGTGATCGACGGCGACCCTCGTCTTCACCTTCGGACCGGTGCGGCGCGGAGAGGTGCGCGGGCTCGCGAGCTGGGCGGGGGCGACCGTCCCCTCGAGCAGGGCCCCGAGATCGCGGGTGAGCTTCGGCAAGGAGCGCTGCACGGCGAGGACCCCGTCCATCCGCCCTTGGACCCAGAACAGATCGACCGCTTGCACCCCTCCTTCCCGCTTGCGTGAGTAGATCTGGGCGCCGAGGACGTCGAGGCGCGCCGCCGCGAACGCGGCCGTGATGATGGCGAGCAGGCCGGGGCGATCCTCGGCCACGACGCAGAGCTCGGCCGCCTCGGGGTGGCTCGAGGGGACGACGCGAATCGAGATGAGCCCCTCGTGGCGACGGACGGCGGACGCGTGGGCGACGATCGCCTCCGCGGAGCTCGACATGAGGTAGCGGTCCGGCATCGAGGAGAGGAAGCCCGGGAGGAACGCGAGGTCTGCGTCGCGGTCGGCCTCGTGATCGAGGTAGGTGCCCGCGAACGCGACGATCTCATGTCGAAGGCGCTCGGCGCGCCGGGTCTCCTGCGCGCCCCCCGCGAGGTACTCGTCGACGGCGATGAAGAGCTCGTCGAGCATGTGGGCCTTCCACGAGGTCATCGAGGTGGGGCTGGTGGTCGACACGTCCACCACCGTCAGCAGGAAGAGCCCGCGGAGCATCTCGCGCGTCTTCACCACCGCCGCCATCTCTTCCACGGTGGCGGGGTCGTCGACGTCTCGCCGCGTCGCGAGCCGGTACATCGTGAGGTGCTCGTCGATGAGCCGCGCCACCGTCTCGATGTCGTCCTCACGGAAGCCGAGTCGCGCGAGGATCGGCCTCGCCATCTCCGCCCCGCGCGCGCTGTGATCCTTGCCTCCGATCGCCTTGCCCACGTCGTGGAGCAGCGTCGCGAACGCGAGGACGGGGTAGCGCTCCGACTCGGTGGCGAGCCGGGACGCGAGGGGGTGCTCCGCGGTGAGCTCGCCGCGGGCGAGCGACGCGAGGCGGTCTACCGCCGCCACGCTGTGCACGTCGACGGTGTACACGTGGTAGACGTCGTGGTGGACGCGGCCGACGACCGGCGCGAACTCGGGGACCATCGCGAGGACGAGCCCGAGATCATGCATTTCGCGCAGGGCGCTGCCCTTGGTGAGCGCAGTGTCCCTCCGCATCGAGACGAGCTCCACGAACAGCTTCGCGGCGAAGGCGTCGGCGCGGAGGCGCTCGCAGAAGGCGGCGTCGCTCGTGTGACGGGCGATCGTCTCGCGGGCGAAGGCATAGAGGGGGCGGCCCCGCTCGACCGCGATCGACACGAGCATCAGCGCGAGGGCGGGCTCCCGCTCGATCCTCGACATGTCGGAGAGGGTCAGCGCCCCGTCGAAGAGGCGGAAGCCGTCCCCGAGATCTTCGTCCTTCGGCCGGCGCTTGTCGGTCACGAGGGTGGCGCGCGCGATCATCATGGTCGCGGCCCGGGTCACGACGCGCGCGGCCCGGTAGTACTCGCTCATCATCTGCTCCACCGCGTCCCCTCCCTCTCCGTAGCCGAGGAGGGGGGCGATGCTCTCTTGCTCCTCGAAGACGAGGCGATCGCTGCGACGCCCGGCATGGGCGTGGAGGAGCTGGCGGATTTGCCAGAGGCGCTCTTGGGCGGCCCCGATGTCGTGGGCCTCGCGAGGGACGAGGGCCCCTACCCGCACGAGCGCGTCGATCTCGCCCGTGCCGTAGCGGCCGGCGGCGGCCCACCGAAAGACGTCGAGGTCGCGCAGACCGCCGGCGCCGTTCTTCACGTCCGGCTCGAGCAGATAAACGGAGTCGCCGAAGCGCTCGTGCCGACGGGTGACCTCCTCGGTGAGGCGCGCGCCCCAGCGGGCGAGCTCCGACGTCGAGAACAGGCTCCCCGACACGCGCCACACGAGCTCGTCGGAGAGGGCTCGATCACCGTCGAGGTAGCGCCAGTCGAGGAGCGAGGTCGCGGTGGAGAGATCCTCGCGCGCGAGATCGACGACGTCGCCGAGGAGGAGGATCTGATGGCCGACGGCGAGGCCCGCGTCCCAGAGCGGATAGAGCACGGCGTCGGCCACGCGCTCCGCGTCGCGGGCGCTCCGCGCGAGGATGCGCAGATCGAGATCGCTGCGCAGGGCGAGGGCGCCGCGGCCATAACCGCCGACGGCGGCGAGGGCCACCGCCCCCTCGCGCGCGACGGAGAAGATGGGGGCGAGGACGTCGTCGTAGGCGCGGACGAGATCGCGGCCGAGCTGCAACCCGAAGTCCGGGGCGGCGCCGAGACGCACCCCGGTCGGGTTGGAAGGGAGGCGAGCCTCGAGCGCCTTTCGGAGCTCGAGCAAGCGCGCTTTGAGGGGCGGGGCGCTGCTCATCGCCGATGACGGTAGCTCGCCGCCGGCGCCGCGATGAGAGGAATCCGGATCACAACCCCTCCCGCGACGGAGCTCGAAGAGCGCAGTCGCCTGGGAGGGGTCGGCGAGCGCGAAGCGCGCCGGGGGTGATCAGAACCCCTCCCGCGACGGAGCTCGAAGAGCGCAGTCGCCTGGGAGGGGTCGGCGAGCGCGAAGCGCGCCGGGGGTGATCAGAGCGCGCCGCAGAGCTGAGGAGGAATGGTCTGCGCGAAGAGCGGGCACGTGCTCTCGATCATCGAGAGGAGCTCGTCCCGAACGCAGCACGCGTCGGCCACCGAACAGTCGCCCGCGACGCATCCCTCGATCGAGAGGAGCGCGGCATGGGCGGCGTCGAGGGCGCTCGCATCTCGCGACCGGAGCGCGACCACCACCTTGGCGATGGCGCCCTCCAACAGGGAGCCGTCGCTGTTCACGTCCACCGCGTCGGCGTAGGCGAGCGGGACGTTGCCGTTCGCGAGCACATCCCCGTTGCCGTCCATCACCGCGACGGACAAGGTCGCGGTCTGGCTCGCCCCGAAGACGTCGGCGCATCCAGGAGAGGCGACGACCTCGGTGCCGATCCGACGCGCGTACCCGATCGGCCGGCCGAGGACGTCACCCTGTTCGCCCCCGACGAGATCGAGCCCCGCCGGCAACGTGAGGCTGAGGGTGGCGGACGAGCTGGCGATCGACGTCACCTCTCCGTAGCGCCCCTCGAAGACGGCTCGCGCCTCCGCGTCCCCGAAGTAGAGGCGGGTGCCCATGCCGGCCTCGGCGATGCCCTGGAGGAGCGCGTCGTTGAGGGTCGGCGTCGCGTCCGAGCCGCTCTTCGCGATCTGCGCGACCGAGGTGACGACGCCGTGCTCCGACGCCTCCTCGACGAGGTCGCGGATGGAATCGTCCCACTTCGTCCCGCCGTCCGTGATCACGAGGAGGTGGGTCGCCTCGCCGCCCGCCGAGAGCCCGATCGCAAGGGAGATCCCACCGATCAGATCCGAGCTCGGCCGGGCGTAGAGCTCGGCGCGCGTCTCCTCGAGCGTCGCGAACGCCTTGCCCTGTGGGGCGCGGTCGATGAGCACCTCCGCCGGGCTCGCGAACACGACCAGCGATAGGGTGTCGTCAGGGTGCGCGTCCACCGCGTGAGCGATGGCGTCGAGCGCTCCGTTCCGCGCCTCCAGCGAGGCGGACGCGCTCTCGGAGACGTCCGCGACGACGATGAGGTGGACGGGCGGCGCGGCGGCCGGAGGCGCGAGCCGAACCGAGACATCGAGCGCGGTGCTCCCATCGGAGGTGGGCTTCGCGTGGAGGCGCGCGTCGAGCTGGGCGCCCTGCGCGACGGGCACGCGATCGCCGAAGTAGCGCTGAAAGTCCGCTTCGCGAAGCACGGTCGGATCCGGCCAGTGGCCGCTCGCGAGGGCGGCGCGCGCGTACTGGGCGGAGGCGAAGCCGCCCCTCGACCGCGGTCGGTGCTCCGACGAGGAGAGGGCGGACGGGTCTGCCCCATCGCACGCGACCGGGCCGTCGTGCGGTCCGTTGGTCACGTCCTGGACGGCCGCTTCCAAGCCCGCAGGACCACCCCCGCTCTGTGCGCCCCCTTCGCCTTGGTAACCCCCGCCACCTTGACCCTGACCGCCGCCGGCCTGGGTGGCGTCCCCAACGTCGCCGCTGCAGCTCGCGGACCCGAGGAGGCCGACCGCTCCCATCAGCGCGAGCGAGAAGCGAAGTCGGCTCATCATCGTTCGCGGTCTCCGTTTCGCTGGCCCATGTTCGCTCCCATGCAAGTCGGTTGCCTCAACCCGGACACCCCTCCGCGACACAAGCCTCGTAGGCCTGGACGCAGAGCGGGTCCCACGCGGTGCAGGCACAGAACACATCTTGCTCTCGAACGTGGTCGATGCACGTCGGGCACGAGCCGGCCGTGCAGCCAGCCGGGATCGACGGTCCCGCCTCGGTCGGCGCGTGGCAGGTGCCGGCCGCCTGACAAGGCGTCCCGCTCCCTTGCAGACACGCGTTTTCGAAGCAGACCCCGGAGCAGCACTCCCCATCGCCCATGCACGGGCTGTCCGCCTTCGTGCAGTTCACGGGCTCGACGCAGAAGGACACGTCGAGCGCAAGGTTGCAGATGAGCTCGCCGCAGCAGTCGGCGTCCGCGGCGCAGTCGAAGCCGGCCGTCCGGCAGCCCGGCGGCACGCAGTACGAGCCTTGCGATACCGCCGCCGTCTCGCACGTGAGACCTTCGCAGCAGGCCGGCTCGCCGCTGGAAGCGTTGACGGCACAAGGGACGCCGACCGAGAGGCACTCGCCCTCGTCCGGGATCATCGCGCACGTCCCCACCCCCCCGTCGTTGCTGCAAGCGAGGTGGAAGCCAGGGATCTCCTCCACCGGACAGCACTCCGCCACCTCCAAGCACGGCTCTCCCAGGAGCGAGCACTCGAGCCTCTCGCACACGCCGTCCGTGCATCGATCGGTGCAGCACTCGAAGCCGTAATGGCAGGCCTCGCCCACGACCACGCACGCTCTGCCGCCGCAGTATCCGTTCTCGCACGCGAGGGCGCAGCAGTCGCCGTCGCTCCCGCAAGGCGCGCCCTTCGTCGCGCAGCAGCTCCCGGCCGAGGAGCACTTGCGCGTCCCCTGCGTGAACTCGCAGCACGTGTCGAACCCCGGATCACACTCGGCGCCGAGGGGGAGGCAGAGCATCTCCGTGTCGAGGCACGCGCGCGAGCCGGCGCACGTATCCAAGCACTTGGTTGGCTCCAAGGCCTCCAAGAACTGGATGCGAGCGTCGTCGGAGGCTTCGGCGGCGCGAGAAGAGAGCGTGTCGCAGGTGGGCGCGTTTTCGTAGCACTTGCCCACCGTCGAGCAGAGCGCGTCGAGCGCGTTCACGTCGCTCGAGCCCACGACGTCGCGACACGAGGTCGCGACCGCGATCGCGAGGAGCGCGATCGCGATCCCGAAGGTGGTCGAGCGGCTCGATCTCAAGGGCAGAGGCCGGCGATATGCTCCAACAGGCCGGGCAGCTCACCGAACCCGAGCGCGTCGGAAGGATCGGTGCCGATCAGCCCGCCCGCGAGAGCGGAGAGCATCTCGAGCTTGGCCGCCGTCTGGGGCGTGCACCCCTCGGTCACGACCTCGAACAGACCATGGATGGCGACGAGCTTCTTGTCCTTCGGGCCCATGTCGCCGTGGACGATGACGCTGCGATCCTCCGTGATGATCGCATCGTTCTTCCTCGTCACGGTGACGGTGATGGGGCCGGCATCGCACGTCTGCACGGGGATCGAGAAGAAGACGGGGCGGGACGTGGCGCTCCACCCCGGCTCGAGCATCAAGGTCGATCCGTTCGCGTCCTGGGTGTCCACGAGGAGGCCGTTCGACGAGAACCTGAGGGACGCATCTCGGAACGCCGGTCGCAGCAGGTCGTCGAAGCGTGACCCGAGCACATCGTGGATGCCCGACGACACGAAAAGCGAGGTGCCGCCCCCGGCGAGCGCGAGCGTGTCGAGGACGTCGCGATGAAACCGGGTGGGAGCGCCGCGCGAGTCTCCCTGGACCTCCACGAACGACACGATGGCCCCCTGATCGACCCAGGACTGGATGGCGCCGAACGTCGCGCCGTCGACGACCACGCCGCCGTCGGTGAGGACCAAGACGTGGGTGCCTTGCACGACGTCCGGCGCGATGGGCGTGGACAGGACATCGCCCACGACCTCCTTCATCGGGCCGAGCGACCCTCCCGGTCCGAGCTGGGCCTCCGCGAGCTCGCCGAGGTGGGTGGAGAACGCCTGGGCGAGGTCGGGCGCGTGATCGCCGGGGACCTCTTGCTGGAACATCGTCGACTTGGCGCCCCACTCGAGGATCGCGAGGGTGTCATCCGGGCGTCCCTGGATCGCCCCGCCGATCTGGCGCACGACCTCACCGACCTCGGTGAGATCATTTCGCATGCTCGAGCTCGTGTCGACGACGAGCACGAAGCGCGTCGGGGGGGCCTCCTCCGGATGGCTGGGCTCGACGAGGATCTGCATCACTTGGTGGCCGTCGGCCTCGACGAGGCGGCCGTAGGCGTCGGTGGAGCCGCCGAGCGAAGCGAAGTAGCCAATGAAGGCGTCCTCGTCGAGCTGCGTGAGGTCGACGTTGGGCCACACCCCCGACTTGATGGATGCGATCGCGAACATCGCGCTCGCGACCCCGGAAGTCCGAGCGCCGGCTTCGAACAGGGAGCCTTCGCAGACCTGATCCGGCGCGGGGGCGGGACGAGCCCCCGACTCGTCGACGGCCACGAAGGACCTGGCGTCCTCGGGCGACACCCCGTAGTTGGTCTGCTGGGGATCCTCCGGGGCCTCGCCGTTCGGGGCCCCGAAGCCGAGGCCGTCGCACCCGGCGAGCGCTGCCGAGCCCAGGAGGGAGAGAGCGAGCTTGGCTGCGCGTTGGAGATTCATGGGCCGCCTCTCGTCGATGAAGGGAGGATAGCGCAAGCGCGTTGCAAGGAGTCGACCAGCGAGGAACGGCCTCTGCGGGCCGCGCCCTGGCGCGGAGTGCGCCACCCCGAGGCCGCGGTGTCATGTGAGCCGGTGTCGGGCATCCCTCTCACGCTCCGAGCGCAGTGCAGTGCGGGAAGAGGCTCAGCTCGTCGCACGAGCCCTGGCAACAGTCGCTGTCCGAGCCGCACTCCGCGCCGGGGGGGCCGCACAGCGGGTCGCCGCAGACCGTGAGCTGATCGCCGACGACGTAGCAGACGAGGCCTTGCTCGGTGCAGCAGTTTTCGGAAGCGAGGGGATCACAGTGATTGCAGCCGGGCGGGGGGGTGCAGACCCCGTCTCGGCACTCGACGGCGGTCTCCTTCCCCTCGATGAGCACGGGGCAGCAGTCCTCGGAGCCCACGCACGGCTCATCGGGGTGGCTGCAGACGGACGTGGCGCAGAAGCCCGTCTCGGCGTCGCACGACTTGCTGCAGCACTCGAGGTTCTGCAGGCAAGCCGTCCCGACCTCCTTGCAGACCACGTCTCCGCATCGTCCGTCCGAGTCGCACGTGCCCGCGCAGCACGTGTCGTCGCCGGGGGTGCAGGAGGCGCCGTCGATGATGCAGCACTGGCCGGCCTCGCACGTGAGGACACCGTCCGCGAAGCCGCAGCAATCCGCTCCCGTCGAGCAGCCCTCGAGGACGGAGAAGCAGACGGGGGGAGCGTTGCGGCACTGTCGCGCCGAGGAGCAGCTCTCGAGACACCCGTATCGCTCTTGCTGTTCGAGGAGCTGCTTCGCCTCCTCCTCGGTCCCGATCCGAGAGGCGATCGAGCTCGGACACGTGAGCTCCTCGCCCTCGCACTTCGAGAGCAACGTGCAGAGCTCGAACGCGAGATCCACTGGCTCGGGGCCGATGACGTCGCGACACCCTCCGCTCGCGACGGCGCCCGCGAGCCCCACCGCGCCCGCCGCCCAGACGAGCCCGTAGATGCGGCGACGACGCGGCGGAGAGATCATTCCGAGCCGCTCGGATAGATGGGCCGGCTTCGGTCTGCGTCGCAGGCCTCGGTCTCATCCCCGCACAAGCCGGCCTTCAGCACGCAGCGGAGGCAGGCCCCGGGATCATCGTCCTCCACCTTGCAGTCGGCGGCGCAGCCGACCTTGGGATCGAAGGACGCGTCGCTGACGCACTGGGCGAGGGTGATCAAGAGGTCGAGCGACTCGACGCAGGGGACCTCGCTCTGGGCGCCGTCGCGCAGGTCCTCGAGGAGGATCCCGCAGCTCGAGCAGGCGCTCTCCCCTTCGCTCGGCTCGGGGCAGCACGACGCGGGGCCGCTCGCGACCGCCTGGAGCCGCTTGGTTCCGACCTCGTACACGAGATCGAGCTCGCCTCCGCAGCAAGCCCAAGATGCGCAGTCGCTGCTCGCGTCGCAGGCGGAGAGGGCCTCGTCCGCGCCGGTGACGGCGGCGTAGCAAGCGCTCACGTTCGCGCAGTCGTCACACCCGGCCGCGGCGAGGGAGAGGAGGGCATCCCGGTCCGCGTCCGAGACGTCGTCGTCGACGAGGCCGCTCATCTCTTCGGTGCAGCGGCTCACGAAATCCGACTGCTGGAGGGCGAGGGTCGGACACTCGCAGGTCCGGGAGACGCTCTCGGCGTCGTACGCCTTCGACGGGATCCCCAGCACGAGATCGCACCCCGCGACCGCGGCGAGCGAGGCGACCGCGAGCGCGACGGCGGCGCGCAGCGGGGGCGCGGGACCGGCCTTCACAGGGCCCCTCGCACGCTGAGCCCGAAGATGCCGGGGCCAATCCAGGGAGCGAGCTCGGCCTTGGGCTTCGGCTCTTCCTGCTTTCCTTCGCGAGGAGCGGTGAAGAAGACGGTCACGCCGATCGCGAGCACGCCGATGCCCGCCACGCCGACCCACTGTCCGACCTCCGCGAAGTCCCCCGCTTGAGCGGCGAGCTCGTAACCCTGCGGCGTGCAGTAGGACGTCTCGTCGATGTCCTTGCACCCCCCTGCCCCGTCCGCCTGTGATCGCTTCCCGAGCGCGATCGCTTCGAGGACGCCGAACGCGACGACTCCGCCGAGCCCGGCGCTCATCAGGACGATGCCGGCGTTTCGGTGGGCGGGGT
>JBGAID010000139.1:0-21134 GCA_044225865.1 Polyangiaceae bacterium | reverse complement strand
CGGGGCCGGGGCGGCCGCCGTCGTGGCCATCGGCTTCGCGTTCGCGCTCGTCGCGCTCGCCTTCTCGGTGCGCGCTGCGCCCGATGCGGGGCCGACCCCGATCCCGCGCTGGCTCCTCATCTCGATGCTCGCGGGGCTCCCGATCCCGGTGGGGCCTTTCCTGGGGATCGCAGGGACGATCGGCGCCGCTGCGAGCGGATCGACCCCGTTCATCGTGGCCGCCGTCGCCATCGCGGCGTCGTGGATCGCGCTCGCCTTCGCCGTCGGTCACGCGACCCGCGAAGCGGGAGCGGGGAGGGCGGCCACGCTCGTCTCGGCGGTCGGCGCCATCGCGTCGATCGCGATCGGGGTGCTCGCGAAGCCTTGGGCGGGGCCGGATGGGCGCGGCTCGTTGGCGGCCGTGTTCGTCGGCGCCCTCGCGGCGCTCGCGGCGTTGCTCGCCTATCGAAGCGCCGCCAAGAGCGAAGCGAGGGAGGTGCGCCCGGCCGCTGCCCCGGATCCGAATCCGTGGAGGGCGCGGGCGGTGCGCATCCTCGAGGTCGCGGAGTCGATCGTCGCGCTGCCGACGACGCTGATCGATCTCGCGGTCGGCCGGCCGAAGCGGGAAGCGCGGGATCGCGAGGAGGCGGAGGGCACATGAGCCGCCGCGCGCTCCGGCTGCTGCTCGTGTCGCTCTTGGCCTGTCTCGGGCTCGGAGCGCTCGCTCTCCCCGGCTCGGCCCTCGCCCACTGGGGCGAGGAGAAGTATCGGATCGAAGGTCGTTCGCGGCCCGACCGCCCCGTGGACGGCCCCCACGGCCGAGCGAAGATCGACATCCCCGGCGGGCTGCTCCGGCTCGAGCCGAGCAGCGAAGGTTTGATCGCCAAGTTCGACCTGACGAACGTGGGCGATGGCCCGCTGCAGGTGTTCCGGATCGGTCCGGAGATCGATCCCGTCCCTCGCGCCGCGCAGGGCCTCGGCGTCACCTCCACCGCCCGCGAATCGAAGCCGCTCGCCCCCGGCGAGAAGCGCTCCTACACCATCCGCTGGCGCTCGGAGGAGTCGCGAGCGCAGCAGCTCCAGGCGTTCGTGGTGATCGAGAGCGACAGCGCCGGGCCGGGCGCGAGCGAGTACGACCCGCCCCTCTCCTTCTCGATCGTCGCCGATCGTCGCCCCGCCTCGATGCGCCACATCCTCTCGATCGTGACGTTCTCGCCGCTGCTGGTCGCGATCGCCGCTCTCCTCCTCTCGCGAAGGCTCTCCGAGCGCGCGCTCCGGAGCGTCTGCGCGACGCTCGCGGCGCTCTCCTCCGCGATCGCGATCGTCCCGCTCTCGACGTTCTCTCGCCTCTTGACCCGAGAGGACGGCGGATGGGGGCTGCAGCACGTCGAGCGCTTCCGTGCCTTCGGCGACACCGAGTACTTCGTGGGGCTCGACGGGGTCTCTGCGGCCGTGCTCCCGCTGCCCGCCGTCGTCCTCTTCGCGGCTGTCGCCGCCGCCCGAACGCCTCGCGGTGGATTCGCGGGGATGACCGCGATCGCCTCGGTCGCGACCGCGGCGGTGACGTTGTTCACGGTGAGCCAGAGCACGGTCGTGTCCGCGTTCGCGTTCGTCGTCGCCTGCTGTTGCCTCGTCGCGCTCGCGGCCCGCTCCACCGAGCCCGGTCCGGCGGGTCGAGCGGCGACGCTGAAGCTCGCGCTCGCCCTCCTCGTCGCTTCGGCCGCGTTCGTCTGGCTGGTGGTCGCGATCTCGAAGAACGTCTATCCCTCGCGCCTCGTCGACGGGCGATCCGTCGGCGCCGCCGTGCTCCCCGACATCGCCCGCGAGGCGGTCCACGGTCACCCGCTGTTGCCCGGCCCCCGGACGCTGCTCGGCTTGCCGTTCGAGCGGGGCGCGCTGCTGCTCGCGCTCGTCGCGTTCGGGGCGCTGGGCGCGCTCATCCCCCTCCAGGCCAGCCTCCGCGACCTCTCCGTTCGCAGCAGCGGCTCCGTGATCGCGCTCGTCACCGGGCTCACCGCGATCGCGAGCGGGGTGGGGATGATCCGCTTCTCGATCGCGCTGTTCCCTTCGGCTTCGTCCTGGCTCGCGAGGCCGGTCGCGATCGTCGCGTTGCCGACGCTGCTCCTCGCCGGGCTGCGCGCCGTCACGGAGGACGACCTGCGCCGGCTGATCGTCCACCTCCACGTCGCAGGCAGCGCGGTGTTCTTCCTCTCGGTGGCGTCGATGACCCCGCAAGGAATCGAGGGGGGAATCGCGATCACCGCCGTCCGGGCCGTGGGCGTCCCCGCTTGTCTTCTCCTCGCTCACGCGATGACGCAGCGGACGGGCGAAGCCTCGATCGAGCACGGCGGCGGTCTCGCTCACGTGGCCCCGCGCTGGGCCGCCGCGTGGCTCGTCGCGCTCGCCTCCGTCGCCGCCCTCCCGGGCAGCGGCGGCTTCTGGGCGCTCGTCCTCTCGGTGATCGGCGTCGTCGGGAGGACCCCGTGGGTCGCCCTCCTGTTGACGGCGGGCGCGGCGCTGACCGCGCTCGGGGGCGCTCGCTCCCTCGCGATCCTCCTCGACCCCGCCCCGCGGTGGTGGCGCACCAGCACCCATCTCGAGCCGCACGGCGGGGTCGTGCCAGACCTGCGCCGGGACGAGCTCGCGTGGGTGGTGGTCATGTTGGGCGTGCTGGTGCTCGCGACCTTCGCCTCCGGATCGTGGCTCGGCCTCGCGGACGCGACGATCCTCGACGTCTATCGGCTCCTCGACGCGCCCGGGGCGACGCAAGTGTCCTGATCCGACCGACGACGCAGCTGCTAACCTCCCCCGCGTGGCGCTCCTCAAGATCGCGCAGATCGGCAACCCGCTCCTGAGGGAGCGCTCGGTCGAGGTGACGCCGGACGCGCTCGCCTCCGCGGAGATGCAGGCGTTCATCGACGATCTCATCGAGACGATGCGGGACGCGAACGGCGCCGGGCTCGCCGCGCCTCAGGTCCATCGCCTCGTCCGCATCTGCGCGATCGAGGTAAAGGACAATCCGCGATACCCTTACAAGCCGAACGTCCCGCTCACCATCCTCGTGAACCCCGTCATCACCCCCGTCTCCGAGGAGACGTTCGACAACTACGAGGGATGCCTGAGCGTCCCCAACCTCCGCGGCATGGTGAAGCGCTTCACCGATATCGAGGTTCGGTATCTCGACCGAAGCGGCGTCGAGCAGACACGTCGGGTCGCCGGGCTCACCGCCGGCACGTACCAGCACGAATGCGATCACCTGGACGGCAAGCTGTTCGTCGACCGCGTCGGGGATCCGACGACGCTCTCGACGCTGGCCGAGTTCGATCGCTACCACAAGCAGGCGTTCGTCGAGCGCGTCGTGAAGCTCGTCGCTCGCAAGGGAGGATGAGCATGTCGAAGGCACGTCGTCGAACGAGCAAACTCTCGCGGTTCGGGCTGGGAGGCGCGCTCCTCCTCCTGGGTGGCGTCACCGCCGGCTGTCTCAACAGCACGACGCCGGACAAAGTCCCGGACGAGTCGGGGTCGACCGACTCGTCGTCCTCCGGCTCTCACTCCTCGAGCTCGAGCTCGAAGCCGGAGCTCTCCGGCCGCACTGGCTCGTGCCTCCTCCGCGTGGACACCGACATCACGATCGACAACGCCCCCGGCCTGCTCGTCGTCGCCCTCGACATCGTCAACGGCTCGGTGCGCCACGCCGAGTTCGCGAGCAACGGCGGGGAGGGCCCCACGGTGGGATCCCAAGACGACGGAGGCGAGCGGCTCGCGGACGGGCAGCAGGGCTCGGTGATGGTGGTGCTGGCCGAAGAGCGCTTCCGTCTGGTGGCCAAGCCCAAGTTCCTGAAGCTGAAGATCTCCGGCGACGACTTCGAGATGGAAGGGGTCGCCGTCAAAGGAAAGTGCAAGTGGAAGTGAGGCCCACCGTCGCGGCGCTCGTCGCGGGCTGGGCCTTGTTCGCGTGCGGCGACGACTCGGCGAGCGGCGCCGGTGGCCACGGAGGCACCTCGTCCGAAGGGGGCGCGAGCGCAGGCGGGCAGCACCAAGGCGGGGCCGGCACGGGAGGCAGCTCGGCCGGTGGAGCGTCGGAAGGCGGCGCCACCGGCGCGCCGACGGCCGCGCAGATCCTCGCCGCGCTCGGCGCGTGCGAGCCGGTCTCGGATCAGCTCTACCAATCCGACGACGAGCCGGGGTTGCCATCGAACATCCCGGTCTGCTCGCTCGGCGCGGCGTTCTATTGGCAGGCCGACATGGACATCGACTGCGACGGCCGCGAGAGCGACGTCTGCAACGCGGACACCGACCCGGCGTTCCAGCCGCAGACGAGCGCGGAGCAGTCCGACGGGCAGTTCTTGGATGCAAAGACGCTCCCCTACGTGGTCATCCCTCTCCCTTCGGCCCGCTTCGACTACGAGGCGAGCGGGATCGAGCTCGGGGCTGTCGTCGCCGTCATCTACGGTGACCAAGTCGTCTACGGCGTCTTCGGGGACGAGGGGCCCGACAACATCATCGGGGAGGCCTCGTACGGCATGGCCTCGCTCCTCGGGATCGACCCCGACCCTTCGACCGGCGGCACGGACGGCCCTGTCACGTACGTCGTCTTCAGCGGCGCAGGCGCGGTCGTGGATCCGATCGAAGATCACGGCGCGGCGACGGCGCTCGGTGAAGCGCTCGCCACCGCCCTCGTCGGCAACTGAAGGCTCCGCTCAGGTCGGGGGCGGCCCGATGATGCCGCACCCGAAGCTGCCGGTCACGGTGTGGTTCCCCGTCTGGATGGCGTCGCACGCGGCGCCGAGCAGCTCGATCTCGGTCGGCGAGTTCAGCTGCCAGCCGTTCGGATCCTGGTAGCCGACCTCGTTGCCGTCGACGTACACGTGGCCTTCGCCGGCGTGCTCCGGGTCGACGGATCCGTTGAGGGTGAGCTTGCACGAGCGCACGCCGTTGATGATCGAGAGGAACGCCGCTTGGAGCGCGCTCTGGTCGTTGGCCGGATAGTAGGGGGAGTTGCCCTGGCTCCCGTCGAGAGGCTTGCCTGTTCCCGCGTTGGCCATGTCCTGCTGGTGCTGGGCGCCGACCTCGTTGCCGACCGAGATGATGTAGAGGCTCACCCCTTGCGCGAAGGCGTTCTGGGCCGCTTGGATCGCCTCCGCCTGGCCGTTCTGCGGGTTCGGCTGGCGGCACGTGTCGGGCTCGCCGTCGGTGGCGAGGACGATCGCCTTCGGCCCCGGCTCGTTGAAGGCGACAAGGGCCGGGAGAAGCGCGGTGATCGCGTCGCCCGTCGGCGTCTCGCCGAGCGGCCCCGCCGGCTGGTACACGGCGTTGATCGGGTCATAGTTGTTGAGCGCGATCGGGACTTGGCTGAGCTGGGGGCAGTTGGCGCCGCCGTCGCCGGTGAAGAGCGAGAAGCCGAACCTCACCTGGCTCTGGAGCGACGCGACGATCCCTGTCGTCGGGTTCATCAGCGTCGAGTAGAGGACGCCCCAGCGATCACCGCCGGGGAAGGACTCCGTCATGCTGCCGGATTGATCGACCAGGAGGAGGACGGTTGGCGTCGTTGGCTCGAACACCACCTCCACGCCGGGGCAATCCCCGCCTTGTCCCGTACCGCCGCCGGCGCCGCCGTTGCCCATGAACTCGCCCGTCGATCCGCCGGTCGAGCTCGACGCGCCGCTGCCGTCGACGCACTCGCCGTGCGCGGTGCACGAGCGGCCGTCGCCGCATTGATCGCTGCTCGTGCAGTCGGCGGTGCACGTCGCGTCGGGCCCGCAGTACAAGCCTTCGGCGCAGCTGAAGGTGTCGACGCACGCCTTCCCGCACTCGGCTCCGAACTGCTCACAGACTTCGTTGGTGCTGCAACCATCGCACGCGGAGAGGCCGGAAAGCAGGGCGGCGATGGTCAGCCAAGGAAAGGAGCGCATCCGCCGATGGTAGCGTCGGAGCGCGAGATGCCAATGAGTCCTTTGCGGCTCATCGCTTTCGCGCCCTCGCGCCTACAGCGGCGTCCGCTCAGCGTCCACCGCCGTTGAGCTGACGCACCAGCGCGCTCGCATCATCCAGAACGGATTTGTTCATGGTGATGTCGAGGGTGAGGGCCGTGCCCTCGACGCTGGTGCGCACGAACATGGGGGCGAGGCCTTTCTTCGGGAGAGCGCCGTAGAGCTGATCCGTCCACGTGAGGGCCTGCGCGGCCAGGTCGGTCTTGTCGTCCTTGGCCTGGGCCGCGATCGCGGATGCGCGATAGAGCATCATCGCGTAGACGGACGAGCGGAACGACTGCAGCGTGAGGAGGGCGCCCCCCGTGGCCGCTCCCGCCCGCAGCTCCGCGAGGTCTCCGCGATCCTTCAGCGCGTCGCGACCGTCCTTCGCGCGGAGGAGGCGCTCGACGAGCTCGTTGCGATCGAACCCCATGCCGATCCACGAACGATCGCCGTCGGGCTCGAGGAGGATGAAGAACGTCCCTTGGGCCGACTCTCCTCCGACCGCGCTCGAGAACGCGACGTTGAGCTGGAACGAGCCCTTGCCGAGCTCCTTCGGGGGAGGGGCGGAGGCGACGCTGATCGTCTCGGACTTGCCGAGCCGCTTCTTGAGGGCCTTCTGCACACCCGGCTGGTTGAAGGCGGTGGAGGCGTCCTTGAGCCACTTCGCCCACGCGTCCGCGCGCTGGCTCGTGCCGACGACGTACCACCCGAGGAGCCGATCGAAATGGGCCTGCTCCAGCTCCTTCTGGGTCTTGGCGGGCGCGGGCTTCGTCACCCGGCCGAAGCCACCTGTCGCGACGAGCTGGACCCCCTTCGCGAACGGGAGATCGACGAGATCGGCGATCTGCTTCCGCTCCTTGTCGTTCCCGACCTTGGCCGCCTCGAGCGAGCCCTCGATCATCCCGCGCAGCGCCTTGCCGATATCGCCGAACGCGGCCGGGTCCACGACGGTGCCGAAGATCGCCCCGCTCGCGTCGGCGGGGGCCTTCCACAGCATCTCGGGGACGCGGCTCTGGGCCGTCCCGAGGGCGGTGCGCGCGAACCACGACTTGGCCCCCTGCTCGAGCTTCGTCACGACCCGCAGGTTCAGGCCTTGGGTCCCGTCGACGCGGCCCTCGAGGTGGACGTTCTTGACGTCTTGCAGGATCGCCCCGAGGTCCGACGCGATGAAGCGCACCCCCTCCTCGAGCGCGTCGTCGTAGCGCTTGTTGCCGTTGCCCCACCGCTTGACGGCGATGGTGGGGAGGACGGGCGCGATCTTTCGCACCGTCGAGGCGAACTGGGTGTTGAGGGCGGCGACGTCCAAGTCGGCGACGAGATCCTTGTCGGAGGACGGCTCGACGCTCACGGTTCGGGCGAGGTAGGGCCCCAGGTCCTTCACGTCCTGCTCGGTCGGGCCGCACACCAGCCTCGCCGGAGTGCCCGACGCAGCGAAGATGCCGCACGAGCCCTTCGCCTTCTCGCCTCCGATCATGAAGACGCCGGGCTGCACCTCCGCGACGTTGACCCCCGCCGCCGCCTTCGCGCCGTCGATCGACGAGAGGCCGATGGAGACAGCCACCCCCGCCCCCTTGTCGGAGGCGGTCACCGCGAAGTCGACGGGGGCGTCCAGGGCGATCTGCTCCGCCATCGACGCGTCGATCTCGAGGCGCGTCGACCGGCCGATGAGCTCGACGAGGGTCTTCTTGCTCGCGCCCTCGATGGCGTCGCTGGGAGCGCCGATCAGCGCCGCGATCACGCGCAGGGTGGCGCGCAGGTCCCGGGCGCGGCCTTTGGCGACCACCCCCGCCGGCGTCGGAACGGGGGCGAGGGCAGGCGCGGCGGGCCCCGTCGTCTCTGGCAACTCGGTCGACGCAGGGGGGCCGTCGTTGGTGTGCAAGGGGGGAGGGGCCGAGCACGAAGCAGCGAGGACCAGGGCCGCGACCGAGCCGAAACGTACGATTGCGCGAGGCGCTTGCATGCGGCTCGTATCGCAGCGACCCGCGCACGAGGCAAGCCGGAGCACGTGCTCCGCGCATGAGCCGCGCACCGGGGATCGCGCGTCCATCTCAAAAAGGGGTCGTGCTCGGAGCTGCTCCGCACTTCACTTGCCGCGCGTGTCGAAGCAGAGCAGATCCAACCCGAACCCGGAGCCCAGAGGTTCTGTCTCGCCCGCGAGCGCTCCACCGCTCGGATGGCGAAGCCATCGCGGAGGTCCCCCATGCGTCAGATGAGTCTCGTCGAGATCCTCGCCCCGTTCGCCGCCCTTTCGCTCTTCGCGTCCGTCGCGGCCTGTTCGAGCACGCCCAAAGAGAACGAGCCGGAGACGACGGCCACGCCCGAGACGACGGCCGCCCCCACGTCCGAGGCCACCTCCGCCCCCACCGCCGAGCCGACGGCGCAGCCGAGCGCGACCGCGAGCGCGCCGCCCGCGTCGACGACGCCCCCGTCGAGCGGCCGCCCTCCCATGACCTCGGAGGGCAAGGAGAAGGTCTCGGGGACGTTCGGCGCCACCCCCGCCGCCAAGCTCACGATCACGACCGACAGCTCTGTCTTTCGCATCCCCGAGTACGCCCTCGGAGACGGCATCAACATCACCTTCATGCTCGACAAGAAGCCGCCGAAGAAGGCCAAGGGCGGCGCGGGGAACGTCTGGCGGGTCCAGGCTCAGAAGCCGCCTGCCGAGGAGACGACGCTCGTGACGTCGAACGGTCCCAAGTTCATCCTTCGCCTCCCCACCGCGAAGGTCGGGTCGCCCAACCTCGCCGTCGGTGAGATCGGCAAGGACGACAAGGGCAAGGACACCGTCACGTGGAAGGTCGTCGCGCCGACGAAGACGGAAGAGGGCTTCGCCACGTTCGAGATCCCCGAGATCGGCAACACGTTGCTGCAGATCACGAGCGAAGCGCCACAGTGAAGCTCCGGGCGAGGTCGGCGCCGGCTCGCGCGAGATCGAGCCGGCTGACCCGTCGCCCGCCGAAGTAGTCCAGGCCCGCGCGCGCGAGCGCCGACGAGCGGGTGACGAAGTGCTCCGCCACCGCGCGCGTGCTTCCATAGAAGAACTCGAGCGACCGAACGCGGGTGTGGAGGTCGACCCCGAGGCGGCTCGAGAGCGCGAGGGGCGCGTAGTCCTCGAACCCGAGCGCGCCCTGGGCGATCTTCTCGACGAGGTATCGCGCCGCCGCCCGGCCATAGAAGATGGCCTGGGCGATCCCTTCTCCCAGGACGGGATCGATGCCCGCCGCCTCGCCGGCCAAGATGACGCGCGGGCGCGCGAGCGGCTCTCGAAGGGCGATTCCTCGCTCCGAGAACCGACGCTTCTCTCCCAGCCGGACGAAGGGCGACGCTCGACGATCCAGGCGCGCCCCGGGATCCGCGACGCGCTGGACGGGGCCCCCTCTTCCTCCGCGACGTCCCAGGTCGTAGTAGCCGCGCGACATGCGGACCTGACCATCGATCGGGGTCGGGAAATCCCAGCCGTAGCCTCGCAGCGAGGCGTCGGTGAGATCGAAGTGGAGGAGGTCCTCCGGCAGATCGTCCGTCCCGCGCTCGGTGTCGATCTCCACCGCTTGGGCGACGACGGCCCCTCGAGGAAAGCCGAGCGAGCGACGCACGATGCTCCCCACGCCATCGGCCCCGACGAGCGTCTTCGCCCTGAGGATGCGGCCGCCTACGAGATCGAGCTCGACGGGCCCCTCGCGTGAAGTCCTCACCCCGCTGACGACCGCGCCTTGCTCGATGCGGAGCCCGCGACCGATCGCGATGGCGGCGAGCCCCGCGTCGAACTCGCGCCGCCGGACCACCCACCCGATCGACTCGGTGCGGCGCGCCTCGAGGCGGCCGAACCGGGTCGCGACGGAGATGCCACGGAGGTCGACGTGGGGGACGTCCGGTCGCGCGTCGATCGTGTCGAGGAGGCGGAGGCCACGCCCGCCGATCGCGCCCGCGCAGATCTTCTCTCGAGGGTAGAAGGATTTCTCGAGGATGACCGTCCGCTCCGCGAGCTCGGGGGAGAGTCGCTGGAGGAACAGCGCGGTGGAGAGACCGGCCGGGCCGCCTCCGACGATCGCGACGTCGACGTCCTCGCCCGCCATCCGGCCTTTCTACACCATCACGGCGGGAGTGCGGGGCACGCCAACATCGAGGGCGCGAATCGATCGGCCCGGAGGTCCACGCCCGCGTCGTCGTCGGCGTGGTAGCGCTCCTGCGCTTCGAGCTGCGCCATCAGCACGCGCTCGAGGGCCACCACCACGTCCTGATGCTGGGCGGCGACGTCGTTCTTCTCGTCCGGATCCTGGACGAGGTCGAAGAGCGACGAGTCGTCCCCGTCCGGATCGTAGATGAGCTTGTAGGGCATGCAGACGATCCCGTCGTAGTGCTTCCACCCCTGGATGTTGAGGAAGACGGCGGCGCGGTGCTGGTTGTTGGCCAGCTCGTTCCACGCCACGCTCTCCCCCTGCAGGGCCGGGTGGGGATCGAGGCCGAGCAAGTCGATGATCGTCGGGGTCACGTCCAGGGTGGACACGGCCTCGTCGACGTGGCGGGGCACGAGCCAGCGAGGGTAGTGGAAGAGGAGCGGCACGCGCGCCTCCGTCTCGTACAGCGCGCGACCGTGGGTCACGTAGTCGTGCTCGAAGAAGCTCTCCCCGTGATCGGCGGTCACGACCAGGATCGTGGAGTCGAGGAGGCCTCGCTCGTCGAGGGCGTCGTAGAGCCGCCCGACCTGCATGTCGACGTAGTGGAGGGCGTTGTCGTAGCGGTTCTTGATCGTGTCGAGCTCACGGCGCTCCCACTGCACGTAGGTGAACGCGCCCTTCGGCTCCCACGGCGAGTAGGGGTGGGGAGCGCTCGCCGGGATCGGATAGGGAAAGTGCGTGGACTGGAGGTTCACGTAGAGGGAGAACGGCTTGCCCTCGGTCGAGTCGATCCAATCGATCACGGTGTCGATCGTGCCCGAGTCCGGCGCGATGTCCTCGGTGACCATGTTGAGGTGCTCGCCTTTGTAGTCCGGGGCGTGACGGTAGTGCGTCGGCGTATCCGTCCTTTGAAAGCGGAGCATCCCCTGCCATGTCTCGTCCTGGCTCGAGATCGTCGCCGTCGTGTACCCGAGCGGATACGCGATGTCGTGCATCAGGAACCGCGGATAATCGAGCCGCTCGTACATATCGAGCGAACGACCTCGCCTCGGAAAGAGCGACGAGAGCACCGCCATCTGCGCGTAGTTGGAGTGGGTCGCGGTCGTGTAGGCCCGCTCGAAGACGACGCTGCGGCGGGAGATCCGATCGAGGTTCGGGGTCACGTTGCGGGCGTACCCCATGTACCCGACGTGGTTCGCCCCGACCGTCTCGAGGGTGATCATCACGATGTTCGGCCGCTCGTCGATGTCCTCTGCGCCCGCCTTCCAGGCCGCGAGCGAGCCGAGCTTGGGGCTCTCGAGGGCGGTCCTCGTCAGGAGGGAGAACTCCTCGCCCGGGAAGCGCTCGGCGCGGTTGGGGACCCCGCCGAGGAGCGCGACCTCGGGTGAGGTCTTCGCCGCGCGGCGCGCGAGCGAGGAGGGCATGGGAGCAGCGACGGCGATGACGGCCAGCGTCGTCATTCCGAAGCTCGACATGACCTCGGCGCGCCGCACGACGAGGGGGAGCCGGGTCGCTCTCCGGACCGCGACCGCGACGATGGCGCCGACGGCGATGAACCCGCCGAGGACGGCGGCCACGTAGCCCAGGTACTGGTTCTTCAGCGCGCTCACCATGTGGTGGGTGCTGTTCAAGAAGAACTGCACGCCGCTCACCGTCAGCGACGAGCCCAAGAGGAGGCGCAGGCCGGTGGCGACGCCGTGGAACGCCGCGATCGTGGTGATCGCGAAGGACGTCCCCACCACCTTGCAGATCCGCGCCGCTCGCTCGCTCTTCAACGAGCCGAGGAGCCAGGCCGCTCCGCCCACGACGAGGGCGGCGATGCAGAAGAACGAGACGGTGAGGACGAAGCCGAGGGCCCGATCCACGACCGCAGGAGGGGAGTGGCTCTTCGAGTAGAGCCGGAGGATCGTCTGCTCGGTGAGAGAGACGACCGCGCCCGCGATGGCGCCGATGGTCCCGCTCCGAGCAGCCGCGCCGATCGTCCCGCGGAGGCGAGAAGGTGGCTCGCGCGTCTCGGGCCGGGGCGTGGGTGTGGCCTCTTGGATGGTCATGGAGCGTGGCGCGGAGACACGAGCCTAGCCGACGTGTGGCGACCGCGAGTCCCCTCTACGTCGGTCGCGGAGATTCGGTCTTAGCAGATTCAAGCTCGCGCCGCGCACAAAGCCTCGGTATGCCGACGAGCGTGGGCCACGCCGATTCCTTGAACCCGAGCCAGCGCGCGGCGGTGGAGCACGATCTCGGTCCGCTGCTCGTGCTAGCAGGTGCCGGCTCCGGAAAGACCCGCGTCGTCACGACGCGCATCGCGCGGCTGCTCGAGCGGGGCGTCCCTGCCAAGAGCGTCCTCGCGATGACGTTCACGAACAAGGCCGCCGCCGAGATGCACGAGCGTGTCGAGAAGCTCGTCGGCCCCAAGGCGGCCAAGGATCTCACGATCGGCACCTTTCACCGCTTCGGCCTCACCGTCCTGCGCGCGGAGGCGCGGGCCCTCGGGTTTCGCGGGTCGAAGTTCGTGATCTTCGATCAGGCCGATTGCTACGGGGTCATCCGGGAGGCCCTGCGCGACGTGAAGACGGGCAAGGGCTACGACGTGGGCGCGATCCTCGCGCGCATCTCCGCCGCGAAGAACGCCTTCGTCGAGCCGGAGGCGTACGAGCGCGGCCTCTCGAAGGCGGGGCTCGAGCCCTCCGAGTACGACGCGATCACCGCCATCGTGTTCCCCCGCTACGTCTCGATGATGCGGGGCTTCCAGGCCTTCGACTTCGACGATCTCATTTGTGAGGTGGTGCGCCTCTGGCAGCGGCGCGAGGAGATCCGCGAGAAGTATCGAATGCGCTTTCGATACGTGATCGTCGACGAGTACCAGGACACGAACATGGCCCAGCTGGAGCTGCTCCGGCAGCTCGCGGGCGGTCACAAGAACGTGTGCGTGGTCGGGGACGACGACCAGTCCATCTACGCCTGGCGCGGCGCCGACGTCCGGAACATCCTCGACTTCGAGCGGCACTTCGAGGGGGCGAAGGTCGTCAAGCTGATGGAGAACTACCGCTCCAGCGCGACCGTCCTCCGCGTCGCGGCCGCCGTCCTCGCGAGCAGCACCGCCCGCCGTCACGAGAAGACGATCGTCTCGACGAGGCCCGACGCGGAGCCGGTCGAGCAGGTCGTGTGCGCGGACGCAGAGACGGAGGCGCGGTTCGTGGCCACGACGATCGAGGAGAAGGTTCGCCTCGGCAAGGCGCGCCCCCAAGACTTCGCCGTCCTCTACCGGTCGAACCTCCAGGGGCCGGACATCGAGGCGGCCCTCAAGGAGCAGCAGATCCCCTACTCGATGATCGGCGGCACCCAGTTCTTCGAGCGCAAGGAGGTGAAGGACATGCTGGCGTACCTCCGCGTCGCCTTCGATCCGCTCGACGAGATCTCGCTCCGCCGCATCATCAACTACCCGGCCCGCGGCATCGGTGAGGTCGCCCTCGACAAGATCGGGGCCTACGCGACGGCCAAGGGGACGAGCCTCGCGACCGCGATCACGCGCGCCCACTCCATCGAAGGGCTCCAGCAGGCGGCGATCGCGGGCTGCCGCGATCTGTGCTCCATCATCGACGACATGCGCAACCGCATCGCGAAGGGCGAGCTCTCCGCGCCCATCACCCGCGCCCTCTGCGAGCGCATCAAGCTCAAGGAGGATATCCAGGCCGCCTCCACCTCGAACGCCGCCGCCCAGCGCCGCTGGAACAACGTCGAAGGCATGGTCCGGCTCTTCGAGCGTCGCGACGAGAAGGGGAAGGGCTCGCGCGACTTCTTCGAAGAGTTCCTCCGCCTGCTCGCCCTCCGCGAGGACACGGGGGACGCGTCTCGCGGCGATCACGTCACCCTCACCACGATGCACGGCGCGAAGGGCCTCGAGTTCCCTACCGTGTTCATCGTCGGCCTCGAGGAGGGGCTCTTGCCCCACGCGCGCACCCAGACCGAGCGCGCCACCGACGTCCCCTCGAGCGAGCACGCCTCCAGCGTCGACGAAGAGCGGCGCCTCTTCTACGTCTCGGTCACGCGCGCGAAGGACAAGCTATACCTCTGCCGAACGGAGCGAAGGATCCTCCGCGGCAAGCTCGTGCCGCGCGTGCCGAGCCGGTTCCTCCTCGACATCCCGGAGGAGCTGTACGTGAAGCGCGAAGAGAAGGGCGGTCCGCGTACGGTCGAGCTCGAGAAGACGCGCGCGGGCGCGGCGGGATTGCTCGCGGCGCTGCAAGGCCTCGGCTCCGGCCCCAACCCGTTCGGTCGCTGAGCGCGGGCCAATCAGGTCGAGGTCGCGAGCTTGCGGCGCCGCGCGTCTCGCTCGAGGGCGAGATCCACGAGGCGCGCGACCAAGTCCTTCGCCCCGATGCCGCTCGCCTCGAAGAGCTTGGGGTACATGCTGATGGCGGTGAACCCGGGCATCGTGTTCACCTCGTTGACGAACGTGCGTCCGTCGCCGCTCCGGAAGAAGTCGACCCGCGCGAGGCCGAAGCACTCGAGGGCCCGGAACGTCTCGATCGCCAGGCGCTGGACCTCCCCCTCGGCGGTCGCGTCGATCGCGGCCGGGATGCGCGTGGTCGCGCCGCTCGCGTCCACGTACTTCGCCGCGTAAGAGTAGAAGCCGTCCGGGTGGTGCACCTCGACCTCCCCGACCCGCGACGCGATCGGGTCGTCGCCGCCGAGCACCGCGCACTCGAGCTCGCGGACCCCCGCGACCCCGCGCTCGATCACGATCTTGTCGTCGAACCGCAGCGCGTCCTCGATGCCTCGCTCGAGCTCGGCGACGGTGCGGCACTTCGAAACGCCGACGCTCGATCCGAGGTTGGCCGGCTTGACGAAGAGGGCCTCCGCCTCTCGCAGCTGCTCGGCTTCCGAGAGCACGCCCGCGCGGTCTCGCTCCCAGCGCGACGCCCGCACGGTGAGGAACGGCACGATCGGCAGCCCTGCGTCTCGCAGCAGCCGCTTCATCACGTCCTTGTCCATCCCGACCGCGGACCCGAGGACGCCCGATCCGACGTAAGGGATGCCGGCGAGGGTGAGGAGGCCCTGCACCGTCCCGTCCTCGCCCATCGGTCCGTGGAGGACGGGGAACACCACGTCGATCGAGCGCGGCGCTTCGCCCGCGACCTCGAGCGCAGACCCGGCGCCTGCTCTCGGCGCGCTCGGCAGCTGCACGACGGGTGCGCGCCCGTCGAGGGCGACGAGGCGCGGATCGCGCGATTGGGAGACGAGCAGCGACTCCTCCTGAGCGAGCCACCGCCCCTCCTTGTCGATGCCGATGAGGACGGGCTCGAACCTCTCCCGATCGAGCGACTCGATCACGAAGCGCGCCGACAGGATGGAGATCTCGTGCTCCGCGGAGCGCCCGCCGAACAGCACCGCGACGCGGATGCGACGATCGCCCGCCACGACCCGATCAGCCGTTCGCCACGCGGCGGAAGCTCTTGCGGATCTCGACGAGGGGAACGCCCTTCACGACGTGGCCGTCCGCGAGCGCGACGTCGAGCACCACCCCCGCGGAGGACGATCGCTTGCCGCTCACGCTCACCTTCGAGCCCTCCGCGATGATCGCGTCGTCGAGGGACACGTCTCGCGTCGCCTGGAGGGTGTCGCCGACCCTGATGGCTTCACCCTCGGGCGCCGCGCGCTCTTCGACCGCGCTCCGTTCCACCGCGCTCCGTCCCACCGCGCTCCGTTCCACCGCGGCGCCGTACGCCGTCACCGCGCGGGTGCCGACGACGAAGGCGATGAGGAGCGCGGCGTTCATGGGGCGGAAACGATACGAAAACGATGGGCCTCTGCCAACCCGAAACGTCTCCCGCTTCGGGGCACCGGAGTGGGGCGTTTCGACCTCGAGAGCGCGTCAGCGCTCGACCGAGATCGAAGCAATCCTTGGACCTCCAACGAATCGCACGACGTCCTCGATTCGATCCTGTCCCCAGAATACGGCGTCCTCGTAGACGAAGGTCGGCACTCCGAAGATCCCGCGCGCGCGCGCCTCGTCGGTCGCGCGCCGGAGCGCGAGCTTGGTCCCTTCTTCGCTCATCGCCGGCCAGATCGCCTCCACGTCGACCTCAACACCCCGCGCGATCGCTTGGAGCTCCCGATCGTCGGCCAGATCTCGATCGTGCGCCCAGAGGCCGGCGAACAGGGCGTGCACGAGCGCGGTCCTCTTCGCGGCCGGACACAGCATCGTGAGCCGAAGGGCCTTCACCGTGTTCATCGGAAAGCGAGAGGGAAACTTGAAGGGCACGCCATAGCGGGCCGCCCATCGCTCGAGCTCCACGAGCTGATAGCGGCGCTTGGCGGCGGACATCTCGAACAGCGGGACGTCCGGGGTGCCGATGCTCTTGAAGAGCCCTCCGAGCAAGATGGGCTCGAGCTGGATCGTCGCGCCGGTGCGTTGGGCGAGCGCGGCGAGCTGGGTGCTCGCGAGGTAGGCGAAGGGAGAGGCGTAGTCGAAGTAGACGCGGATGGAGCGCGGGCTGGGGCGGAGCTCGCCTCGCACGTGGTCCATGCGATCGTGGCCCCAGAAGAGCTCTCGCCTCTCGCCGTCGTCGATCACGAACGCCGGCACGCCGAAGACGCCGTCGGAGACCGCTCGCTCCGTGTTCGCTCGGAGCTTGTCCTTCACGTCCGCGTTCGACGCGAGCTCGACCGCTCGCCTCCCGTCGAGACCGACCTTCTCGAGCGCGGCCCTCACCGCCGCCTCGTCCTCGAGGTCGGCGCCCTGTCGCCAATACGCGTCGAAGAGCGCGTGCGACGCCTTCATCAGGTCGTCGCCGGTCGCGATCGCCGCGCGCAGCGCGAGCACCGTCCGCCTCGGGTGGCTCGGGGGAGGGTGGAGCTCCACCCCGGCCTGCTCTGCCGCGCGCGCGATGTCTCGTCGCATGTACTCCGCCTTGCCCGGGGAGACGGACTGCATGGGCACGTCCGGCGCGCCGATCGCGCGGAACACGCCGCCCAGAAGAATGGGCACCGGCGCGAGCTCGACCCCGGTGTCGCGCGCGAGGGCCTCGACCCGGCGCGACGCGAGATACGCGTACGGGCAGACGAAGTCGTAATAGAACGTGAGGGAGCGCACAGCCGCCTCATACCCCCGCGCCACGCACGCGACGAGGCAGGCCGGGCATCGACGCGCTCTTGCGATCCGCTCGCAGACTCTCTAATGCGCGGCCCATGCCGCACGCTTCCGTTCGTTTGGTTGGGTCTCTGCTCCTGTTGCTTCCTGCCTTCATCGCCTGCAGTGGGGGCGAAGTCCCCGCCGACGGCGGCAGCTCGTCCACCGCCGGTCACACCGCCGAGGGCGGCGGCGGCCAAAGCGCGAACGGCGGCAACCCGGTGGAAGGCGGCGGTGGCAACGGAGGCACGGCCGCTGTCGGCGGGCAGGGTGGCGATGGAGGTCAGGGCGGCGGGACGACGGACGAGTGGCCCGCCTGCGACGCGCAGCCTACCGGCTCGACCGAGACGACCATCGAGGACATTTGGGCCGACGAGCCCGGCGCGCCGACCTTCATGTGGCTTCCGAACGTGTACGTCACCGCCGTCTCGCGGGGCGGGTGCTCGGCCGGCGTCGCGTGCCAGCTCTTCGTTCAGCAGGACGAGAGCTACGGCTCGCTCGCCGAGGCCACCCACAAGAGCCTTCGGATCGCCGTCTCCACGGAGGCCGCCTCGCACTTCACGGGCGTGAGCGTGGGTGACGTGGTGAGCCTGGCCGCGTTCGCGCTGCGCGACACGCTCGACGGCCACAACGAGCTCATGTTCCTCGTCACGCCGACGCTGCGAGGGTGCATCCTCCCGTTCGACAGCGCGAGCCCGAGCCCGGTCGTGGCGACGCTCGACGATCTCGACGTCGCTGCCTACGAGGAGGACATCGGGCCGGTGCTGGTCCAGCTCGACACGGTTTCCGGCAAACCAGCGCTCCCCGACGAGACGTTCGGTCTCTGGGACACCGGCTCGATCCAAGGTGGCGACATCACGACCGTGACGAGCCTGTCGCCGTTCTTCCTGCCGAACGCCACGTTCAACGGGCTCGTTCAGGATCAGATCACCGACTTCGATCGGGTCGTTGGGGTGTTCGGCTTGTTCGTCCCCGACGCAGATCCGCTCATCAAATACGAAGAGATCTACGTCCGCACGGACGCGGACTACCCGCTCGCGAACTGAGCGGCCGGATCGCGCGCCGGCTTCGTGAACAGAGGATAACGATAGGCGTCGAGCACGCGGCCGAGCGCAAAGCGGAGCGCGAGCACGATGCCGACATCGTCGATCCAAGCGATCGCCGGCATGATCGCCTCAGGCACGAGATCGAGCGGCCACACGACATAAAGAATCGTGAAGATCGCGAGCGCCTTGTAGCCGACGTGCGACCTTGGATCGCGGACGAGCCTGGTGAGGGCCACCAGGTCGCCGAAGAACGGTACGATCGAGAAGCCGCGGCGCGGCTTCCTGCTCCGAGCACGAGGATCTTGCACGGTCTCAACATGCGTCCGCGCGGCGCGGTCGCAACGCTCGTTCTCGACCTGCGGCTCGTCCGAAACGACGGCCGCTCCATCGCGTAGCTCAGCTCGTCCTTCCGATGCGCAAAGAAGCGGTGACCATCGCGGCGGCGGTCCTCGCCCACGTCCTCTTCTTGGGCGCGGCGCGCAGCATCCCTGCGATCCATCGCCTCGAGAAGCGCCTCGCGCGCGTGGCCGCGCTCGACGTGGAGATCGAGGCGGCCGGGGCCGATCGCGAGGCGGGGAAAGTGGCCGCCGCGTCCACGGCCATGGCGCCGCCTCCCGGGCCGGAGCCGGCCGCCGAGGAGCCTCGAACGACCGAGAGGCCCGCGGCTCCGCTCCCCACCGAGGCGACAGAACCTCCCGATCGCGCGCCGGACGAAGCTGCCGGAGGGCGCGAACCGGATGGAGCGCGAGCAGAGCTCCCGCTCGAAGAGCCCGCCGCCTCCCGGGGGTCGAGCGTCGGTGAGCCCATGGGCTCTCCGGCCGGCGCTCGAGCAGGCACCTCTTCCGGGTCGGGCGCGCCCGACGAATACAGCGATCCGAACGCGCCCTCCGAAGGCGTTCCGTCGTCGCTCGCGGGGCTCGTCCCCGGGCTTGGCCTGAGCAACCGAATCGCGCTCGAGAACGCGGAGGCCAAGGCCGCCCCGACGAGCGCGCCGGCGCAGGCGCGCGCGAGCGCCGATCAAGCGAACGAGGTGCTCTCGTCGACGCTGCGAGGTCACGACCGCGACAAGGGCATCGATCTGCCGGCGACGGGGGTCGTCGTGGGCGCGGTGAGCGACGCTACCCGCGCGCTGCCGGTGCCCCACAACACGCGCGCGTCGTTCGTGGTGAAGCTCGGGCCTGGCGGCAAGGTCGAGGGGGTGCGGGTCTCGGCTTCGTCTGCGGGCGACGCCGCGTCGTGGTCGAGCGCGGCGAAGACGGTGGCGGCCTCGCTCTCGAAGAAGCAGCTCGCCCTCGGCGATGCCTCCAAGTCGGGGGCGACCATCGTCGTGAGCGTCACCGTGAAGCACGTCTACCCCACCGGCTCCTCGAAGGGCGCGGACGTGAAGCCGGTCTGCGCCAATCAGATCATCAACGACCTCGCCGACTCGCTGGACGACAAGCCCGCCGCCGCCGCGACCGGGAACGTCCCCATCTTCACCGACGAGAACGGCCGGCCGTGCATCCCGGTGGGCATGGCCGGCTCCGCGGACGCCGCGAACATCGGCGCGACGAAGCAGATCCAGGTGCAGACCTCGTCGAAGGTCCTCGTCGGCGGCCGAGAGTCGTTGCCCGACGTGAAGCCGGTGAACACCGATCCGTTCTGGGTTCCTTCTTCGAAGGACGGCCCGCGCCCTGTCGCGCCTCAGAAGATGCGGAAGTATCAGCGCGATAAAGAGAAGAAGAAGTAGAGCGACTGCGCGATCGGCGAGCGATGCTCGAGCCTGGGCTCGCGGAGACAAAATAAAAGAAGCGCCAGATCGACGGCGGGGGGGGGGAACCGTCGCAGGCGCTTCGTGAATACTATTAGCAGAGGTCGTGCCGAGATGGCAACGCTAACATTATCACAGCGATTGGCGCCCAAGTGCGCCTTCTTGTCTCGGAACGAGTCAGCCGCCGGTTCGAATGTGGAAATGCGCCTTTCGCCTCAGGCTGGCGGCCCGTTGAAGTGGGCGTACGCGGTGTTCATGAACTCGGCGAAGAGGACCTCTCGCGCCGGATCCAAGGGGGTGAACTCCACCCCCGCGTGCGTCCACGGTCCCTCGAGCGCCGTCACGCGACGAAGGATGCCGTCTCGCCGGAACGAGAAGCTCGTGCCCGGTTGGATCAGGTTCACGATGACCGGCTCGCCGATCTGGGCCTGCAGATCTGCGACCGCGATGGTGGCACCCGTCATCGACACGTCGACGGTGCTGGCGGTGTGGATCGAGCGAGGTGTTCGCAGTCGCAGCTCGAGCTGCATCTGGATACGGGGCGCGCGCCGTCGCTCCGGCCCCTGATAGGGAGGTGCGGGAGCGGGGAGAGGCGGCGGTCCGAGCGCGCCCGGAGGCGGCGTCGACACGGCCGGCATCGCGGGCGTCGAAGCCGAGGGCCCCGGCGGCCCCGAGGGGACGCGCGCCGCCGCGCTCGGCGTGGCCATCGGCAGAGGTGGGATCGAGACCTTCGGGTTCGTCGTCACCGCCGCCGCGCTCGGGTTCGTCGTCACCGCCGCCGCGCTCGGGTTGGTGGGTGAGCGAAGCACCGCTTGGACGAACTCGTCCCACTCGGGGTGTGAAGTCCGACCGAAGAACTCCAGGCCGACCGCACCTTCGTTGCCGTGGACCACCATCGCGTGGGCGGTGAATGGCTTTCCGCTCGGCAGGTTCAGATCGATGTTCACCAGCTGGCGTATCGGCGGCGTCTCCGAGAGCTTCACGGAGAGGCCATGGAAGCTGACGTTGAGCGTGGTCCCCGCGAGCTGACGCTTCCCGATCTTCACCGTGATCGGCAGGTCGACGATGGCCCGCTTGTCCTTTCGGCGCTCGTTCATGCATTCCTCGAGAAGTCCCCGACCACGTTGGGTCGTCGGCGCCGAC
>JBGAID010000138.1:0-23319 GCA_044225865.1 Polyangiaceae bacterium | reverse complement strand
GGTCGCCCCCGCCCAACCTCGCAACAACCTCCCAGTGCGCCCCCGCCCCAGCCTGCAACCGCCTCTCAGCGCGCCCCGCCCAACTCGCAACGACCTCCAAGCTCGCCCCCGCCCCACTCGCAACGACCTCGGTCGGCGACGGTTCCTCCGTCGACGACCGGCGCAGCGAGCCTTATAGGCGAGCGAGCATCTTCCTCTCGGGCCGAGCGCCGAGCGGACAAACAGGGCCAAAGTTGACCTCCGGGAGCACGCGTGCGAAACCCGCCTCGATGCGACCGCTCCGACCTCGGATGCTGGCTGCGCTCGCGCTTTGGGGGGCGGCGACGTTGGCGAGCGCTTCCGTTCACGCCGAGCCGCACAGGACGCCTGCAGCGCGGGCCCAAGGGAAGCACTTCGCGCAGAAGCCCAAGGCGCCGGCCGCGCCGAAGGGCGGGCCGGCGAAGAGCGCGCCGAAGAAGGGCGCGGGCAAGCCTTCGAAACGTCCGCAAGAGAGCCGAAAGCCTTCGAAGAAGGCCGGCTCCGAGCCGAAGCCCGCGGATCCGCAGGCGCGCGAGGGCATCGCCGGTCAGCCGGTGGTGGAGCCGAACGCGGACACGCCCGAGCTCCGCGAGATGCGGGAGGTCGAGGACGTTCTGTTCTGGGACATGTCGAGCGGCCCGGCCGCGGCCCCGACGACGGACGGGCCGGACGTTGTCGCTTCGGGCCTGCCCCCTTCCCCCGACAAAGCGCGGGGCGGCGCCTCGGCGCCGGTGATGTCCCAGGCCGACATCGCCGGCTCCGACCTTCGCTGGATGGCGGAGCTGAACAAGCCGGACCTGCCGTTCCGCTGGGACGTTCGGCTCATCCGCTACCTCGACTACTTCAAGAACAACCCGCGCGGGCGGAGCTTCGTCGCGACGCTCCTCAAGAGGCTCGGTCGCTACGAGGCGAAGATCCGCGAGACGCTGAAGGCCAAAGGGCTGCCGGAGGATCTCGTCTACCTCGCCCTCGTCGAGAGCGGGATGAACCCGCGCATCGTCTCCCACGCGGGCGCGGCCGGCCTCTGGCAGTTCATGCCGAAGGCCGCCGACGCATACGGGCTTCGCAACGACAAGTGGGTCGACGAGCGGTTGGATCCGCAGCGGAGCACCATCGCCGCGACCCGTTTCTTGAAGGACTTGCACAGCCGCTTCGGCCGTTGGGAGCTCGCGATGGCGGCCTACAACATGGGCCACGGCGGGCTGCTCACCGCGATCCGCAAGTACAACACCAACGACTACTGGGAGCTCTCTCAGCTCGAGGCGGGGGTGCCGTTCGAGACCGCCCTCTACGTCCCGAAGATCATCGCGATCGCGTTCGTCGCCCACAACCGCGAGGTGTTTGGCTGCAAGGATCTGGAGCCCGATCCGGCGGAGCCGTTCGACTCCGCGCCCGCGCCCGCGCCGAAGGGAAAGCCCGTCTCCAAGAAGGTCGCCTCGGCGCCGGCGAAGAGCCCGGATCCTCCCCTCCCCCTCCCCGTCGCGGTCGCGCCCGCCGCGCCCGCGGAGGCCCCGGTCGAGACGGAGCTCTACACCCTTCGGTGGGGGGAGTCGCTCGAGGCGGTGGCAGGGCGGTTCGGGATGACCGAGTCCAAGCTGCGCGCGCTCAACGACTTGAAGGATCCCGTGCCCCCTCGCCCTGGCGCGCTCGTGAAGGTGCCGAAGAGCCACGGAGCTCCCTCGCTCGGTGACCCCGCCGTGGCGGTGGTCCCGGTGAGCGCGGTCGAGCCTGCAGGCAAGAAGCGCGTCTTCTACGAGGTGGTGTGGGGAGACCGGCTCGACGACGTGGCGCGCGTGCTCGGCGTCTCCTCCGACGAGCTCTGCCAGTGGAACAACCTGGATCGCACCGCGAACCTCCACGGCAAGATGGTCCTCCAGGCCTACGTCGGGAAGGATCAGGACTTGTCGAACGTGCGCGTTCTCTCCCCGAGCGAGACGAGGATCCTCGTCGTCGGAACCCCCGAGTTCTTCGATTACTACGAGTCGAAGAACGGCCGGGCGCGGACCGTGATCGTCGCCGAGAAGGGCGACACGCTCCGCTCCCTCTCGAAGAAGCACGGCATCAGCGTGGGGATGCTCGAGCGGATCAACCACCGCTCTCGCGAGATCGAGCTTCAGCCCGGCGAGACCATCGTCGTCTACAAGAAGAGAACCCAGGACGCGACGGCCTCGCTGTCGAACAAGGGCGTGAAGGGCTCGCCGTACGACGACGACAAGCCGTCCGCCGCCGATCTCGACTGAGCCGAAGAGCTCAGCTGAAGACGCGCCGGCGCGAGAACCCCGAGAAGACGGCGAGCAGAACGATCGCCCCGAGGACGCTGCCGATGAGGCCGGCCGTGTTCAGATCCGTCACGCGGTCGTGGGTGAACAGCGCGGCGATGAACCCGCCGAGGAACGACCCGGCGATGCCGAGCCCCATCGTCATCGCGATGCCCATGTGCTGACGCCCGGGCATGAGCGCCCGCGCGAGCAGACCGACGACCAGACCGAAAACCAGAAACAGTAGGATTGCCATTGTTCGTCTCTCCGGAGCGGAGGTTTGGCAATCGACGAGCCAGCGCGAGATCGCCGGATATTCCCGTGAGAATCGGGAGATCGCGGGCCCCGCCGGCCCCGCTGAACGCGGCGATCCTGCGACCTGGGGCCGCTCGCCACGACGCGGGCCCTCGGCCCCTCCTACGATGTGAGATAGCTATTGACGACTCTGATCTGAGTCACTAACAGTCGGCCCGTGCTGAAGAACCTCTCTGCCATGGCTCTCGGGCTCCTCTTCGCGGCGGGCTGTGCACCCTCGGGCGCCCTCGAGGCGAGCGAGGACGTGGCGTCGGACGACGAGGCGCTCGCCTTCGCGACGATCACCTTCGACGCGGCCTGGAACGAGAACGTCTCCGGGGTCCTGGTCGAGGGGGGCACGCTCGCCCTCTCCTACGACGACTCGCGCCTCGCGTCCTGCAAGACGTTTCAGGGCGGCACGCCCCGGTACGCCATCACCGCCCACGCGCGGTTCGCGGACGGCACCGAGAAGACGACGGTGGTGAGCGGGCTCATGGCCGCCTCGGCGCCCACCCTCGAGATCGGCGTCCCCGGGGAGGTGCAGATCTGGTTCGAGGCGACCAACGTCTACGGCTGTCACGAGTTCGACTCGAGCTTCGGGGAGAACTACCGCTTCAACGTGCTCGAGGACGCCCAGAAGCCCAACTGGGTCGGGAACGCCGCGTTGTGACCGATCGGCCAAGCCGGGATGCGTCGGACAAGAATCCATGCCGCGGCTCGAGCGGAAGAGCGCCGCTCAGCGGCGGAGTTTCTTGAACGCAGCGGGAGTGATCTGCTCGAGGTCGAGCCCGAAGGCGTTGCGATGGGTGCCAAGTCTATCGAATGCCCATGCAAGGTAAGCCTGCGCGGGTACGCCGAGGGCGCGACAGGTTGCGATAATGCCGAGCAAGACGCAGGCGCGATGAGCGCCCTCCGTGCTGCCAGCGAATAGCATGTTGAGCCGGAGCTTCGCGACGTTCTGGAACTCTCGCTCGGTGGCCGAGTTGTCGATCGGAACCTCGGGATCGTCGATGAAGCGGAAGAGCGCGTCGCGATGACGCAGGTAGTACTGCACGGCCGCCATCAGCGGCTCGGATGGCAGTAGGGTCGGTTTTACGGCCGCGAGCCATTGCTCGAACTGCTTTGCGATTGGGCGGATGTATTTGCGGCGATGCGCACGTAGGTGCTTGCCTCGGAGTCCGAGTTGGCGCGCCTTTTCTTCCGCACCGTACATCGCGCCAATGAACGCGCCGCCCTCGACGGCGAGCACGGGCTGCGTTTGCTCGGCGTCGCGGAACTTGCGTCGTCCGTGTGCGTTGCAGCCCGCTTCCAAGACGTCCCCGGATGCGTACACGCCATTGAAGCGATGCTCGGCGTCGGCCGTGATCGTACCGCGGAATGTCTTGAGCTTCGCGACGACGTCGTCACCCGCCTTGTCGGCCGCGTACTGGAAGACGGCGCACTCGGTATTTCTGTAGAGCTCGATATACCCGTTGTGCGCGGCAGGGAGCTTCGGGATGAGCACCTTCAGGCCGGTGCCGTCGGTCGCCATCCACGAGCCGGCGAGGAGCTGCTTCCAGTGCAGGCCGTCGATCGGCGCGAGCAGATCCGCAGCGCGCTCGACGAACCCTACGAGGGTGCCCATCGCGAGCGGGACGCCTCGGTCTGCCAGATCTCGACGAATGCGATCGAGGGGCGTAAGCAGGCCAAACTTGTTGTGAACGAACCAAGCGAGCCAATCGCTCGTGACCTTCGAGCGGTTGTAGGGAGCAGGGAGGGACTGCGGCGTCGTACGTTTGCCGCACGCTCGACAACGGCATGTCGTGCGACGAACGACGCGGCGCCGCTGGTGCTCCTTGACGACGTGTAGCTTCTCTTCGACGACCTCGTCAGCTGCGTCGAGCGCTGTGCTTTTGCAGTGCTCGCACTGCGCGGGACGAAGCGTGTGCTCCTCGGCCTCGAGGTGGCGGGGAAGAGCCTTTCGCCCCGTGGGACGCCGCGGCTTGTCCGGGCGCTCGGGGCGCGCGGGCTTCTCGGGGGGCATCGGCCTCGCCTCAAACGCTTGCTTCGCGTCGCCACCGACGACGGGCGGTGGCGACGCGGGCTTATCGGGCGAGGGCTTGCGCTGTTTACGTTGAGCGGCGGCCAGAAGCTCGGCCAGACGCTCCGTGAGCTTCGCGATCTGCTCGGTGAGCCTCTCGACTTGGGCGCGAAGCTCCGCGTTGTCGCGAAGCAGTTTCTCGCCTTCCGCGTCCGTCACCGGGGCACGAGATCATGCGGGGAGATCCTTGTCGATCCCCTTTTCGATCGCGGTGCGTCGATACCACCCGCGGCGTGCCGCCGTGAAGTCGATCCCCGCGAGGAGCGAGGCGAACGCCGCACCGTCGATCTGGACCTGCGTGTCGGCGGCCGTGAACGCTGGCAGCTGGAAGCTGCCGGTCTCGAGCCGCTTCCCCAAGACGCACCAGCCCGAGCCATCGAACCAGAGAACCTTGGCAAGCCGCCGCCGCTTGTTGAGGAAGAGGTACAGATGGCCGTCCGTCGGGTCGAGCCCGAGGTGGCGCGCCGCCCCGGCCAGCGCGTCGAACGAGCCGCGCATGTCGCGCGGCGCGACGACCACGAACACGCGAACAGCAGGCGAGAACGTCAGCACGACCGAAGAACCTCGACGATGCGGCGTAGCGTGTCTGCGTCGAAGCCGTCGGCCACCTCGATGGTGCCGGGCCCCACTCGAACCACATGCCGGCTTACCGCGCGCGGACTCGACACCGGCACCAGTTCGACGAGCTGTGCGGGCGTCGACGTCGCCGAGTCCCGCGCCGCTCCCCTCGACATGTTGATTTGCCACGCCCGCAATGACCGGCCGTCAACGCCATTGCTCCGGCACCACGCCCGCAGCGTCTCGCCCGACCTCGAGAGTGTCGACAAGCACCTCCGCGCGTCCCTCGCGTCCACCACCTTGCGCAACTTCGACATTCGCTCACCTCCTGCGCGCGAGCGTGCCGCACAGGCGAGCTGCCAGTCATCCCGCCGTCGCTGATGGGTCACGCCGCGTTCGTGGTCGCCCGCTCGACCTGCTCGGGCGGTCCGTGCGACTACGATCGCCGGAACCTCGAGGCGGGCGTGCCCTACGACACCTGGGCGAGGCAGAGGGCGGCGATCCGCTCCATCTACGTCGACGTCTGGGAGCCGGGCGTCACCGACCGCGACAACCCCGATCTCTGGAAGCAGATCGACGCCCAGGTCCACTATCGCTGGTCCGGCGAGGAGACCTTCCAGACGGCCTATGTCGACTTCTCGAAGCGCGTCGGCAACGACGCCCGCTACGAGCTCGCCCTGCGGCCCTTCGATCCGATGACCGGCAACGTGATCACGGACCCGGAGACGCAGTGCCCTCAGGGCGACGTCACCCTCGATCCGAGCGGCTTCTACGCCCGCACCACGCTCGAGCTCTACTTCACGTTCAATGGCAAGGAGCTTCGCCCGTCCGGCGGTGGGACGTACAAGGTGACGTTCGAGGACTACAAAGAGCGCTACGCGCCCTGTCTTTGACCCTCCGTGGGCTTGGGCCCGTTGACCGCCCATTGCGCTTCGAAGGCGCGACGGTAAGCGGGCCGGGCCTCGCCCCGCGCGACATAGGCGGAGAGGTTTCGATGCTCGTCGAGCAGGCCAGAGGTCCGCAGGCGGAGCAGGACCGAGACCATCATCAGGTCCCCGGCGCTGAACTCGCCGTCGAGCCAATCCGCCTCGCCGAGGCGAGCGGAGAGCGGCTTCAAACGGCCGCGGACGCGCTCCGCGACGAGGGGCACGCGCGCCTCCGCCCAGGGCTTGTCCGCCTCGAAGAGCTTGGCGGTGACGAATTCGAGGATGGGGGGCTCGACCGTGTTCACGGCGGCGAACATCCACGAGATCGCGCGGGCACGGGCCTCTTCGTCCTTCGGTAGCAGGCCCGGGTGGCGCTCGGCGATGTGGAGCACGATCGCCCCCGTCTCGAACAGCACGAGCCCTCCCTCCTCATAGGTCGGGATCTGACCAAAGGGGTGGATGGCGAGGTGGGCAGGCTCCTTCATGGCCGCGAAGGACAGGAGCCGAACCTCATAGGGGCACCCCACCTCTTCGAGGGCCCAGCGAACCCGCGTATCGCGCGCCAGCCCCTTGCCGCCATCCGGAGAGCGTTCGAAGGCCGTGATCGTGATGGTCATGGAGACCTCCTCCTGCAGCGACGGCTGCCCCCGTCGTGCGGGTGACCCTTCCACGACCGCGGAGCGCTCGCCATCGACAAGACCGCCACACCGAGACATCGGGCGTCTGGTAGAGAGGCGCCCGTCACGGGCACTCGCAGGTGCCGCTCTCGAGGGACGCGGACTTCTCGGCGCTCCGCGGCCGCCGGCAACGTCCCTTCGAATCCGTACAGAAGGCTGTGCACGCCTCGTCCTTCTCGCACGGCTCGCCATAGTCCTTGGGGAACGCGGTGCAGACGGGCTTGCCGTATCGGGGGTGCAGACATCGCTGCCCAACAAGACAATCCGCGGCGGTGTCGCAAACGTTGTCGGGAGCCTTCGGCGCCTTGATGCATCGGCCTTCGATGCAAGTCGAGCCCGGGGTGAGGCACAAGCCGCCCTCTCGGCAGGCCTCGTAACCGGGGCACGGGCCGCGACCCGTCTTGGCCATGGCGTCCGAGAACGAGAGACAGCGCCGATAGAAGAATGTGTCGTTCACGCTCTCGCAGCACATCCGGCCGGCGCCGCAGTGCTCGGAGGCGTCGCAACGGGTCACGACCGTGTAGTGAGGAGCTTCGTTCTTCTCTTTGCAATTGGCGAAGAAGACCGCGCCCGGATTGGACAGTCCCTCGGCGGGGGCGCTGCTCTTCACGCATCGATCGATCTTGTTCCGCCCCCCGTCGTCCAGGGTCTCGCAGCACGCCTCTCGCCCCGCTTCACAGGTGGACCGACCGCAGACGAGCTTCGTCGCGTCGAAGGGGGCGGGAGCGGCGCGGGCAGACGCGGCGGGAGCCGCCGACGCGGAGACGGTCGTGGATGGGGGCGTCGGGGGCGGCGCGAAGGAGGCCGAAGGGGCCGGCCCGGGGAGCGGCTCCGCCACCGGGCCTCGGGGGTTGTCGTCGGCCTCACCAGCCGCGCTGCAGCCAGCCGCGAAGAGCGCGACGAGGAGCGACCTCGTCACAGGTCGACACCACGCTCCCCGTCGATGGCGAGGGTGGCCACCGCGGGCGGCGCGAGCGCCCCGTCCTTCTTCTCCTCCGCTGGCTTCTTCGCGGGGGGCTTCGGCTCGGGGGCCTTCTTCTCGTCGACGGCGTCGATGGGCTTGGGCTTGTCGAACATGTATGAAAAACCGATGCCGACGATATCGATGTGCCACCGATAGACTCCGCCGTTCACGTAGTCGGGGTGCTCGGCCGGATTGGCGGAGAGCGGGGTGACTTGCTCGAGGCGGGCCGCGTCGGGGGCGAGATCGACAGGCAGATAGATCTTGTGGGCATAGCCGGCGTCGAAGCGCGCCGCGCCATAGGAGACGCTGAGCCCGACGCTCGGCGTGGCCTTGCCCGCGTCGAGCGTGAGAAGAGAGATGTACTCGCTCGGGACGGCGCTCGTCTCGTAGCTGAATCCGAGGCGCGGCGTGACGGAGACCTTCTCCGTCGCCCGGATCGCGTACTCGGCGCCGATCATCGCCGCGACGGAGCCCTGGAATTTCCGGGGAATGGAGATGTCGGGGAGATAATATTCTCTGGGGAACCCGGGGACGTTCGTCACCGCCACGCCGTCGGGCTTCACCTCGATGCTGTCGTGGATGGCCCAGTGCTCGTAATGGCCGGCGACCTCGATCCGCAGGCCCTTGACGAGATCGCGGGTCTCGATGCCGAGGCGGACCTCCCACGGGAGCTGGAACGTGACGGTCGCGTCTTCTCCCTCGATCGCCGCGGCCTTGTAGGGGGCAGCGGTGGGGAGTCGCGTCTTCACGGTGGCGGGGGCGATCACCCAATAGGGAAGGTGGAACGACGCGCCGAGCCGCCATCCTTTGTAAAACTCCCACGTCGCGCCGAGGGTGCCGGAGGGGCTGACGATCGGGACCGCCTTGATCTGCGTCTTGATGTCCCACTCCGGATCTTCGGGGGCGCAGAAGAACCGCTCCGGGACACAGCCCGAGAGGTAGACGGTGCTGTTGAACGAGCCGAGGAGGAGATCGACCCCGACGCCGAAGCGGAGCTGCTCGATCGGTCGCCATGCGACGTAGCCGCCCGCGACGATGAGGGCGGAGCCGTCGAGGTTGACGAGCTGATAGCGCGAGGCGGCGGGGGCGCCCTCGACCTCCTCTGGATAGGCGGGGAGAACCGCGCTCGGGGCATAGGCGCCAAAGCCGAGGCGCCAATTCTTGTGGACGCCGACGGTGGCCGCGATCGTCGGAATGGGCAGGAGGGTGGCCGTCCCCTCCGCGGTGGGGAACGTCTGCTCGTACGTGGAGACGACCTCCCCCGTGTTGGGATCGATCTGGCGGAGCAGCGCTTGGCGCGTGAACTGAGACCCGAAGATCACCAGGCTGCCGTCGATGAGGAACGAGTCCCCCGCGTCGAAGATCCCCGCCGGGTTGTACGCTATCGCCCCGGCGTCGTCGGCGCCGGCCACGAAGGCGCCGCCGCGGCCGAGCGGGCGCACCCCGCGCTCGGAGACGTAGAGACCGCCGGCGCGGGCTTCGGCGGCGACGCCCATCACCCCTGCCGCCGCCACGAGGGCGGCGAGCACCCCTGCCTTGTTCGACATTCGAGTCTCGGTCACGGAATCTTGCGCTTTCGCACGATGGCGTAGATCTGCTCGAGACCGCGCGTCTTGCTGAGCATGAAGTCGCGCATCACGTTCATGATGTATTGATAGTCCGTCGGATCGAGGGGGGCGAACTGGTCTTTCGGATCGGCCCGGTGGACCTCGGTGATGACATCCATGAAGAGCTCGAGCGGCGTCTGGTTGCCGATGCTCTCCACGGGGGCGACGAGGTTCGCGAGGACGTGATCGAGGACGTGGTACTTGTCGTACGCGTCGTCGGCGAGGGCCTTGAGGGTGGCGAGGGTCGTGTCGGCGGCCCCCTTGTCGGGCTCGAGCGCGACGCTCGCCGCGTGCATGATGGGCACGAGCTTCTCGTCGTCGGCGAGGACCTGCATGACGTCGACCATCGAGGCGAGCGTCCCTTGGAGGGCCTCGCCCGTCCCCGCCTCCTTCAAGAGATAGGTGAGGAACCGCTCGAGGGAGCGTCGCCCCTTGGAGTCTTGCCGGAGCTTCTCCCCGAGGTCGACGATCGAGGCGGTGAGCGGCGAGCTGAGGGCCTCGGCGAGGTTCTGGGCGAGCTCCTTCTTGGCCCAAGTGCACTCGGTGCCGGACTCACGGTTGGGGCAATGCGCATTGACCTGTTCCCGCACGAGCTTCAGCACCGTGGAGAGGAGCGGCATCATCCCCCGAATGGCGAAGCGGGTGTTGTCTCCCGTCCCCTCGGTCGCGAACAAGACATCGACGAGCTGGGAGCGCGCGCGCCGCCACTGGGCCTTTCGATCCGCGCCGTCCTCGACGGTGTCGAACGCGGCGTCCATACCGTGGAGCGCATCGGCGAAGATGTTGAATGGCGTGACCTGCGACTGGGCCGTCCCGTCCGTCCACTTCGCGCCTTTGTTGCCCTTGCGATCTTTGAGGCCCTGCTGCGCCGAGTACGTCTGTCCGAGCAGGATCTTCGTCGTGATCTCCAAGATCTGAGCGCCGGTGAGCTTCTGTCCTGCTTTGGGGCCGCGCTCGATCGTGATCTGGGAGACGTCGTGGACCGCGACCGCGAAGTCGTGCAGGGCGGGGATGATGTCCGTCCGCATGCCCTTGTCGATGATCGGCTCGTAGCGGTTCAAGCCGGCGCCGCTGCAGTATTGGGGATCCGTCTTCGGCGCCGAGTCGCTGCACTCGTCGCCGTGGTCCGGGCCCGGATAGTGGCGCCAGAAGGCGGAGGCGAGATCGAGGAACATGCGCTCTCCGCGGATATCCGTCTTGTCGCAGATGCTGACGTCCTCGGAGCACGCGACCTCGACGAACGCGGTGATGACGGGGCGCATGTACTGGAGGAACCCGCGGCGCTCCCACGCGAAGATCATGTCGCGGGTCCGGAGCCGGAGCGTGTCGTTCTGAGAGGCGCAGAGGACGCTCGTGCCGCACTGGCTCGAGGCGGCCGGCTCCATCAAGTTCGAGATGAAGTCGTTCGTCGTGGTGCCGATGTTGAGCAGGTCGTGATCCGGCATGTTCGGGAACACGTCGCTGTCGGCCCCGAAGTAGACGAGGCGGTTGAGGGCGGCCGAGGTGGGGTGGGTGCCCATCCCGGTCAGGCCGCTCGACTGCTGGAACATCTCGTCGGGCGAGACCGCGAACCCGAGGGCATCCATGATCCCGTTGAGGGCGTCGCTCTTCAGCTGGAACTCGGAGCGCTTGGGGTGGTTCGGATCGATCACGGATCCGAAATAGAAGGCGGCGAGATCGTCGATCTGGAAGAGCTCGCACGGGCCGTAGGGATCTCCGATGAGGGGCCACTCGAGGCCGAAGCCGAAGAGCTGCGCCTTCACCACCGCGCCGTCTTTGTTGCAGGTGTGGGCCCCCGACGCGTCGAAGATGAGCTGCACCGACTTCTCGAGGACGGACCGGTTCGCGCCATTGCGCGGGGCCTTCCAGTCGACGGGGTGGTGAGGATCGGCGATCGATTGACCCCCATCCGTCGTGTTGATGGCGGGTCCGTTGATGTCGTTCGGGTTGTAGGTCATCCCGTCGGTGGTGCTCGCGAAGAGGGCCACCGTCTCCCCGAGGTGATTGGACCCGTCGATCGGGGTAATGACGATGGGATCGGCGAGGGCGCCGAGGAGCTTCGTCAGGAGGCGAGGCTCCTCCGCGATCTTGGAGAGCGGCTGAGCGGCCTCGTCCCAGACCGTGTTCTCGTATGGCAGGTTGGCGGGCAGCACGTCCCCCTTCTCGGCGAGGCCGTCGTGCTCGTTGGCGATCTCTTTGACCCGCAGCGCCGCCGACACGAGCCGGGCCATCTCCGTCTCGTGGTTCTCGGCGAGATCGATCAGGCCGAGGAGGATGGCGTCGGAGTCTTTGTCGCCGAGGATCTGTCCGACTGCGTAGACGAGATCGACGAGGGGAGAGTCTTCGCCGCGGAAACGGCTGTATTCTCGGCAAGCCTCACAGTTGGTCCCGATGGGGACGACTTGCCCCTTCTCGTAGTCGTACTCCGCTTGCTCGCGCGGTCCGAGCAGCACCGTCGCCCCCGCGAGGGCGTACATCAGCGTCTCGTACTCCGACTGATAGGCGTTGGGGTCGTCGGGGGCGGCATACTCGGTCGCGTCGAGGAGGGGCGTCAGCACTGTCGACAAGGACGCGGCCGGGGTCCGGGAGGTGTCGACATAGGCGTAGCTCACGTCGACGGAGCGGCCGTAGTCGTCGAAGGTTCCAATCGCGGGCAGGCCGGGGATCGAGAAGGGCGTATCGATGGTGGAGACGTTGCCCTGCCCGTCGAGGAAGCGTCCGAAGCCGTCGACGTCGGCGAGGCCGTCCCCGTCCGTGTCGGCGAACGATCCGGTCACTTGGGTGGGGACCACGTAGCCGCGCCGATCGCGGAGGGCGATGTAGCGAGGCGGGTCGTCCGCCGAGACGGCGAACCGGTCATTCTCGGTCAGCATGAGCTGACGCAGGGCCTCGATCGTGGTGCGGGGCCGGTTCGGCTGCGCGCCCTGGGCGATGGTGAGAGGGGGGAGCGACGAAGTCTCCGCCGTCATGTAGGCGAGCTTCTCTTTGAGCACGCCGAGGACGGTGGAGAGCTCGGGATTGGCGGCTCCCAGGGGGCCGAGAAGGGCAATCGCGGAGGTCGTGAGATCTCGCAGGTCCGGATAAGAGAGCGTCGAGCCCATCATCCCGAGGCCGACGTTGGAGGGCCGATAACCGCGGCGGGCCCACATCCGCGTGAGCATCTGGCGAGCATCTTCACTGGCGCTGATCGCGTCGAAGACGTTGCCGAGGGCCTGGGTCGTCTTGGGGGCGAGCGGCTCCGCCTTCTTGCCCTCTTGGGGATAAGGATCTTGCTCGTACAGGACGGCGAGGCGCTGGCTGAACTCCATCATCGCGGTGAGGAGGTTCACCTTGTCGCCTTCGTCCTCCGTCGAGACGTCGTCGATATCGACGTCGGGGAACGTGGCATTGAAGGCCTTCACCAGATCGCTGCGCCGCCGGACGAGCGCCTTCATCTTCGCGACGGCGATCCGTCGCGCCTCCACCGCGGCGTCGCCGCTCGGCGCCGGGAGGAGCGACTCGTCGACGTCGTCGGCGTACTTGCCATTCTCGTCGTAATGACAGACGCCCTGATACGAGGCGCCGGTGAGATCCTCCTGGAGGACGTCGGCCCCGAGGCGATCGCAGAAGACGCCATAGAGGTCGTCGCCGAACGTCGCCTGCGCGGCGGCGGGGCGCGAAGTGTCGAGCTCCTCACAGCCCCCTGCCCACACGACCGCGCCGGTACATACGAGCACGCGCGCGACCCGCTTGAACGACCCCCAAAGAAAGCTTCGCTTCATGACGACGACCCTGTTCGGTTCCGGGTGACGGCCCCAAAAAACCTCATCGACTCTACGCGAAGCTTGGCTCGCTGTGACGTCGCACCGGCGATTGACGCGCCGCTAACGCGACGCGTTGTGGATGATGCGGCGAGGGTGAAAGACTACGCTGCTGCACCATGAAGAAGGTCACGGCGATCGTCCTGGCGGCAGGTCAAGGCACGCGAATGAAGAGCGCCCGCGCCAAGGTGCTCCACGAGATCGCGGGCCGGCCGCTCCTCCATCATGTGCTGTTCGCGGCGTTCGAGGCAGGCGTCACGGACGCGATCGTGGTCGTCGGATTCGGGGCCGACGAGGTGCGCGCTTCGCTCGCCTCGTTCGGCGACAAGGTCCGCACTGCCCTCCAACCCGAGCAGCGCGGGACCGGGCACGCCGTGCAGTGCGCGCTCGCCGAGCTCGGGCAGGACGACGGCGAGGTGCTCGTCCTGTGCGGCGACACGCCGCTCGTCCACGCGGGCGATCTGAAGCGGCTCGCATCCGCGCTCGAGGCAGCAGGGCCGGACCGTGAGCTCGCCCTCCTCACCTGCCGCGTCCCCGATCCGACGGGCTATGGGCGCATCATCCGCGACGCGGCGGGGAGCGTGGTGGCGATCCGCGAGCACCGCGACTGCTCACCGACGGAGCGCGCCATCGACGAGATCAACCCCGCGATGTACGCGGCGCGGACCGCGTTCGTGCGCGCCGCGGTGGCGAAGCTCGAGCCCAACAACGATCAGCGCGAGCTCTACTTCACGGACGTCGTCGCCCAAGCGGCGGCGGGGAGCGGCGCGGTGGCGGTCGTGGTGGAGGACGCGGGCTCGCTCGCCGGGATCAACGATCGGGTGCAGCTCGACGCGGCCGAGCGCGCGATGCACGCGCGCATCCGCGACGGCCTCCGTCGGAGCGGGGTGACGATCCGAGGCGACGCGCGGGTCGACGCGGGGGTCGAGGTCGGGCAGGACGCGGTGCTCGAGCACGGGGTGGTGCTGCGGGGCGCGACGAAGGTGGGGCGCGGGGCCTTCATCGACGTCGGCTGCGTCCTCACGGACGTGACGGTGGCGGAGGGCGCGAAGCTCTCGCCCTACTCGGTGGCGACCAAGTCGGCGATCGGGGCGCGGGCGCAGATCGGGCCGTTCTCGCACCTCCGACCGGAGAGCGACATCGGCGAGGACGCCCACGTCGGCAACTTCGTGGAGACCAAGAAGACGAAGCTCCACAAGGGCGCGAAGGCGAACCACCTCGCGTACCTCGGCGACGGCGAGGTCGGCGAGGCTGCGAACATCGGCGCGGGGACGATCTTCTGCAACTACGACGGGTTCAAGAAGCACAAGACGGATATCGGGCCCGGCGCCTTCATCGGCAGCGACTCGCAGCTCGTCGCCCCCGTAAAGATCGGCAAGGGAGCCTACGTCGCGACGGACACGACGGTGACGAAGGACGTGCCGGAGGGCGCGCTCGCGATCGCGCGGGTGAAGCAGGAGAACAAGGAAGGCTACGCGGACCGGCTCCGCGCGCGGCTGAAGGCGAAGTAGGGGCGCGCGGCCTCGTCAGGAGCGCCGGAGGAGGCGCGCGACCTTCTCCGGCCTCAGCTCCCCGAAGGGCGCGACGGCGAGGCGCACCGCGCCGCCTTCGGCGAGCACGCGCTTGAGCTCGGTGACGAGCACGCGCAGCCGGTCGTAGCTCTCTCCGTCGAACCGCGCCTTGCGGCCGAGCTTGTCGAGCCCGGCCCGATCGCGCGGGCGGGCGAGGGCGGCGCCTTCCTCGAACGGCTCCGCGCGAGCGAGGAGCCCGGCCTCGAAGTGGAGGCAGCGCGGCGGGCGGCGCTTCTCGGTGAACGCGACGACCGAGTCGGCGAGGACGATGAGGAGCCGAGCGCGGCGGAGGATCTGCCCGCCTTGGGCGAGGCCGCGCTCGAGGTGTCGGCGGACGCGCTCGGGATCCCACCCCTCCTCGTCGCCGCTCTCTTCGAGGACCCCTTCCCCCAAGAGCCGCGACAGGGTGAGGCTCGCCTTGTCGAGCCTCCCGAGGATCGTGCGCGAGCGCTCCTTCGCGACGTAGCGCTCGAGGAGCGCCGAGAAGCCCTCGGCGAAGCTCGCAGGGTCGGGGGCGAACGAAGCTGGGACGCCGAGGGCGCGGGCTCGGAGCGACACGTCCACGGCGGTGAGCGACCCGCCCCTCGCGACGTGGCGGGCCACCGTCCGCATCGCCCCGAGGGCGCTCAACGCCATCTTCGACGGCAGCGGCCCGTGCCAGCGCGGCTCGACGGGTCGCTCCGCCACCATCTCCAGGTCGGGCGAAGCGAAATAGGCGCTGCGCTCGCGCAGCTGCACGTTGTAGGGCGGCGACCACCGCTTGATCTCGTCCACCTCGAGGAGGGCCGCTTCGAGGACGGTCGCCGTCTCGGTGACCGAGATGTCCCGGACCTGCGTCAGCATCTCGAGCGCGCGCTCGCTCGTCTTGCCCTGGGTGAAGTGACTGCGCACGCGCTGCCGGAGGCTCGTCGCCTTGCCGATGTAGACGAGATCCCCGTTGGAGCGCCGCATGCGGTACACGCCCGGCGCGTTGGGCAACGCGAGCTGTCTCTCGCGCGCCATCGGGTACGCCCGGCGCCCCTTGGATCTGGGAGCGGGGGACTCGGTGAGCCACGCCGTGAGCTCCGCGAGCGAGCCTACGCCGTGCTCCCGCTCGAGGAGCTCGGCAAGATGAGTCCACACCGCCGCCGTCGCGTCGACGTGGGCTCCCGCGCGGCGCTCGAGCTCCAGGGAGTGGCCGAAGTAGCCGGCGAGCGCGCGAAGGTTCCTGCGAGGCAGATCGGGGAACAGGCGCCGCGCGATCTCGTGGACGCACACCGGCTCGAAGGGCAGAGGCTCGCGATCGCCGAAGCGCGCGTGGAGATCGCGGAGGAACTCCATCTCGAACCGCGCGAAGTGGATCACGGTCGGCACCGGGGCCGGCCCGATCGCGCGGGCCGCTTCGCGCACGGCGCGGTACGCTTCCTCCGCGGACACGCCGGCGCGCGCGCTCTCCCGCGAGAGCCCGGTCAGCTTCGCGATGATGCGGGGGATGGTCGCGCCCTCCGGCAGCGCCACGCGCGTCGACGTCGCGGGCGTCACCGGCAGCGGCGGGGAGAGGATCGTGAACGCGAGCTCGATGACGTGGCCGAGCGTGGGCGTGGCGCCCGTCGTCTGGCAGTCGACGACCAGCGCACCGAGCTCTCGCAGAGGGGCGCCGGACGTCACCGGCGGGCGGCCCCGGTCAGCTCACTTCTTCGAGAGGCTCGTACTCCGGAAGCGCGTGGTTCATCCGGCGTCGCTTCGCCTCGAGGTAGGCCTTCGAGAAGGGGTTCGGCCGGATGTGGCTGGGCTTGCGCTCCTCCACCTCGACGCCGAGCTTCCGGAGCGCGTCGACCTTCTCCGGGTTGTTCGTCATGAGGCGCACGGAGAGGATGCCGAGGTGCTCCAACATCGCCGCCGCCGCGTCGTACTCGCGCGCGTCGTCGGGCAGCTCCAGGAGGCGGTTCGCGTCGACCGTGTCGTGACCGCTCGATTGCAGCTCGTAGGCGCGGATCTTGTTCGCGAGGCCGATGCCCCTGCCCTCTTGGCGCAGGTAGAGGATCACCCCCTCGCCCGCCCGCACGATCTCTTGCTGGGCGTGCTCGAGCTGCTCCTTGCAGTCGCACTTGAGGGAGCCGAAGACCTCGCTCGTGAGGCACTCGGAGTGGACCCGGCAGAGCACGTGTCGCTTGCCGCGGACGTTGCCGTGGATCAGCGCGACGTGGTCGGGGGAGAGGCCGCTCTCCCCGATGGCCGGGTGGGCCTTGGTGGCCAAGTCCGGCTCGCCGTAATTGAACACGACCGTGTTGAAGTCGCCGAATCTCGTCGGGATGCGCGCTTCGGCGCGGACCCGGAGCAGAGGCCGGATTGCCGTGGTGGCAACGTACATCTCTAACTCGCTTTCTCTTTGGATGTTGCGCGCGCGGGGTCATCCCCGACTTCGTTGGTGCTGCTCGGAGGCGGTGGTAGTTACGTGCTTACCATCGTTCGGTTTCGAGGGCCGCTACATGTTGATTCATGAGGCCCGAAACCCAGAACTGCCAGCCCGAAATTCGTGCCCTGGATCTGCTCCGCCCCCGCGCACGGCGCGGCACGTGAAGGGGAGCCGCTCCAGGCACGAAAGCTGAGCTCTGGCCGTGGACTTCCGTGCTCCTGGGTGCGGGCGGATCCGGAAGGGGACTTCCGGCCGGCAGTGCTGGCCGGTCAACCGCCCGACGCCGGCCTGGGATCGACGAGACGCTTGACGGCCCGAGCGACCTGAGGCCTAGGGTCGTCTCGTGCTCGCGCACGATCTCCTCGACGATCTGGACCGGCGTGGCGAAGAGGCACTTCGCCCCGTGCTCCTCGTCATGGGCGAGGAGTCGTTCCTCGCCGACGAGGTCGTGCGGAGGCTCCGCCAAACGACTGGGCAAGGCGGCATCGAGGGCTTCAACGTCGACGCCTTCGTCGCGCAGGAGGCGCACGTCGACACGGTCCTCGCGGCCGCGAAGTCCGTCCCGATGATGGCGAAGCGGCGGTTCGTCCTCGTCCGCGCGCTCGAGCGATGGGAGGGCCGCGCCGACGACGACGGCGCGCCGGCCCGCGGCAAGGGCGCCTCGAAGGCGGAGCCTCCCCTCGACAAGCTCGCCGCGTACGCGGCCGCCCCCTGCCCTTCCGCGGTCCTCGTGCTCGTCGCGGAGAAGCTCCACCCCTCGCGCAGGCTCGTGACGGCGGCGAAGAAGGGCGGCTTCCTCGTCGCGTGCGATCCGCTGAGGCGCGGCGAGCCCGGGCCATGGGTCGCCGCGCGGGCGAAGAAGCTCGGCCACGCGATGTCGCGCGACGTGGCGGAGCATGTGGCTGATCTCGTGGGCGCGGATCTCGGCGCCCTCGCCGACGCGGTCGAGCGCCTCGGGCTGTACGTCGGAGAGGGCGCGCCCATCGGAGAAGACGCGGTCGTGGAGATGATCGCGCCCGTCCGCACCTCGGCGACGTGGTTCTTGAACGACGCCATCTGCGCGCGCGATCTCGGCAAGGCGATGCGCGTGCTCGGGGAGATGGAGCTCGGCCGCGGCGCCGAGCTGATGACCCTCGGGGCGATCGCCTCCAGCATCCGCAAGCTCGTCCACTTCGCCGACGAGCTCTACCGGGGCGGCAACCCCCAGGCGGCGGCGGAGGCGGCCGGCATCCCCCCGTTCAAGGCGCGGGAGACGCAGCAAGCGATCCGCTCGCTGCCCAAGGGGACGCTCGAGCGCTGGCTCGAGCTCTGCGCCGAGACGGACGTGGCCCTCAAGGGGGGAGAGCGCCGAGGCGGCCGCTCCATCCTGGAGGGCATGATCGTCACGATGTGCGCGCGCTGATCGATCCGAGCGCGTGGCGCGGTTGTGCTAAACAGAGGGCACGCCGTGGCCGGAGTCGATACCCTCGCGAAGCGCTACTATCCATTCCTCGTCTCGGGGGCGCTGATCGCGGTCGCGTATTTCCAGGCGAGCGGCATCTCGAGCCTCATCGCGGAGCAGCTCAAAGGGTCCGCCCCGTCGAAGGGGGGATCCCCGGAGGACTCGCTCGCGCGGCTGAAGCGCAACAAGGCGACACGGTCGAAGAGCGGGCAGGAGATCCTCGCCCGCAACGCGTTCGACTCGACGACGGGGCCGCTCGTGGGGAAGCCTCCTCCCGCCGCGACGAGCGCGGCGCCGGCCTCGAGGGCGGTCAGCCACGCCGAGCCGCCCAAGTGCCAGAGCGGCGAGGTAAAGCTCATCGCGGGGGCGATCGACCCGCACTACAGCTTCGCCGTCATCGCGAACGGGGCCGAGTCGCACATGCGCCGGGTCGGGGACGAGGTCGACGGAAAGAAGATCGAGTCGATCATCGGGGAGACGGTCGTGCTCGCGGCGGGCGAAGATCGCTGCAAGCTCACCATGCACGACGACCAGTCTCCGAGCGGCGCGGGGAGCCCGGAGCCCGGGCCGCGTGCCTCCGAGCCGGACGAAGGGCCGCCGCGGACGGCGATCGTGCGCGGGAGCATGAGCGGGATCCGCCGCGTCAGCGAGACCGAGTTCGTGATCGAGGACGACGGCCCCCAGAAGGTGGCCCAGATGCAGCAGGCCTTCGGCAAGAGCTCGAAGGTCGTGCCCGGCCAGGGCGTCCGCCTCTACCGCTCCGCCCAGACGACGATCCTCGGGCACTTGGGGATGCGGAAGAGCGACATCATCAAGAGCATCAACGGCCACGACATGTCCACCGATGAGGCGTCGAAGCAAGCCATCGCGCAGCTCGAAGGAGCCAACGACTTCCAGGTCGTCCTCGAGCGCAACGGCTCGCCGGTGACGGTCTCGATCCGCGTCGAGAAGTAGCCGTCAGCTGAGGCCCGAGCGGCGGCGGACGATCCAGTGCGCGCCGACGAAGGCGGCGGCGATGGTCGACCACGCCCACGCCGGAAGGAGCGGAGACGTCTTTCGCTGCGTGCTCACCATCGTCGCCTTGGGGAGCGGGATCTTGCCGATCTCGTCCGGCCCGACCGAGACGCCCTGGGTGCCCTTGGAGATCGCCTCGAGGCGCGCGCGGCTCGGCCGCGCGTCGGCCCACTCGTCGCCGCCCTCTTCACACGCGAAATCGCGCCTCGTCGCGGGGGCGAGGTTCTCCGCCCCCGATCCGCCGCCGCCGATGCGAACACCGACGGTGTAACCGCCCGCTTCGAGCGCCGGCAGATCCAGCGAGACGGGGGCGCCATCCGCGGTCACGTGGAGGGTCGACTCGAAGACGTCGGCCGACCCGCCGAGCCGGCCCACCGTCACGGTGGCGTCGCCTTCGTGCCCGGGCAGGGGGGTGACGACGAGCGGCGAGGGCTCGCCCGCGACGCAGCCGTGCGGCAGATCGATGGCGGTGGACTCGAAGCGCGGCTCGCGCATCAACCACCCCAAGAGCCCGTCCCACAGCGCCCCGTATCCTCGACCGGCGCGCTCCGACGCGAACGAGGAGAAGAGGAGGCGATGGGTGCCGTCGACCGTGAGCGCGATCGTGCGCCCCGTCCCGTACTCGCCGAGGGAAAGGACCGGCATGCGCTCCTCGCCGCCGAGGGTCGGGTGGGTCAGCAAGACGGTGGCGCCGGGGTTCGCCGAGCCGACGACGTTCGTCCCGGGCATGTCCGGAAAATCCTGGCCGATGATCTCGCGCAGGGGTCCGAGCACGGGCGCGACCTTTCCGGCCGGGGTGAGCTGGGGAGTGAAGAGGCTCTGGTCCACCCCCTGCTCCACGTGCTTCATCTCGAGCTTCACGGGGAGCGCCGCCGCGAGCGGCGTCGCCGCGTACATCCCCGGCCCGAACGCGTCGGGCCCCCCGACCATGATCAGCCCGCCGCCCTTCCTCACGTAATCGGCGAGGTTGTCGAGGTGCTTCGAAAGCCCGTAGGTCGCGGCGTTGAAGTCCTGGAGGACCACGGCGTCGAAGCTGGGGAGGTGGGTCGTGAAGAGCTCGTCGACCGGGAACGGGATCAACGCGAGCTCGCTCGAGGTCGCCCCGACGCTGTCGGTCGGCGTGCGAAGGATGAAGAACGCCACGACGTCGACGGACTCGTCGGCCTTGAGCCACGTCCGCATCGCGCGGACGTCATAGGTGGGCCGGCCCGCGATGTGGAGGACGCGGACGCGGTCCCGCGCGACGTCGACGGTCAAGAATCGCCGATCGTTCGCGGGCACCGCGTCGCCGCTCGGCGCGCCGACCTCGACCTCGATCACGCGAGGGCCAGCGCGATGAACCGTGAGCGCGAGCTCGATCGACCGCGCCTCGTCCCCCGCCCCCGAGAGGTCGACCTCGCCCTCCGAGACCGCCCCGTTGTCCTCGTGATCGGTCAGCTCGCGGACGGTCACGGGGAGCTTGCCGCACTTGAGGCCCCCCGCGCAGCCGACGTCGATCCGCATCGTGAATGGTTGGTGGGCCACCGCCGCCCCGGCGAAGTGCACGGCGCGGACGCTCGCGTCCTTCGGCGCCTTCGTCGCGGCGATGACGGTGTGGACGGGGACCCCGAGCCCGGCGAGGCCGAGGCTCTGCGGATCCTCCGCGTGCTCCTCGGTGGGGCGGTCGAGCACGCCGTCGGAGACGACGACGATCGCGGTGGGAGGCTCCTCCGCGCTCGCCGCGATCGACGAGAGGGCGGCCACCAGATCGGAGCGCGACGCGCGAGCGTCGCCCTCGCTCCCGGAGAGGGCGTCGAGCGTGATCGGGATCGCTTCGCGCTCGCCGAAGAGCATCGTGGCCTGCCGGGTGTCCTTGCCAACCCGCGCGAGCTCGGCCGCGACCTCGTCGCGGACGGCCCGGCGATCCTTGCCGCTCGCGTTCGAGGGCAGGCGCATGGAGCGCGAGGCGTCGAGCAGCACCACCACCCGCGGCCCGACCGAGATGCCGGACGCGTCGACGATCACGGGTCGGAGGACGGCGGCGGCGAGGGCGACGGACGCGCCGATGCCGGTCATGGCGACGAGGATCGGCCGCTTGCCGCCGCCCTTCGTGCGCCGCAGCTCGACGAGGAGAAACAGCGCGCTCACGAGGGCGACGACGGCGGCCGCGATGGAGCCCGGCGCCCCGAGATCGACGCTCGGAAGGATCGACCGCGTCACTTGCCTCCGCGCCGCCTCATGATGTGCTCGGCGTGGACCTGGTCGTCCTTGTAGTTCGAGCACAGCACGTACATCGCGACGTTCACGCACATGCGGACGGCCTGCTCGCGCTGAGGCTCACCGCCTGGCACGACCTCGAGGCTGTTCACGCCGCCGGAGTCCTTGGCGAGGGCGCCGAGCACGTCGTGGCTCGAGAAGATGACCTGGATCGCGCCGGCGCGGATGATGACGTCGATCTTCGGAGGACCCTGGATGCGCCCGGCGGCGCGCTTCAGGAGATAGAACGAGCGGAACAGCACGTTCTCCGGCCCCACCGCGAGGGGGCTGTTCTCCGGGAGCACGCGGGAGATCTCCCGCCGCGCCGCCTTCCCGAAGGCCCCTTTCTCCGGCTCGAAGTCGTCGACGAAGAGGACGCCTCCCATCGCGAAGAACTGCTTGAGCCGCGCGATCTCCTTCGAAGTGAGGGCGGGCACGTCCTGCGATCCGCCCCAGACGACGAACGGCTCCGCGAGCAGCTCCTTGTCGTCGGCGTGCACCGTCGTCGGCTTCAACCGGCCGGGGGCGCTCGTGCGACGGACAAGCTCGTCCGACCAGCGCGCGGGCGCGGTGGCGCGAACGCCCTCCCACTTCGCGTCGCCGGTGAGGAGGGCGCGCGGATTGAACGCCCCCTCTTCACCGAAGGCGAGCGCCCGCCCGGGGGCGGCGAGCACCGCGGCCGCGCCCGCCGCCACGAACGAGCGACGCGTCAGTCGAAGTCTTCGACGTGCCATATGCCGCCCTCTCGCCGGAGCCGCACGAGGTGACCGCCGGGGACGGTCACGACGGCGGTGTCGCCCGTGACGTCGACGTCGAGCCCCTCGGGCTCCTCGAGGCCCTCGACGAGGGACCTCAGATCTTCTTCGATGGCGGCGCGGGTTCGGGGCGAGAGCACCCGGATCAACCCCGCGTAGCTCCGCCGCGCGAGCACGCGCCGCAGCTGATCGAGGGCCTGGGCCGGGCTCCTCGCCTCCGCCGGGAGCGCCGCCGCCGCGCTCACCCGATAGCGCCCATCCTCGACCGTCAGCGACGCCTCTTCCCCGTCGCCGTACTTCACCGTCGCCTCCGTCTTGAAGCGCGCAGCGGGAGCGCGGACTTGCCGAGCCACCTCGACGAGCTCCGCCTTTTCGTCCTTCACCAGCGCGCGGACCTCCGCGCGGCTGTAGCGCTTCTTCCCCTCTGCGCTCAGCATCCCGTAGAGCGCCTCGTCGTCGCCGCGGACGGCCGCGTCGGCGTAAGCGCGAGCAGCCGCCTTCGGGTCCGGGACCCCCGCCCCCGCGCACCCCACCGAAAGCACCGCGAGCGCGAGCGAATGCGCAATCACCGCGGCGCGGACGCGAAGAGAGAGCGAACCGTGCACGCGGGGGAGCCTAATACAACCAACGTGGATCGCAAACGGCCCGCGCTCCCCGCGCCCCCGCGCCCCGCTACTGAAAACATAGCAACCCCTCCCGCGAGGCGCGAAGCGCCGAGCAAGGGAG
>JBGAID010000137.1:0-21514 GCA_044225865.1 Polyangiaceae bacterium | reverse complement strand
GGGACGGAGACGTAGACCGTCTGATCGGCGGGGATCCACACGTTGGGGGAGTAGATGACGGGGAGGGCGGTGGGGATGTTCTCGATGCGGACGTTGGCGCGGACGGCGCGGACTTGGACGTCGAAGCCGTTCGGGTTGTGGACGGCCAGGGTCGCGTCGAAGTGGACGCCGTCGAAGCCGGGGCTGCGGGCGGTGGCGTTTCGAAGGGTGACGCTCGGCGTCTGGCAGCCGGCGAGGCCGAGCGCGACGACGGCGAGAACGGCGATGACGAGCGGAGCGTTTCGCACCCTACGACGCATGAGGTCCCTGCCTTCAGTTAAGCACAACTGAGCCGCGTTTCCGCGCTCAATGGCCGTTCGACGCCACCTCGGTCTCGCTTCCTACGGCCTGGCGTGAGCTTTTTTCCTGAGCCGGCCAGGGAAGAGCATCGAATCAGCGGCGGGTCCGGGGTGCGATCTCGGGGCCCGCGAGCTGATCGAGGGTGGGGGCGCGCGGCGGAACGAGGGCTCGATCGCCGCTGGCGAGGGAGAGCTCGGATGAGGCAGGCGCCGCGGACGGGCGAAGATCCGCGGGGGGACGCATGGTGGAGCGGGCCGGAGGAGGCATGGTCGAGCGGCGGCCACCGCCCCGTCGAACGTCCTCGAACGTCTGGGCGATGGCTTGGAGGACGATGTTGATGCGGCGCGGCTCGGAGGCGGCGGAGCGTGACACGGCGTAGAGGGGATGGGGAGGGACGAGCTCGACCGGCAGGCGCACGAGCTCGCCTTCGCCTCGATAGGAGGCAGCGACGACGTCGGGCAGGACGGCGAGCATTCCGTCGAGGGCGCACGCTTGCACCCCCACGTGGAGCTGCTCGACGATCATCCCCATCTTGCGCGTCATGTCGGGGGGCCAGTGATCGACCAGGTGCTGCGGGGGCCCGACGAACGGATGCTGAAGGACGTCCTCGACCGTCACCTCGAGCATCGCCGCGAGAGGGTGATCGAGCCCGGAGTAGATCGAATAGGTGAGATCGCCCAGCTTCGTCACCCGCATCGACTTGTCGTGAGCGCTCGTGGTGACGTGATCGACGATGGCGATATCGAGCCCGCCCTCGGCGAGGAGCTTCTCGCAGACGGGCGAGCTCTTGCTCGTGAGGTGGGGGACGATCTCCGGGTACGGCTCGCGGAGGCGGCGAAGCGCGGGGAGCACGAAGACCGAGCAATAAGGCCCCGGCGCGGCGATGTGGACCTCTCCCGTCCCCTCGGAGGTGAGGATCTGGTCGAGGGCGCTCTCGACCGCCCGCATCGAAGCGCGAGAGGCGGCGAGCAGACGGCGGCCCGCCTCCGTGAGCTCGAGCTGGCGGCCTTCGCGGACGAAGAGCTCGACGCCGAGATCGTCCTCGAGGAGGCGCACCGCGCGTGAGAGCGCAGAGGGGCTGAGGTGCACCTCGCGCGACGCGGTCGGGAGATGCTCCGCCTCCGCGACGGCTCGGAATGCCGGCAACCAGTTCCAGATCTGCGTCGCGCGCTGGGTGAGCTTCACGGCGAGCGAACGATGACAGCAAGCACGGCAACCATCAATTGGGTTCCGTCCGCCCCAGGGCGCCTTGCGACCAGGCACCACAAGCGCACACTCTCTGTTTGTCCGCTCGGCGCTCGGCCCAAGACGAAGATGCTCGCTCGCCTATAAGGCTCGCTGCGCCGGTCGTCGCATGAGGAACATGCGCCGACCCTGTTTGTCCGCTCGGCGCTCGGCCCGAGAGTTCCAGATGCTCGCTCGCCTACAAGGCTCGCTGCGCCGGTCGTCGACGGAGGAACCGTCGCCGACCGAGGTCGTGGCGAGGTTGGGCGGGGGCGAGCTTGGAGGTCGTTGCGAGGTTGGGCGGGGGAGAGCTTGGAGGTTGTGGCGAGGCTGGGCGGGGGCGAGCTGAGAGGTGGTTGCGAGCTTGGAATGGGTTCGACCTGGGAGGTCGTGGCAGCAGACGCTACGGAATCCGTAGCACGCTTTCCTCGTCTCCCAAACGCACGCGCAGGGCTCTGTTTCCCGCTCGGCGCTCGGCCCGAGAGGAAGATGCTCGCTCGCCTATAAGGCTCGCTGCGCCGGTCGTCGCATGAGGAACATGCGCCGACCGAGGTGGTCGTGGCGAGGTCGGGCGGGGGCGAACTTGAAGTCGTGGCGAGGTTGGGCGGGGGCGAGCTTGGAGGTCGTGGCGGGCGGTCACTACTGAATCCGTAGCAAGCCGCAGGGCTGTCTCCCCACGCACGCGCAGGGCTGCGCTGGCAGCCAGGCACTACGTTTTTCATAGCGTTCGGGGTTGGGTGGGGGCGGCGGCTGGGCGGCGGCGCGATGGTGCGTGACGGTTGGATCGGGCGCGCCCCATCGCGCGCACGGCACCGTGCTGCCCACCTCGTGAGAGTTCCTTGCGTCGGGCGCAACAGGCGTCGCGATCACTCGGATGGATCGATCGCGGGGACGGCGCTGAACTCTGGGGGCGCTTCGGACCTTCGCGACGACGAACGTCGCGCTCGGGGCTGGAGCCTCACGAGGTGTCGCATGGATCGCCGTCTCTCGATCATCCCCTCGCCTTCGGCCTCGCGCTCGCGGTCGCGTGCGCCCCCGAGACTCCTGGCTCCGATGACGACGAGAGCGAGAGCTCCGATCAGGGGCGCGATCCCATCGTGGGCGGGCAGACCACGAGCGCGTTCCCCGCGGTGGGGGCGTTGACGCGCAACGGGCAGATGCACTGCACCGGGACGGTCATCGGTCCGCGGCTCGTCGTCACCGCCGCCCACTGCGTCTCGGGCTTTACCGCGAGCTCGATGCGGTTCGTGCTCGGCAGCAAGCTGAGCGCGCCGACGGCGACGATCGGGGTCGCTTCGATCAAGGCGCACCCGAACTACGACCCGAATCAGATCACGAACGACATCGGCATCGTGACCCTCTCCTCGGACGCTCCCGTCACGCCGATGAAGATCATGGACGCGATGGGCGCGTCGTGGGCGGGCAAGACGCTCACCTTCGTGGGCTTCGGGGTCTCGAACGGGAACACCCAGACCGGCGACGGGACGAAGCGCTTCGTCGACATGGCGATCCAGAGCGTGGGGGCGACCCAGTTCCAGTACGCGGTGCCGGGCAAGAACACGTGCAACGGCGACTCGGGCGGGCCGGCGTTCGCGAACGTCAACGGCGAGATGCTCGTGGCAGGCGTCACCTCGTACGGGGACGCGAGCTGCACCCAATACGGCGTCGACACGCGCGTCGACGCGTTCAAGTCGTTCGTGGGCGCGAGCGGGTCGACGGGCTCGCCGAGCGATCCGTGCAACGGCGAGACGTTCACGGGGCGGTGCGACGGCAACAAAGTGATCTGGTGCGAGAGCTCGCAGGTGAAGAGCCAGACGTGCGGTGGCGGCAAGGTCTGTGGCTTCTCCGCTTCGGACAACTACTACGGGTGCATCGCGCCCGCGCAGCAGGACCCTTGCCACGGCGAGACGTACGCGGGGCGCTGCGACGGCAACGAGCTCATCTGGTGCGAGAACAGCACGGTGAAGAACGCGACGTGCTCGTCGGGGTGCGGCTTCAACTCGCAGCAGGGGTACTTCGACTGCCAGTGAGCTCGGTGTTCCGCTCGCGGCTCGGGGCAAGAGGTCCTCGCTCGCCACGCGGCTCGCGGCGGCGAGCGTCGACACAGGAAGTGTCCACGCTCTCCATCCGGCTCAGGGCGCGCAGCGGGTGATCTTCACCGAGAGCATGTGGAGGGGCTCGAGCGGCTTGTCGTTCCCGTCGGTGGCGACCTCCGTCATCGCCTTCACGACGTCCACCGGCTCGCAGCGGCCGAAGATGGTGTAGTCGCCGTCGAGGCCGGGCTGGGCGACCTCCGCCACGATGTAGAACTGGCTGCCGTTGGAGTTGGGCTGGCCGGTGTTGGCGTAGGCGAGCGTCCCCGGCGAGTGGGTCTCGGTCGCGATCTCGTTGCCGAACGAGTAGCCCGGGCCTCCGAGGCCGTTGCCCTTCGGGTCCCCGCCTTGGGCCACGAAGTCGTCGATGACGCGGTGGAAGAGGAGGCCGTCGTAGAAGCGATGGCCCTTCACCCAAGTCGTCCCGTCTTTCCAGGGGCGCGTGCCGCGCGCGAGCCCGACGAAGCTCGCGACGCCGATGGGCGCGATGTCGTCGAAGAGCTCGCACGTGACGGTGCCGAGCTCGGTGTCGATGATCGCGCGCAGCGGGCCCGGTCCATCTGGGAGCCCGGCGAGCGCCTCGTCGAGGGTGAAGTCGCCCGCCTCCGGATCGGCGCCGCCCCCGAGATCCTCTTCGGGGATGACGATGTCCTCACACACGTCGACGCCGCCGCTCCCCCCTACGCCGCCCCCGCCGCTCGCGGCGCCGCCTGCCCCTGCCCCGCCTTCGGAGCTGCCCCCCGCTCCCGAGCCGGTGCCGCCGGTGCCCCCACTCCCGGTGGAGTCACCGCAGCCGGCCGCGAGCGCGCTCGCGATCAAGGCCACGAGGGACCCAAGACGGATGGCCCCTCGAGCCGAGGGCAGGACGAGCCGCTGGGCTCCACGACGAATCGATTGCGAGGTCGGACGAGCAACCATGCGCGAAAGCTATCACTGAAGGCGCGCTCGGGTATCATGGCTCGCTCGACACGAAGGAGCGCTGTCCATGCGGGCTACTCGATCGGTTTGGATCCTCGGTGTGATGGGTGCGTTTTCTCTCGGCCTCGGCGCGTGCAATCTCGACGCTGGGAAGATCGAGAAGAGCATCTCCGACGAGCTTCAAGGCAAGAAGGTCAAGGTCAAGAGCATCTCTTGCCCCAAAGACAAGAAGATGGCCAAGGGGGACAAGTTCACCTGCGAGGGTGAGACGGAGAGCGGAACCAAGTTCACCGTCAACGTCACCCAAGAGGAGGGCGGCAACATCAAGTGGGAGCTCGTGGGTCGCATCCTCGATCCGTCCGACATCGAGAAGGACCTGAGCAGCAAGTTCCCCGACGGCGGCTTCAAATGCGGCTCGGACGTCGTCATCGTGACGAAGGGCTCGGTCGTGGAGTGCAAGGGCAACGAGCACAAGGTCAAGCTCACGTACAAGGACGACGAGGGCGCCTCCGACGTCCAGATGGAGTAACGGAGCGCGTGCGGTCGAAGGCTCGGTGAAGCGGTCGGTCACTCCACCGCCACCGAGCCTGCGTCGTTTGTGGGGAGCCGCGGCCGGGCCCACTGCGCGACGACGAGGCCGGCGAGGGTGAGGGCGAACAGCCCGCCCACGAGGGGGACGACGGTGGCGTCGTAGGCGCGACCGATGGGGGTGCCCACCGCGAGGGAGACGAGCGACGTCAGCGACCCGATCACGGACGCCGCCGAGCCGGCGATGTGTCCCATCGGCTCCATGGCGAGGGCGTTGAAGTTGCCGAAGAGCAGCCCGTTGCAGAAGAAGACGACGAGCATGTAGGCCATGAACGCCCAGAGCGGCGGCACCCCGTGCATCGAGAGGGCGACGACGAGGAACGACGCGGAGAGGATCACGGAGACGATCATCGCCGCGCGCGAGAGGCGGAACATGCCGAAGCGATGGACGAGCCGCGCGTTGACCAGCGACGAGACGCCGATCGACGAGGCGAGGGCGGCGAAGAAGAGCGGGAACCTGCTGCCGAGCCCGTAGAGCTCCCCGAAGATCTGCTGCGCGGTCGCCAGGTAGGCGATGAGCGCTCCGAACACGAGGCCGGCGGCGAGGGTGAACCCGAGGGTCTGCCGGTGGCGGAGGGCCTCGAGGAAGGCGGCCGCGAGGGGGCGCGCGGAGAGCGGTCGACGCTTCTCGGGAGGGAGCGTCTCCTCTTGGCGGAGGGCGAACCACGCGGCGCAGCCGGCGATCATGAGCACGAGCACGACGAACACGAGCCGCCACGATCCGAGGATGAGCACCCCCTGTCCGACGCTGGGGGCGACGATGGGGACGAGGATGAACACGCTCGTGACGAAGGACATGACCTTCGCCATGGCGGGCCCGCGGACGAGGTCGCGGACGATCGCGAGCGACACGATGCGAGCGGCGGCGGCGCCGATGCCCGCGATGACGCGCCCAGCGAGGAGGAGGCCGAAGGTCGGCGCGAAGAGGCACGCGAGGGTCCCGATCGCCATGACCGCGAACCCCCACGCCATCGCGCGGCGCCGGCCGATCGCGTCCGAGAGCGGGCCCTGGACGAGCTGCCCGAGGGTCAAGCCGCCGAAGAACGCGGTGAGCACGAGCTGTCGATCGTTCGGGCCGCTCGCCCCGAGCTCGGACGCCATCGTGCCCATCGCGGGCAGCATCGCGTCGATGGACATCGCGGTGAGCGACATCGCGGCCGCGATCCGCGCCACGAGCTCCGCGGACGGACGCGAATCGATGCTCACGCGCGGGGGTGTAGCACGACCTGGAGGACGCGATCGATCACCCACATCGCCGCGACCGCACCCATGGCGTGGCCGAGGAGGGCGCGCGCGGTCGGCGCGCGCAGGCGATCGATTCGCGAAGCGAGCGTCCACACCGCGAGGAGCGCGAGCACGAAGGCGAGCTGGGCGATCTCGATGCCGAGGTTGAAGGCGAGCAGCGCGAGGGGGATTTCCGGGCGCGGAACGCCCGCTTCCCGAAACGCGGAGGCGAAGCCCATCCCGTGGAGGAGGCCCATCGCGGCCGCGCCGACGAGCGGCCTTCGCCCCCACGCTCCATCCGGTCGAGCGACGAGGATGGCGACGTAGACGAGGCTCGTGGCGATCCCGATCTCGGCGAGCGCGGGCGGGAGCACGACCACGCCGAGGGCGGCGAGGGCGAGGGTCACGCTGTGCCCGACCGTGAACGAGGTGAGCGCGGCCGCGACGGGACGAGCCCTCCGCGCGAGCACCACGAGCCCGAGCACGAAGAGGAGATGATCGGCTCCGGTCGCGAGGTGGCTCATCCCCATGGCCAGGAACGAGACGAACGAGGAGGCGGCGGTCGGCGCGGGCTCGAGCGCGACGCGCGGCGCGCGGAGGGTCGCGGCGGCGCGATGCTCGGACCCGTTCCCCAGGCGCGCGTGCACGACCGCGTAGACGTCGGCGCTGAGGCCCGTCACGAGGAGCGTCTCGCCGGAGAGCGATCGCGCGCAGTGGAAGGAGCGCGTGACGACGCGGCGCGGGCCGCGCTCCTCTACCCTCACGTCACCGGCCGGGGCGCAGAACGTGGGCAGCTCGAGCTCGACGGTGGACCGGGAGGGAGCGTCCACGCGGGTGACGACCTCGCCCGCCGCCGCTTCGAGGACCTCGATGCCGGCCGGATCCTGCCCGTGCGCGGCGGCCGCCCTCCCCCAGAGGGACACGAGGAGCGCGAAGAGGAGGGTGACGAGGCGGCGGCTCACCGCGACCTCACGAGGATGAGGTGGTACTTGGACCTCAGGCGCGCGAGCGCGCGGCGGACGCTCGCGGTGCGGACCTCGCGCGCGGCGGCGATGGCGGCCCGCGGCACCGCGTCGGAGGGAGAAGCGGCCGCGTCGCTCCGTTCGAGGACGCGGACGAAGTGGACCCCAAAGCTCGACCGAATGGGGCCGCTCCACGCCCCCGCGGGCGCCTCCGCGATCGCCGCTCCCGTGTCGGGGCCGAGGAGCGCTTCGAGACGCGCCACGCTCTCGGTCGCGCGCGGGCTCGTCCACGGCCAGGGGTCGCCCCGCGCCGCGAGCTCCGCGTCGCTCGGATCGGGGTGGTCGCGGAGCCACCCCTCCGCCGCGCGCGCGTCCGCTTCGAGGGCGGGACCGCGCGCCTGCGCAGCGAGGAAGAGCTGCTCGAAGCGCACCCGCGACGGGCGCGTGTAGGAGGGCTCGTGATCGCCGAGCTCGCGCGCGATGTCGTCGGCGTCGGGGCGCGCCTTCGACGAAGCGGCGAGGGCGCGGGTGGCGAGCGACACGAGGCGGGCCCGCGCCACCGGATCCTGCGCGGGCAGCCCGAGGGCGATCCCGCGCCGGACGGTGGCCTCCGGATCGGTGGCCTCGTCGCGCGCGGCGGCGAGGGCGGTGAGGATGCGCCCGCGCACGACCGGATCGTCGTGGGCGAAGCCGGCCCGCACCGCGAGGTCCAAGAGGATCGCCTCGTCCACCGCCGCGTCGACCTCGCGCGGGGTGGCCCCTTCGGGGACGTGGACGACGAGATCGCGCGCGGGCGCGAGCTCGACCCCCGCGAGCCTGACGCCGCCGAAGAGGAGCGCCCCGAGCACGAAGAAGCGCGCCGCGAGACGCACGCTCGAGGGCGCTCGCCTCAGCTGGGCACGTACCAGATCGGCGAGCTCCACGCGCGCTCCTGCTGCTCGATGGGCCTGTCGCAGCACCCTTCGAAGCCCTCCGTGATCGTCTCCGGCACCTCGCAGTCGACGCCCGCGTCGAGGCACTGGTAGGCGTGCCACCGGCAGCTCGGGTTCTCGAGCACGCGCGCGTAGTAGAAGGCTGGCTGGGAAGGATCGAAGTCCGGATCGGTCCACACCGCGCAGAGCGCGTCCGCCCCCTCCCCCACCGGCTCGCACGTCGCGGGATCCACCGTCGCGTCGTTGGCGGATCCCGCGGCGTCGTAGACCGTGAAGGTCGCCTTGCCGGAGACGAGCGAGCCCTTGATGATCTGGACGCGCTGGAGCGGCGTGCCCGGCAGCGTCTCCGTCCCCGAATCCTTGAGCGCCGAGACGACGAAGCGCGGCGGGCCGCTCCCCGGTCCGAGCACGCCCCCCATCGGGACGCCGCCCGCGTAGCCCTGGGCCGCCAGGTCGGAGGCGTCGCAGATCGAAGCCTCGTAGCCGAAGCCACCGAAGAACCGCAGCCCGATCCGCGGCCCGCTCGTGCCGTACGCCTCGCGCCGCCGCATCGCTTCGAAGAGGGCCTCGCGCGAGTTCTCCTCCGCCCAGAGGACGGCGAGCCCGCCTGGGTTGAACCACGGCCGATCCGGCAGGCCCGGCGGCAGCTCGTCGCGCACGGTGAGGCCGGCCCCGCCGTGCCCGACGAAGCGATCTTCTTCGACCGCGCCCGGCGTCCCGAGGTGGGTGTCGGTGCTGGCGATGATCCCGTACGAGAACGGGTTCGCCCCGATCTCCGCGAGCAGCTCGAGCCCGCGCCCGAGGGCGTGCCGCACGAAGTCCGACTCGACGAGCTCGTCCGGATCGCCGCCGAGGTTCGCAGACGACAGCGACGCGTAGGGCATCTTCTCGAAGTCGCACTGCTCGTCCGCCGACGTCGTCCCGGGCAGACACTCCGAGTCGCCCTTGTGCTGGAAGATCTCCACGAGCGGCTCGAGCTCGGCGCGCGCGCTCGCGTACTCCGCGTCGAACGGGGCGCCGTCCTCGTCGACCGTCTCGAACATCAGGCCCGAGCTCAGGTTCGAGTTGTGAGGGATGGTCAGGACGTCGCAGGCGCCCTCGGTGTCGAGGCACTGCTCGTGGAGCTTTCGCCACAGCCCCTCTTCCTGGCCTTCGTCGAAGTAGCCGGTGGGGTGCTCCGGCACGACGTGGTTTCGGAAGATGACGTTGCGGTGGAGGTTGAGCGCGTTCGGCGAGGCCGACCACTCGTACGCCACGAACGAGGTGAAGGCGCACGCGTCGGAGCGGTCGTAGGCCGCCTCCGCCGCGTCCTGGACCTCCTTCCACGCGGCCAGCCCGCTGTCGACGCAGCCTCCCTCGACCTCGCTGCACGGCGACGGCAGCGACGCCTCTCCTTGTGAGGCGGCGATGCGGAGGTTGAAGACGAAGTACGAGCCGTCCGGATCGTCGCGGTAGCCGGCGCACGCGGGGCTCTCGTACTCGGCCGTCTCGGGGACGGTGCAGCCGTAGACGACCCCGAGGAACTCCGCGTGATCCGTCACCGCCACGAAGTCGAGCGGACGCGACAGCTGGAGCGTCCGCATCGGGTTGCCCTGCGCGTCGTGGGGCTGGATCCCGATCTCCTCGCCCCGCGCGAAGCGGTAGGCCTCCGCCGGGGAGAGGCGATTGCCCTGGAGGTTCGCGTCGAGGGACAGCGAGGTGTGGACGTGCAGGTCGCCGAAGTATGGGCTGCGCTCCGGGTTGAAGGCGGCGCACCGGCCGAGCTCTTCGAGCTTCGGATCCGGCTCCGGAGGCGGCGTCGTCTCCGTGTCGTCGCCGCACCCGCCCGCGAGGAGCGCGAGGCAAAGCGAGCCCGCGAGGCTCCGAGAGGTTCTCTGCACGTGAGGAGTCCTTCTGCAGATGGAACGACGAAGGCCGCCAAAGAGCGGCCTCGCGTCGAGTCTCGAGGGAGGGCGCGGGGGCCCCCCTTCTCACTTCTTGCCGGCGACCTTGGCCTTCTTGTCGCCCGAGTGACCGTGGAAGGTCCGCGTCGGCGCGAACTCGCCGAGCTTGTGACCGACCATGTTCTCCGTGACGAACACCGGCACGAACTTGCGTCCGTTGTGCACGGCGAAGGTGAGCGACACCGCCTCGGGGACGATGGTGCTGCGGCGCGACCAAGTCTTGATGACCTTCTTCGGCTGCTGCCCCGCCGCCGCGAGGATCTTCTCCATGAGGTGGCCGTCGACGAACGGGCCCTTCTTTACGCTTCTCGGCATGACTAACCCTTCTGGTTGCGGCGGCGCACGATCATGTTGTCGGTGCGCTTGTTGTTGCGGGTCTTGAGGCCCTTGGCGAGCTGACCCCACGGCGAGCAGGGATGACGCCCGCCCGACGTGCGGCCTTCACCACCGCCCATCGGGTGGTCGACCGGGTTCATCGTCACGCCGCGGTTGTGAGGCCGGCGCCCGAGCCAGCGCGAGCGCCCCGCCTTACCGAGGCTGAGGTTCGCGTGCTCGAGGTTCGACACCTGACCGACGGTGGCGCGGCACTCGACGTGGACCTTTCGGATCTCGCCGCTGGGGAGGCGGACCTGCGCCCACTCCCCGTCCTTTGCCATGAGCTGCGCCGCCGAGCCCGCGGAGCGCACGAGCTGACCGCCCTTGCCCTTCTTGAGCTCGATGTTGTGGATGGTCGTGCCGGGCGGGATGTAGCGGAGGGTCAGCGAGTTGCCGACCTTGATGTCCGCGTTCCGGCTCGCGAGGACGGTCGTGCCGACGGTGAGGCCGTCGGGCGCGAGGATGTACCGCTTCTCGCCATCGGCGTAGTGGAGCAGGGCGATGCGGGCGGTGCGGTTCGGATCGTACTCGATCGAAGCCACGACCGCGGGCACGCCGATCTTGTTCCGCTTGAAGTCGATCAGGCGGTAGCGCTGCTTGTGACCGCCGCCGCGGAAGCGCGACGTGATGCGACCACGGTTGTTGCGTCCACCGGTCGACGTCTGGATGTCGGTGAGCTTCACCTCGGGCTTCGACTTCGTGATCTCCTTGAAGTCGCTGACCGAGTAGAAGCGGCGGCCCGGCGAGGTGGGCTTGAAGGTCTTGATGGCCATGACTACTCCGCCTTCTCGTCGTCGAAGAACTTGATCTCGTCGCCCTGCTTGAGGGTGATGATCGCCTTCTTCCAGTTACGAAGCTTCGCGTAGCCGCGACCCATGCGCTTGTCCTTGCCGCGCATGACCAACGTGTTCACGTCGGTGACGGTTACGCCGAACAGCTTCTGAATGGCGTTCTTGATCTCGATCTTGTTGGCCGTCGGCGACACCTCGAAGACGACCTGGTTCTCGCCTTCGCGCAGGCGGGTCGCCTTCTCGCTCATCACGATCGGGCGCTTGATGATGTTCTCGTCCGTGCGCAGCATCTTCACTTCTCCGTCGACAGGCAGCGCGCCTCGAGCGCTTTGGCGGCGCCCTTCGACACGATCAGGTGATCGTGGCGGAGCAGGTCGTAGACGTTGACCCCCTCCGGCGGCAGGAACTGATGAGCCTCGACGTTGCGGATCGAGCGGATCAGCTTGTCGTTGCCCTTGTCGTCCACCACGAGGGCCTTCTTCGTGGCCTGCAGCGTGGAGAGCGTGCCGAGCAGCGCCTTCGTCTTGATCTCGGGCAGCTCGAGCGAGTCGACGACGATGAGCCGGTTCTCCTTCGCGAAGAGGGAGAGCGCGCTCCGGAGCGCCGCCTTACGGACCTTCTGCGGAGGACGGTAGGACCAGTCCTTCGGCTCGAGGGCGTGGGCCATGCCGCCGCCCGCGTGGTGGGGGGCGCGGACGGAGCCCTGTCGAGCGCGGCCGGTGCCCTTCTGCTTGTAGAGCTTCTTCGTCGAGCCGCGGACGGCGCTGCGCTCTTTCGTCGCCTTGGTGCCGGAGCGACGCGACGCGAGCTGGGCCTTCACGACCTCGTAGAAGAGGTGGTCTTTGACCTCGGAGCCGAAGACTTCGTCGGAGAGGTCGAGCTTGCCGACCTCTTCGCGCTTCAAGTTGTAGACGGTTACCTGCATGACTTCGCTCCCTACGACTTGATCTCGACGTCCACGCCCGCCGACAGATCGAGCTTCATCAGCGCGTCGAGCGTCTGCTGAGTCGGATCGATGATGTCGAGGAGGCGCTTGTGCGTCCGGACCTCGAACTGCTCGCGCGATTTCTTGTCGACGTGCGGTCCACGCAGCACCGTGAAGCGCCGGATCTCGGTCGGCAGCGGGATGGGGCCCGCCACGCGAGCGCCGGTGCGCTTCGCCGTCTCGACGATGTCCGTCGTCGACTTGTCCAGGAGCTGGTGATCGAACGCCTTGAGGCGGATTCGGATCTTCGTACCGTCGGGCATGGCCTGATTCCTTACTCCACGATCTTGGTGACGATGCCCGCGCCGACGGTCTTGCCGCCTTCGCGGATGGCGAAGCGCATCTGCTCTTCGAGAGCGACGGGGGCGATGAGCGAGACGTTCATCGTGATGTTGTCGCCCGGCATGACCATCTTCACGCCTTCAGGCAGCTCGACCGTTCCCGTGACGTCGGTCGTGCGGATGTAGAACTGGGGGCGGTAGTTGGTGAAGAACGGCGTGTGACGGCCGCCCTCCTCCTTCTTGAGGATGTAGACCTCGCCCAGGAACTTCGTGTGGGGGGTGATGCTGCCGGGCTTCGCGAGCACCTGGCCGCGCTCGATCTCGTCCTTCTCCACGCCGCGCAGGAGGCACCCGACGTTGTCGCCGGCCTGGCCCTGGTCGAGGAGCTTGCGGAACATCTCGACGCCGGTGACGACCGTCTTCTTCGTCTCCTTGAAGCCGATGATGTTGACCTCTTCGTTGACCTTGATGACGCCGCGCTCGATGCGGCCGGTGGCCACCGTGCCGCGGCCCTTGATCGAGAACACGTCCTCGATCGCCATCAGGAAGGGCTTGTCGATGTCACGCACCGGCTCCGGGATGTAGCTGTCGAGGGCGTCGAGGAGGGCCTCGATCGTCTTGACCCACTTGTCCTCGCCGCGCATCGCCGGGAGCGCCGCGCCGCGGATGACGGGGGCGTTGTCGCCGTCGAACTTGTACTTGTTGAGGAGCTCGCGGACTTCCATCTCGACGAGGTCGAGCATCTCCGGGTCGTCCACCGCGTCGCACTTGTTGAGGAACACGACGATGTGGTTGAGACCGACCTGGCGAGCGAGCAGCACGTGCTCACGCGTCTGCGGCATGACCGAGTCGAGCGCGCTGACGACGAGGATCGCCCCGTCCATCTGCGCCGCGCCCGTGATCATGTTCTTGATGTAGTCCGCGTGTCCGGGGCAATCGACGTGCGCGTAGTGCCGCTTCGGCGACTCGTACTCCACGTGGGCGGCCGCGATCGTCACCGTCTTCGTCTCGTCGCGAACCGTGCCGCCCTTCGCGATGTCGGCGTAGGAGATCTCCTTCGCCAGCTTCTTCAGCGACTGAACCTTCACGAGCGAGGCCGTCAGCGTCGTCTTGCCGTGGTCGATGTGACCGATCGTGCCGACGTTGACGTGGGGCTTCGTGCGGTTGAATTTCTCCTTGGCCATGTCGCGTTCCTCTTTGCTGAGCGGTCGGGTTGGGATGCGGTCGAGACGGAGGCGGGGGGCCGAGGGATGGACGAACGAAACCCTCTCCGGTCCGTCTTGCCTCCTTCGCTCGGTGATTCGCGGAAGGGGGCGCGCTCGCCGCCGTTTGGCGAGCATGGGAGACCCGGAGAGGGTGTCGGGGTGCAGCGCGGGGGCCCTCGATTCGAGGGCCGTTGTTGCCTGCAACCCGATCCTATGTCGTCGTGAACATCCTCGCTAAAGCTCCACTGCCAGGTTGGGGTCGCGCAGCATAGTCAGGCGCGACCGCCTGTCAACGGTGTGGTGATTTCGCGCTCACCGAGCGCACGCGTATCCTCTTTATGGGAGGGTTGCGCGGCAAGCGCCGCGCGCCCCCGATCCACGGCCCGCGCCGCTGCCAACGTTCGCGCCTTCTTTCGCCGCGGCCTCCGCGCGCCCCCGATGCGACCGAGACGGGCAGGGTGATTTTCATCCTCCCCCTCTCGGTCGCATCCTCCACCCTCCTGCCCACCGCCCGCGCCGCTGCCAACGCGCCAAGTACCTGAATCCTCGTTCGCGCCTCCTTTCGCCGCAGCTTCCGCGCGCCCCCGATGCGACCGGCACGGGCAGGGTGATTTTCATCCTCCCCCTCTCGGTCGCATCCTCCGCCCCTCCGGCCCGCGACGCGCGTGTGCGCGCTCTGTCTCCGTTGCTCGGGCGGCTCGCGACGTCGCTATCGAAACCGTAGCAATCGGGTGGGCACCCTCTCTGTCGACGATGCCCACCCTCGCCTCGCTCCGCTCGGCGACCCCTCCCCGGCTCGGCGCCGGTCACGGATGCAGCTTCGAGCGCGGCCGAGACCGTGCATAGGCGCCCTTTTCCTGTGCGAGCTCGCCGCCCCCCCGGTGGCGACGACGACGACGAGCGCGTCCTCGCCGCCCGCCGCGATCCCAACATCCTCGCCTCCGGGATCCGGATGGCGTGGCGGCTCGTGCTTGTCGCGGCGTGCGTCTCGTTCCCCATCCGCGACCCGTATCCACCCCGGTCACCGCCCGAAAGGCACGCCCCGCCGCCATCACCGCGCGCTCGACGCTCAGAGCGATCCCATCACCGCGAGCCGGCTCCACGTCATGTCCGTGCCCGCCACGCAGTCGGCGAGGTGGTAGGGGTCGGGGTTATCCCAGCCGCCCGAGATGTCTCGCGCCTGATAGCCCACGCGCGGGCTGCCGTCGGGGGCGAGGGCGATCGACGGCGAGTGGAGGAACCACGCTCCGACGTCGCAGTTGTCGTAGAGGAAGATCTCGTCCGGATCCATCTCCGCGCCCGCCTCGACCTTCGCGAGATCCCACGGCGCGGTCTCGGAGGTGCAGTCGGCCCCATCGCAGTGGAAGACGCCGATGTTGTAGTCGAGCGTGTAGGCGAGGCGCGGACTCCCGGCGGCGTCGAGGGCGAGATCGATCCCGGCTCCGATCTCGGCCATGTCGCTGAGGATGGTGCCGCGCCACGTGTCGCTGTCCGCGGTGGTGCAGCCTTCGTCGCACTCGAAATACATGACGTTCTTCGCGCCGTCTTCGGCCTTGGCGAGGAGGGCGACGCGCGGTGCGCCGCCCGCGGTCAGGGCGAGGGCGATCGCCGGCTCGATCGACACCGCCTCCAGGTCGCTGTCGAACGCGGGCATGAGCCCGGTGCCGACCCACGCGTCCGGCGACTCGCAGCTCGACGTGCACGCGAGGTAGGCGCCCATCTTCGTCGTCGACTGATCCTCGTTCACGACGTGGGCGACCGTCGCGAGGTGCGCCGTCCCCGCCGCGTCGATGCGGAGGGCGCTCCCTTCCCAGATTTGATCCGCGACCTTGCTCGACGTCCACGAGCCCGGGTCGAAGCAGTCCGCGTCGCACCCCACGAAGTACGTCTCCGGCGCGCCCTGCCCGATGCCGAGGTACGCGACGTACGTGTGCATCATGAAGCGCGGGTGACCGTCGCGATCCAAGGCGAGGGCCTCTCCCGTCACCTCGCGCTCGCCGCCGTGCTCCACGATGCGCGCGACGCTCCACGATCCCGGGTCCTTCGGATCGCCGCTCGGCTCCGCGTAGTAGACAGACTGGAACGTCGAGAGCAGCACGTGCGGCCGTCCCTCTCCGTCCAGGGCGAGCATCGCGTTCGCGGTCGTGCCGTCGGTGTCGAACGGGACGACCGAGACCGCCTCCGGCCCCGCGCAGTCCGCCGCGCAATAGGCATAGAAAGACTGCCCGCCCGCATACGCTGGGTACACGGCGTGGATGCCGCCCTCCGCGTCGACCTCGACCCGCGGGGCGCTCGTGTTCGTCGGCTCCCCCGTGGGCAGGAAGAACGGAGCGACCCCGCCCTCGTAGGCTTTGCCACCGCTGGCAGAGCCGTTGCAGGCAGAGCCGGCGAGGGCGAGGGCGAGGACCGAGACGATGTGAGCGCGACGAAGCATGACGAGTCTCCTTGGGGTTTGGCGGGGACCACCTCCCGCCGACGCCCGACAAGCTCGTCACCCTCAATGACTGGACGATGACTGGCGTAGCTGCCGTCACCCGACATGAGCCCGATCGAACCGCTCGACTTCCCGCTGCGCCGCATCGAAAGCGGAGACCGACGGGGCGTGTTCAAGTTCCAGGCCACGCTCGGCAAGGGTCGCTGCGTCTTCGACCTTCAGAACTTCGCGGGCGCGGGCACCGACCTCGAGACGGCGGAGGGGAGCCTCTCGAGCCAGACGACGGACAGCGGCGCCCGCGTCGTGGAAGCGATCGCGAGGTGGCTCGGCGTCGACGCCGGCAAGCGCAACGCCGCGCTCGAGCGCGCGCCGCCCGCTGCTCTCTCGTTCGTCATTCTTTCTCGTGACGGGGCGGACGTCGGGACGAAGCTTCGCTTCGAGGGCACCGACGTCGAGCTCTACTTCGAGCTGGTCGCGGGCGGGTCGTGGGGTCGGCTGGGGGTCAAATCCGAGGGCTCCGCCGTCGAGATCGTGTCCGAGCTCGCACGCGCGCTGCGCGACGGTCCCGATCACGATCCGGGCGTGCGCCCGCTCCGTCCGAAGGCCGCGCTGTCGTGCGAAGAGCTCACCGGACTGCTCCGCGAGGGTTGCGAGATGGCCGCCCTCGTCCGTCGAGGCCTCCCCGATCTCTCGCCCTTGCTCGCCACGCTCGACGAGGAGCTGGCGCGGGAGTCGGGTCGCGGGTTCTTGGTGGGGAACCTCGTCCACCTCTTGCTGACCACCGACCATCCCGCGCTGCCCGACGTCGTCGGTCGGGGCCTCCGCGCGCCCGCGTCGCAGCGGGAGGTCGTCGCCGCGCTGCACCGCGGGATGTGCTCCCCGCTGCAGAAGCTCTCGCTCGCGCAGCCGGCACGTGTCGAAGCGCACGACTCGATCGCGCTCGCTCTCGGGGATGCCCTCGGCTGTTTCCTGAGCCTACCCGATCCTTCGAAGCGGGCCTTCTCGGTCCGCGAGGCGGCACAGCTGCTGCACCGCTTTCACACGCCCAGCGTCCCCGCGCTCTTCGAGCAGCACGCACGATCGGGCGACCCGATCGTCCTCGGGTGGGCGGCTGCCCACGCCGCCAGCGAAGGTCGCGCGGAGGTCGCCCGCGCCTATGCAGGCCGCGCCGCCCAGGCGCTCTCGGAGGGAGCGATCGCCGACGACGTCGAGGCGCTGGCGGCGACGGCTCTCCGCGAGGCCCTCGAAGAGCTTGCGAAGCTGCCGAGCACCGAAGAGCAGCGAGAAGAAGAGCAGCGCCTGAGGGAGATCCAAAAACCCCACGGGCGGCGATGATCGCGAGCGTCGCCGCGTCGGCGATGCCCACCCCCCTCGTCGCTTCGCTCCTCGGCCCCTCCCAAGCTCGGCGCTCCGCGCCTCGCGGGAGGGGAACGCCACGTCCCACCTGCGCCGAGAGAGACAACCCGAGGTCGGTTCTTGGGGTGCTACCACCTGCTCTATGTCGCGCCCAGCGGCGGAACGACGGCGACGAAGGTGCAGTCCCACCCCGCCGATTGCTCGCGCAGTCGAGCCGCAGAGGTCACCTGGAGCAGCACCGGCCCTCAGCTCGTCAGTCCCAACGGCCGTCCTCTCCAGTGACCCAACGCGCGCGCCCTCAGGTGCCGACCCCGCTCCCTCCGCGCCCCGCGGGAGGGGTGGGGACGCCCCGCCCTTCGCTATCTTTTTAGTAGCATCGCTCGAGAAGAGCTCGAGCTCGCCGAACCGCCCGTGCGCTGCCGCCCGAGCGCCGTCGCCCTCGGGATGGGCCACGACCAGGTGGCGAGGGCGACCACGCCCGCGAGCGCGACCCCGAAGCCGGGCACGATGAGGGGCGCGAAGAGGAAGCTCGCGACGAGGTAGCAGGCGAGCAGCCCGATCGCCTTCGTGAACCAGCGCTCGAGGAAGAGCGCGCCATAGGTGAAGAAGGCGATGCCGACGAGGGCGTCGACGCGGAGGACGTCCGGGACGGCGCCTCCCGCGAAGTACGCGTAGGTTCGGTGCACCGTGTACGTCGCCATCTGGATCGCGAAGATGGCGATGACCTTTCGGTTGTGCGACGTGGAGAACGCCGTCTTTCGCCCGAGCCGATAGGCCACCCCGATGAACGCGACGCCGAGGGCCCCTTGGAAGATCACCCCGGGCAGGGCGATGTCGAAGCGAAAGCCGGTGCGGACGCCGAGGACGACGAGGTTCACCAAGACCCACCCGAGCAAGAGCCCCGATACGAGCCGCCGCTGCCGCGCGAAGCGCGTGCGATCCTCGTTCGGATCGCGGCGCAGCACCTCCGCGATGACGTCGAGCATCTCGTCGAGGGTCGCGAAGCGGTCCTCCGGGTGGCGGCTCAAGCCGCGCAGGATGGCGTGCTCGACCTCGACGGAGACGTCCGAGGCGGGCGGCGTGCGAATCGTCCCCGCGAGGACGGCGTCTCGGATGGCGTGGAAGCCTTCGTCGGAGAACGGGGCCTGGCCATACACGGCGCGATAGAGCGAAGCCGCGAAGCTCCACTGATCGCTCGCGGGGCCGAGGTTGCCTTCGAAGTGCTCTGGAGACATGTACCCGGGCGTGCCCATGACGTCGCCGGCGCTGGTGAGATCGACGTCGAGAGCGGACCAGCCCTTCCCGTGACCGTCTCCGTCGCCGGTCTCCGCTTCGCCGAGCCTTCGCGCGAGCCCGAAGTCCACGACGCGAGGGCGCCCGTCCGATCCGACCAGCACGTTCTGCGGCTTGAAGTCCCGGTGCAGGAGGCCCGCGCGATGCGCGGCCGCGAGCCCTCGCCCCGTGTGCACGAACATCTCGAGGATCTCGTGGGTGGTGCGCTTCGTCTTGAGCCACGCCGCGAGCGTCCCGCCGTCGACGTACTCCATCGCGATGAAGACGTCGCCCGCGTCGACGCCCACTTCGAAGACGGCGGCCACGTTCGGGTGGGTGATGCGGGCCATCGCTTGCGCCTCTCGCATCAGGCGCGCGCGCCCGACCATCAGGCTCGCGCCCTTCAAGCGCTTCACCGCGATGCGGCGCGAGAGGGTCGGGTCCTTCGCGAGGTAGACGATCCCCATGCCGCCTTCGCCGAGCACGCGCTCGATCTCGAAGCGGCCCACCACCGGGTGGGTCACCACCGGGGGCGCGCTCGCGTGCATCGCGGGCCGGGCGGGGACGGTGGAGTCGAGCCGGCCCGCGTCGAAGCGGAGCAGCTCCTCCACCTCCCGGCGGAGCTCGACATCGCCTTCGCACGCGCGATCGAGGAACGCGGCGCGCTCGGCGCCGTCGAGATCCGCGGCGTCTCCGAACACCTCGGCGACCCGCTCGTTTCGGTTCACCGGCCGTCGAGCTCTCTCGCGAGGAACGCCTTCGCGAATCGATAGTCTCGCTCCACCGTGCGCGTCGTGACCCCCCACAGCTCCGCGATCTCCTCGTCGGTAAGCCCCGCGAGCGTGCGCAAGAGGACGACCTCGGCCGGGCGGCGGTGATCTTTGCGGAGCCGCTCGATGGCGTCGCTCACCGCGATCAGATCGTCGTGCGACGGCCCCACGACCTTGAGGAGCTCGGCGTGCTCGAGGGGCAGCGCGCGCTCCCCCTCGTTGCGCTTCTTCGCCCCTTTGCGCCGCGCCTGATCGATCAAGATCTCGTGCATCGCGCGCGCGGCGGCGCCGAAGAAGTGGGCGCGCCCCGACCACTTGGGATCGCCTTCGCCGACCAGGGCGACGTAGGCCTCGTGGACGAGCGCCGTCGGTTGCAGCGTCTGCCCGGGCGGCAGCTTGCGCAGGCGCGACTCGGCGAGGCGCCGCAGCTCCTTGTAGAGGAGCGGCAAGAGGTCCTTCGCCTCGTCGGCGCGGCCTTCCGCGACCTCGGCGAGGATGGACGAGAACATCGGCGCGTGGTCTTCCACCACGCTCCGATGTTCTGCGACTTCAGCGATTCATACAACCGCTCGAAGCGACCGTCAGGGGCCGGTGCAGGCGGTGACCTGCGTGCCGTCGCTGCTGCTGCCGAACGAGATGCGGCAGCACACCTCGCCGCCGTCCACCGGCCAGCACGAGACGCGCGCCATCTGGCGTTTGGCGACGACCTCGACATCCGGTCCGCTCAGGCCGCACTCCTTCGGCCGGCTCTCGAGGCACGCCCAGATCTCGTCGGCGCCGGCGGCCGTTTGGCAATCGACCGTCTCCTTCGCGGCGCACTCGTTCTTGTCCAGGAAGGCCGCGATGTCCTCGCGCGACGCGAAGCTGAGCGTCGGCGCGTCGAGCGCTTGCTCCGCGCGGGCGAGCGGCTCCGACTCGGACGAATCGGCGTCGCACGCGACAAGCATGCTGCCGAACACCAAGGCACCGACGAGCGCGAACAGTCCTGAGAAGGAAGAAGAGACGCGACGAGCACGGACAGACATGAAGTCACCTCGCGCGGGAGCCCAAAGCAAGACCGATGCGAGAGCGTCTTGCGCGCGCCGTAGACCTTTTCCCCTCGCACGCGGCTGCGCTCGAGCGGTTGCGCTCCAAGGAGCAACGCCGCGGAAGGCTGCATGCAACTCGGCGCGCGGATGCGGTGGCGGACGCTGCGCCCAAAGCAGGGGGCCACGCCCAGTCGCTTCACAACGTGAGAACGATCCACGGTCTCAGTCTCAAGACAACGCCGTGCGCGCCACCCCAGTCTCGAGACAACGCCGTGCGAGCCAACCAGTCTCAAGACAACGCCGTGCGCGCCACCCCAGTCTCGAGACAACGCCGTGCGTGCGAGCCACCCAGTCTCAAGACAACGCCGTGCGCGCCACCCCAGTCTCAAGACAACGCCGTGCAAGCCAAGGAGCGCGCTGTCACCAATAGCCACCCACCACCTCCAAGCAGCCATCCGAAGCGCCGGAGGGGGGGCTCTGTTTATTCGCGTGCGCGGATGGCCGCGCACCGGGCGACACTTCTCGCGATATTTTTGCTTCGCAAAAATCCCCGGAAGCTTCGTCGCCTGACCTGAGGGGGGGGCCTGCGCCCCCCCGGCTTCGCCTCCCCCCGTTGGCCCAAGCGCGGACAGATGCTTTTGGCCTTTCGGCCATGGCGGTTTTCGGAGAGCGCGCGCGCGTGACCGCTTATTTATTTTGCGTGCGCGGATGGCCGCGCACCGGGCGACACTTCTCGCGATATTTTTGCTTCGCAAAAATCCCCGGAAGCTTCGTCGCCTGACCTGAGGGGGGGG
>JBGAID010000005.1:0-188072 GCA_044225865.1 Polyangiaceae bacterium | reverse complement strand
GCTTGGAGGTTGGGCGGGGGCGAGCTTGGAGGTTGGGCGGAGTCGGGCTGGGAGGTTGTTGCGGGGCCGGGGGCGAGCTTTGAGGTTGTGGCGGGGGGTGCGTTGGCGCTCCGGGCGCGTCGCATTGGGCCTCGTGGCTGGGGGGGCGCTATCATGTCGCTATGCAATCGCGATGGATGCTTTGGACGGGCGCGGGCTTCGTCTTGGTGGCAATGGTGGGCTGCTCGAGCGGGGCGGCGGTGGGTGACGCGTGCGAGACGAAGGGCGATACGGCGGAGTGCGAGGATGGGGCGGTCTGCGATGCGGACTCGGGGGTCGGCACCGTGTGCCTGCTGATCTGCGAGTCGGACGCGGAGTGCGCGAGCAACGAGAAGTGCAGTGGCGTCAGCGGGAGCCTCAAGGCCTGTCACCTCGCGGATTGAGGGGGGACGCGGCGGTAGACGACGGCCGGATCGGGCTCGCCGCGGGAGGGGTCGGCTTCGTTGTCGACGTAGCGCTCCACGCGGACGATCTCGTCCTCACCGCGCATCTCGACGGTGAAAGACTGCTGATGGGATTTCCCGCGTTCGTGGAGGTTCGTGCCGTCGATCATCTCGAACGCGAGCGGCGAGCCGGATGACCCGCCGGTGAGGACGAGGCGCGGCTGGTTGCCCTGCATGCAATAGTGCGTCGCGATCAGCCGGTCGCCGTCGAGGCTGTAGATCGTCATCGACTCGTGGGCCGGGTCCCCGTCGCCGGGCGTGAATTGCTCCACGAGCGCCGTCCCGTTTGCGACGAGTCGATACGTCACGGTTTGGCGGCGGCCGCTCTTCGAGACGCGCTCCCATGTCCCGATGAGGGTGGTGAGCTGGGCAAAGGAGGCGCGCGCCCGCGGGCCTCGTTCGAAAGACCGCGCCGAGACGCACGCGGGCAAGACGAAGCTCGAGAGCGCGGCCGCGATGAGGAGCCGTCGGAGAGGGGTCACCTTCGAGAGTGACGTTTCCCCTTTCCCGGTTACGGTCGCCTCGCTCGTCCACTACGATTTCCGCATGGAGACCGTCGCCGGATCGTCTGGACCTGGCGCAATGACGATGGCGCGCCTCGCGCCGCCCTCCGCCCTCCTGCTCCTGGGCTGCTCTTCGCCCTCGCCGGCTCCTCCCGCGGAGCCGTCCCCGACTACGATCGAGCGCGCGCCCATCGAGGCGTCGAGCGCGCCCGCGACGAGCGCGGCCCCGGTCTCGGTCGAGCCCGTGCCGCACGTCGGCGCGGAGGGGGCGGTGTATCTGGCAGTTCGAGGGACGGGCCTCGTGCGCATCGGCGCTGGCGAGCCCAAGGTGGTGTACGCGACGACGAAGGGCTCGGCGGACCTCGTGATCTCCCCGAGCGGCGCGCTCTTCGCGAGCTTCTGGGAGGACGGCACCATCCGCGTTCGCAATGGCAAGGTCGAGGTCCTCTCCAAGACCACCTATCACCGCATCAGCCCGCGGACCGACGACGACGTGTTCGCGACGCCCGATCCATTCGGCTGGTCCATCGACCATTACGACGGCAAGCGCTGGAAGACGGTCCGCCGGCGGGAGGACTTTCGCGGCAAGTACGAAGACAACAAGCTGGAAGGGATCGCGGTCACGAAGGACGCGGTGTGGGTCTCGACGTGGAATGGCCTGTTTCGCGGGGCCGGCTCCCGTTGGGAGCTGATCCCATTGCCGCCCTCCCAGAAGCCTCCCGGCCGGCTGTTCTCCGCCCGTGATCACGTCATTGGCTGGTTCGTCGGCGGCGACTTCGAATGGGACGGCTCGTCGTGGAAGCGGCTCGCTTGGCCCAGCGACCACGCCTTGGAGGTCACCTCCGCGGATGGGTTCGCGGTGAGCTCGGTCGGCAGCGACACGCGCGCGGTTCGGTTCGGGGAGCTCGGAGACACCTCCCCATCCACGACGCGTCCCACCATCCTCCCGCTGATCGACAGCGCCGCCATCGATGGGTCGCACCGGGCGTGGATCGTCGGGGGCTCGTCTTTGGTCGTGGTGGGTCCGAAGGGCGGCGTGCTCGCCGAGCTCGCGCCGGGGACGATCCCGGGGGTGCGAGGTCGCATCGAGCGGATCGCGGTGGAGGCGGGCGGGCCGCTCGAGCTGCCGGCGAAGGTCTCGCCGCCGTTGGTGAAGGTCCGCGGCGTGGTGCAGATCTTCAAATCCGGAAAGCCGCTCGGGAGCGTCCTCTTGAGGCTGTGCGCGAGCTCGGTCCGATGCGAGGACGGATGGCACAAAGAGACGACCACCCAGGCCGACGGCTCTTTCCTCATCGAGGGCGTTCCCCCTGCCGATCTCACCCTGACGGTGGAGATGCCGCGGAGCCACCCCGATTGCCAGAGCCCATTCACGGCCGGGGGGCTGCACGGGGTGGACGTCGCCCGCGACTGCGCTTCGGCGAAGGACGGCGTCTGCGACATCGGAACGATCAGCGCTTGCCAGCCGTTCGAGATGCCCCCGCCCCGTTGATGACTATTTCGATTGAATGGCGCGGAGGACTTCGAGCGCGAGCTCGTCCCAGCCCGTCGCGCTGAAGGCGATGGGGCGCACCTGCCGAACGCGCTCGATCGCTTCGTCGGGCTCGGCGCCGCCATTGCGCATCCAATAATAGGCAAACAGAAGCCCGGTGCGGTCCTTCCCGGAGGAGCAGTGCACGAGCGTCGTGCGCCCCTCCGCCAACTGTCGCTCCACGAAGTCGAGCGCGCGCGGCAACGCCTCCAAGCAATGCTCGATGTCTCCGGGCTGGGGCGGGGCGTTCCCGGAGAGGGGGATGCATTCATAGGCCATATCGATCCGGCGAAAATCGGCGGGGTGGCAGAGCAAGCCGTCATTGACGGAGAGGACGGCGCCGATGCCCGCGCCTCGGAGCTCCCCGAGCTTCCACGGCACTCGATCCGGGCCTGGTCTCCCGGCGAGGCGGCCGGGGACGACCCAAAACAGATGGTTCATGGTCGGACATCAGGTTACGAAATGCGGCGGGGCGGGAGCCAGCCTCGCGTCTACCTCTGCACCGCCGGGACCCACGCCGTCGTTCGGCCCCCGACCACGTCGCGCACGATGGCGTGTTTGCCGATGCTCTGGGATCCGCGCGCGCCGCCCCATCGATGCTCGAAGAGCCACGTCCGAGGGAAGCGCCGGTGATCCGCCTCCACCTTCACCGCGATCCGCAACACCGATTGAATGGCGCGTCGCAGGGCCGCGATCTCGCGCGCATCGAGGGAGGCGGCGATCCGCTTCGGCGCGATCCGCGCTTGATAGAGGACCTCGTCGGCGAGCCAATTGCCGAGACCGGCGAGGGTGCTCTGATCGAGCAGCACCGCTTTGATCGCGATGTTACGGCGCGCGAGCAGCCGAGCGAGCTCGGCGCGGGCCGGGAGCTCGTCGAGGGCGTCGGGGCCGAGGCGCTTCACGCGGCGATCCTCCTCGGGGCTGTCGCCCAGCCAGACGCGTCCGAGGCGCCGCGGATCCGTGAAGACGATGGCGCTCCCTCCCGGCACTACGATGAGCAACTTCAGAAAGCGGGGCCGGCCCGTCTCGTCGTCGAACGGAGCGTCGCCGTGTCCGTGGAGGCGCGTCCCCTCCACCCCGACCTCTCGGATCCAACCGCTCATCCCGAGATGGCCGAACAGCGTCGGCCCCGATCCCTTCGAGGAGATCCAGAACGTCTTTCCCCGCCGCCCGACCTCGGCGACGACCCGCCCCACCAGCGCGCGCTCGATGGCTTTGGCGGAGTGCTTCGAGAAGACGAGGGGGTCGCGCGCGACCTCGACGCGGGTCACTCTCTTTCCCAGGAGGCAGCGGCGCATCACGCGACACACCGTCTCGACCTCGGCGAGCTCGGGCATGGCGCTATTGAAGCATCGGCGCCGACTCGCGCACCCCGCTAACCGAACATCTCGAGCGCCGTGCCGTGCACCGCGGTCGGCGCTTCGAGGGCGAGCCAGGCGATCGCGTGGGCCACGTCCTGGGGGGACATCTGAGGGGGAAAGCCGCTCCCCTTCAGCATCTCCGTGTCGACGGAGCCGGGCAGGATGCAGACGGAGACGACGCCGCTCCCCCGGAGCTCTTCGGCGAGGCTCTTGGCGAAGCCGAGGAGGCCCCATTTCGATGCCGCGTAGGAGGCGTTCCTGGGGCACGCGATCGTCGACGAGATGCTGGCGACGTGGACGAGCCGCCCCCGGCCTCGCGCCCGCATGGCGGGGACGAGGGCGCGCGAGACGAGGAACGGGGCGCGCAGGTTGACGGCGATGACCTCGTCGAACGCGGCGACCTCCGTCTCCTCGACGAGGGCCCCGCGGCGGACGATGCCGGCGTTGTTGACGACGACGTCGGGGGCTCCCCAGGCTTCGAGGAGAGCGCGCGCGGCGTCGTCCACGTCTTCTTCGCGTTGGACGTCGCACCGGTACGCGCGCGCCTCCGCGCCGAGCTCGACGGCCTCCTGGACGACGCTGTCGAAGGCGGCGCTCGCGCGGCCGAGGAGGGAGAGGCGGGCGCCGCGAGCGGCGAAGGCGAGGGCGGTCGCGCGGCCGATGCCCCGGCTCGGACCGGTGACGACGACGTGGAGCGGCGCGCCCTCGCGCGCGCTCATGGCGCCGGCGATCGATGGGAGAGGAGCGCCATCGCGACCTCGCGCATCGAGGCGTTCTCGAAGGCGCCCAGCATCGCGAGCGTGTCGACGACGCTCCCGGTCTGACGCTCGCCTCGGGTCACGAAGCAGGTGTGGGTGAGCTCGAGCCGGCAGAACGCCCCGCGCGCCCCGAGACCATCCATGAGGGCCCGCGCGATGTGGACGCCCAGCGTCTCTTGGAGAATGAGCCGCTTCGCGGCGACGTCGACCATCGTCGCGATGGAGCCGAGGCCGGCGGCTCTGCGATCGGGCAGGAACCCGACGGTGGCCCGCCCGTGGCTCGGCAACAGGTGATGGGGGCACATCGTCGCGACGTGCAGATCGCGGAGGACCACGATCCCGTGCGATCCCTCACCGAGCTCGATGGCCCCTTCCCGCAAGGGCTCAGCTGGGTCGCGTCCCTCTCCGGCGACGAGCTCGTCGAGCCAAGCGTCCGCGACCCTGCGACCGGTGCCTTCGATCTCGCCATCGATGGTGTAGCCGAGCGCGCGCAGCAGCTCGTCGACCGCGTGGGCGACGCGTGCGCGCCTCGCCTCGGTGGCGTTGGGCCCGCGCTCGTAGAGGGCGGGCGGGTGCAGCACTGGGCGCATTCGCTTATTCGCTCGAGCCAGCCGGGGGCGCTTGGCCGCGGGTCGCGTCTTCGCCCTCTTCGCTCGGGCCGCCTTCGTCGATGCCCCAGAGGACCCGCATGCCACGCGCGATCGGGCGGCGGGCGAGGAGCCTCCCGCAGCCGGAGCACTGGTTCGGGAACAAGGAGCCGTTCTCGCACGCGAGGCAGCTCGCGGCGGCGTCCACCGTCCGCTCGAGATCGTCGTGGAGGCGCCCGAGGGCCTCGATCTTGATCCGGAGCTCGTCGATGCGCTCGCGCAGGGTGGCGATGGCCTTCGCGGCCGCGTCGTCGCCGCTCCGCGCCTGGTGCTTGAGCTCGAGCAGGTTGCGGATCTGCTCGAGCGACATGCCGGCTTCGCGCATGTCGCTCACGAAGCGGAGACGGTCGAGCTGCGCCCGATCGAAGACGCGATGGCCACCGACGGTGCGCCCGAGCGGCTGGAGGATGCCCGCCTCTTCGTAGAACCGCACCGTCCTCAGGGTGTTGTTCGAGAGGCGCGCCATCTCGCCGGTGGTGAACGTCTCGGTGGTGCTCGCGACGTGAGGTGGAGAATCTCCGTGCGCGTGATCCGCTGCGCTCTGGCTCCGCCCGTCCTCGGTCGATCGCGGCGGCTTCATCGCAGAACTCGTCATGGGGGTAGCTCCGTCTTTTCTGCGGCGGGGAGTCCCGTCGACCGCCTTGCTCGACGCTCGATTCGAAGCGAGCTGGCCTCTTTGGCTATAGCACCTGTCCAACCTCGAGTCTCAAGAGTTGCGGCGCGTAGCGGGAGCCGCGTCGAGGCCTGCTGTCGACACCAAGCCGAGGGACGCCAAGGCCTCGATCGCGAGCAGAACCTGCGCCTTTTCGAATGAGGATTTCCCTCTCGTGGACGTCGGACCAAGGGCCCCGATCGTCTCGCGGACGGTCGCGCCTTGGGCGAGCTCGCGGAGGACGCCGAGCATCACGCTGGGCCAGGTCACCTCTTTGGTCCAGGCCGGTCGGGGGGAGGTGACGGGCAGCTTTCGGTCGAGCTCGTCGTCCCACGTCGAGAAGACGCCTTCGGTGCTGCGCACCTCGGTGAGGCCGGCGAGGATGAGCCCGGGGACGTCGAGGTCGAGCCGGAAGTCGACGCGCGCCGGATCGATCCCCCGATAGAACGCGAGCTGTCCCTGGTTCCACTTGAACAGCTCCGCGACGCGGTCGCGGCCTTGCGCACGGATCGCCTGGAACACCTCGACCGGGTCGGCGAGGCCGAGCCCCACGAGGGTGTCGCCGAGCTGTCCGTTGTAGCGATGCATGACGAGGACGGCGAGCTCGAGCTCGCCGCGCTGGATGAGCCCCTTCTTTACGAGGCGCTCTCCGAGCAACATCGCGGGCTCGTTCGACACCGCGAGCACCAGCTTGCCGTGCTTGAAGTAGAGCTCCGCGTGCGCGTCGCCCGGGAGCCGCGGCTGAGCGAAGAGCACCCCCGACTCGAGGTGCCGCACGATCCAACCGAGGGCGTCGCCGATGGTCGTCTCGGGGACGGTCCCGACGAAGTCCGGGACCCCGGGGCCGTCGAGGCGCCGCGTGGTCTGGGTGATCGCAGGTAGATAGCGCGCGAGCATCGCCACCGAGGAGACAAGATGGAAGCCGTCGCCGAAGTCGACCTCGTCGCGCGCGGTGACCTGCCCCGTCGCGAGCATCTCGATCAGCTTGGCGAGGTGGACCTGGCGAGGCTCGCGACCCTTCGCGCGGACGAAGCACCGCACCTCGTCGGGGTGGGAGGCGCGCGCCTCCTCGATGGAGGCGGGCCCGACGCTCGGCGGCTCGAGCCCGGTGGGTCGAACGGTGGCCGGCTCTTCGGGCTTCGGGCTCGTCGGGGGGCCCTCCGCGATCGGCTTCTCGGGCGGGATGCTGTCATCGAGGGTCGCGATGTCGTCGAGGGTGGACGCGGCCCGAGCCTGGACGGCGGAGGCCCCGCTGCCCGCCGCGAGCACGTCGAGGACGGCGCCTCGCAGGTCGCGCGCGGCCGAAGCGTGGTCGCTCGTGTACGCGACCCAGCTCGCGAGGTCCGCGATCGCCTCGCGAGGGTTGCCCTGGAACGGTCGCAGCGCGTCGGAGAGCTCGTACGCGGAGGAGAACCGATCGTCGGGCCGGCGCGAGAGGGCCTTGCACAGCACGTCGTAGAGGCGCAGCGGCAGCTTGTTCTTGATCGCGCGAAGGGCATCGATCCGCGCGTCTCGTATCGCGAGCAGCACCGCGAGCTGTCCCGCTCCCGGGAAGAGCGGCCCGTTGATGATCGACTCCGCGAGGACGACCGCGAGGCTGAAGAGGTCGGCGCGATGATCGAAGGGCTCCTGGGAGACCTGCTCCGGGGCGAGGTAGGCGTATTTGCCTCGCAGCGCGAGGCTCGTTCGATCGAGGGCGGCGCGGCTGAGGTGGGCGATGCCGAAGTCCCCGAGCTTCACCTCGCCGCGCTTCGACAGCAGGATGTTGGACGGGGTGACGTCGCGGTGCACGACCCCGAGCGGCTTCCCCTGATCGTCGGCGACCTCGTGCACGGTCGCGAGGCCTTCGCAGAGCCGACGCGTCACGTACACCATGGTGCCCACCGACATCGGCCTGTCCTCGGCGCGCGCACGTCGAAGCACGCGCCCCAGATCGCAGCCGTCCACGTGCTCCATGACGATGAAGGGATCACCGGCGTAGGTGCCGAACTCGATGAACGAGACCACCGACGGGTGATGGACGAGGCGGTGCACGCGCGCCTCGAGCTCGAACGTCGAGCGAACCGCGTCGTCCTCGACGAGGTCGGGCAGGATCCGCTTGAGCACGACGTGCGCCGGGCTCCCGGCGTCGTCGCGTCGGCGCGCGAGGAACACCTCGCTCATCCCGCCCACCGCGAGGCGCTTCTCGAGCACGTAGGAGGCGAACGGTCCCAGGCTCGGGGGCCCCGCCTCTCCCTTTGCCGAGATTCGGTCCGGCTCGCTCTCCAAGGTCCGTCGCTCGGTCACGTTTCGTCCATTATTCGCCGATCGAGAGCCCCTAGGCTACGCTCTGCCGCCACGGAGTCTTCGAATGGAACCCCGTCGCTGCGGAGTTCACGGTCTTGTCGTCGGCGCGGATGGCCGATGCGTCATCTGCCGACGCGGGGAGCCCGAGCTCGCCGCGCCGAAGACGAGCGGCGAACTGCCGATCGTGCTGGGCCTCGTGTTTGCCGCCGTCCTCGCGACGGTGTCGGGCGCTTACTGGTTGACCAAGAAGATCACCGCGAGGGTGAATAAACCGGCCGTTCTGGCCGAGTCCCAGCCCGCCCCGCCGGAGCCCTCGGAGGAGCCGGTCGAGCCGGTGAAGAAGGCCACGCCCTTCCCGAAGACGCCCGGAGAGGTCGCGACCGCCTCGCCGGTCTCGACGTCCGCCGCGGAGCCGCCCTCTCCCGAGCAGCTCGAAGCGTACAAACGTCGGGTCAAGGTCACGATGTACATGAAGAAGGCCTGCCAGCTCTGCGACTACGCGCGCGGCTTCCTTCAGTCGCGCGAGTACTCCCTGCGCGAGCTGGACGTCGAAGCGAGCCCCACCGACATGGCCCTCCTCGAGTCGGCGAACCCCCAGAAGACCGTTCCGACGTTCGACGTCGATGGCCGCGTCCTCGTCGGCTACGAGGTCAACGCGCTGAACGCCGCCATCGAGAAGGCTGCGCGCAAGCGGATGAAGCCCTGATCCCCCGCCATGACCGGATCGCACGCTGGACGCAGAGGATATCGGGAGGTCCTCGAGGTGGCGCTCAGCCACGGGCGGGCGCGCGAGGCGGAGGTCGCGCCGCTCGATGCCTGCGCGGGGCGGACCTTGGCGGAGGACGTCGTCGCTGCGATCTCCGTGCCCGCGTATGCGCGCTCCGCCGTAGACGGGTTCGCCGTCCACAGCCTCGACCTGAGTCTCGCCTCCGCCGAGTCGCCCATTCGGACGATCGTTGAAGGGTCGATGCGGCCCGGCGATCCCGTGCCCCACGCGCTACGGGTCGGCACGGCGATGCGCGTCGCGACGGGCGCTCCGCTGCCGCCGGGGGCGGACTCGGTGGTGATGATCGAGGACGTGGCCGTCGACGCCGGGCACGCAACGTTCAGGGCCGCTCCCTCCCCTGGCAAGCACGTGATCCGTGTCGGCGAAGACATCTCCGCGAACGAGAAGCTCCTCTCCAAAGGCCGGCGCCTGCGCCCTCAGGATCTCGGCGCCGTCGCGAGCCTCGAGATCGACGCCCTCCTCGTGGTGCGCCGGCCGCGCGTCCGCGTGGTCGTGACCGGCGACGAGATCGTCGCTCCGGGCGCGCCGCGCTCCGGCACCAAGATCATCGACTCGAACTCGGTCGTCGTCCGAAGGCTCGCCGCCCGTGACGGCGCGGAGCTCCTCTCGACCCGCTACGTCGGCGACGACCCGCGCGCGATCGCGGAGGCGCTCTCCGACGCCGAGGCGGATGTGGTCCTCGTGTCGGGCGGGTCGAGCGTCGGCGAAGAGGACCACGCTCCGCGCGTCCTCGACGCGATCGGATCCCTCGAGGTGCGTGGGGCGCGCGTGCGGCCCGGCGGACCGGTGAGCCTCGGCACGGTGGGCGATCGTCTCGTGTTCCTCCTCCCTGGCCACCCCCTCGCGTGCCTCGCGGCGTACGAGATGTTCGCGGGCCCCGCGATCCGCGCCATGGGAGGCGGCTCGGCGGCGTGGCCTCACTCCGCCGTTCGATGCGCGCTCACCGCGGAGGTGCGCTCGGAGCGAGGCCGCACCGACTACGTCCGCGTCCTCGTGGAGGGGGAGTCCGCCCGCCCCCTCGCTCACCACGGGGGAGCGAGCAACCTCACCTCCGCCGTCCGGTCGGACGGAGCCATCCTCGTCCCCGAAGAAGCGGAAGCGCTCGCGCCGGGAGAGCTCGTCACCGTTCACCTCTACTGATCGAACGCAGGGAGGGTGTGGAGCGCGGCGCACCGTGCGGCGGGCGCTCCGCACCTCGCGCGCGCCCAAACCCGCGGAGATCTCGCTGGCGCTGCGCTTGCTCAGGTCGAGCCCATGCGAGCTCCTCGTCTCGTCGCGGTCCTCGTCGCGCTCGCGAGCTGCGCCCCCGTCGCGTCCTCTTCGGGGCCAACTCCGTCTGCGTCGACCGCGGCGGCTCCTTCCGATTCGAACCCGACCTCACCGATCGACGCCGCCCTGGAGTCCACCTGGGCCGAGCGCGGCATCACCCCCGCAGAGCCGATCTCCGACGACGCGTACCTCAGACGCGTCTCGATCGATCTGATCGGTCGCATCCCGTCCATCGAAGAGCTCCGCGCGTTCCAGGCCGAGTCCGCCCCCGACCGCCGCGCGCGCGCCGTGAAGCAGCTCCTCGCGAGCCCCGAGCACGCGCGCCACCTCGCCCGCGTCTGGGATCGCTTGCTCCTCGGACCCGAGGTGAAGAACAAGCGGGTGGACCGCGGCGCTCTCCGGCGTTGGCTGGAGCGGCGCTTCGCCGACGACGCCCCCTGGGACGTGATCGTCCGCGACCTCGTCGCCGCGGAGGGCACGACGAGCGTGGGCGGCTCCATCGCGGACGCGGTGGTGGACGCGAGCCCCGAGCGCGGCGCCCGCGAGAAAGACCTCGCGATCAACGGGGCGGCGAATTTTCCGCTCCGCTACGCCCTCGCGCCGCAGGACATGGCGGGGCGCACCTCGAGCCTCTTCCTCGGCGTGCAAATCCAGTGCGCCCAATGCCACGATCACAAGACGGAGAAATGGACCCGCGATGATTTTCGGGGCATGGCGGCGAGCTTCGCTTACTTCAAGCCGGAGCCGCGCGAGCGGGAGAAGAAGCAGGTCGACGTCTTCGAGGTGAAGTCGATCGAGAAGCCGGCGCGTCGACTCGAGAAGAACGCGGACACCAGCGCTTACACGAAGGTCGCGCCGCGCGCCCTCGACGGTACGGATCTGTCCAAGACGGGAGATCCGAGGAGGGCCCTCGCCGCGTGGATCACCTCCCCGCGAAACCCTTGGTTCGCGAAGGCCATGGTGAACCGCGTCTTCGCGGATCTGATGGGCACCGGCTTCATCGAGCCGGTGGACGATCTGCGCCCTGCGAGCGAGGTCGTCGCCCCCGCGGTCCTCGACGCTCTCGCGAGCGGGTTCGTCGACAGCCGCTACGATCTCGACTGGCTCTACGCGACCATCTGCACGTCGAAGGCTTACGACCGACAGACGAAGCCCGGGCCCGCGCGCGAAGCGGCCTTCTCTCACGCGTCCCTTCGCGCGCTCTCCGCGGACGAGCTGCTCGACTCGATCCTCGTGGCGACCGATGGGCGCGGCCGGCTCGCGCGCGAGGCGCCCGACAAGGCAGCGCGCATCGAGACCCGTGTCCGCCGGAGCATGGGCTTCGTCTTCGACGACGACGCGGAGTCGAACGCCGACGGCTACGACGGCACGCTCCAGCAGGCGTTCTTCTCGATGAACGGCGCGCTCCCCATCGCGGCCGCGAGCGTCGCGCCCGGCTCTCTCCTCGAGGATCTGCTCGCCCACCGAGATGACGCCGCGATCGTGGACGAGCTCTATCTGCGAGCTCTCTCCCGGCGCCCCCGCGCGGAGGAGACCCAGCGCGCCCTCGCTGCCCTTGCCCGCGACACGGAGGCCGACCCGGGGCTCGATCGAACGAGGAACAAGAAGGCGGGGGTGCCGCCGCGCGCACTCCGGTCGTCCGCCGACGACGCCCGTGAGCGCGGCTTCGAAGATCTGTTCTGGGCTCTGCTCAACGCGAGCGAGCTCGCCTTCCGGAGGTAACGATGTCGCTGACTCGAAGAAGCATCCTCTCCCTCGGCCTCTCCGCGATGGCGGCCGCGGTCGCGGAAATGGCCGGCGAGCGCGCGGTCTCGGCGGACCCGTCGCGACCGGCGCCGCGTGCCAAGCGGTGCGTCGTGCTCTACATGAACGGCGGCCCGAGCCACCTCGACACGTTCGATCCCAAGCCGGGCACGAAGAGCGGCGGGCGCTTCAAGGCGATCGCGACGCGCGCCGCGGGCGTCCGCATCGCCGAGCACCTCCCTCGGGTCGCCGACCGCATGGACCGTATCGCCCTCGTTCGCAGCGTCTCGAGCAAAGAGGGGAATCATGCCCGGGCCATCGAGATGGCCCACACCGGTCGCGTCCCCAACCCCACCGTCGCCGCCCCTTCGATCGGCGCGTGGATCGCCAAGCACGTCGCCCCTCACGATCTCGCCCTCCCCGCGTTCGTGAGCCTCGGAGGCCCGAGCCGGGGCGCCGGGTTCTTCGGTCGGGTCTATGACCCGTTCGTCGTTCAGGAGCCCGGCTCGCTCCCCGCGGATCTCACCCCCGCCCGCCCCGTCGCTCCGTCTCGTGAAGCGGCCCGTCGCGAGCTCCTCGACGCGATCGAGGCCGACGACGCCGCGCGCACGGGCGATCCCGCGATCGCCGAGCGCCGGGCGCTGTACGCCCGCGCCCGCGCCCTCATGGATTCGAAGGCAGTGGCGGCCTTCGACGCCTCCTCCGAGCCGGAGTCCGTGCGCGCCGCCTATGGCACCACCGACTTCGGGCGCGGCTGCCTCGTCGCCCGCCGGCTCCTCGAAGCAGGCACCCCCTTCGTCGAGGTCACCCTCGATGGATGGGACACCCACAAGGACAACTTCGACCGCGTCGAGACCCTCTCCGGCGCGCTCGATCCGGCGATGTCCAACCTCGTGCAAGAGCTCGCCGACCGCTCCCTCCTCGACACGACCCTCGTCGTCTGGCTCGGCGAGTTCGGCCGCACCCCGTCCATCAACGCCGACGAAGGCCGCGACCATCACCCCGCCGCGTTCAGCGTCGCCTTCGCGGGGGCGGGCGTCCGCGGAGGCGCCGTCATCGGCGAGACGGACGCCGAGGGCGGCAGCGTCGTGAAGGACCCGGTCTCCGTCCCCGACGTGGTCGCGACGATCGCGTCGGCGATGGGCCTCGACCCCAACACCGAAGAGCGCACCTCCGCTGGCCGACCCATACGAGTGACCGAGCGCGGGAAGCCCATCGACGCGCTCTTCGCCTGACCCGCTGCTATGGTGGCGCCGTGCGGAGCCCCGAGCGCGTCCTGGCCTTCCTGGCGATCTTCGCCGGGTGCGCTCGGTCACGGGCGCCCGCGCCCAAAGACGACCTCCGAGCGCTCGCCGGCAAGTACGAGCGCTCCGAGACCGACCTCGCGGGGAAGCCGCGGCGGGGCACGCTGGATATCCGCGCCGACAGCCTGACGTACGAGCGCCCCCACCTCCTCGACACCATCACCTTCGACGCGGTCCGATGCCCCGCCCCCGAGTCGTGCGAGATCGAGGCGATCGGCTGCGAGCTCAAGATCGCACGTGGCGCCGAGGGAGGCGTCACCGTCGAGGCCGATCCGCGCTGCCGGCACGTGGCCGGGGATTGGTCTCCCGTCGGTCTCGAGCCGGCGCCGAGCGCCGCCCCGCCCGCGCCCACCCCGGACGGGGCATCGAGCGTCGAGCCGGAAGAACCAGAAGAGGAGCCCGACTTCGAGCCCCCCGATCGCGAAGAGCGCTCGACCCAAGGCAAACCCCGTGGCCCCTCCGCTCGCGCGTGCCTCCAATCATGCAATGACGTCTCGATGACGTGCGCCCGCGCCTGCGCCCCGCGCGCGGCCCCGAGCGCCAGCGCGAGCCCCCACGGTCCGGGGCTCAATCGAGATTGCCTCGCCGATTGCAATCAAAAGGGCTTCGCGTGTGCGACCCGCTGCACCAAGCTATGAGGCGTCCCCGTTACGGCGTGGGCCCGTCGCACTCCGCGCCTTGGCACTTCTCGCTCTGGACGTCGTTCCCGTCGATCGAGTCGCGCAGCCAATCGGTGAGCTTCTTGCCATTGGCGGTCACGGTGTAGAAGTTGTCGTAGGGGATGATGCAGTGCTGCTCTCCGCCCGGGACGAAAGAGGCGAAGTTATCGGTCCGCGCCTCGATGTCGGCCAATGAAGCTTGCATCGCCGCCGACCATTCCTCCGGCGTCCCCCCTCCCATCGTCTGGAAGTAGAAGATCTGATTCTCGTCCTTGAACGTGTCGTATTGGCTCATCCGCCGCGCCGGATAGAAGCTCGCGATGTTGGCGTAGAGGTCGTTGAGCCCCATCGACTGAATGTCGACCTTCGACGGATCGAGCTCCGGGATCCAGGCCGGGAAAGCCCCGTCCGCCTTCCACGAGGGGAAGCTCTGCATGAAGAACGTGTCGGTGATGATCCCCGCCCCACTGTCCCCGAACTGGAACACCCTCGAGTCGGGGTAATGGTCCATCACGTGGGCCGACCAAAGCGCAGAGCCATAAGAGCCCGCGCTGCACCCCGTCACCACGATCTGATCGGGGGAGGCGAAGTTCTGGTACACCCAATCGAGGACCGCCCGCGCGTTCACCGCCCCGCGATGGTGAATGGTCATCGCATTGGCCCCGCTTCCATAGGTCGGGTCGTTGTTGCCCCAATGAATGTCGCCGGTGCAATAGGGCACGATCACGTGGTAGTAATCGGCGAAGGGGTTGTCCGCGTTATCGTGGTCGTAGATGCCGTGCGGATCATCCGCCTCGACCGAAGCGCGCACGCTCTCCACGTCCTGGGTGTAGAGCTGGTCTCCGGCCGCGCACGTGAGCTGATTCCAGCAGGCCCCGCCGCCAATGAAGTCGATGACGACCTTGTTCGTCGTCCCGGGGCGCGCCCAGAACGCGTAGTCCGTCCCGAGCGAGCAGAGCGTGTCCCCGCCCGGGTCGATCTCGTTCCAGCCGGGCTCGAGATCCGGAAGGTCGCGCGGCCCGCCCCCGCCGCCCCCCGTCCCGCCCGTCGCTCCCGCCCCACCCGAGGCGGTCTCGCCGCCCTGGCCGCCTAAGCCCCTGCCGTTCTTGTCGTCGAGGCTGCCACCGCACGCGACGGACAGGATCAAGAGGGCCGGGAGCGGGGTTCGCATGCCCCAAAGATACGCGAAAAGCGCGCCAAAGCCGGGAAAACCGGGCCGTCCTCCAAAATCTGAAGATTGTGGTTCGGGTTCTGGGCGCGGATTGCGTTGTCGTCATCGATGAAGCGCCGCTCCCTCCTTTCTTCGCACGAAAATTCCCGATGAGAACCGCCGTCCTCTTGCAAGCCTCCGCCGCCGCCCTCGTTACGCTGCTCGCGAGCGCAGCCCACGGCGGATCGATCACCGCACAGGGTAACGTCGTCGCCATCACCGAGCGCAACCAGATCCCCGGCGGGCTCGAGGGCCGGTTCGACGAGGGCCAGTCCGGCAACGTGCCGCTCGACCTCTACGCGGGCAAGGGCCTCACCTGGCAGGAAGGCAGCCTCGCCTCCATTCTCCCAGGGATCGTCACGACCGGCGAATTCGTCCGGCGTCCTGTATATGACAACTACAACTACGACGCCTTCCCGGCCCCGATCGGTGGCGGTGGCGAGTACACCGGTTCCGCTGTGTTCTTCGGCGCCGCGAAGTTCTCGATCTCCGTCACCCGGGTCGGGCTCACTGCGAGCAAGTACGGCCCCCAACACCTGACCGCCTTCCGCGCGAACGGCACCATGATCGGACAGATCAGCTGGGTGCCGAACAACGACTCCACGTTCCTCGGGCTCGCCACGTTCGGAGAGCCGATCGCGCTTGTCATCTACGGTCCGAGCGACCTGCTCGCGGGAGAGACGTACCACGCCGGAAACCCAGTCAGCGACACCTGGGTGTGGGGCTCTTGCAACAAGAATGGCGTCCTCGACCCAGGGGAGCAGTGCGACGACGGCAACGCCTTGGACGGCGATGGATGCTCCGCAAATTGCGGAGCCGAGTACTGCGGTAATGGACTCCTCGACGCCGGCGAAGCCTGCGAAGACGGCAACGCCGCGAGCGGCGACGGCTGCTCGAGTGATTGCCAATCCCAGGAGACGTGCGGGAACCTGTTCGTTGACATCGCGACCGGAGAGGCGTGCGACGACGGGAACACCGTCGACGGTGACGGCTGCCAAGCCGATTGTTCTTTGCCGAGCTGCGGGGACGGGATTGTCGACCCCGACGAAGCATGCGACGACGGCAACCGCAACGGCGGCGACGGCTGCAACGCCACTTGCACGAGTGATGAGGCGTGCGGCAACGGGATCGTGGACGTCGAAGCCGGGGAGCAATGTGACGATGGAAGCGCGTCGAGCGGCGACGGCTGCTCTTCGAGCTGCCAACTCGAGATCTGCGGCAATGATGCTGTCGATCCCAAGGAGGCCTGCGACGATGGCAACACCCTGAGCGGTGACGGCTGCTCCTCCGATTGCGAGTCCGACGAGACCTGCGGCAACGGGATCGTCGACGCCGCGGAGGGCGAGCAGTGCGACGACGGCAACACCGTCGCCGGCGACGGGTGCGCGCCGAGCTGCGTCGTCGAGTACTGCGGCAATGGCGAGAACGATCCCGGTGAGATCTGCGACGACGGCAACACGAGCGGCGGCGACGGCTGCTCCGCCGATTGCTCATCCGACGAGACCTGTGGGAACGGCTTCGTGGACACGGCCGCCGGGGAGCAATGCGACCTCGGCACGGAGAATGGAAAGGGTGCGTGCTCCGCGACGTGCGCCATCGAGGCGAGCGGCGAGGGTGGCGGAGAGCCCATGGGTGGCGGCTCCGACGTCGGCGGCGGGGCTGACGTCGACGACGGAGGGGGAGAGAGCGGAGGCTGCGACTGCCGCGCCTCCGCCGGCACCTCGACGGACGGCCGGGCGTGGGCGATTGGCCTCCTGGGCGCTCTCCTTGGCCTGGCCCGGCGCCGAAGGGGCTGACCGGGGGCACGTTGGGCGACGGGACGCTTTCTGCACGCCACTGAGAAGCTCCGGTTCGGGTTTCCAGGACGGATTGCGTTGTCGTCATCGATGCGGCCCCGCCCCCCGCTCGTGGGGGCGCGCGGGGGCCCTCGGAGTCTTCCGTCTTCTGCCTGGTCTGGCTCGCCGTCACCGCATGAGGAGACAATCTCGATGAGAAACGCCATCGTCTTGAAGTCGTCGGCCGTCGCCCTGGTCACCTTGTTCGCCACCGCCGCGCACGGCGGGACCATTACCGCGCAGGGAAATGTCGTCGCCCTGACCAATCGCAATCAAATCCCCGCGGGGGCGGAGGGGCGCTTCGACGAGGGGCCGACCTCGGGCGCCGTTCCATTGAATCTCTACTCCAACCTCGGGCTCACCTTTCGAGCCGGCGCCTTCTCGAGCTTCTTGCCCAACAGCGTCACGACCGGCACGGCCTTCCAAGCCCAGTACGACACGGCGGACTATTACCCCGCGCCCATCGGCGGAGGCGGTCAGCACACGGGTGCAGGTGTCTATTGGGCCGGGGTCGCGACGTTCTCCGTCCCGGTCACGCGCGTCGGGCTCACCGCCTCCCGCAACGGCACCCAGTACCTCACGGCGTTCCGCGCGAACGGGACCATCATCGGCCAGGTCACGTGGGTGCCCGCGAACGACTCCCAGTTCATCGGGCTGGACACGGTGGGGGTGCCGATCGCGGCGATCGCCTACGGCAACGACGACCTCTTCTCCGGCGCCGTGTACAACATCGGCGGCTCCACGATCTTCAGCGATACATGGGTGTGGGGAGGCTGTGATCACAACGGCATCGTCGACGCCGGCGAGCAATGCGACGACGGTAACGCCGCGAGCGGTGACGGCTGCTCCCCGTACTGCGTTCTCGAGTACTGCGGGGACGGCGTCGTCCAGCCGGGCGAGGCCTGCGACGACCACAACACCCTGAGCGGCGACGGCTGCGCGAGCGACTGCCACTCCGACGAGACGTGCGGCAACGGCCACGTGGACGTCGCCAAGGGTGAGGCCTGCGACGACGGAAACAACATCAATGGCGACGGCTGTCAGGCCAACTGCTCTCTGCCGAAGTGCGGCGACGGAATCCTCGACGCAGGCGAGATCTGCGACGATGGCAATCACGTCGGGGGCGACGGATGCAACGCGACCTGCACGTCGACCGAGGCGTGCGGCAACGGCGTCGTCGACTCGGACGCCGGGGAGCAATGTGACGACGCCAACACCGCGGACGGCGACGGGTGTTCCTCGACGTGCGATCTCGAATACTGCGGGAACGGGACGGTCGACCCTGGTGAAGTGTGCGACGATGACAACACCGCGAGCGGCGACGGCTGCGCCTCGGATTGCAAGTCCGACGAGTCGTGCGGCAACGGCACCCCCGATACGGGCGCGGGTGAGCAATGCGACGACGGCAACGGGTCGAGCGGCGACGGCTGCTCCTCGAGCTGCCAGTTCGAGATCTGCGGCAATGGCACCGTCGATCCCGGCGAGGCGTGCGACGACGGCAACACCCTGGGCGGCGACGGCTGCGCCTCCGATTGCGCGTCCGACGAGACGTGCGGCAATGGCGTGATCGACATCGCGGCGGGAGAGGCGTGTGACGACGGCAACCTCGCCGACGGGGACGGCTGCCAATCCGATTGCTCGCTGCCGAGCTGCGGTGACGGCGTCGTCGACGACGCGGAGGAGTGCGACGACGGCAACCACGCCGACGGCGACGGCTGCAACGCGACCTGCACCTCCGACGAGACGTGCGGCAACGGGATCGTCGACGGCGGCGCGGGCGAGCAGTGCGACGACGGCAACACCGCCGCCGGAGACGGGTGCGCGCCGAGCTGCGTCGTCGAGTACTGCGGCAACGCCGAGATCGATCCCGGCGAGATCTGCGACGATGGCAACACGAGCGGCGGTGACGGCTGCTCCGCCGATTGCTCATCCGACGAGACGTGCGGCAACGGCTACGTCGACACCGCCGCCGGGGAGCAATGCGATCTCGGAGACGACAACGGCAATGGTCGGTGCACCGCCACCTGCGCCATCGCGACGAGCGGCGAGGGCGAGGGCGGGGGCGCCGAGGGCGGGGGTGAGCCCGTCGGCGGCGACGGCGCTGGCGGTGGCGCCGACGACGGAGGGTCGGAGAGCGGCGGCTGCGACTGCCGCGCTTCGGCCGGCGCCACGGAGAGCGGCGCCTCCAGCTTCGGCCTCGCGGCGTGCGGCTTGTTGCTCGGACTCGTCCGGCGCCGCCGTCAGAACTGACCGTACGCGAACGGCAACGACTCGGCGCTCGCGACCTGCCGCAAGAACACGGCGAGGACGAAGAGCGCCGCCGCCTGCACCGGGGCGGGGAATCGAATGAACACGTCGCGCGCCCCGAGATAGAGCTTCTTCGGCATCCACTGGAGGAAGAGCCCGAGGCCGATGAGGGCGTAGAGCTGCCAGTGGAGGTTCGGCGTGTAGGTCGAGAACGTCAGCAGCTGGCGATAGATGAGGACGGCCTTGTCGATGGGCGCCACGATCAGGATGAACGTGAACGTCGTGAACAAGAACGTGGCGATCACGGAGTGGATGCGGGTGATGGGCACGGGGCCGTCGCCCGCGTCGGCGGGGCGCTTCTTGCGAAGATCGAAATAGAAGTGGCTGAGCCCGACGGCGAGGCCCTGGACGACGCCGAAGATGACGTAGTTCCAGTTGGCGCCGTGCCAGATGCCGCACACCACCATCGTGATCCAGACGTTGAGGTATTTTCGCCCCGAGTCCGCGAGGAACAGCCCGAGGAGGAGCACCGCGGAACCGGCGAGGAACGCGATGGTGTGGGACGTCTGATGCTCGGGGGCGGTGTCCGTCATCGCCGTGAGCAGATCGAAGAAGCGGCCCTCGGGGACGCTCTGGCCGCGGGTCGTCGCGATCTTGATCAAGGCCCCCCGCGTCACGAACACGAGGGCCCACCCCGCGAAGAAGGCGAGCGCTCCCGCCACCATCGCCTTCGACACCGTCCTCCGCAATGGCGCGCTCGGGGACGCCGGGTCCCGGACGATGCGGCTGCCGCCGAGGGGAATGTAGATGTAATCGCGCAGCCAGCTCGACAGCGAGATGTGCCAGCGCCGCCAGAACTCGACGAGGTTCGACGATTTGAACGGGGCGTCGAAGTTGATCTTCAATCGATAGCCGAGCAGCAGCGCGACCCCGATCGCGATGTCGCTATAGCCCGAGAAGTCGCAGTAGATCTGCACCGCGTATCCGAACATCCCGAAGAGCGTCTCCACCGCGGAGAAGCTGGTGGGGGCGTCGACGACGCGCTTCACGAGGTTGTCGTGGAGGTACTCGCTGATGACGACCTTCTTGAAGAGGCCGACCGCGACGAGGAACATCCCCTCCCCGGCCGCGGTCGCGGTGAGCTCCGCCCGTCGCGCGAACTGAGGCAACAGATCGCGCCCGCGGATGATCGGCCCCGCCACGAGGTGGGGGAAGAACCCGATATAGGTGATGTAATGGGCGTAGTTCCGGCAGGGGGGGATCTCGCGCCGATACACGTCGATGACGAAGCTCAACGACATGAACGTGAAGAACGAGATGCCGACGGGCAGCGGCAGGTGCAGCCGATAGTCGTGGCCCCCGAGGGCGATCACCTGCTCCGCGAGGAAGTCCCAGTACTTGAACACCAGCAACAGGCCCGTGTTCATCGCGATCGTGATGAGCAGCAGCGCCTTGCGCTTCCTCGGCTCCTCCGTCCCGGAGATGGCGAGGCTCAGGAAGTAGTCGACCGTCGACCCGATGAAGACGATGGGGACGAACTGGAGGAGCGGCGCGTTCGCCTTCAGGCTCTCCCAGGCCCCCACCTCCTTGGCCCCGCTCCAGAACTCCGAGCCGAAGATGTCGAGCCCCGAGTAGAAGACGTAGCTCGCGGCGGTGATGAAGTAGAAGCGCGCCTTCGGTAACGAAGAGAGCAGCCACGACACCACGAAGACGAACGCGAAGAATTTTGCGAAGGCGATGGTGTTGAAGATCATGGCGCGACGGCGATCATCGCTCGCTACCAGAAATGGGCCCGCGCCGCCAAAATGTGCTAACCGCCCAGTCGATGTCAGGGGAAGCTTCGCTCGAGACTGCCGCTCCCAAGCCCGCCGAGAAGGCCGCGCCCGAGGAGGACACGCCGCCCCCCGCGGCCGCCCCCGACGCGAGCTTCGGCGAGCTCGTCTCCACCGAGAAGCACGACGACGCCGCCGACGCGCGCGCCCGCGCCACCGATGGAAGCCCCACCCTCTCCCGCGCCTTCCCCGTCTCGCGCAAGGCCCTCGTCGCGGGCATGGTCCTCGGCGCCCTCGTCCTCGTCCCCTACGTCCACCCCGCCCTCAAGCGCGTGCGCGTCCTCACCGAGGGCATCTCGTTCCTTCCCAAGGACGAGGTCGAGGCCCCCGGGATGGGCCCCCTCGACGACCGCGTCGGCGAGGTGGAGCTCGAGGCCCAGACGGACGACAGCCAAGCTCGCGGCTCCGAGCTCGACGCCCCCCTCCCTCAGCGTGGCAGCCCCATTGCCCAAGCGAAGGTGAAGATCCCGCCCTCCGTCCTCGAGGGCAAGCCCCCCATCTCCGTCGAGGATCCGACCGGCCACGCCCTCGACAAGTTCTTCGACAAGCTCATCGCCGTCGAGAACAAGACCCCGGGCGCCGTCGCCCGCATCATCTATTACGGCGACAGCATCGTCGCGAGCGACTTCATCACCGGCAAGCTCCGCCGCATGCTCCAGGATCGCTTCGGCGACGCCGGCCACGGCTACGCGATCGCCGCGAACGCATTCAAGGGCTGGTTCCATATCGACGTCTCGCGCAAGGCGAGCGAGCAATGGAAGGCCTCCAAATGCATCGGGCCCTACGCGGAGGACGGCCTCTATGGCCTCGGCTGCGTCTCGTTCACCTCCCACAAGCCCGACGAGTGGTTCTCGATGGGCACCGCGACCCTCGACAAATGGGGACGCAGCGTCTCCCGCTTCGAGCTCGAATACCTCGAGCAGCCGGGCGGAGGCGATCTCGATCTCATCCTCGACGGCGAGAAGAAGGAGAGCATCTCCACCGAAGGCCCCGAGAAGAAGGTGAAGTACAAAGTCGTCGAGGTCGAAGACGGACCGCACAAGCTCGAGGTCCGCACCACCACCGACAAGCCCACGCGCCTCTTCGGCATGCGTATGGAGCGCGACGTCCCCGGCGTCACCCTGAGCGCCCTCGGCATCACCGGCGCCCGCGCCCGCTTCCTCGATAAACAGGACGACGCCCACTGGGCCGAGGTCCTCAAAGCGGCCAAGCCCGATCTCGTCATCCTCGCGTTCGGCACCAACGAGGTCGGCGACGGCATGCTCGCCTTCGACGAGAAGGGCCAGAAGTCCAAAGACCCGATGGGCGACTACGAGCGCAACCTCAAGGCCGTCATGAAGCAAGTCATGGCCGCCGTCCCCGAGGCCAGCATCATGCTCGCCGGCCCGCCCGACATGGCCTCCAAAGGCGAGGGCGAAGGCAACAGCAAGCCCATGGTCCCCGTCCTCATCACCCACCAGCGCAACTGCGCCCAAGAGCTCGGCTGGGCCTACTGGAACCAATACAAAGCCATGGGCGGCTCCGGCTCCATGTACTCCTGGGTCCAAGCCGGCCTCGGCAACCCCGACATGATCCACCCCACCGGCCAAGGCGGCAGCGTCCTCGGCAAGATGGAATACCTAGCGCTCATGCAGAAGTACGAGGCGTACAAAGAGGCCAAGCGCTAGCTGGTACTGCCGGCCGGAAGTCCGCTTCCGGATCCGGCAGTACCCAGGAGCACAGAAGTCCACGGCCAGACTTCGCGGTTCGTGCCTGGAGCTGCTCCGCCCTTCACTTGCCGCGCCACGAGCTTCGGGCCGGCAGTACGAGGTGCCCACCCCCGTCTCGCTTCGCTCGCCGGCCCCTCCCTTGCCTGGCGCTTCGCGCCACGCGGGAGGGGCGGTGCGGCTCGGGTCGTCGGGCGGGATCCCTCACGCCATAACGACGCAGAAACGAAATATCCGGGGAGGGTGTGCGCCACCCCCCTCGGCTGGTTCGTCGAAACCGCGGAGATCCGGGGTGCTCGATGCTCTCCGCGCCGACGCGCTGGGGGTTTTTCCCGCATTCGCGTGAAGTAGCGGGCCCCCCTGCCACAAAGCCCCCCTCGCAACTTCGCCCGGCGCACTACGATTTTCGTAGCAGTGGCGGGGGCCGCGGAGGGACGTTTACGAGCGGGACATAAGCGATCTTCCCCGAGCGTTTGGGCGCTGAGGAGGCACGCCGGTTGCGACGTCGTGGGTCGCGAGCATGTCTTCTTGGTCCAAAGCGTGGCTGATCTGGGGAGCGGTCGGGGTTTCGGGTTGTCTCGGGGCGGTGTCGCGTGGTCCGGCGCCCACGCCGGGCGTGTCGAGCGCTCCTGTGGGGAGTGAAGAGGGGGAGGCTGCGCGCGCCGCCGAGGAGGCGCCGGTGGCCTCGCTGGCGGAGGCCGTCGCGCTCCCGGCCCCCTACGCGGCGCTCTCCGATCAGGCCGCCCTCGAGGCGCTGCCGAAGGGCGCGGCCCAGCTCGCGGCGCTCTGCGATCGTGGCCACGACGATCCGGTGACGGACCGCCTGTGCGCGCCGGGCGTCTCCATCGGGAGCCTGGAGGATCTGGAGCGCACGCTCGGCCTCGGGTTCAGCGCGAAGGTCGGCAACGGGGAGCTCGGCAACCCGGCGTTCGCGATCCTGAGCCACTCCACGTCCCTCACGGGGCGGCACGTCTCGCCCATCAACCCGCGCGCCTTCCTGTTCTCCAACCCCGCGACGAAGGGGCGCCTCCTCGGCGCGCCCCAAGCGAACCCGGACTTCGTCGCCCTCGCGTTCGTCCGCGGCGAGCCCCTCGCGGAGCTCGTCTCCCGCGATCGGAAGACGAAGGCCCTCCGCTTCTTCCTCGTCCGCTTCGAGCTCGACTGCGAGAAGACCCACTGCGCGCCGGGCGATCTCTACGGCCCCGCGATCGAGGGCGGCTGGCGAGGATTGAGCGTCTACGACGACACGGATCTCGAGAACACCATCTTCGATTGCAATGTCTGTCACCAGCCGGGCGGGCCGAGCGCGCCCAAGATGCTGCGCATGATCGAGCAGCGCTTTCCTTGGACGCACTTCTTCCGCGACGCCGACGAGGGGAAGGACCTCATCTCCGACTACTACTCGGCGCACGCGGTCGACGAGCGCTATGCCGGCATCGACGGGCGGCTCCTGCGCAACTCCGAGCCGTCGCGCCTCGAGGGGCTGGTCGAGAACGAGGGGTTCATGGAACAGCCCGAGGAGCTCCCCACCAACGCCCTCGCCCAATACGTGATGGCGCGCTGGTCCCTCGACACGCAGCCCGAGTACGCGGCCCTATTCGAAAGAGCCCAGAAGGGCAGCGGCCTCCCGGTGCCGTTCCCGGCCGCTCGGTTCGCGGACTCGGCTCGCCTTCGCGAAGCGGCCCTCGGCTACAAATCAGCCCGCAAGAGCAAGGATTGGAAGAGCGTGCCTTCCCTCGCCTCTCTCCACAGCGAAGAGGCGGCGTGGCGGTCGGGCCTCGCCCCCGCCCCCCAAAGCGACGGCGCGAGCATCGTGGTGCAGATGTGCTCGCGCTGTCACAACGGGTCGCTCGATCCGACCTTGTCGCGCGCGCGCTTCGACGCGACGAGGCTCGACGCGATGAGCGAGGCCGAGCTCGCCCTCGCGGTGGAGCGGATGAAGCTCCCCGAGAGCTCCCCGCTGAAGATGCCACCGCCCCGCTTCGGATCGCTCACCGACGAGCAGATCGAAATGGTGACGCGGGACCTCGTTCACTGAGGAGCAGCCGCCCGCGGGTGAGCCTCGAAGAAGCCGAGCACGTGCTCGTTCGTGTCGAAGCCGCTCCGGGCCCCTCGCGAGCTGCGGACCCATCGGTGCTGCCCCTCCTCGATGGTGCACGCCTCCAGCGCAGCCGTGCAGCGCTCGAAGGAGCGACACTCCGCGCGACGAAACGCCCGCGATGTGGACGTGGACGCGCAGCCCAAGAGACCGCTCCAGCGCTCCGTCGTGCGGTTGAATCCAGGCCAATCGAAGGGGAGCGGCACGCCCCCGAGGTGCGGGGCGCCTCCTGCGTAGGGGACGGTCCCGTCCGCCGTGCCGTGCACGACCAACATCGCCGGCAGCGGGTCGACGGGATGCTCGCACTCGTCGTCGAAGAGCGTCCCCGACACCGCCGCCACCGCGGCGAAGCGAGACCCGCCCGCGCACGCGAGGCGGTGCGCGAGCATCGCCCCGTTCGAGAAGCCAGCCACGAACACCCGAGATGGGTCCACGCAGCTCGTCTTCGCCACGTCGTCGACGACGGCGGTCGCAAATGCGACGTCGTCGGTGGCGCTGCCGCTGCACGGAACGCAGCAGTCCCCCGCGTTCCAGCAGGTGACGATCGCCCCGCTGCCTTCGGGGAACGCGGCGAGGAAGCCGTGGGCGTTGGCGGCGCGGGCGAGGCCGCTCCAGGCCGCGAACGCCCGGCCGGTGTCGCCGAGGCCGTGGAAGGCGAGGACCAAGGGGGCGGGCCCGTTCGCGGTGCGCGGCGGGACATGAAGGGCGTAGCTCCGCTCGTGACTGCCGACCCGAATGGAACGAAGGTGCTCGCCCTCCGTAAGGCTTCGGGCCGGATCACACGCCGAAGCGATCGAGGAGGAAGCCAAGACGGCGACGGACGCCGTGGTGGCGGCGGTAGGGACCGGCGTCTCCCCGGAGGGCGCGGGGTGAGCGCTCGTGCACCCGACGACGCAGGACGATAGAAGAAGAAGAGCTCCCGCCCGGCGCACGTCCGGCATCGTACCCGCGCCGGCGCGATCGGACAGGCCTCACGCGACGGCGCGCTCTCTCAAGGAGGACAGACCGGCTCCGCGCTCGCGTCCGGCATGTTGCCGTAGATGTGGAGCTCGCGCGTGAGGAACGTCGTCCATTGAACGTCGGTAACGTCCTTATGAGCGTCGTACAGATCGTTGGCGTGGCCGCCTTGGCCGCAATACGAGGTGAGCTCGGCGACGAGGCCGGCCGCCCGCGCCGTCTCGACGGTGGCGGCGGCGCACGCGTAAGGCACGGCCTGATCGAGCTCGGAGTGGATGAGCGAGACGGGCGCGTCGCCCGCGCCGATCGTGGTGGGAGGGCCGCCGTCGTCCCCATAGGTGCAGCCGGACGCGCCGAAGGCGGCTTGGACCACGGACGCGGCCGCGGAGCGATCGTCCCCTTCGAAGTAGGCGTCGTCGCCGACCTGCTCGCCTTGGTATGCGGTGTTCGAGGCGGTGACGGCGCCCGCGGAGAACCCGCCAATGGCGATCTTGCCCGGGTCGATCCGGTATTGGGCGGCGTGGGCGCGCACCCATCGGACCGCGGCGAGCGCATCGTATTGAGCGGCGAGGATGTTCCTGCGGCATTGCTCCTTGCGGGACTCCCACGTCGGATCGCCGGGCTGCTCGTTGTCCTGCACCCATTGGCAGAGCGACTTGTCGCCGACCATGGTGGTGTCGATGCGGTATTCGACGGAGAACCCCACGTAGCCGCGCGACGCGTACTCCCGGCCGGTGGTATTGGCGAGGCCGTGCATGGACGTGATCCCGACCGCGAAGCCGCCCCCGTGGAACCATAGAATGGCAGGTCGATCCTCGAGGTCGTTCCCCGGCTCGGCCACGAAGAGCTGCAGCGGCTCTCTTCCATCCACGAGGGGGGGCCGAGGGTCCTCCATCTCGCCCGCGGTGCCGCCATAGAGGGTCCCCCCGTAGCTCGGGTCGATCGGAGGGGCGGCCCCCCAGACGATCGCCTCGTCTTTGGGGGTGACGGTGGGGTGGAGATCCGGCTGGACACCGAGATACAGGCCTCCCGGCCCGGGATTGTCCGGCAGGTCCGAGCCCCCTCCGCCTCCCGCCCCTTGGGCTTGACCGCCCGTCGATGGGGAGCCGCCTCCGCCTTCGGCGGGAGCGCCGCCGGCGGGATCCGCCCCACCCCCGCCCCCCTGTATCGACTCTCCATCTCCAAGCAGCCGGGAGGTCAAACCGGCCCGTCGCGCAGCGCCGCGACGGTGAAAGACGGCTTCGAGGATTGGCTGATGGCGGGGTTCTGATTGAGAGAGGCGGCGCGGCGGCGGCTCGTTCACCTCCTGCTAACCTCTCGTGATGCGGGAGCGGACGGCGGTGCTCATTGCCTTGTGTGCGGCGGCCTGCTCGAGCGAGCCTCGGAAGCACGAGCGCGACGACGACGCGCGCCCCAACGCGCGGTCGTCGCCCGCCTCCGCGACGGCGACGGCGACGGCGACGGCGTCCGCACGCGAGAGGGAGACCCTCTCCGGGCCCATGGCCATCATCGTGCCTTCGTCCGCGTTGGCGGCGTCGAGCGCCAAAGCCACGCCGAGCTTCACCCTGAGTCCGCTCATGGGAGGGAGCGCCTCCGGGCCCCCGACGCCCTGGAGCACCCCTCCCGTCACCTCACCGCCGAAGCTTCGACCGGGGGCGTCGTCCGTGACCGGGAAGCTCCCGCCCGAGGTCGTCCAGCGGATCGTGCGGCGCAACTTCGGTCGGCTCCGTCTCTGCTACGAGAACGGGCTGCGGAGGGATCCTCGGCTCGAGGGGACCGTCTTCGTCGAATTCACCATTGGAACGGACGGGAGCGTCTCGGGGGTGAAGAGCAGCGGAACCCTCCCCGACAAGGCCGTCGTCGACTGCGTCGACCGCGCGTTCGTCGTCCTCTCTTTCCCCCAGCCCGAGGCGGGCACGGTCAAGGTCCGTTACCCGATCCAGTTCACCCCCGGCGAGGCCGTCCCCCTCTCGATTCACGGCAAGGCCCTCGCCGACGCGACGGCCGCGGACGTGGAGGAGGAGCTTCGTCGCAATGGATGCATCGACATCGCGAGCCGCCCCGATAGCGTGACGCATTGGACCGTCTTCACGGTGACGAGAGACCTGCGGAAGCTCACCATTTCATTCTCTCCCGCGTCGGCCGGCATCCTCCTCACCCCCGCCCAAATCGCCGACTTCACCGCGCGGAAGGCGGCCCTTCGTCGAGAGGACGCCTTCTTCATCGCGATCGAGAGCGACGACGAGGCCGCGTCGCTTGCGCTCCTCGACGCGCTCATCAAGCCGAAAGCACCCTGACCACGCGCGCCGACCGCTCGCTCTCGGCGGCCATTGCGGTAGGTTCTCGCTCCGATGTCGACGACCTATCGGTTCTTCCTCGCCGTTGCCGCGCTCTTCTGTGCCGGGTTCATGATCGGTGGCTATTACGCTCACCGCGCCGGCGACGCGGAGCACGCGCGGGCCGAGCACTTCGCGACGACCGCGGAGCGGCTCGAGCGCGGACGAGAGGTGAGGGTTGAGGGCCGGCTCCTGGAAGGCGCCCCCGCGACCGCGCCTCACTCGAAGAAGAGCTGCCTCGCGGCGGCCACCGATATCTCCTGGGTGGATGCTTATGAGGACGCGAATGGCAAGGTCCAGCACGACGTCCATCCATTGACGACGCTGCGGGTTGGCCCTCCCGATTTGGTGGTGGTCGTCGGGGACACCCAGCTCCGCGTGCCGATCGAGCGATGGTCGCCGGAGCACGCCAAATCGGAGGAGGTCGACGAGCTGCCAGCCTCGCTCGGCGTCACCGAGGAGCAGATCACGGCGGCGCGAAGGGGCGCGCGGGGGACGACGAGGCGCTTCGCCATCGCGGAGTCGACCCTCGAAGGAGGGGCACCCGTGTTCGTCGGAGGGAAGCTGGAGGATCACGACGGCGCCCTCGTCGTCGACAAGGACCCGATGCTCGGGCGGGTCGTGCTCGTCCCCGGCTCTCGCGCGGACTACGTCGCCGGGCTGCGCGGCAGCTCGAGGGGGCTGAGGATCGCGGGCTGGATCTTGGGGGCGGTGGTCGGGCCGCTCCCGCTCGTCCTGATGGCGATCGTTTGGCTCGTTCGCCGCGGCCGCGCGAAGGCGTGAGCTGGTCCTCTCCTTCGGGAGCTTCTCCTCGGATAGCCGATCTCATCGGCCGTGATGAGGAGCGTGACGGAGGTGCTCGCGGCAGGACCGCCCCTCGACGCGGAGGTGCTCGTCGCGATCGAAGGCTTCGCGGTCGCGCTCTTCGGCGCGGAGGCGGTGGCGGGGGCGGAGCTGGACCCGGCGGGGCCGCTCTCCTCGCACCCCGATGAGAAGCAAGCAGCGAGGGCGAGCGAAGCAAGGATCGGTCGCGCGGTGATCATGACCTCCTGCGCTCTCTCATCGCCGCGCCCGCCGTGGAACGCGCCGTGCACATCGCCCGCGGCATGTGCACACTCACGAGCGTCAGTTCCCTGGCCGCCCTTGCTCTCATCCTCGACGTCGCCGTGGCGTCTGACGCGCTCGCGCGAGAGCCAGACGATCGATGCGATCCCGCCGAGGGCGACGAGAGCGTCGACGTCGCCCCTCCGCCGCGTCGCGCGGTCGAGCCGATCCAAGGCCGCAGCCGCTACCGAGCCCCTGGTCTGCTCGCGGGCGGGATCGTGACGACCGTCGTCGGCATCATCCCGGCGGCGGTGGGCATCCCGCTCATCGTGGACGACCAATCGAGCCACAGCGATTGGCTCGACGGCCTCGGCACGACGTTCGGCGGGATCCTGCTGGGGGTGAGCGCGGTCCACCTCGCGGTAGGGATCCCGCTCATCGTCGTCGGATCGGAGAAGAACCTCGGCGACGAGCGCCCCGCGAAGACGACGGTGACGATGGAGGCCCGCGCGAACGGCGCGAACCTCACCGTTACGTTCTGATCCCTTCGCCGTTCGCGTGCATGGCGGTGCACGCGAGCGTGCAGCCTTCTTCTCTCGCTCTTCGCTATGCTTCCGTGCGGACTCGAGGCTCGCACTCCCTTGGCCCCTCTCATCGCGTTCGGAGTCATCGTCGCTGCATTGCTGGTGGGGCTCCTGGGTCTCTACCGGCGGCGCGGGCGAGCGGCGGCCCCGCCGACCGCGCTTCTGTCCGTGCCGCGGCGTCGGATCGGTGAGGTGCGCGCCGGGGAGAGAGCTCGCCTCTCCGGGCGCATCGCTCCGGGGGCGAAGCTCCTCACCGCCCCCATCTCGAAGCGCGCCTGCGTGGCCTGGCGGGTCACGATCTTCGAACGGGGCAGCGCCCAACCCCTGTTGGCGGTGGGCGAGCTCGAGCCCTTCGCGATCCAGGACCCGACCGGGAAGATCGTCGTGCCGGCAGACGCGGAGCTCGCGATCGTCCTGGACCACGAAGGCGCCCGCCCTCTGCCGATAAAGGGGCGGGTCGAGCCTTGCCCGGGCGACGTCGAGGGGCTGCTCGGCAAGCACCGATTGAAATCCTTCAAGGACGATCTCGGACGCGTCGTCGAGCGCGACCTCGAGTGGGCGGAAGGGGTGATCGAGCCTCACGAGATCGTCAGCGTCGTCGGCGTCGTCGAGACGAAGGCGCGCGACGGGCTCGACCATTATCGAAGCGAAGAGCGCTACCTGACGTTTCGCGGAGGGGCCGAGCGCCCGACCGTGACCGACGAGCGGTCCATTGCGATGCAGCCGCTCGCGGAGCGCAGGCTCCGACCGTAACTCCGTCACGCCGACGGCGCGGGCTCCGACACCATTGCGCCGATCAGCGATGGGGCCGGCGATGGTCCTCTGTTTGCACGAGGGCCATTGAAAACCTCAACGGTTACGGCCTCGACCCATGGACACTCAACGTTACGTCGTCCGCCAGGGTGACTACCTGGCGAAGCTGGCCTACCAATTCGGCTGCGAGCCGAGCGCGATCTGGGACCACCCCGACAACGCCGAGCTTCGGGCGCTTCGGGGCGGCGAAGGGGAGCTCCTATACCCCGGCGACTTGCTCGTGATCCCGGCCGCGGAGCCCAGGGAGGTTGGGGTACAGAGCGGCACGTCCAATGACTATGCGGCGGACGTGCCGCGGGTCGACGTGGTCGTCAAGCTCGTCTTCGGCGCCGACCCCTTCGCCAACGAGGACTTCGAGGTGCAAGGCTTGGGCGATTGCCAGAAGGGGACGACCGATGGAGAGGGGAAGCTCACCTTCAAGGCCCCGGTCAGCGCTCGCACCGCGACGATCATCCTTACGAGGCTGAATTGGCCGCTCCAGGTCATGATTGGAGACATGGACCCCTTGGCGGAGCCGCTCGGGGTCATGAAGCGGCTCTTCCAGCTCGGGTACCTGGACGAGCTGAGGTCGACGGACGACGTCGAGTATCTGGCGGTCGGGCTCAAGGCATTCCAAAGCGCTCATGGGCTCCCGGAGACGGGCGAGCTCGACGAGCCGACCAAGAGCGCCCTTCAAGAGCGCTACGGCTGCTGACGGAGGAGAGGTGTCATGGCGGAGCCGCAGAACTATTGCTTGTGTCCCGAGAAGCCCAACGCGCTTTATCCGCGCCACCCCGCCGAGTTGTTTCTGTGGGCGGCGGGCGTCGGCACCCCGTGCCGGTACGTCGACAATGATCCACGCCTCGAGAAGCCCGGAAAGGGCGACACGACGAAGGGGCAGGATGGGTGGAGCGTCGCGCTCGAGTTCTCCAATTTCGCGAACCTGGCAAAGCTCCTCGGGGGCGACTTCATGTTGCCGGCTCACTGCTGCAACAACCTTTGGCAGAAGTGTGGCGCCATCGACGACAACCAGATTCGACGGCTCGGTATCGTCGCTCATGGGGGGGCCGGCTTGATCGACATCGACAGCGTGACCGGGGTGGATTGCGACACGAACGGCCCCGACTCGCGCTACATGACCGCGGCCAACATCGCCAACTGGGACGCCCATTTCGCCACCATCCTGAAGAAGCTCGCGTGGCGATCCACCGTGATGATGATGTCGTGTACGGCCGCCAATGGCCCCGATGGAGAAGCCCTCATGAAGGCCATATCGCTGAAGTGGGCGGCCAAAGAGGTGTATGTCGTGGGCTACCGGTCGATTCTGTACTCGGACGCGGGGAAGGGGGCGCAGGCCAAAGGCGGAGGGTCAGGGTCGTGTTACGCGGGCTGCCGGGAGACCCACGTCGGCTCGCGCACCGGCGCCGGCTCGTACAAGAGGGAATGGAACGACCTCACCCTCCTCCCTTGGGCCGATCTGAACACGATGCACTCTCGGATCGCCCATAAAGGGGCGTTGATCAAGGACGGCCTGCCCCCGAGCTGACGAGCCTCTCGATGCCGTGTCGCCCCCCCCCGACGCTCCAGTTCGGGGGGGGGCAGCGGGGTCAGGACGCAGAGGCGTCAGGGAACTCGATCACCCCGCTTTGGTCGAGCTCCATATCGATCTCGCCATTCTTGTCCAGGATGGCGCTGTACTCGGCCCCGTTGGCGAGCTTGATCCGGAAGCGCTGGTAGGCGAGGGGCGCTCCGCTTGGATCCTTGAGCTGGATTCGTGTCGGAGGCGCAGACTCGTCCTTGACGGGATCCTTCGCGTCGAGCGGCGAGTTCAACAGTATCTTCCGGCCCGCGACCTCGACGTCCTTCTTGAGGCCGACGGAGGCGTCGTCCGTCTTGAGGAGGAGCTCTTTCGCGGTGAGCAGGGTCTTCTCTTTCGCCCGGATCCTGGTCACCGGATGCACCGTTATCGTCGGAGACTGAGCGATGTCGGAGGTCGCCACCATTGCGATGAATCGGTACGCGTCGATCCACGCCGCCGTGGCCGAGGGATTCACGCTCGATGAAGTCCTGAGCGCTCAGGCGGTCGCGCGGGAGGTGTTCGACGCCGCTCGGATTCGCTTCGCGCTCTCGTTGAGAGACGACCCGGCGATCTTCGATTCGTATTCGCGGGAGCTGGCTCGCGCCCAGGACGCGATGCGCCGGCGCGTCACTCCCCTCGACGACGATCTGCCGTCGTGGCTCGCGTTCTCCGATCTCACGGGGAGGGACGCGGAAGACAGCCTCCTGCGATGGGAGCTCGGGCCCAACGACTTGGCCCGGCTCGCCCGCCATTGGCAAGTGAGGCTCGCCGATCCCGAGGTGCAGCGGCGGGCCCGAGAGGCGCGGGCGCGGGGGCTACCTCCGCTGCGGCATGTCCACGCCGGGCCGAAGGTCCTCATCACAGGGGCCGAAGCGGAGGCTCCGGCGACGAGCCCGTCCGAAGTCTCTTCATCTCCGCGCGGAGACGACGAGAGGATCGGCCTCGCGGAGGTCGCGGCCATCGAGGCGGAGCTGATGGACGGAGATGGTCGGTCCGCCCCCCGCGTGCTCGCTCGCTTTGCCGATCGGCTCGGGCTCCCGGTTGAGGCCCTCGCGGCGACGCGAGAACATTGGCATGCGCGGATCGCCCAGGACGCGTCGGTGGCCCGCGATTTCCACGCGCTCGTGGGCCACCACCGTCACCGCCGGCGCCTTGCGAGCTCCCCGAGGCCGTGCGCGCAGACCGTGGTGCACGACGGCGCCGTCGCGGGTCCGGCCACCCCCTTCGTCCATTGGCGACCTCGTCTCACACTCGAGCAGTTTGCCGCCCTGTCGGTCGAGCTCACGTATCAGCCCGATCGAGCCGAGGCGCTCCTCGTTCGTCACGGCTTGGACGCGAAGGAGAGGGCGGCCCACGAGGCGTTCTATCGACGGGTGGTCGAGGCCAGCGACGAGGGGAGGATGGCGTGGTCCCGCGCCTACGCCGCGCACCGGCAGGCGCTCTTGCTCGAGCTGAGACGAAGAGCCGTCACGCGCGGACGAACCGGCGGCGCCTGATCTACCCCTGCCGCGACGGAGCTCGAAGATCGCAGTCGATCAGCTCACCGATTCGAGCTCGAGCACGATCTCGGGCGCCCCCGGCGGACCATAAGGACCCTCGAACGAGATGAGCCGATGGGGCGGGTCGACCTCGTAGCGCATGTGGTACTTCGGCAAGAAGGGCTTCGAGAGGGTGGTGATGATGCCGGGCAGGTGCACCCAATCATTGAGGTCTGGATAGAGGAGGATCTCGCGCACCTTGTGCTTGCCGTGGGGCACCGTAATCGTCTCGGTGCCGTGGCTCTCGTAATAGACTTTGGCCACGAAGCGATCGCAGATCCAGGCGTAGATCGAGCGACGCTTCCCATCGAACGGCTGGGCCCCGAGCAAGAACGGCATCGAGACCTCGACGTAGGTGCACGAAGGCAGGGCGTGCGTGGACGAGGAGAAGTCGATCTTCTCCTCGCGCGAGACGCTGCCCTCGCGATTGAGCACGCGCCGATCGAGCCTCTTCACCTTGAGCCCGCGCGCCGGGCCCTCGACGGTGTGCTCGACCGTCTCTTCGATGCGGCCGACGCGCAGGGGAACGGTCACCCCGAGGGTCGCGGCGGGGCCGTGATCCTCGAGGGTGACGACCGTCGACTCGCCGTCGTGCACGAGATCGGCGGCGTCGAGGACGGTGTGGAAGCTCCGCTTCGGACGCGGGCGGGTCCGATAGCGGAGCGTCGATTTGGACCAGGCGGGGACGGGGAGGGGGACGAGCATTCGAGGGATGCGCCGAGCGGCGTCAGCCGTCCGCGTAGGCTTCCATGGGCTCGCAGGTGCACACGAGGTGGCGATCTCCGTAGGCGTTGTCGACGCGGCTGACGGGAGGCCAGAACTTGTGATCGCGAGACCACGGCGCGGGATACGCCGCCATCTTGCGCGGATACTTGTGGCCCCACTCGTCGCTGGTCAACACCTCCGCGGTGTGGGGCGCGTTCTTGAGCGGGTTGTCGGTGCGGTCGAGGCGGCCCTCCTCGATCATGCGGATCTCATTTCGGATCGAGAGCATCGCGTCGCAGAAGCGGTCGAGCTCGGCCTTCGACTCGCTCTCGGTCGGCTCGATCATGAGGGTGCCGGGGACGGGGAAGCTCATCGTCGGGGCGTGGAAGCCGTAGTCCATCAGCCGCTTCGCGATGTCCTCGACCTCGACGCCAGCGCTCTTCTTGAACGGGCGACAGTCGAGGATGAACTCGTGGGCGACGTGACCCTCCTTGCCTTTGTAGAGGATCTCGAACTCCCCCTCGAGCCGCTTCGCCATGTAGTTGGCGTTGAGGATCGCCCCCTCCGTCGCGCGGCGCAGGCCGTCCGCGCCCATCATCGCGATGTACATCCAGGGGATGACGAGGATGCTCGCGCTCCCGAACGGCGCGGCCGAGACCGGACCGATCGCCTTCGTGTCTCCTCGCTTCTGCCACGCGAGCGGGTGCATCGGGAGGAAGGGGGCGAGGTGCTTGGCGACGCAAATGGGGCCCATGCCCGGCCCGCCTCCGCCGTGGGGGATGCAGAACGTCTTGTGGAGGTTGAGGTGGCAGACGTCGGGGCCGAAATCGCCCGGCCGGCACAGGCCGACCTGAGCGTTCATGTTCGCGCCGTCCATGTAGACCTGGCCGCCGTGCTCGTGGACGACGTTGCAGATCTCCACGATCCCCTCTTCGAAGACGCCGTGGGTCGAGGGGTACGTGATCATGATGCACGAGAGGCGCTCGCGGTTCTCGGCCGCCTTCTTCTTGAGATCGGTGATGTCGACGTTGCCGCGATCGTCGCAGGCGACCGCGACCACCTTCATCCCCGCGAGGGAGGCGGTGGCGGGGTTCGTCCCGTGGGCGCTCGTGGGGATGAGGCAGACGTCGCGGTGCACGTCGCCGCGGGCGTGGTGGTAGGCGCGGATGACGAGGAGGCCGGTGTACTCACCCTGCGCGCCCGCGTTGGGCTGGAGCGAGGTCGCGGCGAAGCCGGTGATCGAAGCGAGCCACTCCTCGAGATCGGAGATGATCTTCGCGTAGCCCTTCGTCTGAGAGGCGGGGACGAAGGGGTGGATGTTGCCCACCGTCGGCCAGGTGACCGGGATCATCTCGCTCGTCGCGTTGAGCTTCATCGTGCACGAGCCGAGCGGGATCATGCTCGTGGTGAGGGAGAGATCGCGCGACTGGAGGCGCGTGCTGTAGCGGAGCAGCTCCGTCTCGGAGTGGTACGCATTGAAGACGGGGTGCTGGAGGTACGGGGTCGCGCGGGCGAGGCCGGGCGCGAAGGGCTTCTCGGCGGCGCGCTCGAGCTCGCTCGCGTCCGGGAGGGACGCGACGTCGGCCCCGAACACGGAGAGCAGCACCGCGATGTCCTCGAGGCGCGTCGTCTCGTCGACGCTGACGCCCACGGTGCCGTCGTCGAAGGCGCGCAGGTTGACGCCCGCTTGCTCGGCGCGCTCGAGGATGGTCGCGGCGCGGCCGTCGCCGAGGCGCACCCGCACCGTGTCGAAGAAGGGCTTGTCGCCGACGAGGAGGCCGAGCTTGGCGAGCCCGTGGGTGAGGGCGAGGGCCATCCCGTGCACGCGCTCCGCGATCGTGCGCAAGCCTTCCGGGCCGTGATAGGTCGCGTACATCCCGGCGATGATCGCGAGGAGCACCTGGGCGGTGCAGATGTTGCTCGTGGCCCGGTCGCGGCGGATGTGTTGCTCGCGCGTCTGGAGGGCGAGGCGCATCGCCTTGCGGCCGTGAGCGTCCTTGGAGACGCCGATGATGCGGCCGGGGATGAAGCGGCTGTGCTTCTCGTCGGTGGCGAGGAAGGCCGGGTGCGGTCCGCCGTAGCCGAGCGGGATCCCGAAGCGCTGCGCGGAGCCGACGGCGATGTCGGCGCCGAGCTCTCCGGGGGGCACGAGCATCGTGAGGGCGAGGAGGTCCGTCGCCATGACGACGAGGGCGTCCTTCGCGTGGGCGGCGGCGCACAGCGATCGGTAGTCTTCGACGCGCCCGTCCGTCGTCGGGTACGAGAGCAAGACGCCGAAGTAGTCGCCCTGCTCGAAATCGATCGAGGCGGGCGAGCCCACCACCACCTCGATGCCGAGCGGCTCGGCGCGCGTCGCCACCACCGCGATGACCTGCGGATGGCAATCGTCGGCGACGAAGAAGCGCTTCCCCTCCTTCGCGATGCGCCGGCACATCGTCATCGCCTCCGCCGCCGCCGTCGCCTCGTCGAGGAGCGACGCGTTCGCCAGAGAGAAGCCGGTGAGGTCCGCGACCATCGTCTGGAAATTGAGGAGCGCCTCGAGGCGGCCCTGGGAGATCTCCGGCTGGTAGGGGGTGTACTGCGTGTAGAAGCCGGGGTTCTCGAGGATGTTTCGGAGGATCACGGGCGGCGTGATCGTCCCGTAGTAACCCATGCCCATGTAGCTCTTGAGCACGCGGTTCTCGGACATCGTCGCGGCGAGCTCCGCCAGGGCCTCGTGCTCGCCGCGGTCCTTCGTGCTCGCCGACCCGCCGAGCGTCATCGGCGCGCGCGAGCCGCCTTCGTGGATGAAGATGGAGGCGGGGACCGTCTTGCCCATCAGCTCCCGAGCCGAAGCGAGGCCCAGGGTCTTCAGCATCTCGGCTTCTTCGGCGGGGCTGGGGCCGAGGTGACGGCGGACGAACGTGTCGGACGATCGCAAGCGTTGCTGACTCACGGGCGCTCCTCTGGGCTCGGGGTGCCGATTCATTAGTCGATGAGGACGACCGCGACAAACGGCGCCGGGGCAGACCTGCATCGCCGGTTCGGCGAGCGCGCCGAAGGCCGGCCCTGATAGTATCGGCGCCTATGTCGCACCACCCGACGTCCTTTCAAGGCTCGGTCACGGACGCCGTCCGCGAGGCGATCCTCGTCCAGATCCCCGATGCTCAGGTCATGGTCGAGGGATCGGGGGGGCACTACTCGATCGAGGTCGTCTCCCCCGTGTTCGCGGGCAAGCGGATGCTCGAGAGCCAGCGCCTCGTGCTCGGATCGATCAAGCACCTCATGGCCGGGGACGCGCCTCCCGTTCACGCCGTCGACAGCCTGAAGACGCGGGCGCCCTGAGCGCGCGGAGGACGCGATTCTCTCTCAGATCGCCATCATCTTCTTCCTCATGGTGATCAACGGAGCCCTCGCCGGCTCCGAGATCGCCGTGGTGAGCGTGCGCAAGACGCGCCTCGACGAGCTCGTCGCAGAGGCACGCGCCGGCGCGGCCGCCCTGAAGAAGCTGCGAAAGGATCCGGAGGCGTTCCTCGCCACCGCCCAGATCGGCATCACGAGCGTGGGGACGGCGGCGGGGGCCCTGGGCGGTCACGATATCGCCCACTCCCTCTCGCCCGTCATCGCCCAGGTCCCCTTCCTCGCGAAGAGCGCGGAGCAGATCGCGCTCGTGGTGGTGATCGTCGCGCTCGTGTTCCTCGAGCTCGTCGTGGGCGAGCTCATCCCCAAGTCGCTCGCCCTGCGCTCGGCGGAGGGTTACGGCCTGCTCACCGCGCGCCCGATGCTCGCCCTCTCCTATGTCGCCAAGCCGGCGGTGTGGCTCCTCACCGCGAGCTCGAACTTCGTCCTCCGGATCTTCGACGACAAGACGAACTTCGTCGAGTCGCGCCTCTCCCCCGGCGAGATCCAGCAGATCGTGGACGAGGCCACCGAGGCGGGGTCGATGGACCGCCAAGCGGGCGAGATCGCGTCGCGGGCGATCGACTTCGCCGATCTCACCGCCGCCCACGTGATGGTGCCCCGCCAGAAGGTCGTCGGCATCCCGAGGGACGCGTCCGCCGATCACGTCCGGCAGCTCGTCCTCGAGCACGGCCGGACGCGCATGCCGATCTACGAGGATCGGATGGACAACGTCGTCGGCTACGTGACCATCCGCGATCTGCTCGCGCTCATCGTCGAGAAGCAGCTCCTCGTCCTCGAGGATCTGATCCGCCCCGCGTTCAAGGTGCCGGAGGTGAAGCGCGCGGTGGACCTGCTCACGGAGATGCGGAAGCGCAGAACCCAGCTCGCGATCGTGACGGACGCGCAGGGGGCGATGAGCGGGATCGTGACGGTCGAGGATCTCGTCGAGGAGCTCGTGGGCGAGATCGCGAGCGAGCACGAGGCCCACGAGCCGAGCCCCATCCAGATCGAGCCGTCCGGCAGCGCTATCGTCCGCGGGGACGTGCCGATCCGAGAGGTCAACCGCAAGCTCGAGCTCGAGCTCGAGGAGGGCGAGACCTACTCGACGATCGCGGGCCTCTGCCTGGAGCTCGCGGGGCGCATCCCCAAGACGGGACAGCGGTTCGAGACCGAGACGGGGACGGTGCTCGAGGTCGTGATGGCCACGCCCCGTCAGGTGAAGCGCGTCCGGGTGATTCCGCACCCCAAGCCGCCCCCGTCCGAGCGCCCGTGAGGGCGGCACTTCGAAGCACGTTTTTCGCGCGAGCTGGTACGCTCGACCGTTCTCGCCGTGTCCATGTGGCCCATCCCCATCGAGACCTCGAGCTTTGCCTCCGCCGGGACGATCCTGTGGCGGCACGTGGGGAGGCTCAACCTCACCGTCGTCGTGAAGGTGAAGGTCTCGCTCGACGAGGGCATGGCGCGCGTCGGTCCCGCCGACGAGATCGTGATGGAAGAGCGCTTCCCGGCCGGGGCCCGCGCCATCTCCCACGACTCCGATGTCGCGCCCTACAAGCCGCGCGCAGAGGTCACGCTGATCGGGAGCGCGTGCGCGCGGGCGCCGGTCCCGCAGCTCGACGTGAAGCTCGGCGTGCATGGGGATGGCGCGTTCTTCGAGAAGCAGCTGCGGGTCTTTGGTGATCGGAGCGCGCCGGGAGGGCCGCCCACTCCATTCCAGCGGATGCCGATCACGTGGGAGCGCGCGTGGGGTGACCGCATGGCCAACCCCGCCGGCATCGAGCCGGACGGTCGAAGGATGCCGAACGTCGTGGATCCGGAGGCGATGACCGCCCCCGCCGGCTACGGCCCGATCGGGTGCGCTTGGGCGGCGCGCGCGCGCTTCATGGGTCACGCGGACCCGAGACAGCTGCGCGGCACCCAGCTCGAGATGCCCAACGATCTCTCGTGGGGTTACTTCCTCGCCGCGCCCCCCGATCAGCAGCTCAAGATGCTCCGGGGCAACGAAGTCATCGTGTTGGAGAGCCTGATCGAAGGGCGGCCTCGCGTGCGCAGCCAGCTCCCCGCTCTCCACGCGACCGCGAGCTTGATCGGGCCCGGCGCGGGGCCGAACGGGGCGGCGATCGCCCTCAAGATCGACACCCTCGCCATCGACGCGGATCGCCAGCACGCCCACGTGCTCTTTCGCGGCACCGCCTCGATCGCGAACGAGTCCGCCGCGCGTCAGTTCAGGGTCGTCTCGACCGTGGAGGCCCGCGCCGCGATCGACCCCGTCACCACCGCTCCTCCGCCTCCGCGCCCCACGTTCGGGTTCTCCCCCCCGACCCCGGAGCCGAAGACGATGCCCGTCGGCAAGCACTTCGAGCTCCCGAAGCTGCACGAGGACAACGCGCCGCAGTTCGACCTCGATGAGCCGGACAGCACCGCCGGCAGCACGATGGCGATCGATCCCGAGGTCGCGATGAAGATGATCGCGGCGCGCGCGCCCGCGCTCCCCTTCGGGCATCCCGGAGCACCCAAAGGGCCGCCGCCCGCGCCCCCGCCGCCCGCGCCCCCGCCGCCCGCGCCCCCGCCGCCCGCGCCACCCCAATCGCCCCTCGCGTCGACCGCGGTCACGATGCCCGTGGCGCCGAGCCCCCCCGCGCGTCCCGCCCCGGGCCCTCCGATGCCGGCGCCACCCCCGCCTCCACCCGCGATGGTCATGCCCGCGCCGCCCCAGACCCCGGGCGCTCCGAACGTGGTCGTCCGCGGAACCAATGCGTTCGCCGCGACGGACGAAGAGTCCGGCGGCTCCACGATGGCGATGACCCCGGAGGCGGCCGCCCAGCTCCTCGCGCGAAAGGGAAACAGCCCACCTCAGCCAGGATTGCCGCCCGCGCCGCCGCCGATGCCGCACCCGCCCGGCCGCGTCGGAGCGAAGACCCTCCCTCCCAACGTGCCCATGCCCGCGCCTCCCCCGCCCATGCCCCCCATGCCCGGCCACGGACGCCACGGCACGATGGAGATGGGCCGCGTCCCCGACGACGACGAAGACGAAGGGGGCGGGACGATGGTCCTCGAGGCCCCGCAGAATCCGCCGCAGAAGCCTCGCCGGTAGCGATTCACAGACGCGCACCACGCGGGCGAGGTTGCCGCACGCCCGCGCTCGAACCCCTGTCCTCACGCTCTGGAGAGCTTCCAGATCCAGATTGCTGCGAGCACGCAAGCCGCGAGCCCCATCAAACCTACGATCACAGGCCAGACCGGCGGAGCGAGAATCCGAGCGCCCCGGTCGCCGCGCATCGGTGCCTCGGCCCCGCACACCCGACAGATCCGTCGGCGCGAGCGCGCAGAGCAGCGAGCACAAAGCAGCGCGGTCGCGCGTACGGCCCCAGGCGGACGTGCGCGCGAAGCCGCCGTCAGCGTGGCCACCGCCTCTCGGATCCACCGGCAGACCGCGTCCGCGTCGACGTCGTTGGGGGCGAACCGCTCGTAGAAGTGGATCCCGTGCGGAACGACACGAACGGACACGCTCACGTCTTCTGCTGAGAGCGTCGGTGCGGGTGGCCAGTAGCGCAGCGGCGCACCGCCGCGAGCGACGATGACGTCGAGGGAGCCCGTCGCCCAGCCGATCTCATCACATAGAATCACGAGCACATCGAGGCCCTGCAATTTGCCGGCGAGCGCAACGCTCGGTGCGCCGCGCTCGACCACGGCCGCCACCTCCCATGGCCAGCAGCGCTGGAGCCACGCGCTCGCTCGAATCGCGTCGCCGATGACTTCGGCGCCATCCAGCGTCACCGCCACGCGGGCCAAACGCCCCGCCAAGGAAGCCGCAGCGGCTCGCGGCGGATTGCACAGCGGCCCGCTGCCGAAGCGGACATGAGCCGGTGCCCGCTCGGGCCCGGGAGGACGCAGGTGCGCATCCGGCACGCTGAATCGCTCAGTCGCCACGATCGACCCTCCCGTCCGGCAGGTCTCTGCCCTCTTCGAGATCAGCGAGCTGCGGGTCGACTCCGAATGGCCTCGCCATGCTCACACCCCCATAGGGCCTTCTCACGATGCTCGGTGTCACGGGCCACCTCGGCTCATACGCTTGCGCCGCGAGTGGCGCCGTCCACGACGCTGCGGTGACGACGAGCTCGACGATCGAGGCCGGCCTGAACTCCTCGAGTGACTGGCCCCAAGTCAGATGAACGCCGCAGGGACGCACGGATACTTGGACTCCCGGGACATCCGGGACAGCGGGCAAGCTCCGGAACAGGCCCAGCGTAGGCGCGACGACCAGATCGACGGTCACCCTCCGCTCGCTGCTGAATATGCTCTGCGTCAGTAGAGCCAAGACCTGCGAGCGCTGCGTCGCGCCGATCACACCCCAACCAAAGTGCTCGAACCCCACCGGCGCAGCGAGCTCGAAGAACCAGAACTGCTCGAGCCACGCAATGATCGCTCGACCGTCGTCGAGGTAGACTCGGCCGGAAAGACTGCGGGCCACGGGGGCGAGGAGGCGCCGGGCAGCTGCCGCGTCACGCGGGAGGTCCACTCTCCTTCGACAATAGAGCCCCGCCTCGCGAAACCGCCCATATGCGGTGGGCCAGGGGTGCGGCTGGCGATTGGGGATCCATCGCCTCGCCTGCCGCTCGATGAACTGGTGAATGGCGCCTCTCATCGCGTCAGCCCCCTGCGGACACTACGCCCGCCCACGAAGTTTGTCGCCACACACTACTGGGTGTCCACGTGAGTCGACGTACGCTCATAAGCGGTCAAGCCATAGAGCGGCATTCCCTCCTGAGCCAATTGCTCAAAACTGGCCAGCTCCTCGACGTCCAAATGCACGGACGTATAGACCAGAACATCTTCTCCAGCCATCGCGAACTCCGCGAGCTCCGGTGGCATCTCGGGAAAGGTGAAGCTGAGGTCCGAGCCGGTGCCTCGATAGGCGTCCCAGATTGTATATGTGCTGCCGTCCCAGATCAAAGCATCGACACCAAGTGCATCACCAAGCTCGCCCGACCAGGACTCCACCAGATTCATCTTGAGCGGTCCGGACTCCGGTGGCTCCGGCCGAAAGCGGCTGAGCCGCGACGCATCGACCTCGAAAGTCGGCGCCACGGAGCTCGCGCAGCGGTACGACGTCATGCTCTCAGTGCCGTCCAAGGACGAAGTCAGGTTCACGATGTCGCAGTGAAGCGTCCCGAGGCCTGCCAGATGGCTCCAATCGGACACCACGGCGCCGGATGGTTGCGGAAACTCTTCGAACCTGGAGAAGCTCGTCGACCAGCCAACGTGCTCGATGGTGTCGCGTACGCCGACAGCGATGCTCGGCGAATTCGTTGGAATGTTGACGACCGACACATGAGTCGTCACAGGGCCCTCGCCCTCCCAGCTCATCGTGCGGGTCAGCGTCCCGTTCGCGGTAAAGATGTTCCCGGTAGACCAAGCATAGTCAATTGGCAGACCCGACGCGCCCAATGCCACCACGACGATGTCGAACGTTCCATCATCGGTGCACCCTCGAACCGAATGGGTCTGCGTGCTCGAGGTCGACGAATAGGCGCTCGAGCACGTTGAGATGAACTCGTAGGTCGAGGCGCCCGGCCTGGGGGGCAGCGAGGCTGTCACGGACATCGTCTCCGTGGTCACTTCCCCAAACGACATCACGACGCGAATCCGCGCCTCGGCGGGTGGCGAATCATCGAAGAACAACGTGTCGATGTGCCGCTCCACGTAGTCCTGCGACACCTCAGGGAAGGGAACCAGGGAAACCACCGAGACGCTTCCGCCGCTGGGGACTTGCAGGTCCGCGCTGCCATCGACTCCGGTCACGCCCTGGTCGACCAAGAGACCATCCGCATCATTCGAGATAACATCGAAGGCGATGATTGGCTCGTCCCGGTAGTCCAGGACCGTAAGATGAACAGTCGCGATGCCGACCCCACCACCGCCGCCGCCGCCGCCTTGCGCGTTCCCGCCGTCGCCAGCACCTCCGGCGTCGGACCCACCATGAGCTTCCCGCCCGCCTCGCCCCCCTTCGCTCGAGGCGCCACCGGGCTCGCAGGGGTTCTCCCCGGAACAGCGCTCGGCGTCGTCGGAGCACGCTCCACCCGCCAATGCCACGATCAACAACAGTCCATTGCTCAGGCCGCGCTTCATCTATCCCTCCTCGTGAGCGGACATCCTCGCTTTATTGTTGATGGAGACAGAGAACACTCGGACGCTCACGACGCGTCACTCCTCCACTCATAGCGTGGCCTCGAGGTCCGCCGGAACTCCGCCGCCTGCCCCGCCAGCGTTGTCTCCTCCGCTCCCGCCATTGTCGCCGTTCCCCGCGAGCCCGCCCCCGCCCGTTCCGGCCCCTCCAACATCCACCGGACACTCCCGCCCCTTTGCAAAATCTTCGCATTCGGTGCCGTTGCCGCAACTGGAGCAGACGAGCACGACGATGCCCCCTACCGGTCGCGCTACGCGCGCCCACCGCCCCCAAATCGCTCGCTTCGCTCGCTCAGGGGGCGGTCGCTCATGGCACATTCGATCGGGTTGTCATCACTGGTCCCCCCATACGGTTCAGAACTCGTGACGCTCTTCGACGATGCCGGTCCCACCGACACCGCCGGCGGGCGTCGAGCCGTTGTCTCCGCCCCCGCCCGGCTCGCCGCCCATTGCTGAGCCGATGTCGATGGTGCCGCCCGTAGGCTCGGGTCCGACGAATGCGATTCCGATGGCGTGGCCGCCTCGGCCTCCGCCGCCGTTTCCACCTGTGCCGCCGGGGCCCCCACTTCCGCCAAAGCATGCTGCGACCACGGCTCCGGCGCCCGGTCCGCCCATGCCTGGGTTTCCGCCAGGTTGCCCAAACTGTCCCTTGCCGCCATCGCCCCCATTGCCGCCGGCTCCGACGACGAGCTGCACTCCCGCGCCGAGGGTCACCGTCGCGTCAATCGAGAGCAGCGCAATGGAGCTGCCGCCACCCTTTCCTCCAGGACCGCCATGGCCCCCGCAGCCGCCCGCGCCGCCGCCGCCCCCGCCGGCGCCGTTCACGCTCCCGCTGGCGCGGGACCCGCCCCCGCCGCCCCCGCTGTGGCCGTGGGTCCCCGCGTCTCCGGGCTCGCCGTCTGCGGGCGTGAAGCCTTCTTCGTTAATGCTGCCTTGAGTGGTGGTGGCGCCGTTGCCGGAGTTCGCCGGGTCTCCGCTTCCACCGCCACCACCCAGCCCTTGGCCGGCAACACAATTGAACGTGGCGCCCGTCTGACCGATTCCGGGGTCGCCGCCCGCGCCCAGGAGCACGTCACCAGAAACACCATTGCCGCCGCTGTTGTTCGGAGCTGGGCCACCCGAGCCACCATTGCCCCCGGTTAAGGCGTCTGCATTGCACGTATTCGCGCCGCCCATGGCATTGGTGACCGGGTCGGTGCCTGCGTTCGCGCCGCTCATTCCACCTTGCGCCTGGCCCAGCTGGTCTTCTTGCGCAGGGGGCGCCGCGCCGGCCGCCCCTTTCCGAGCCGCGATGCCGACGTTCACGAGGTCGACGGTGGCCTGTCCTATGACGACGCCGATGCTGCTCTCGCCGGGGCTGTCCGCGTCGGGCGCTTCGATTCGCAACGACGCTAAGGAAGAACCGTCCTGGCCGAGGATGCGCAAGGCGGGGACGTTGGGGTCACCGTGAATCGTGGGGCGGGTGTTCGTGGAGGCGTACGTCCAATCTGCGCAGGCGAGGCCTCCGTAGATGGAGACGCCCGCTGGCAGCTCAATGCTCCCATTGAACGTGTCACCGCCGCAGACATAGATGCGCGTCGCCGTCTTGATGTTGTCGACCGCGTCTTGAATCGTCCCGTAGGGGTTGCCCAGCGACCCATCGCCCGTTGACCCGGCTTTCACGAAGACGCCGCATGTCGCCCCAATTGGCTCGCCTTCCGCCAGGTCGCATCCTGCGGGTACCCCGCCCCCCGATCCACCTGTGTTGTCTCCTCCGCTCCCGCCATTGCCGCCGTTCCCCGCGAGCCCGCCCCCGCCCGCTCCGCCCTCCATCATCCACCGGGCACTCCCGCCCATTCGCAAACTCTTCGCATGCGGAACCGTCGCCGCAACTGGAGCAGACGAGGACGACGATGCCCCCTACCGGTCGCGCTACGCGCGCCCACCACCCCCAAATCGCTCGCTGCGCTCGCTCAGGGGGTGGTCGCGTCTTGCCGACTGAAGGGTTCGACTTCATTGCGGCCGACGTCTCTCGCTCAAAACTGTTGGCGAAGTTGCGCAATGCCGGCCGCCCCGGTCCCACCCATGTTGCCAATGCCACCATTGCCTCCGACCCCACCCGGCGCCGGGGTCTCCGCCACGTCGATCATGATCGTCCCCTCCTCAATCGGAGCGTCGCCGACGTACGCGATGCCTACGCTCGGTCCGCCGCGTCCGCCGCCTCCAGCGCCGCCTTGGCCGCCTTTGCCACCCGGCCCTCCAGGGCAGGCCCCGTTGCTCGCATCGGCGTTTCCCGGGGAGCCACCATCCATGCCTTCCTGTCCGGCATCGCCCGCTCCGCCGATGCCGCCGTCGTCGGCGCTTAGACGCACGTCCGTAAGCGTCACAGTGGCTTGAATGGAGACGAGCGCGAACGAGCCGCCGCCGCCTGCTCCACCATTGCCGGGCAGTCCACCGCAGCCTCCGGCGCCACCACCGCCGCCGCTGGGGCCTGCGCCGGTACACTGGTTTGCGCCGCCGCCGCCGCCGCCACCCTGACCTGCCGTGCCTGCGCCGAGACCGTCTCCTCCAGCCGCTCCCATGAAGCTGGTCCCTTCGAGCAGGCCGAGGTCCGACTCCAGCGCGCCGGGGCCAGGGTCGCCGTGCATGCCGGGATCGCCTGGACCACCGTTGTCGCAGGGCGTCGCGGGGGTTTGTTTCTCGCCGGGTCCGCCCACGTTATTAGGTCCGTTCGGGTTCCCGGGCGCGCCCGGGCCACCGTTCGGCCCGTTTGCGCCGCCGCCACCGAGGCCCCCAGACACATCATCCGCACCGCAGGTTTGAAGACCTGGGTCGCCGCCAGCGATCGAGGATGTGCTGCCTGAGCACCCGGCGTTTCCGGCGTCCCCATTGGCAGCGGCCGGAGTTGGCGCTTTGCTCTGCGGCTCTCCAGGTGCACCCGCGGCGCCTTTGTCCGCGCCGAGCGAGCATCGCTCAAAGTGAGCCGTTGCGTTCGCTCCAACGAGTGCCCCAATACTCGAACCTCCCGCGACTACCGCAGGAGCTGCGTGCACCTTGATCGAATCGATCGTGTTGCCGCCAGACGTGAGAATCGAGAGCGCGGGCAAATCACTGTCGCCCTCGATCGTCGGCTGGGGGTTCGCCTCCGCGAACTTCCAGCCGTCGCAGTCGAGTCCCCCGTATAGGGAGACACCACCGGGAAGCTCAATGCTGCCATTGAACGTGTCGCCGCCGCACACGTAGAGCCTCTTTGCTGTCTTGATGTTGTCGACAGCGTCTTGAATCGTCCCGTAGGGATTGCCCTGGGAGCCGTCGCCGGTCGATCCCGACTTCACGAACACGCCGCAGGTCGCTCCAATGGCTTCGCCTTCGACGAGGTCGCACCCTGCCGGCACTCCTCCGCCCGCTCCACCAGTATTGTCCCCGCCGCTCCCGCCGCTTCCTCCGGCACCGCCCGGACCTTGCCCACCCGCGCCCGCTCCGCCCCCTCCGTCATCCACCGGACACTCTCGTCCATTCGCGAATTCTTCGCAGGCGTTGCCATAGCAACCGACACCACTCAGCAGGCCCAAAGCGGAAGTAGCAATAGCGAGTCGCATCGTTTGCCTCTCAGAAAGAATAGGAGAAGTGAAGCCCTGCGGTGCTGGGGCCAAGGATCGGCGCGACCGCTACCGGGCCTGCGCTGGCCTTGGCGGGAACCAATAGATAGACGAGCAATCCGACCGCTGCGGCGCCGCCGATCCCAATCGCCGCGATGCCGCCGCCGCGGAGCGCGTTCGCGCTGTCGAGCGAATCTTGGGCGCTGGCAATGCACTCGTTCGTGAGCACAGCGCAGTCATCGAACGCGCTCTGGGCGTCGTCGTGGCTCGATGCTGACGCCACCATGAGGCCGATACCCACCCCGATGCCTGCCGCTGCGCCGATCCCGAGCAGTACCGCGGGCCAGACTGGTTTGGACGGGGCATCATGTTTGGCAAGGGAGACATTCAGCGCGCGGGATGATCCGGCCGCCAGATCCAGGGTCTCGTCGTGCGGTTCGAGCCCGGCCTTCTCCACGTGAAAGAGCCGTTTTCCGGGCTCTACATAGATGTCACCAGAGAGCGGCGTTCGGCCGATCAGTCGGCCATCGACGCGCACCTCCGCGCCCTCAGGGCTTGTCGCCACACGAAGCTTCGCGAGCTTGCCCTCCAGGTCCTTGAGCATGTCGATCTGGCGCTGCTTCGCCTGTGGGTTCCCGTTGGGAGGATAGATCGATATCGAATAGGCGAGCGCCTCTGCCGCCTCGGGATACCTCTTGAGCTGAAGCGCGGTTTGACCCAGGTTGGCCGCGATGTCGAAGCTCTTCTTGAGGGAGAACGCCTCGCGATAGAGATCGTACGCCTCTTGATACTTCTCCGCGTCGAAGAGAGAGTTCGCTCTGCGATAGAGCTCGTCGGCCCTGTCGATCGCTACAGTGGGCGGAGGGGTTTGTGCGATAGCGCCCAGCGGCACCGCGGCGCCGCCAATGAATACGCTCAATGCGACCAAGGTCTTCTTCTTCATTGGGATCAGTCTTGAAGCCGAGCCGGTTTGCTCGACGAAGGCGGAACGGTCGTAGACACGGGGGGAAGTGGAAGCGGAACAGCCGATTGGGTAGTCGGCTCCGGCGCAGTAGGTCGTGGCCCTGTCTCTCGCGCTTCGGGCGGCGCAGACTTCCGTTGTCGGCTTCCCTCGCGAGCGTCAGCCGTGCTCGTCGCCGCAACTTCGGTCGAGACCGCAGGGGCCCTGACCACCACCGCGGTCGCGGTCGACGTCGCGCTCGCAGCGTCGGTCGACCCGGAGCTGCGCGTCCTGGGCGGACTCGAGCTCGTGCCCTCGGACAACTGCGTCGTTCCCGCTGGAGGAACCGCAGCCCCGGACAGTTCGGCCGAACGGCGCTGCTTCGACGAGTCCGCATCACCGGTGCTCTGCGCCACGCTGACTCGCCAGAGCAGCACGATAGCGACGCCAAGCAGCGCGATCGCCACCCATGCCCAACGAGCGCGCGCCACCATAGGGAGGCGGAGGGTGTCCCGTGAACCCAGGTCGCTCTGCTTCTTGAGGCGGAGCGTGCCCCCGAGGGCGCGGCCGTCCGGCTCGAGCTCGCGGGGCACACCGAGCTCTTTGAGCTTCGCCACGCTCGGAGAGGTCACGTAGGTCTCGTCGCGTTTCGGCGCAGCCTTGGGGAGCTCAGGCTCAGGCTCGAGCGGCTCGCGCGGGACGAAGCCCGTCATGTTGACGTCGTCACGGGGATCGTGGTCGAGCGCGGGCGCGGGGACATCGACGTCGGTGTCGCGCAGGTTGCGATCGGGCTGGACGATGACCTTTCCGGTGATCGCCTTCATCCCCACAGGGTTCGTTGTGATTGCGGCGAGGCCGTGCTCTTGTCGCTCGCTCGGTTGCGCCTCGCGTTTGGTGACGAGGTGCTCGACGTTGCGAAGAAAGGGCCCTTCTCCCGGAGGAGCGTCCTTCTGGAGCTCCTCGATCGCGCGCTTCGCGGCTGGCGAAATGGCCTTCGCCGCGAGCTGTTCGGCTCGGTTCTCTCGCCTGGCCTCTTCGAGGGCGCGGCGGGTGAGCTCTTCTTCTTCGAGCGGGGTCACTGGTTCACTCGTGGCTTGGAAAGATAGGCTCTTCGGCCTTGGGGGCGGGGGTCTTGAAGGGGAGGTTGAGCGTGGGCTGCGCGGTGGCGGTGGGCGGAGGGGCCGTTTGCGCTGGGGCGAGCGTGGGGCTGGCGGGGGGCTGCGGTCCCGCGAGTGGGCGCGCGGTTGTGTGGGTGGGGAGCGTAGTGGCGCGGGGCTTCGGCGGGGCAGCGGGGTTGGGGGTGCTGGTGCTCGTGCTGGCGGTGGACGGCAGGTCGGCGGGAGCGAGGGCAGGACCGGGAGCCGCCGTTGGCGTCGGTTGCGTCGTCGCTTGCGCGGCCCTGTCGGCGGTGAGCGTGGCGGTGGGGCGCGCCGATGGGGCAGGGTCGCTTCGTCTGCTGCTCACGACGATCGTCAGCGTCGCGACGGTGGCAGCGAGCAGGCCAAGCGTGATCGGAAACGCGACGCGCATCGCCCGATCCGCGCGGCCGGTGCTGGGCTTGCTCGCCTTGTCTTCGACCGGCTTGCGCTCGGGCTCGGTCTCCTCGATCGCGTACAACGGCGTCACCGGCACCTTTCGCCACCGTGGGCTGCGGTCCGAGGTCACCTCGGCGAGCTTCGTGAGCTCGCCCTCGATGAGCGGCGACGCCGGCGCGGGGGTAGGCTCCGTGTCGTGCGCGGTCTCCTCTGACGGCGCGGGCGGCGCGGGCGGCGGCGGCAGCGGCTTCTCCACCGGGCTCTCGGGTGACGACGGTCGAGGTGACGGGGCCTGGAAGTGCGGCTTGGTGCCTTGTCGGCCAAGCATCTTGACGGTCCCACGGACGGTGCGCTGGTCGGGCTGCGCGAGCACGCGCGGCGGTTCGGGCGAGACGCGCATCGGCGCGAGCGCCTCCGTCCTCTTCTCCGCCGCCGCTCCAGGCGGCGCCTGATCGGTGGGACCATAACCAACGCCGCTCGTCTCGGCGGGTACGCCAGGCGGCAGGATGCGGGCGATCGGCTGCTCGCCCGATGAATCCTTCTTGTAGAGTTTCGCGGGATCGAACGGATCGACGCGGAGCGAGCCGAGCTGGCCAACGCCGCCGAGGATCATGCGGGCGGCGCGGATCTGCTCTGCGAGATCGGCCGCCGAGGCGAAGCGTTGAACGGGCTCCTTCTGCAGCCCCCGCTGCACGAGGTTGGCGACGAACGGATGAACCGGAAGCCCAAGATCGATCAGCGACTCCGGGACGCGCTCTCGCTGGCGCTCCGCCCACTCCTCCGGCGTCTTGGGGCTGCTCTTGCCCTCCATCGCGTGGAACCCCGCGAGCAGCTCGAACATCATCAGACAGATCGCGTAGACGTCCGCGCGCGCGTCCACCACCTGCCCGCGCGTCTGCTCCGGGGACATGTACGTCACCGTGCCGAGCGTCGTGCCGCTGCTCGTCGTAACGAGGCCCGTGTGCTTGGCCACGCCGAGATCGAGGATCTTCGTTACGTGCTCCGGCTCGCCTTCGGCCTCCAGGACGAAGATGTTGTCCGGCTTCAGATCCCGATGGACGACGCTCGCCTTGTGGAGCGCGTGCACGCCGTTGCAGACCTGCTCCATCAGCGAGAGGACCGCGCCGATCGGCAGCCGGCGTGCCCGCTTGATGTCCTTGAGCGTCAGCCCGTCGAGCAGCTCCATGACGTAGAAGAAGCGGCCGTCCTCGACGCCCGCGTCGAACACGCGCACGAGCCCTGGGTGCTCGATCTCCTGCAGGGAGCGGAACTCCCGCACCAGCCGCTCGACGATCTTCGAGTGGCGGGCGTACTTGTCGTTCAGCGTCTTCAGTGCCCGCCGGCTCCCCGTCTCCAGGTCGCGCACCTGGTACACGACCGCCATGCCCCCCGCCGCCATCTCGCGCTCGACGAGGTAACGCCCCCCGATCTCCGCGCCGGGCGGATAGACCCGCTTCCAAGCCGCGACCGGCTTCTCCGGCTCCTCCCGCTGCGTCATCCCCTTCACCCCCGCACCCCGCTGACGCTCACGAGGCTACCAACGCCGCCCGCGGCCGAGCGATGAGGCAAACGGTCCTCAGCGGCGGTGGGTGGGAGCGTGGTCATGGCGCCTAGGAGAGAAGTCGTCGCTAAGGCGCGGTTCGCTCAAGAAATCGGCGGCGTCGGCGTTGCAGCTGTCGAGCAACTCGTCCGCGCGCGCTCTCGCGACCGCGCCACAGTCGCTCTAGACTCGCGGCTTCCAAACCAGCGCTTTCAATAGCGGAAGGGAACCATGGCGCGCGGCACCCAGAACTCGTTCTCGGTCGAGCAGCTCATCGCGGAGCTAGATGAGTCGACGGACCGCGCGGTCGCGCAGCTCCACGCCATCTTCTACGTCCTCGGCGAGGACGTCGTCCGCGCCGTGCTCGAAGAGACGCGGGCCGTGGAAGCCGCGGGCGGCATGCGCGCACCCAGCGGGGACAGGCGCACGAAGGGCGGCGTCTTCTTCTACCTCGTTCGGCGTCGGCTCACCGGCAGGCTGCGGCACAGGATCTTCGATCCGTCGTTGAGGACGATCGCGGAGCTCTCAGATCTGCGCCCCATCTCGAGCGCTGCAACGTCGGCGCCCAAGCGGGCGCGCTGAGCGACCCGCACGGAGGCGCCAGGTCGCCGGTTCTTGCGACTGTGCAAATTCGATCAGCGACAGCGCGGTCGGACGAGTCTCACTCGGTCGATAAGCTGGTCATGCCACCCAGGCCTGGGAGGCTCGTAGTTGACCCGACCATCTTCGAAGAGCTCGACCGAGATCGACCCCGCGCACGGTACTTCGTCCTGGGGACGCCGCACGCGGGACCCTCCGCCATACCGATGCCGGTAGGGCGCGTATGTGACGCGGCTCGCGGTGCGAAGCATCTCGGCGCGAACTCCCGCGAGGTCGTCGTGACATCGCGGGGTGAGCTGCGTGCAAACGAGGCGCCGGCCGGGGACGCCGATGCCGTTGACGTGCTCGTCGGTAGGGTGCCCGTAGTCGTTGTTGGAGCCAGCCGATACGATCACAACATCAGCCTTTGTCGCCTCGTAGAACGACCCTTCGCTCCACGTTGGAGAGCTCTCGCGGATCCCGCCGCCGTGATGCGGAGCGCGCACCGCGCAGGCCTCGATCAAGCCCGGTTCGAGTGACTCCCACGAAACGAGCGGTACATCGCCTCCGATGATCACAGCTCGAGAACCGCAGGTCACGCGGAGCGCGACCGAGCAGCGATTGGGCTCGTCTTCCCCGTCCATCTCGGTCCGCAGCAGCGCGGAGTAGCGTGGCAGGATGAGGGATGCTTCCCAGGAGCCCCCGCGGTGAATGACGCGCGGAACATCCTCTCGTTGTGGTGCATGCAGGGCAAAGCGACGGTCGCTCTCCCACCCAAGAACGGCGTCGATCAACTCGGCAGCGGTCTTGCTGACCCGTTCGCGGTCGCGATCGAGCCCGACGTAGACGTGGCCGACGGTTCCGTTATGAGTCTCGAGGAACCACTTCAGGAACGGCAGAAGTCCGCGGATGTGATCCCGGTCGAGGTGAGAAACGACCACGTTGTGCAAGCTGTGGATCCCGTGGTCCACGACGAATCGCTCGCACACGTAAGGGTCGTTGCAATCGAAGAGGATCGCACCGTCTCCTGGCTCACGCGCGAGGATGAACGTCGCGTCGCCTTGGCCGACGTCGAGCGCGTAAATGGCGACGGTGGCGCACGCGTCACCCATCGGACGCGATGCGTTTTCGCCATCGCTCGAACGCGACCGCCGGATCTTGTCCCAAAGGTGCTTCGATCTCGAGCACCGGGCCGATCGGCTCACCGGCGGCGCCGGTCTTCACTCGCGCGAGGCGGTAGGCGCTCTCAGCGGTCGCATCGGCGAGCACCGCCGGATCCACGGGGTAGGAACCGTCAGTGTCCGTGAGGAGCGCAATCCCATCATTCGCCTGAGTGAGCCGCCCGTAGATCCAAGTGGTGCCGTCCGCCAGATCGAGGAGGCCAGACGCAGCGAGATCAACGCGCCCAAGGAGCGCCTGCTTCCTCATCCGCTCCTCAGGCCCGAGTTGGTGCGTCAGCGTTCGGTGAAGCCGCGTGCACTCGGCTCGAAGTGAACGCAACAGCGCGCTGTAGGCGGCCGCGGGATGGGTCCCCGCGCCTGAGGCGTCGACCGCGAACGCGAGCCAACCAGCTGCGGTCTTCGAGAAACGCACGTGAACAGGGTCTACGAACACCAGTTGGTGCTCGAAGTCACGCAAACGCGTGAGCGCGAAACCCTGCTTCAGCCGTTCGAAGAGACGGCGCTCGTACAAGCTGTCCCATTCGCTCGGATGGTAATCGTTCCAGACTAGCAACGCCGGCTCTACGCGGTCGCGCTGGAGGAGCTTGTCGGTCGAGCGACCCCGAAGAACCGGCTCGCGTTTGGGATGGGGCTTCACTTGCGCGAAAGCGTCGGCGATCTGCTTTCGTGCCTCCCCATACTTCTCGTCGAGGAACAGCGCCACGATCATGCGCGAACGGAACAGGGCGTTCCCAGGCCAGTGGTGCAACGCCCTCTCATACCCAGCGAGCGTTTCGACCCGCGACTCGCTCCCCGCCTTGTAACGGTTGTAGTGGCGGTAGTGAATCGCGTACCCGACCAGCTGCGAACCGAGCGTATCTCCACCCGCCAAGAGCTTCTCTTCGAGGTGCAAGACGATATCGTACGTCTTGGCTGCTTCGGCATACCTGCGTCGATCCTCACGCCCGGCCAGCGAGATGCGGCGCGCGGCATCGAGCAGCACCGCCGCGCCGAAGAAGGCGTACTCACGGGCCCGCTCGACATCACCCGCGTCGGCGAAGTGTCGATGCGCCTCGAGCACGAGCATCGGGCGAGCGATGTACGCCTGGTCACCCAGCACTTGGGACGCGAACGCCTCTGCCAAGCGGAGCCGGACAGCGTGTGCACGCACGCGGCTGCGAACGACGGGCGCGTGCTCGTACCAGGGCTTCGGGAGTCGGAGCAGTCCTCCCTCGAGGAGCACGACGCCGAGCTGCACCGCCGTTTCGAGCTCGGTCTCGTCGAACAAGCCCAGCGCCTCTGCATCCTCCCGCAGAATCGGCCGCCCGTGCACGGCGAGAACCTCGACCAGCTCGGCGATTGGGGAGGGCAGCGCCTCGAACACATCCGCGACGATCTCGGATGGGTCCCAGGCCAGGATCCCATCTGTCGTCCCGATACGGTCGCGCAAGACCGCGAGGTGAAGCGTGTCGACGTCGTGCGCGACGTTCTCCCAAAGGGCCACGTGTCCGTTGCGCGTCTCTGGGAGCGGGTGGACCGTCGTTCGCCCGACGCGCGCGAGCTCTTCCGTCGTCGTCGCGATGACCCGCGCGCACCGCGTGATGAACTCTCGGACGATGTCGACCGAGTCCTTCATCGCGAAGGACAGCTCACGGTCGACGCCCCGAACACCGAGGGCGTCCGCGTCGTCGACCAACAGGGGGCGGCCCCCGACAAACCCCTCGAGCTTGGTGACCGCGCCCGCGACCGATCGCGAGAGCGCCTCCGCTACGACACGGAGTGCGTTTGCGCCACATGCACGCGCCGCCTGAAGGACGACGTGGGGCACCTGATCGGGTCCCGAAGGCACACGGACGAGGATCGCCCCGTCGAGGTCGTCGGCCAGATCGAGCATGAGCCGCGTCTTGCCATGCCGGCCCACGACGGCGAGCTTCTCCCCATCGCGGGCGCGCGCCGCGGCATCAGCACGCTGCGGGATCTCGATGAACGGGGCCGTGTTCACACGGCACATCTATCATGGCTTCGAGAATCAGGCATCTCTGAGGCAGGAGGAGCGCGGCTCGCGGCCTCGCCGTGGACGTTCTGCATCGTGGCCGAGGTGCACGGGCGTTCGCGCGAAGACCATGCCCGCCCCGAGTCGAAGAGCCCACATTGCTGGGCTGTCGCCGGAGAGGCTCTTGGCCTGCTCACCTCTCGCGAAACTCGGCGAGCACCCCCGTGGACCGGCGCGCGTCGACCATGTGCTGGGGCCGCGCTCCGCCCCGCGAGGCGCTGGTGTTCCGTCCCTTCCGCTCCGCGAACGATCTGGCAGGTGACGCCGGTGCCTACCAAGGCCAAGTCGCCGGGAACCACCTCGGCCGGAAAGTGGACCGTCACGTTCCGTCTCCCGAAGTGGACCGCGATGCACGCACCTGCGTTTCCCGGAACGGTCCCGGTAAGCTCGGTGACGAGCATTGTCTTGCGTGCCTTGGGTCACAACGAAGTGCCCATTCACTCCGGCTGGCTCTTTTGGCCGGGCGTCGACTCAACTCTCGGCTCGCTTGGCGTTGCAGGAGGAGTCTGCGCGGGCCTGCTCTCGAGCGCCGCGCTCTTGGCCTTCTCGCGCGCGAGATCCGCATCGAGGCTCTCTATCTTGCTGCGCAGCCCCTCGGCCTGAACCTTGAGTTGCTCGTGGTCTTTTTGGAGCTCTGCGTACACTCGGGCCTGCGAGTTGAGATTGCTATTCTGCAGCCGCAGGGTCGCCTTGAGCTCGTCGACAGTCCTTTTCTCAACAATGAGTTCCGCTCTTGCACGCTCTTGCTCTGTCTTCGCTTCTCTGAGGAGCTTCTGCGCCTGCTGTCGTTCTTGTTCGGCACGGGTCACCTCTTTGGTCAGCTCCTTCTGCTCTTCGGCGGCTCCCTTCCTGACCGTCGCGAGCTCCTCGTCCCTCAGCGCCAAAGCCGAAGTCACGTCCTTGAGCTCGGTCCGCTTCTGGTCGAGCTCTTCCTTGCTGTGATTGAGGGCACGTGTGATAGCGCCGAGCTCGCCTTGCTTGGAAGCGGCCTCATCGGTCCGGTGCTGAAGCTCGGACGTCCGCTTGGCGATCTCCTCGTTGAGCTGGTCAACCGTGCGCTCGCGAGCCGTCACGGTCTGGCGCGCGGCCAAGATTGCGTAACCCGCGATGAGCGCGACGCCGATCAGCGCAAGAATCGAGGTCGTGAACTGCGGATTCCGGACCGCAGCGAGCCAAACCCGGCGCAGCGGGCGTCGCATTTCCTTTCGCGTCGGGTGGTTGGTCAGAAATCGATAGAGCTCCTCGGCCAGTTCGTCGGCGCTCGCATATCGGTCCTCAGCCTTGTTGGCCAGCGCATGACGTACGCATTCGGCAAGCGCGCGGGGAATGCTGCGGCGGTCGAGCAGCTGCCAGCGGACATCGTTTTCGCGCGCGCGCGCGACCATCAGCGCTTCCGAATCGTCGTGAGCGTGTTTGTGGGGTGGCCAGCCCGTGAGGAGCTCGTACAGAACCGCACCCAGGCCGTAGACGTCGATGCCCACGAGGAGCTTCCGGTGGTCCTCCCGCGAGGGATCCAGCTTCTCCAGACCCTTCGCTTGCTCAGGTGACATGTAGCCGGGCGTTCCCGCGATGTATTTCTCCGAGCCAGTGCCCACATCGATAGTGTCAGCCGCTGCGGCCATCGAGAAGCTTGGATGCGCCGGCAGGACCACGAGCTTGCTGCTCGCGGCCAAGCCGAAGTCGAGCACCTGAGCGCGGCCGGTCACCGGTCGGACGAGGATGTTCTTCGGCTTCAGGTCGCGGTGAAACCTCGCTTGGGTGTGCGCCTCCTGTACACCGAGCGCGGCTTGGTAGACCCATCGCGCGGCCGCTGTAGCCTCGTGCCGACTGGACACGCCGGCCTCGGGGGTCACTTTGGAAGCGAGCTCCGCACCGAGCACGTCCTTGCGGTCGCGGTCCACCTCCGAGCAGAGCTCCATGTCGATGGCCGCGATGCCGCGCTTCTCGTCGCGAATGGTGTTGTGGATGCGGATGACGTGGGCGCTCGCGATGGAACTACTTGCCTGTGCCTCTCGGATGACGGCCTCGGCGGCCTTGTCCCCTTCTGGGATGAAGAACACTTTCAGTGCAACGTAGCGTCCGAGCTCTCGATCCCACGCCCGCCAGACCTCGCCAGTCGCACCGTCACCGATGCGTCCGACCAGCCAGTAGCGGTCTCCGACACGCGTGTTTCGGGTCAGACTCCCCCTGACGACTGTCTCCGATTTTGCAGGCGTCATCAGGAGAAAGAGAGCCCGCTCGATCCCCGAATCCCCCTTCGCAAAGCGCCGCACCAGCGTCAGCCATTGATCAGCAGGCTGTGCCGAGATCCATCCGAACGCGTCGTCGAGCGCAAGTCCGTCCAAGCCGGAGTCGCTCGAATCGCCCCCGAGCGCCTCGAGCACGGTCGGCGCGAGAGCGCGCTGCATGACCAGTTCTTCGTGTTCTGCCACTTTCATGTGAATCGTCCCGGTCATCGACTTGCTCCTTGTTCCTCGATCCCTTCCCGTAGAAAACGCACCACGAACTCCAGCCGGTAGCTGACCGTTGAGCGGTCCACGCCGATGTCCGCCGCGATCGCGTCGTGCGACTCGCCGCTCATCGCGCGTCGAAATAGCGCGACCAGCATCGCTCTCCGCTCGGACGGGAGGTTCAGCCCCGTCCCTTCAGCGAGACGTGACAATTGGACCTCGATCAGAGCGAGGATCTCGCTCCGAGCCACCTGCTCTTCCACGTCGTCATCGTTGGCGGGCCCCTGTTCCGGCAGCTCGTCGGGCCTCGGCGGGCGCTTCTTGGCGCCAACGAATCGTCGCCGATCGACGATCGCGTTCGCCACTGCAGTCCAGAGCAGCGCTCCGATCTCCGCGTCGTCCTTGTTCCTCAGCGCCGCGGGGTTGCGCTCGGCCAAGTTCAGGTACGCTTGGTGCGCGACGTCAGCCGTGTTCCATGATCCGCGGTACCGCTTCATCGACTTGAGACGATGGGCCGCCTCTACGAGCTTGCGGTGCAAATCGAGCTGGTGTTCTCGCTCCTCGACGTCCATCGGGCCCTCCCCCCATCACCACGCAGAACGAGGCCGCATGGTGAAGACACTCGTCTCTTTTTATTCGAGGGCAACGACCGGCCCGCCGCCGCGGCCGAGAAGTCCCCTTTCCCGCTGCGAGCTTACCGCCGCCGAGTCTCATCGCCGACATGAGGGTGGGCCGCCTCAGCCTGGTCGGGCGGTCAAACCAAGTGGACGCGCACTATCGACCTACTGTGTCACCCCAACCACCGCTCAATCACCCACCTCCACAGCGCCCCAAAGACGAGGGCGCTCAGGATCACCAACCCGACGAACCTGAGTACGCCGAGGAAGTGCGACCCGGTCTTCGTGGGTCGGAGCGCCGTTGCCTCGTCCTCCTCCGGTGGCGCCACAAGCGCCACGCGGTGCAGCGGCGCGGTCTCCATCGGGACGGTCGCCCGAACACGCGCACCGGACGAGATGCGCGCGGGGGCGGCGCGGTCGCGGACCGTGGCGTCGTCGTCGACCGCGGCGCTGCCGAGCCAGGCCGGGAGCGGCCTGGTCGCGCTGAGGGCTTCGGGCTCGAGGAGGTCTCGCATCGCGGAGGCGAACGCTTCGGCGCTGGCAAACCGGTCTTCGCGGCGCTTGCTGGTGGCGCGCTCGATCGCGAGGTCGAGCCCGGGCGGGATCCGTTGAGTGGCGAGATCGGAAGCGACCGGGAGCGGGGACGTGACCTGGGCGAGGATGATTTCCTCCATCCGGCGTTTCTCCGAGAACGGGGGCGTTCCGGTGACGAGCTCGAAGAGGACGAGGCCCATGGAGTACAGGTCGGTGCGCTCGTCGACCGGCTCTCCTCGAACTTGCTCCGGTGATGCGTAGCGAGGCGTGCCCATGAACATGCCGGTGCCGGTTGCGACCGCCGCCGGGCTGACGGGGCCATCGCTGGAGAGGATCTTGGCGATGCCGAAGTCGAGGACCTTCACGTACGGCGCCTTGTCGGGGGGCTTGCAGACGAAGAGGTTCGCGGGCTTCAGGTCGCGATGGACGATGCCGGCGGCGTGGGCCACGGCGATGCCCTCGAGCGCTTGGAGCGTCCACTCGACGGCTTGGACCCAAGGGATTTGCTTTCTGTCCCGCCGCTCGTCTTGGAGCGTCCGGCCCTCCAGCACTTCCATCACCAGATACGGGAGGCCGAGCGGTGTGACGCCAAAGTCGCGGACGTGCACCAGGTTGGGATGCGCCCCTCCGCCGAGCGCCGCGAGTGTCTGGGCTTCGACGCGGAAGCGCTCGCGAATGCCCGGACTGTCTGCGGCGTCGGCGTGGAGGAGCTTCACGCATACCTTGCTCTTGAGCGCGCGATGCTCGGCCAATACGACGCGGCCCATGCTGCCGCTGCCGAGCAACCGCAGCTCCGCGTAGGGCGTGCCGTCGAGGTGGTCGACCCGTGCCGCCATCGATCGCCTCAGACCGACTCGGGGACATCCTCGGGGCGATTGGCGAACCCCGCCGCCCGCATGGCCCGGCCCAAGCGGACCATCGCTTCGCGGTGATGACGTGAAGCGGTCGCGGTGGGCATGGGGGGATCGAGCCTGCGGCCAAGTTCCTCGAAAGAGAGACCCTCCCGATAGCGCAGCTCGAGGATCGCGATGTCCCGCGGCGGGAGGCTCTTCACAGCCGACGCGAGCACGGGCGCAGCGCGGCTCCACTCCTCGGCTGCGGCCAGCGCGTGCTCGGCTGTCGCGGGCGCCGCAGGCGCAAAGAGGGCTCCGATGGCGCGCGCCGCAGCGTAGCCCCAAATTTCGTCGCTGATGTCGCGCGATAGCCTCCGCGGGGAACGGGTCCACGGGTCGTCCTCTTCGTCGAGCGAGCCCGCGAACCCCTCGGCCGCGGGGTGCGCGAAGAGCAGGCGATCTCTACCTTGTCGCTTGAGCTTTCGGAGACCGTCGCGGACCGCTCCCTCGATACGGCTCCACGCGTACCGCGCGAAGGTCTGCCCACGCGCTGGATCGAAGCGGACCGCCGCCTCGCAGAGCGCCAGATCGCCGAGCGCGAGCAGGTCGTCGTAGTTGGCGGACGGGTTGTGCCCGCAGGTTCGGGCGGTCACGAACCTGACCATCCAGCGGTGGTCGGTGACGAGCCGCTGCGCGTGCGGCGAGAGGCTCGAGATCTTGTCAGTCCCCCCTTGGGTCACGCGCCGCGCCCTCCTTTCACTCCCTTGAGCTTCAGCGGCGGGGCGGCCGGCTTCTCAGCGACCTCGGTCGGGCGCGCCCCGCTGCGATCGACCCCGATCGAGCGAAGCGCCTGAACGCGCTCACGCATGACGGGGTGGGTCTCCAGATAGAGCCAGATCGCAAGCTCGAAGTCCTCCTGCTCGGCCGCAGGGATGTAGGCGCGGATGAACGCCGTGATCTCATCCATGATCCGGGCGATCTCCAGGTCTCCGTCGACGGGCCCGGCGTCCTCGGCGTGGGCTGCGGCAGCAGGAGGAGCGGCGGAGGCGGGCAGCTCAGGACGTTGTTGCTTGGGCTTCTTCATGGGCACCTATCCAAGAAGTCGACGAGTCTGCGAACCTCGCTCAGAAAATCTGAAGCCCCGAGGGGGCGGGAGAAAAAGAGAGCCCCGCGGTGATTTTCAGTGAGCGGTCGGGGCACGACCGACGAATTCTCATCCAGAGGGACACACCGAGCGGCGCTGGGGCGCCGTTGGGCCTTCGTGCACTCGCAAACGGGAAGAGGAGCGTCGATGTTCATCGTGCTTTCCATCGTGTTCGGGCTTTGCCTCGTGATCTCGCTCGTGGTCGCCGCCCCGCGGCCCGCCGCCGCGAGCGGGCCCGACCCGGTCCTGATGGATCTGTTGGGGCAAGCCGCCGACGCCGCCGCGCGTGGCCAGTCGGTGACCATTCGCTGCGATCCGGGAGCCTGGCGATGAGCCGCCGGGTCGATGAGCTCACGGTGTTGGAAGAGCTCGCGGACCTGCCCGAGCCGCTCGGAAGGCTGCCGTCGGGGCGCGCTGTGATGGCGAGCGTTCGCGCCGGTGCAGAGGGGGACGAGCGCATCCATGTCATCTCACCCTCCGGACGCATCGAGCTGTCGATTCGGTTCGACGCGCAGGGCCCCGTGTTGGAGCTCGACGCTGTCTCACTCTCGCTCAAGGCCGGCCGGATCGCGATGGAGTGCGACGAGCTCGAGACCACCGTAAACGGCAACATGCGAGAAGTCGTTCGCGGCAGGCGGACCGCACATTCGCTGGGCCGCACGAGCATCACCGGGCGCGACGTCGACCTCACCGCGGACGCGGGGGAGCTGCGGGTCGCCTCCGAAAAGGACCTCTCCATTCAGGGCGAGAACGTCCTCATCAACTGCTGAGGGACAAGATGCTGAACGCAACCCTGCAAATCGAGGGGCTGGCCCAGCCGCTCCTCATGGTCTCCTATTGCTATCGGGACGAGCTGTCGAAGCCGTTCGAGCTCGACATCGAGGCGCTGTTCGAGGAAGCGGCGCCCGATCTCGAGCAGCTGATCGGCGCCGCCGCGACCGCGGCCTTCCCGGAAGAGCGCTATCTGCCCGAGGTCCGCGGATTGGTGGTCGAGGCCGAGCAGCTCACCGTGGACCCAAAAGCGCGCACCCACGTGCGGGTCAAGATCGCCCCGCCGATCGCCCTGCTCGCACACCGGTCGGGGAGTCGGATCGAGCAACACAAGAGCTTGATCGAGATCGCGCGCGGCGTCGCGGCCAGCATCTCCGACACGCCTTACTTGCGGGTGTCCGAGAGCCACGCCGAGCGGGAGTACACCGTCCAGTATCACGAGACGGATCTGACCTTCATGGAGAGGATGCTCGCCGAGGCCGGCGCTGGCTTCTTTCATGACCACACGGCGAAGAGCGCGCTCGTGATGTTCGATGACATCTCGGCCGCAGTGTCCGTCTCGGCGCGGGTTCCGTATCGGCCCTATGAGACACGTATCGAGGCCCAGCCGCATGTCCGGTACTGCCAGGCGTCCGCCCGCGTTCGCCCGGGAAAGGTCTCACTGGACGACTACGACTACGAGCGGCCTGACTATGACATGGCCGGAGACCATCGCGCCCGCGCTCCTCGGAAGCACGAGGACGTGCTCGAGCACTTCGAGCTCGAGGCGGAGGACGTGAAGAAGGCGGGCGACGCAAGGGAGCTGGCGAAGAAGATCCTGGACAGTCTGCGCACCCAGGCCTCGACCGCCCAGCTGCAGGCGAGCTTCGCGCTAACCGCCGGCAGCGAGATTGTCGTCGAGGACGCGCCAAGACCCGAGTTGGCGGACCCGCTCATCGTCCTCGCGAGCGAAGTTCGGGTGGAGAAGAACGAGCGCTCGGAGAAGCAGACGCACAGCCGTCTCCTCGTCGTTCCGAAGAGCACGAAGCTCCGGCCAAAGCGTATCGCGAAGCCGCGGATCTGGGGCACCCAGACCGCATTCGTGGTGGGGGACCCTGGCGAGGAGATCGACGTCGACGAGCAAGGGCGCGTGAAGGTGCTCTTTCACTGGGACCGCCGACGGATTCGCGAAGGGGAGCCCACGCGCCGTATCCGGGTGTCACAGGCCTGGGCCGGCCCTGGGTATGGCCTGATGAACGTTCCGAGGGTCGGGGATGAAGTCGTCGTGGCCTACCTCGATGGGGATCCCGACGAGCCGCTCATCGTTGGGCGCGTCCACAACGTCAAGGCTCCGCCACCCCTTCAACTCCCAGCGGAGAAGACGCGCTCGATCTGGAAATCCAAGTCATCTCCCGGCGGACAAGGGGAGAACCACATCTTCCTGGAGGACCAAGCCGGCTCGGAGCTCGTCGAAATCTCGGGCCAGCGCGATGTCCAGGTCCACGCCAATCGGAACTATCACCGGGACATCGGCCAGGACGAGCGGCGCGACATCGGTCGCCACTCGGACGAGGACATCAAGGGGCACCATCGGCTCCATATCGGCGGCCCCGAACAGATCCGAGTGGACGGCACGCAAGACGTGAGCATCGGAGGGGCCCAGTCGATCGAGACGCCGTCCCAATCCGTGACGGTGCATGGCAAACAGGTCATTCACACCGGCTCGACCACCCTCACGTCCGGACCCATCGGCATCAACGGAAACAAGATCATCATCGACGGGTCGTCCGAGGTCGGCGTGAAGGCTCCGAACATCGCGCTGGAGGGGGCCGCGTTCGTCTCCACCAAAGGAACGGCGGTCAAGGTCCAGGCCGTGATCGCGACCACCCGCGCCCCGGTGATCGGGGTCAACGCCGAGGCCATGCTGGCCATGAGCGGCGGCTCGAGCGCGTCTCTCCACGGCGGCACGGTGAGCGTGAGCGGAGACACCGTCATCGAGCTCGCGGCGGGAACGAACGTGACCATCACTGGTGGCGGCAACGTGAACATCAGCGGCAGCGGCAAGGTGAACATCAACGGGACCGGGCAAGTGAATATCGGCGGGGCCAGCGTCAATATCACCGGCAGCCCGATCAACATCGACTGAGGGGAGGCGGATCGTGACCGAGGCCGGAATGAGCCTGGAGCGGCTCGCGTGGGTATCTGCGTACATTCAATACTTTCATGAGCACGCGCCCTCCGCGGTGCTCCGCGCGCTGGGGGTCGAGGAGAGCGCCTTCGAGCGCGACAACCGCGCCCACGTGCGGCGGATCGCGCGCGCCATGGCGGACGATGATCCATCGCTGGCCGGGCGATTTGCGCGCGAGCTCGCGCTGGCGAAGGCGACATTGCGCGAGCAGCGACCGAGCTTGGACGACGTGCGCGCGACCTACGGCGAGGGCAGGGGCGCACCTGCCAGCGACGTGGACGAGACGGCGATGCTTCGAGCCTACCTGCCCGAGGTCGTGCTTCCCTTCAATCCCGAGGCGCGGCCGGCGCTCCCTCCCGTGCAGCGCGCCCCCGCTCACGTGGAGAGCGTCGGCCCGGAGACGATCAGGATCGACACAGGCTCGGCGGACGAGAGCGCCTGCGTGGACGACACCCTGCCGCTCGTTACGGGACCGAAAGGACGCTGACATGGGCCTCACGACACGCCAGGTGCTGGAGCGCGTGGCGCGGCACGAGAGCGCGAACCCGCCCGTGCCTCCGAGTCCCGGGACGACCGGGCATACGAGCATGTACCTCGAGGCCCACGGGACCGCGAAGGCCAAAGAGGGCGTGCTCGAGACGGTGGGTAGCGCCTTCGGCTGGATGATCGAGAAGGAGAAGCAGGCCACGGCGAAGTTGCCGAACGTGCCCTACCCGCGGATGCCCGCGGCGCGCGCATGGGACCAGATCAACGGCTTCAAGCACGCCCACAACCACTATCCGAACACCATCACCGTGCCGCCGATGCCGTTGCCGACCGACGGCCCGATCGTCCCGCTGCCCATCCTGAGCTGCGCGGACCGCACCAAGATCGGCAAGCTTCCGGCAGCGCGCTGCGGCGATCTCGGGATGAGCATCTGGTGCGGATCGTACTTCCCGTTCAACGAGATCTACCTCGGATCGAAGACGGTCTGGATCGAGTCGGCGCGCGCCGCCCGGCTGCTCGACATGACGAGGCAATGTCTCTTCTCGGCTCCGAGACCGGCGGATCTTCCCCTCGGTCCTCCCATTGGCGCGGTCACGAGCGGCAAGCTCTCCGTGTTCATCGGCGGCGCGCCCACGCCGTCGATGACATCGATGGCACTCGCCGCTCCGTTCGAGCTGCCGGGGTTGGCAGCGCGTGGCTTCGGCGCGGCCGCGCGGGCGTTTCGGCGCCTGCGCGCACTGCCGGCGAAGATGCGGACCCTGCGTCGCTTCCTGAAGCATGTCTGGATTCTGGGGGACGAGGCCTATGCGAAGGCGGTCAAGCGCCGCCTAGCCCAGTTTGCGGACACCGAGTGCGGTCGGGCCGAGCTGAACAGGCTGGTCGACGCGGGCCAGGACCTTCGCATCGGCCCGGCAGAGCGCGGCCGCCCCTGCGTCGAGCCCGATGGCTACAACGGATACTACAAGACACGTCTCGATCCGAACGGTCCCGTGCTTGCGAACACCTACGATAGCCAGGGCAGGATCGTCCGGCAGGACCCGTGCTTCATCACGGGGCGCGGCGAACCTACCGGCTCCACGATCCGCTACAATCCGGACGAGAAGATGGGCGAGCATCCGCCGGACGTCGTCCTCGCTCACGAGCTGTCACACGCAGGCAATTTCTCCCGAGGCGAGAGCAAATGCGGTCTCGCGAAGAACGAGCCCTTCTACACGGACCGCTGGCGGAACATCGATGAGCAACAGGCGGTAGGGGCGGAGAACCGCTATCGGAATCAAGCCGAGAAGGGCATGGGTCGGCCCTACTACTACCACTCTGGCGGGCCCGGTCCATGGGACGTCAAACAGCATGAAAACAGGTTGAAATGAGTCTGCAGCTCCAAGCACATTGCGACGTTCTTCGAGATCGCCTGACGATTCGATACCGAGTGTCGAACCACGGCTCGGTCGAGGTCTACGCCGCCAACCGGTTTGGCCCGTACGCTCGATGTCATCCGGGCTCGATCGCGGAGAACCCTCACTACACCACGTCGAGCGCTGCGGTGTACCTGCTCCCGACCGGGGAGACGTTGGTCTTTCAAGGGCCGACGATTGTGCCTTTCCCGACGCCCTTCTCGTTTCCGGAGCCTTGCTACACCCGTGTCCCTCCAGGTCGCAGCATCGACGCGCGGATCGATCTCGCGCTGCCGCTCAGACAGGCGCACGGCCACGGCGGTACGGAGCATGCCCCATCCGACTTCGCGCACTGCTCGCGGATTTGGCTCGCGATCCACATCGCTTGCCCGCCGCTGGTCGACAAGATCGCCCGATACAGTGACGACTGGACGGCGCCCCCGATCGGCTGGCTTCCGAATACCCCCGTGCGCGCGCTCGACGGGACCGACGCGGTCTCGGTCGAAGCCATGGGGTTCGAGCGATTGTCATCGGTGTTCGACCTGCCCCAGCCGATCGAGGTCGAGCGCGACGAGCGCCTCAGCCGTTGGGGCGTCTCGCACGCCGAGATGATCCGAGAAGGCAGGTCGCGCAACGCTTACACCGTGGCCGATAGCCCGGAGCTTCTGGCCATGATGCCGGGCTATCCACGCGGTAACGAAGGACGGGGAGGTTCATGATGAACATCGATCCGATCGCGTCCCTTCGACGCGACGTGGCCTCATTCCTCGACGCTGCGCGGCCGCTCGTGCTGAGCGTTCGGGTCGCGGCCGATCTCGTCGAGGCGGCCGCGCGGATCGTCGCGAGCGTCGACACGAGCGGGGGCAGGCCGGCCGCGGCGTTCCCTCATCCGTGCCGCGGCGTCACGGCGGCCGACTACTTCGAGGCATGGGCCGAATCCATTCTGGCGTCGTGCGAGCAATCGGCGCAGGATTTCATGGAGGAGCGTGAGCGCAATGATGACCTTCCGGGCGACCTGCTCCCGGCGATGCCAGCGCTCCCTCACTATGATCGATCGCTCGAGCCAGCCGCGGCGTTCGCGGCGTTCGTGGAGCGTCTGGCCGAGCGCGTGCAGAGGTTGGCCTCCGTCGTCGTGGTCGTGACCTACGCGGACGACGAGCTCCCTCCAGACATCCGTGCCGCCCTGTCGCGGTTCGCCCGGATGCTGGGCTCGGCTCGCGTCAAGCTGATCGTCCTCGATGCCAGCTCCAAGCCGCTCCTGCCCCAGGGCACCCTTCCATTCCCAAGAGTGACCCGCGGCGGTCCGTGGCGGAGCTTCGCCGTCGGAGTCGAGGCGCGCTTGATGATCGCGCCGTCGCCCGAACCCGGCGGGCAAGCCCAGCGCATCCGCACCGTCCTGATCCCGTACGAGGGCCGCGAGCGGTTCGAGGCCGCGCTGTTCGACGCGCTCGACATCGACCGGCCGGTCGACGGCGAGTCTTCGTTCGACTTCCTCGCGGCGGGCCTCGAGGCGCTTCAAGAACAACACGGCGCCGAGCCGCTCGTCGTGGCCGTCGACCTCCGTCCGTCACAGACCCCGGAGCTCCTCGCGACGTGGATCGAGCAGTGCGCGGCGGCGCTCGCGAGCCCTCGCACCAAGCTCGTCATCATCGAAGACCCGAGCGCCCCGGTGGCACCCCATCTGCGCGCCGTGGAGATGCCGTTCGCGACGACCTCGTTCGCCATGAAGACAGCGGACGTGACGGCAGCGCTCTCCCGGTCCGCCGCGGACGAGACGGCCCCATCGGCAGAGCGATTCTCGGCGCTGGTGGGATTGGCCGGTCACGCGTCTGGGCACGGAGAGACGCAGCGAGCGCTCGAGCTGCTCGTGCGCGCCGCTCGCCTCGCAGCGTCTTCTTCCGACCACGCGACCCTCGCGCTCCACGAAGGCCACACCCACTATCGCGCCGCTGATTTTCCCCGCGCTCGAGCTGCGTACGACCGTGGTGTCGTGCTGCTCACCCAAGACGAAGAGCCCTACGCTTCGTCCGGTCTGCTCGCGCAGCTGCTCGTGGGTCTCGCCCACGCACAGCTGAGGTTGGGCAAGTTTCAGAACGCGGCCGAGATTTACGAGTGCGCTTCGGGCGTCTTCGGCCATAGCGGCGCCATCGTGCACACCATCCCGACCGACGCGTGGCGCGGAGAAGCGCACCGGCGCGCAGGGGAAATGGACCGCGCCGGCGAGATATGGGCGGAGGCCTCGGCACGCGCCGAGTCGCTGGGACCCGATCTGGTAGAGGTGTCGGCGCCGCTCAAAGCGGAGCTCTTCGAGCGCCGCGCACGCCTGCTCGAGCAGCAGAGCCGGCACCGCGAGGCCGCTTCGCTGCGGGAGCAAGGGCGCCGAAGCGGGCCCCCACCGCACGTCCCGCCGGAGCCCTGACCGCCCATGGCCCGATTCCACGTGCAGACCCTGGTCGACCCGGGGAAGGCAGTCTTTCGCTATCGCCTCACCAACGACGGCCCCCAACCCATCTTCGTGCGCAACCGGTTCCCCGCCAGCATCGCCCACCCCGACTCGGTCGACCGGCGCGATCACAGCTCCGGCTCCGCCCACGTCTTCTTGCTCCCGACGCGGGAGCTCCTGCTCTTTCAAGGCGTGACGTTCGGCTTGCACGAGACCGCGGCGCGCTCCGACCAACCCGCGGCGACCAAGCTGTCTCCGGGCAAGACGCTCGACGCGACCATCGCGCTCCGTCTGCCCATTCGACAGGCCCGCAATGGCAAGTCCGCGAGGCGCTTCGCCCCCCTCATCAAGACGTCCAGCTACACGCTGGTCGTCGAAGCATGGCTTCGTCCCACGGAGACCGAGGAGATCGAAGGGAGCGACGCCGTGACCGTCATCGCAGCAGAGGTCGACCGCTACCGCTACTCGGGGGACCTCGGAGCGGAGGTGGAGGTCGTGACGGACGCCGACTGCACGGAGCTGGGACAGATGCTCGAGGTGATGATCCGGAAGGGGCTGCGGGCGTCGGAGCTGGGGCGCTGACCACTCGAGCTTGGCGAACAGCTTAGCGCCCGCCTCGCGCGCCGTTCCGCGGGTGCTGAGGCAACCTTTTTGACATCGACGACGGTGGTCGCCTAATGCGACTTCACCTCGAGCGTCCCACCGACACTACAGACATCGTCCCCCTGCTTTGAGGTGCAGCGTCCGAGCTTGAAGCTTACGGTTAGCTTGCCATCCTGCCCGACCGTTGGCGTAAGTGTAATGGTGTGTGTGCAGGAGGTTTCCGAAGTGCAGCCGGGCTGGCACCTTCCCCCATTGCATGCGAGCTGGGAGCTCCCATACTTGTCGTTCGCCCACGCATCAAAATATTGCCAAGCCTCCGCCGGCTGGTCCGACGTCAGCGTAAGCACCACGGTCTTCAGGCCAGGCGAGGTGAGTGTGTCCAGGATGGTTTGCCGGTCGCTCGTTTTCGAGAGACGGCGTGGATCCACCGTGACGGTGATTGGCGCGCCGGGCTCCGGCTGACATCTCCCTACGAGCTCGACGATCTTCGTCTGGGCATCATTTCCCAGCGACTTCACCGATCGAACGGCGACTACTCTGGTATCCGCGGCTGCGTCCGAGGGCTTTTCAAATCGAATCCACAGCGGGTGAAAAGTATTTGCGAACTTCTTTCCCTTCATCGCCTGGCGAAGCTCCTTATTCACTTCGCTGCTCCACTCCGCGCTCGCTTTGGCCGAGATTGAAGTTAGAACGTCAGGGGCAAACTTGCCCTGCATCGCAGTCTCGACGGACGTGCGCAGCCAGCTCGACTCATAGTAGGTCTGCGTAGATTCGAAGTTTGACAGGATAAAGCCGGCGATACCAGTGACCATGGACTCCTTCGCGGGATTCAGTCTTTCGGCGCACTTCTTGTACGCGTCAAAGTCACGCATGGAAGTCCATCCACCGGCCCAGTAGGCCTGTAGATACGTGATGTCGGTGCTCTTCTCGGAGGCCCGATCGATCGTCTTCTTAAGTTCAACCTCGAGGGCGGCCATCGCATCGCCGCTAATCTGGACGCCCTGAGCTGCAGCGGCAGCTTCCACCTTGATCCGGGCTCTCTCGATGGCCTTCTCAGCGTAAAGAGATGACAGAGACACCTGCACGACCTCGCGTGAGGTGTAGCGGCGAAACTGGACAGCATTCGCCTCAGCCATTGGATCAAAATCGGCAGGGCAGGTTGGGTCAACGTCGTAGTCGCGGAACTTATGACCAATGTAGGACGCAAAGACCGCGTTCACGCCATCACCGTCCTGTTCGGTGAGCGTGTACGGGCGCACGTTGACTGCCTTTGCCCAATTCACGCCGCCGACGCGTGGCTCGCAGTCCTTTGTGTCGGTGACGCTTGCAGACTCGCAATAGGAGAATTTCGAGTCCTCGAGCGAGATCCCAGTAACCTCGTAGAATCGCTGCACGACCCAGGGAGGCCTGCAGCTCGCGGTGGCCGACGCTGCCATCGCGAGAGCAAGGTGTAGAACTCTTGAACGTGCCCCCACTGTCCCCTCCCTGCGCCCTCAGTGGGCGCACCCAACCCACGACTACTCGCTTAGCGTGTTTTCGCCGCATCCGCAACCGCTGACGCCGCAGCGGAAGCTGAAAGCGTCGTCTGGCCTTGGGCGCTCGCCGGCGCTTCGCCGCCAAGCGGCTTGCGCGAGACTCGGCGCGACAGGCCGGTCGCAGCCCGGGTGCCGCCGCTGCCAAACCTTCTCCGCGATGCCGCGTCCGCGCGCGCTCAAGCCCTCAAAGCACGTCCGATTCCGAGCACAGACTCTTCTAACATATCCGTCTGTCGTCTTCGCAACCCCGGAGGCGAGTTCCTCTCAGAATTTCGACAACGTTCCTAAGGGGTGTGGTTTGTCTCCAGTCGGAGATCTTGAGCAGGATAGTCGTGAGCCCTCGATCTAATTCAAGTGGCGCTGCTCACGCAGGGTGGGCTCACGGGAGCCCCGGTCACGCAGCTCCTCAACCTGCTCATCCGCGAGCCCGGTCTCCAAATGGCTCGAGGCCGTCGACGGCGCCGAGGCGACGCCCGAGCGCGGGCGAACCTGGGTGCGCCCTGCGATTCGGAATAGCCGAGAACTTTGCCTCTTGGCGAAGCCGACGGATGGTGGTCGTTGCGATGAGCGATCTCTCCTACGCCCCGATCACCTCGGTGCCCGTGTCGGACCCGTTCTTCGACACGCTGCGCGCCGACTACCCGGGCTTCGACAACTGGCTCCGGCGCAAGACTTCTGAGTCCGCGTACGTCGCGCGTCGCGAAGACGGCGGTATCGACGGCTTCCTGTACCTGAAACTCGAGGATGGCGCGTTCACCGACGTCCAGCCTGCGCTCGCGCCCGCGAAGCGCCTCAAGGTCGGCACGCTCAAGGTGAACCCGCACGGCACGCGGCTTGGCGAGCGCCTCCTCAAGAAGGTCTTCGACCACGCAGTCCAGCACGACGTGGCCGAGATTTACGTCACGGTCTTCCCGAAGCACGCGAAGCTCATCGAGCTGTTCGCGCGCTACGGCTTCACGAAGGTCGCCACGAAGACAGGACTCGGCGGCATCGAGGACGTGATGGTCCGCTCGCTGCGGGCGCTCTCAGGCGACGTAACGCGCGACTACCCGCTGATCAACACGACGGGCCGCAAGTTCCTTCTGTCGCTCTATCCGCAGTGGCACACGAGGCTCCTGCCGGACTCGAAGCTGCATACCGAGTCGCCCGATATCGTGAAGGACGTCTCGCACACGAACAGCATTCACAAGGTCTACTTGGCGAGGATGAAGGGGATCGATCAGCTCCGACGCGGAGACCTCCTCGTTATATACCGCACGGGCGACGGTAAGGGGCCCGCGCACTACCGTGCGGTAGCGACGTCGATCTGCACCGTCGAGGAGGTGCGCGACATCAGCTCGTTCGCCAACGTGGGCGAGCTGCTCGAATACTGCGCGCCCTACAGCGTGTTCAGCGAGCAGGAGCTGCGCGGGTTCTGGGCCAACCGCAAGTACCCGACGCTGATCCGGTTCACCTACAACGCGGCGCTCAAGAAGCGACTGACCCGCGCCGACCTCATCGACCACGACGTGATTGACGCGAACGCCTACGCAGGCTTCGCCACGCTGACCGATGCGGGCTTCAAGGTCGTCGTCGAGCGCGGAGGAATCAATGCGAGTCTTGTTGTCGATTAAACCTGAGTACGCTGAGAAGATCCTCAACGGCACCAAGCGCTTCGAGTACCGCAAGGCGGTCCCGCGCAACCAGTCGGTTCACACCGTTGTCATCTACGCGACCATGCCGGTCGGCAAGGTTATCGGCGAGTTCGAGGTCGGCGGCGTCCTCTGCGAGAAGCCCAAGGATCTCTGGAAGCGCACGAAGGAGGCTTCGGGGATCACGCGCGAGTTCTTTGAAACCTACTTCGACGGTCGAGAGCAGGCGATGGCGATCGCCGTGAAGAAGCCAAAGCGATACGCGACGCCGAAAGACCTCAAGGACGTTTCCGGCTCCCCGACGCCTCCGCAGTCCTTCCAGTACCTGGCCGCCGAAGTCGAGGTCTGACACAGGCCGCGTCCGATTCCGAGCGTGTGCGGAGGCGCTGGAGCCCTCGCTCAACCAAATAGTCCCGCCCGCTTGCTTCTGCGTGGCGGAAGGAAGAGCAGATCCGCGCAGGGGCGCACCCTTTTCTTTCTCACCCCTCGTCACCCCCGCCGACTCGCCACCTCCGCCATCGCCTCCATCGTCCGCAGCAACCGATACCGCGCGTTCCGCTCGTCGATCCCCCTCTCCCTCGCGAAGTCCGAGATCCGCGCGCCCCCGACAGCGCACGCGACGAAGATCTCCCGGTCGAGCGGCTCCACCTTGGCGAGGACGGTCTGGATGATGGCTTGGCCGGCGGCCTTGCGCTCGGCTTCGAGGTAGTGGTCTTCGGGGGTGGGTGGGCCGGATGAGAACGCGATGAGGGTGGCGATGCTGAGGGCGCGGACAGCATTCTTGAGGTGGGCTTGGCGCTTGGTGGTGTCGTCGAACGGGTCGCCGAAGTCGGCGTTCTCCTGGACGATGGCGGCGACGGTTTGGGCGGCGCGGGCCTCGGCGGCGTAGCGGACGTTCTTCTTGATGTTGTCGAGGATGGCGCCGCGGGCGTAGCGGAACGCGTAGCTGGTGTATTCGTTGCTGAGCGTGGGGTCGAAGGCGCGCTCGTTCTTGGCGATGGCTTCGCGCGCGAGCTGATAGGCGTCTTCTTCTTCGATGAGGCCCTTGGCGGCGTACCTCTTGGCGAGGGCGCGCGCGATCCCGTCCGCGTCCTGCCGCTCCTGGGCGGTGGGTGCGTACTCAGCCATGGCGCTTCTTGGCCTCGGGATCCTCGTACACGAGCCCCTTCACGCGCGGCACGATGTCGCTCGTGTCGGCGGCGGATGCGTTGGCCTGCTCGGCGACGAGCCGCCGGTAGACGGGGTGCGTCTCGAGGTTGTCCCGGAGCAGGTCGCGCAGCACCTCGAGCTGCTCCGCGGAGAAGAGGTGCCCCATCTGGATGACCTCTTCCTCGATGAGGGCTTCCACGAGCTCGTCGCGGGCGTCGCGCACCATCTCCGTATTGAATCAAACCGAGCGCGGGTGCGGCAACGATGGGCGCGGCGAACTTTTTTTTGTAATCGACCCTCCAGCGTTCGAAGACTGTTTCGAGGGGAGCGAATGGCGGTCGGGCTCGACGCCCGGCCCTGCGCACCCTGAACAGCGGTCCACCCCGCCCCTCATCGGCTTTCCTCGGTGAAGGTACGTTGGACCAACGGCACGAGCCTCGATCTCCGCAGAAGAGCTGGTCGGACCAGCCCTTTTGAGAGACGGGGACCGATCTTGGTTGGTCAGACCAGCCACTTTCGGTTGCCGGCCCTCCGTTGTGCCTGGTCGGACCAGCCCTTTTGGTAGCGAGCGATCGAAATGGGCTGGTCGGACCAGCCGATTTGATGCGCCGCATACCGTTTGAGGCTGGTCGGACCAGTTAAATTGACGCGTTGCGTATCGTTTTGGGTTGGTCTGACCAGGCGCTTTGATGCGCTGCATACCGTTTGAGGCTGGTCGGACCAGCGTCCTTGATGCGGCGCGTACCGACAGTGCCTGGTCGGACCAGCCTGGCTTGACGCGATGCGTTTGGCTCGCGCCTGTCCGACCACGTTTACCTCTCGCAGTGACTCCCGTTCAACCCAGACCAGAAAGCTCAGACCCGTGACCACCACCTCTCCCGTCGACACGAACACGAACAACACCCTCGACCACGTCTCTGCCTTCCGCCGCCGTCAGGCCCTCGCCGAGGCTCGTCCGCAAATCGAGCAGGTCGACAAAGACAGCCTCTTCACGATCAACGTCGACATCCCCGACGCTGTGCGGTTGGTGCTCGGCAACCTCCCGGAGATCCTCCCGCTTCGAGCGGAGATCGTGAAGCAGCTCCCCGAGTTCCCCATCCAGGCGCTCGACACGCTCGAGACGGTCGCGCTCGCCGCTGCCCAGGCGCACCAAGACTTCGTCGTCGCGACCACGCCTCCGGAGCCGATCCAGGCCCTCTACGACGAGCTCCTTCCAATGCGGGACGTCTTCATCTCCGACGTACGCGCGCTGAAGAAGCGAGAGCTCATCGACGACGCGCCGCTCGCTTCGCTCCGCGGACCGCTGGGCTTCAAGAACATGGTCGACGACGTCTTCATGCTGACCAACCACCTGCGAACGCACTGGGCACAGATCGCCGGCAAGACGGGCACGGAGCTCGCGGAGCTCGACAAGGCGGAGGACGTGGCAGAGCGACTCGACCGCGCGGTCGCGATCAAGGAGCAAGGCTCGAAGGCCGCCCCGGAGGCGAAGCTGCTCCGACAGCGCGCCTTCACCCTGTTCGTGAAGAACTACAACGAGGTGCGCCGAGCCGTTGCGTACCTTCGCCCGGCTGAGGGTGCAGCGGAGGCCATGGCGCCCTCGGTGTTCATCGGTCGCAACGCCGGGGCGAAGGTGGAGAAGGCCGCGCCGCCGCCGGCGGTCACGCCGCCTGTCGCCACGCCGCCTGTCGCCGCCCCGGCCGGGTCGCCGGCCGCCCCCAGCGCCCCCGCGCCGGTGATCGCCCCGCCGCCGGGAATGCCGGGCACCTCGCCGTTCACGCGCTGATCGCTCTGACGGATTGAGCCAAGAGGCCGCTCGCGCTCGCAATCGGCGTGGGCGGCCTCTTCTTTCCCATACCTCTTTTGGAGACCTCCGACTGTCATGCATCCCTCGCTCTATCTCGGCGCCGCCTGCGCGCTCGACGGCCGCAGCGGCTTGTCGGCGCTCTGTATCCCAGCGCATCACCTCGTCACCCACGGCGTCGTCGTCGGGATGACGGGATCTGGCAAGACGGGATTGGTCACCGTGATGGTCGAGGAGGCGCTCCGCGCCGGGGTGCCGGTCCTCGTCATTGACGTGAAGAGCGATTTGCCGAACCTGCTCCTCAGCTTCCCGGACTTCAATCCGAGGCTGATCGAGCCTTGGGTGGACGCCTCGCCCACGGACCCCAACGCCACCGCGACCGCCATCGCGTCCCGGCTCGCCGAGGAGCGTCGCAAGGGCCTCGAGGCCTTCAGCATTGGCGCGCCCGAGCTCTCGGCGTTCACCGCCGGCACCCACGTGCGCGTCGTCACGCCCGGCGCGGACGCGGGCGAGCTCCTGCACGTCCTCTCGTCGCTCGAGCGCCGCTCGAGCCGATGGGACAATGACATCGAAGGCGCTCGGGCCTCGCTGAGCGCCACCATTTCACTCATCCTCACCCTGCTCGGTCGCGACGCCGATCCCGCTCGGAGCCGCGAGCACGTCCTCCTCTCCGTCATCGCCGAGAAGCGCCTGCTCGCCGGCCAGACCGCCGACATCGGCGCGCTCCTCCCCGAGATCATCGAGCCGTCGTTCTCCTCGATTGGCGCGCTCAGCGTCGATTCGTTCATATCGAAGAAGGCCAGAAAAGATCTCGCCGCCGCCCTGAACAGCCTGCTCGCGTCGCCGACGTTCGCGAGCTGGCGGCAGGGCGCGACGCTCGACATCGGCGACTGGATGAAGCCGGTCGAAGGCAAGACGCCCGCGACCATCCTCAGCGTCGCGCACCTCGACGACGAAGAGCGCACGCTCGTCCTCGGCGTCGTCCTCGAAGAGGTCCTCACCTGGGTGAGGAGCCTCCCCGGCACGCAGCGCCTCAAGGCCCTCATCGTCTTCGACGAGGTCTATGGCTTCCTCCCGCCGCACCCCGCGTCCCCGCCCACCAAGCGCCCCCTCGTCGCGCTGATGAAACAAGCGCGCGGCTATGGGGTGGGCGTCGTCGTCGCCACTCAGAACCCCATGGACCTCGACTATCGCGCCCTGAGCAACGCGGGCCTCTGGTGCCTCGGCCGCCTCCAAACCGACGCCGACCGAGCCCGCGTCCTCGACGGACTCGCCAATGAAGCAGGCCAGGGCCAGAGCGCCGAGGAGCTCGCCGACGTCCTCAAGAAGCTCGCGCCGAGGTGGTTCGTGACGCGGGACGCCCACAGCCACGGCCCCCCCGTCCTCCTCCAGCCCCGCTGGGCCATGTCGTTCATGCGCGGCCCCATGACCCGAATCGAGATCAAGCGCGCCCTCGCCGAGCGCAATGGGGGTGTGCCGTGCATCACCGCCGCCTGAGCGACGCAATCGAAAGCCGACCATTCACGAGGGCGCGCCTCCAAGACGTCCTGCTCGCCGCCGAAGAGAACCTCCGGCTCCGCAACGCCCTCGAGTATGCCCTCGAGACCCTCTCGGAGGAGTATCAAGACATCCTCCAAGTGTGCGCCATCGACGGCTCCTCCGTCGCCGCGTACGCCAATCGAATCGGCGTCCCGAGCAAGTCCGCCTGGCGCCGCTACGAGCACGCCCGCGTCGCCCTGCGCGCCGCGATCGACAGACAGCTCGGCCGAGGGAGCCGCCGCCGGAGGCTCACGTCATGCACCACGGAGCCCTGAGCACCGCCACCGCGAAGGGCCTCATCGAGCTGCGACGCCGCATCGCGCGCGCCGACATCCCCGCCTCGAAGCCCCGGAGCGCGCAGGCGGGATGTCGAGGCTTGGCGCTTCTTTGTCTCGATGTCGTCCTTCCCGTTGCGCGGTGGTTGAGCACGCGAACCCGGGTACAGCGCCGCGGCCGGCTGGTCGTTCGCCGGCGGGCGCCGCAGCGACTGGCTCGATTCATCGAGGCTCTCATCGGGCACGAAGCTCGCCTTGGGCCCGCCATGCAGGCGTCCGCCCTCATTGGCCTCGTCGGGATCGAAGCTCAGCTGGTTCGGGTCGAGGTCGACTCGGGGCGCGCGCCGGCCTGCTTCCAGCTCGTCGGGCTCGCGGAGGCGGCCGTCCGCGAGGCCCGGGTTCGCGTGCGCTCCGCGCTGCGGGGTCTCGGTGTCGACATCGACGAGTACGTCCTCACCGTGTCGCTCTCGCCCGCCGACGTTCGCAAGCTCGTCGCCGCGTTCGATCTCGCGATGGCGATCGGGGTCCTCGTCGCCCTCGGGCGGGTGCCGGCGGAGTCCTCGGACGGCGTGGCGTTCTTGGGTGAGCTCGTGCTCTGTGGGGACGTCCGCCCGGTCCGAGGCGTCCTCGCGGCCCTGCTTGAGGCCCAGCGAAGCCTCGGCATCCGCCGGGCTGTCGTCCCTCTGGCGAACGCGGCAGAGGCGGCGGCCGTCGTCGGGATCGCGGTCGACGTCGCGCCGACCCTCGCCTCGGTCGTCGACGCTCTGAAGGGTGAAGGCGCCCTCGATGGCGAAGCCCGCGACCGCGACTGGCGACGCGGGAGAGCTAGCGTCCTATCTACGAAGGGATGTTCTGCAGCAGCCGCCCCCCATGGTTCGAGCCGTTGGCGTGCGCCCAGGACGCCGGCGCTGAGCATCCGGGGCGCAACGCCCCATAGTTGCGCGTGCGCCATCAGCGAGCGTTGAACGTCCGCACCGGCACGCAACTCCTCACGGATCGCGCCTCAGAAACTCGGGACGGCGCGTTTTTGCTACCGTCCTTCGACCAGGGATCGAAGGTTGCGTCCAATAAGTTCCGTCAACGTGGATGTAGGCAGGCGACGAAGTTCAGCCAGCGTCGCTAGCGTCTCGCGCACGTTCCGAGGCCTCGCCGTCAAGCCCTCGGCTGTCTTCGTGAAGGGCCCGTCAGTCTCAGTGAGAAGCTTGTCGGCTGGGAGCGCCGCCACTACTTCACGGTGACGATCACTGAGGAGCATCTGCGCGTTGATCGAGAAGTAGCAACCGAGGTCAACGGCTCGCCGTGCCTCTGCCTTCGTTCCCGTGAACCAGTGGAGCACCAGCCGCGCGTTGCGCGACGGCAGATACGTCTCGATCATGTCGAGCACAACCTTCACGCTTCGCACGCTGTGCACTGTGAGGATCTTTCCACCCTGGGCGGCACAGTCCTGGAGGACTGTCGAGAATACTTCTTTTTGCCGCTCGAAAGATCGAAAGAAGCGGGGACCCGCATCGAGCCCTACCTCTCCGACGTAGCGGGCTTCGCTCAGGAGCTCCCTCCACTGGTGGAGCTCCCCGGCACGTTCTTCCACGACCTGTGGGTGCAACCCGAGCGCGACGCGCACGAAACGCGACTCCTTCGTGAGATCCCGATTTCGCCGCCAAGCCTTCGGCGTGGTGGTGACGGCGAGCGTGTAGATCCCGAGCCGCTCTGACTCTGAGATGACCCCCGCATGGTCGTCGTACAGGTCCACGTGGCAGTGGAAGTCCACGAGCGGCGGTTCGGGCATCGTGCGCCTCAGCTCGGCTTCGTTGTCACGTTCGAGAGAAGCGCCCCGACTTCCTCCATCCCGCGTCGATACACTGCGGCTAGCTCTGGCAAGCGCGCGCCCTCGTCCCGAAGAGATCCCGGCTTATGAATGAGGAGTCGCTCAATGCCGGGCTTGTCTTTCAACCTAGCGAGGCCGAGCTGAAACGAGCGGACCTGATGGCCCTCAGCATGACGCGGATCGAGAGCATGAGCAGATAGATCCGCGAGCGCATACGTCGTGGGGTCACCGCTAGCGCCCCACGCCTTCTCCAGTGCAGCGCGCCGGATCAGGCACGGCAAGCAATAGCCGCAGTGCTCGATTCCGCGGCCTTGCCACCGTCCCTTCGTCGGAGAGGAACACGACATCGACTTGGGCACGAGCCCCTCCAAGAGCACCCTGTTCCTGCACCGCGCGACCATCTCACCCTTCGTGCGGTTCCAGTACGGATTGCGCACGACCGCAGGGATACCGAGCAGGGAGAGCAGGTCGTTCCAGCGCGCGAGATAGAAGGGGTGCGTGGTTCGTGTACTAAGAGACCCTAGGCGAAGCAGATCGAGTGGGACGTTCAGAGCGATGAGCCCATTCTCTGGAACCTCGAGTGCGAACTCCTTCCGGAAGCCACTCCCGGCGACCGCCGCAAGTGCGATGAAGAGGAACGACCGGCCCCGCGTCGTGTTCTCCGACTTCACGTCCTTGACGAGGCCGTCCGGAACGCTCACCCAGGTCCGGAGTCGAGAAAGCACGAGGTTCGGGTGCTGTCTCCGGAGGCCCTCGAAGCAGGCCGCCTGAGCGTCGCTCGTCGCCCCGTCCGACGCGTGACTCACGAAGAGAGGATTGACTCCGGCCGCGACGGTGTCGACCGCACCGATCAGGCTATCGAGGCCCCCGGAGAAGAGGTTGACTTGGGTGAACGTCCGCGCGACTTCGGGTCGCTTTCCTCCGATCTTGATCTTGAATCCAGTGGGCCTTGTGACGAAGGAGAGCTCCCAACGATCCCCAGTTAGGAACGAGAGCATGCTCTCGAGCAGCGTCGTGGCTGAATGCCATCGTTGGTTGTCGCTCACCGGCACGACGAGGTGAAGCTCGCGAGTCCAGGTATCCTGCGACTCCGTCGCGCGTGCGACGCGCGTGTCCGCCGCATGAACGAGGGTCGCGAAAAAGAGTAAGTCGATCCCAATATCGGTGGGGGGCACGCCGAGCTCATTCAGGTCTCGCACAACGCTAGCGAGGCCGTGCTCAAGCCTCCCGTCTGCGGTTGCGAGCGGGACGCGCGTGACCGGTGCCGTTGGGCCGCCGGGCTCGCCCGCGTCTTCGAGCACTTCTCCAAGACTTCCGACGAGTGTGTGTCGGCCCATCGATCATCCTCCGCGTCGCCCATCGTCCTCAGAACCTCGAACGCGCTCGCGTACACATCGTCGACGAAGCGAAGCGCGCTCTCAACCGTGACCGTCGCAAGCGCTGCGCGCGCCGCCGTCAGCGCGTCGGCAACACCTCCGCGAATGAAGTCGCGAAGCTGTGCCTCGACGTGGGCTGCAGCGTGCGGACTCGTAGGCCAGCACACGGTCTTCGCACCGATGTCATTGCCCCCTGTGTCAGAGGAGTTGTCCGATCGATCGATCTCTGAAGATCGATGTTTCGAATCCCTCAATCATCCCTGGTGGGCGGAGCGAGCGAACCGAGCGTGACCGAATACAGCGAAGCATTCAAGTCCAAGATGGTGCAGCGGATGATGGGCCCCCGCGCGATGAGCGCGAACTCCCTCTCGACGGAGATGGGGATCAACCAATCGACGCTGTCGCGGTGGCTTCGAGGAGCACGAGGTACTCTCGGCTCGATGTCCAAGAAGCCGTCTACACCCCCAACATCGCCGAGCCCCTCAACGCCTGCGGAGAAGCCGAGGGCGCGTCGCGCCGAGGAGTGGTCGGCGGAGGCGCGTCTGCGCGTCGTCACCGAGGCGGGCCGCCTGCCGGATTCCGAGCTCGGGGCCTTCCTCCGTCGCGAGGGGCTCCACGAAGCGACGTTGAGCGAATGGCGGTCAGCGGCCCTCGACGGCCTCGCTCCGGAACGGTCTGCTCGCGCCCGCACGAAGCGTTCTTCGGAGCAGAAGCGCGTTCGCGAGCTTGAGCGTGAGGTGAGGCGAAAGGACCGAGCGCTGGCAGAGGCCGCCGCGCTCCTCGTCCTCCAAAAAAAAGTCCAGGCGATCTGGGGGGACGGGGACGACGACACGGCGGAGAAGAGCGACGAATGATCCTCGATCTCCTCGACGAATCCGTCGCGGCAGGAGCGCGCGTTGAGAGGGCCTCCGAGGTACTCGGCGTGACTCCGCGGACGGTGACCCGCTGGCGTGCCGAAGGCGTGGGCGACGACCGGCGAGGCGCCGTCACGACTTCGCCGGCGCACAAGCTCACCGAGGCCGAGCGACAGGCCGTGCTCGACGCTGCTCACCGCCCGGAGTTTCGGAACCTTTCCCCGCGGCAGATCGTCCCCCTGCTTGCCGACCGCAATGAGTACATCGCGAGCGAGTCGACATTCTACCGAGTGCTCCGCGAGGCTGGCGAGCTGGCGCATCGAGGACACTCGCGTCCGCGAAAAGGACGCAGGCCCGACGAGCACGTGGCGAGCGCTCCGAACCAGGTCTGGTCTTGGGACATCACCTATCTCCGAAGCCCGATACGCGGCGTGTTTTTCTACCTCTACCTCATAGTCGACATCTACAGCCGAAAACTCGTCGGGTGGCGCGTCGAGCTCGAGGAGTCGGCCGAGCTCGCTGCGGAGCTCGTCAGAGAAGCAACCGCTCGCGAGCACGTCGACGCCGACCAGCTCGTGCTCCACGCCGACAACGGCGGCCCGATGAAGGGCTCGACGATGCTTGCGACGCTGCAACGCCTTGGGGTCGTTCCTTCCTTCAGCCGACCAAGCGTGAGCGACGATAACCCGTTCTCCGAGGCGCTCTTCCGTACTCTCAAGTATCGCCCCGGCTTCCCGCGCAAGCCCTTTGCTACCATTGCGGCGGCCCGCGAATGGGTCGCCGGCTTCGTTGCCTGGTACAACGACGAGCATCTTCATAGCGCCATCCGCTACGTCACGCCGAGTGCGCGCCACCTCGGTCGCGACACGGCCATCCTCGCGAAGCGCCGCGCCGTCTATCGCGCGGCGAAGAAACGGATGCCACGACGATGGACCGGCGACATTCGCAACTGGTCGCCCGTCGGCGCCGTCTACCTCAACCCCGTGAAGCAGGAGGTCCATATCGTCCCCATTGCCAAGGCACTTTGATCAATTGGGGTAGACAACTTCATTGACACGCCCCGATTGCAGAGGCGTGCCTCGATAGCGTGTGTCGCGTAGATCTCAAAGACGGTCTGCATCTGGTCGGTGGTGAGCGCAGTCAGATCGTCGATCCCATCGTCAGCGAGCTGTACGATCGTCTCGATGAATGCTTCGCGTGCAATTCCATCGTCGACCGTCCCGCCGTTCGGGCAGACGAAGTCTGCGAGTCCCAGAAAGAGTTCTTCCGCTGTACTGCCCACGAGTGCGTCGAGATCAAGCGCACGAAGAGCGGCCGGAACGCCGTGCGCTCGCGCGTCGCTCAGGAATCCGAGCAGACGGGCCGCGGCCCTGCGCGACGCTCCCATTCGACGCGCGGCGAGAGCTGCTCCCCCGGAGGCCCCAGCAACGTAGCCTGACACCGCTCGACCGAGGCTGCGGCGGTCGATGCCACCCGAGTTGGCGAACCGCGTCAGGTTTCCCCTTGGGCCCGCGAAGCGGCCAGGTGGAGGAAGGGGTTGCGGGACGGTAAGGTCCGGGACGGAAGTGGTATCGGCAGGCGTCGGCTCGCCGACTGGAGCACCAACTTCGGCAGGGAGGGCGGCTGGCGATGCGGCGCCGTGATCGTCAACCCAGCTCGGAACCAAAGGTGTGGCGCCGCCAGGACCACCGTATGAACTCGAGGTACCCATCAGTGTCCGCTCTTCTTCGTGCGAAGGGTAGTGATCGCCGCCCGTACCATCCGGTCGTTCGTTGCTTGGTAGAGCGCGTCCAGGAACTCCTCGAAGCGCGCAATCGCGACGGGATCGGTCATGACCCCGGACCATCCCCGTACGACCCAAGGACCGAGGCGTCCTGCAGGTAGTCGCGCCAAGAAGTCGACAAGCGACATCTGGAGGATCGGATGCGCCTTCACGAGCTCGTGTAGCCCTGCGACACCCTCCGGCTCGGTGCCGAACGAATCGCCGGTCACGACACGTCCGCACAAGGCCTCGAAGACGACACCGGCCTCCGTTGAAGCCAGTGCCTTCAGCTTGGCCTCCATGCCTTGGACGGCGAGTTTCGAGCCAAGAAGGCGCTCGACGACCTCCGCGAGATGGCCGAGCGCAGAAGTGCCGAAGTAGTCCTTCCGATCCTTAGCCACGAAGAGGTACGGCCTGAGGTCGAGCGTGCCAAGGGCGGGCTGCACGCGCGCCCACGCGAGCGTTCGTGGCGACGCCCGCCACTCTGTGAGCATCGCACTCTCCGTCATGGCGGGAGCCGCGGCCTTGGACTCTAACTTCGGCAGCTCCTTCCCGACCGGAGAACTCTTGGTCGGCGGAGAGACCGGGGTAGTCACCGTCTCCGCGGCGATCGACTCGAGCGACTTCAAATCCGAGCAGCGACCGTCCGGCGACGCTGCCGCCGACATTGCGATCTGATCGAAGAGTCGTGGCTCGAACCGCTCCGCGAGCATCAGCTTTGCGAGGGCGGGCACCTTCACGTCGTCGCCAAATCCGCGCGCCTCCGCAGTCTCATGACGCAGGTGCAACGAATTGAGGAAGCGCTTGATCTGCCGGGGGTTCCCACGTGTTCCCGCGGCCAATACCGGACCAATCTGATCGCTCAACGTCATTGCTTCGTCGACCCTCACCGTGTGAAGCTTGCCCAGCGCCGACTTGACCGCAGCCCCATCGAGACGATCACTCGTCCAGGGTCGCCGGAGGCGCTCACGCGCGGCGGCGACCAACTTGGCGAACTCCGGCGTACTCTCCCCGACGACCGCGCCGACGAGAAGGAGCGTGACGTAGATCCGCGTCTCTCCCTCCCCCAGCGCCGGAATGCGGAAAGGCACCTGAATGAGCTTCTCTAGGTAGTTTCGAGCGTAGTCGCCCGGACCCGTGCTTTCCGGAAGGTCTGGGAAGTGCTTTCGCACCGCGTAGGCGATCATCGCCTCGTCGGCGGCGACGATGAACGCGGTTCGGGAGGTGAACACGAAGAGGCGAACTGCCTCCAACGTCTCGATCGCGGTGTCGGGTAGACAACGGTCAAGATCATCGATCAGAACGACGAGCTGTTCGACGCCCGCGGCCTCGAGAAGCTTCTCGAACTCTTCACGGAACGCTTTGATCTGTTGCGGGACGGTCTTCGTCTCCGGCGGCTTCAACAGGTCCCCACCGCCCGCGGCCAATGCGGCCGTCTGTCCCGCTGCGACGACAGCTTGCGTCGCAACCGCCGTCGCAACTGACGCAGGCAAGAGCCCATGAGCCGCCAGCCCAGCCACCAGCGCAGAGCCGTGCCCAAGCACCAACCCGCCAGCCTTCTTCGCCACCTTCAGCCAGTCGATTCGCGAGAAGAGGTCTTTCGCGCGTTGCGACATTCCGGCGAGCAGACCACGTTTCTCAGCGATCTCCGCAACGATACCTTCGAGCAGAGCTATCTTCGCATCCTCGAACCCCTGGAACCGCCAACCATTGAACTTGAGGCAGAGAATCTTCTCCTCCTGCTCTAACGTGGCTTCGATCATCTCGAGGATGCTGGACTTTCCGGCACCCCAATCTCCGTGAACGCCAATCGTGATGGGACGATCCGGACGCCCACGAACGAGCGTGATGATCGTCTTCGCGATCGCCTCGTTGTTGAGCAGGTCAACCTTCGTCTCGTTATCCGTCAGGAGCATGGAGCGCACGGCCCTTTCCACACGGATCTCAGCTGGACGCACGTCGCGGTTGGCGAGATGCACACTCGCTGCAGTGAGCGCTCTTGAACGCGGGGATGAGTTGCGCCCAAGCCGAGGTTGTCACCAATGAACGGTGACCAAGCAGCTCGCAGGTGCAGCACCTTTCGGGGGGTCGGGAGTAGACGAAGTCGGGGCTGAGCTCCGGTGGGGGTTGCTCAAGAACTCGAAGGTGGCGGCACCAGTCTCGCCGCTCGGTTGCCACAGCCGTCTCACATCGAAGTCCGTCCAGCAGAACTGGAAGGCGCTCCGCAGGGAGTCCCAGCAGCTCGCACGGTTCTCGTGCGCGTGCGATCTGTTCCTCAGGCGACATCTTCATCAGGACCGAGTCGAAGCCATCGGCTTTCGCGGCGTGGATCTCTCGCGCTCTCACCGAATGCCGCCCACCCTCGCTCAGCGTCCGACGGGTAACTCGTTCGATGTCTCCGAAGCGCAGCGCGGCCGCTCGAATCGCGACGTCTTCGGCGATCCGCCTTGCAGCCGCCTCATTGCCACGCAGATCTTCAAGTCCGCTCTCAACGAGGCCCTCGCGCAGCTCGAACTCAACCTGATCGTGCGTCGCAGCGAATGCCCGCGTCGCTCGAACGTCCGCCAGCAGGGCATCAGACACCTTCGGTAACGGGCGATCCATCATCAGCGCCGCATCGCGCAGGTGGCCGAGGAACATCTCCTCACAGAGGTGGCGGGTGTGCCTGATCTCGCAATACCGCGGGATGTTTCCGGCGGACGCGACGGCAGTCATGAGCCTGTCTGCTCTCGCGCGCCACGCCTCCACCTCGGCAAAACAGCGGCCGATGACGACCGGTGCGGGCTCTCGATACCTGAGGTTCCAGACGACCGGGTCGGCGCTCGCGCCAAGGACATCGACGAGCCTCATCCCCACCTCTTGTGCATCAAGAAAGAGGCGAAGCGACTCAGCGTAGTGAAGCAGCGCCGGGGGTGCTCCGGGAATCGCGACGAGACGTTCGATCGCCGACCGCAACACACGGTCGTGTCTCAGTTGTTCTTCAGGCGTGGTCGCCTCGCAACGCGCCATCCACGAATCGAGTACATCATACTGGGCGGCGAGGACGTCGGACGCGCTGGCCCGCCATTCGGCTGCGCGCCCACGAAAGACCGCGCTCGTCGTTCGTCCCTGCGCATGGTCGACGGCTTCGATGAGAAAGCGAACGAAGTGGCGGTCATCCTCTGAAAGCTTGCCCGCGAGGACGAGCGCGTCGCGCAGCGGGGCATCGGCCCGCAGGTATCGACCTGCAAAAAACTCCGCGTAGCCGCGAATCAAAAGGAGCTTCGGGTCGGCCGCAACCCTTCGAGGATCGACGGCGGAGAGGACCTCGAGGACTCTGTTTCCGAAGCCTTGCGTGACAGCCTCCATCCCCGTCGCGAGGAGCTGCTTTTCCGCCTCGATCGGGGAACTTGGTCGCAGTGTCACCGCGTCGACTTGGACCTTTGATCCAGGCGCGAGCGAGATCGCGATGTCACGAAGCCGACGGCTCGCACGCGCCTCTTCTATGATCCGCGAGCGGATCTTTGCGAGCACCTTTGAGTCGAGTCGATCCGCAAACCGAAGAGTGACTTCCTTCTGATCCTTCCAGTTGGGGTTGTTTCGCTCGATGCGATGTAGCTCGTCGCGCGCTGACGCGAAGAAGAGTTCCTCCGTCTCCGGACGAAAGAGAATGTAGAAAGGCGTGGGGCCGCTCAGCAAGTAGTTCAGGTTTGCGACCTTGACCCCAACCGACCATGACCCATCCGAGTTAGGGCTCAGGTCAGAGCGCCCTTTCACTTGAAGCTGCGAGCGGAAGTTGGTTCCGAGCCCGTGAACGAGCACTTCGAGCGAAGCATCGACGCCGAGGTCATCCGTTCGCTCGTCGCGCACAATCCACTCGGAATCAGGCAACGCCGCGCGCAAAGCCTTTAGACTGACGCGCTGAAGCTCGTCTCCGCCGTCAGCGTGAGGAAGGGGGCCAAGATCGTCGGTAGAATTCATATCGACTGTAGTCGCGTTGCTCAGATATGCGGACCGGAGCTGACGCGCATCAGGGCGTCCTTCGGTGTGCCCTCGGAGGCGTCATAGTCATTCGCCATCGTGACGAGGTGGTATGAGATCCTCTGGATGTCCTTCACGGTCAGCCCGCCCACAGGCAGCTCGTAAACGAAAGGGTCCCTGTCGACACCGAGGGGCAGCGTCCGACGCTCCGTGTTGCCAGGCGACACGCGCGGAGGTTGCGGCGTGACGTCGGCCTTGTTGTTCGCCTCCACGATCGGCTTCCGCGAGGGGGTTCGACCCGGCGGAGCTCGGAACTTCGCTGGGTCCTGCTTCCAGGCGAGGTACTGCTGCAGCGCCGTCCGACAACGTCCGGCGTAGTCCGTGAGGGTCTGGCCGTGCTGATTGTGCTTATTGGCCCAGCGCTTCACGAGGTCGTCGAGGTTTGCCAGCACCGCCTCGGGAGTCCGCGGTTCGTTCACATCCAGTACGCTCCGGATAGCCTTTAGCGCGGTGATTCTGGTTCGGACCGTCGCTGGTTTGATGTCTCCCCGTGCGCGCGCGGCGGCGAGCCAGCTAGTCACCTGGTCGATGCTCTCGTTCTCTGCTCCCTGCGAGATCGCGCTGACGCTGGAGGCCATGGCAAAGTCCTTCCGAACCCCCATTTTGTCCTTCGAGATGAGTCACCCGTTCTCGTGACGGGCGTCTAGGTTACAGCACCAGAATAAGGTGCGAAGTTTCAGTGTCAAGCGCCAGATGGGCCGATCTTTCTTAGATCTTTGCAACCTATGAATTTTCTTAGCGATCTAGGCCTGCAAGAGCGGTTGCGCTGGGGATCTGGCCTCGAGAGGCGGGCGTAGCTTCCGATGGGTTCGGCACGATGTCTCTATCTGTTTGCGGCGGTTACCTGGCCATGCGCGCCCTGTACGCGCGGTGCTGGGAGCGAACCTCTCGCCGGTCCGATCGCCGTATCGCTCGGCGCGGAGGTCTTCCTTCGCTTGGTCGAGCAGCTTGCGCGCCTGCGAATCGGGGATCTTGGCTTCGAGGCCGTAGCCCACCTCGAGCCGCGATCGCCTGTCCCCGATGGCGAAGAGCAGGACGACCCCGTTCTCCAGCTCTTTGGAGCCGCCCCCCCACGCCTCGGCGATGCGCATGGTGTAGTCCTCGAGCGGTTGGCCTTCGGTTGTCTGCACGAAGACCACCGCCATCTGCGGGCCACCGTCGTCGCGTAGTTGCTTGAGCGCCGACGCGACGCGCTCCTCGTCTTCGGCGTCGACCGCGCCCGCCACATCGGTGACCGGTGTCGTGATCCTCGGAGGCGCCGCGAACGCCGCGCGAACGCAGAGGAGGAGCAGCGGCACGAGTAGAAGGCTCCACCAGCTGCGGGGCATTCGAGAAGGTTCGCATGTGGCCCTGGCTGGGAACAGCAGCGCTGGTAGAGTGCTCGCCGTGTCGGCCGGAAAAGACCGCCCCCACAACGTCCCCGAGCTCATCCGGGTCGACGACGTCGACGACGCGATCGGGATCGCGATCGAGTGGGCGAAGGCAGAAGCAGACACCGTCAGCGTCGCCCAGCTCGTGGAGATTGGCGCAGAGGTCGGGTTGCCCGCGCCTGCGATGCTCGAAGCCGCCGCGACGTTGGAGGAACAGAAGCGCGCCGCGCTGGAGCGTGCAGCGCAGCGCAAGCGTTACGCCGCGGCGCTCCTCGCCGGTCTCGTGTTCTCCGTCGTTCTGCTGGTTTCCATCGCGGCGATCGGCCGGTCCTCCTTGGTGGAGCAGCGGGTCGAAGTGGACGGCAAGCGCGCGCGCGTAGCGAGCGTCATCGCGCGACGCAACGACATGCTGACCAATCTGGAGGGCGCTGACCTCGCCTCCGAGGAGCGCTGGGCCGAGATATCGGGCTCAGAGAACCGAATCTCTGTCGAGAAGCGGCGCTACGACGAGGCCGCCACCGAATACAACCGCCGCGCGGCAACGTTCTCGGGTTCCCTCGGGGCGAGTCTCTTCGGCCACCCCAAACACATCGAGCTGTCCGACGAGATCGGCGCATGGTGAAGCGACGTCTCACGCCAGACGAGACCCGGCGGATCGTGGAGGCCGTTCGCGCGGCGGAGCGGGGTCACCGTGGGGAGATCGTCGTCCATTTCGTCGATCGATGTCCGGGGGACGCGGTAATGGCGGCGGCGAGGTTCTTTTCCACGTTGAAGAGGACGAAGGAGGACACCGCCGTCGTTCTGTTCGTCGCCCCGGTCGACCGCAAGGTCGCCGTGTTCGCAGGCGAGGGTGTCTACGGGCGGCAAGCGCCTGACTTCTGGAAGGACGTCACCGACGCTGTGGCCGCTCGAGCACGGTCGGGCGATGTCGTCGCGGGTGTCGTGGACGCGGTAGCGAAGCTCGGTCACGTCTTGGTGAGCGCCGCGCCGGGGGCCGACGGGGCGGGGGACGAGCTGCGCGAGGTGAGCGAATCGATCGAGGCGTGACGCTTCCAGCCTTCATCGAGCGCCACCGGAAGGTGGGAATCGACGTCTGCGCACGACCATCTCGTCGACATCGTACGAATCGTCGCCGCTCGGCGCGGCCGAGGTGATCGCGCTCGGCGCCGTCGAAGCGCTCGCCCTCACACGGCGTTCTCTTCGACGCGCTTCCGGTGGTCGCCGGCTCGTTGCTACCGCTCGTCGCGCTCCCAGTGTTGCCATTGCATCCCCAACCCGCCGCCTTCATTCCAATCGCGGCGAGTGCACGAAGGCCCCACCGCGACACGGACGATTCGTATTCGAATGATCCGTGGTCGTTCAAGCATCGGCTTCGCGACCATTGGCCTCCACCGCCAATGCTGCACGCTTTTGGAGCGCACGCGCGACCGCCAATCGTGCGCGTCGCTCGGAGATGGGGCACCGCCTTGACAGGACCGATCGCCGTGTCGAGCTTGCGATGCCTTGAGTAACAAACTCGTCGCAACGCTGGTGATTCTGGGGTGTGTCTCGGCGTGTCGAAACAAGGAGAGATCCGCGGAGTCCGAGCGGGAGCCGGTCGCCTCGAGCGCGCCCGCGGACGGCGCATCCATAGCGTTCCGCGCCAAAGACGGTGATCCGGTCCGCTTCACGCCGGGTCCGGCCTTTGCGCACATCGTGAAGCAAGACAATGGAACCCTCGAGCTCGCGCGGATCATCATCTTCAATGACGGCGCGACGAACGCGACGTGCGACACGCTCCTCAAGCGCCGCTCGCCCGTCGGCGGCTCCGGGGTCGCATTGGAGATCCGCGGCGACTCGCGCTCCGAAGAATTTCGCGAATACGAAAGGAGCGGTGACGGAACCGTCGTCGAGCTCGGCAAGCCCGCCGAGCTGACGGGCGGGTTCTGCGGCTTCGCGCCGAAGGCAACGAGCGAGCCCGAGGGCGCGTCCACGGGGTCCTGCTTGAAAGATCGCGGGGGTGCCCCGACCGCCAAGCTGACGGAGGTGTCGGCGGAGTGGATCGCCGGTGAGATCGACTACGGTCGCGAGCCGGACGTCGCGAGCGCCCTCGAAGTGCAGCCGCGCTTCGCGCGCGGGAAGTTCCGCGCCAAGACGTGCTTCTTCGACAAGAAGAGCTACGTCGAGCGGGGCGCCGCGCTCCTCCGCGCCTCCGCCGAGGACGAGGCGGCGATCCGGGGCGTGATCTCCGACTATCAGATCGCGGTGATGGGAAAGAAGGGGCGCGCCCTCGACACGATCATGGCGCGCGACACCGTCGCGTTCATCGAGCGGCGCAAGCAGACGGCCCTCACCGCCCCTGCGTCGGAGGTGCGCGCGCTGGACGCCGCCGACAAGCTGTTCGTGCTGCTGCTCCGCGCGACGATCGCGCCCGATGTATTGGCGCGCCTCTCACCGGGCGAAGTCCTCCTCGCCATTCCCCCTCCCGTGCAGCTCCATTTCGAGCCGACCGCCCTCGGCCGGATCGATCGCATCGAAGGAGACGCGGAGGAGGCGAAGATCTGGGTCGACACGGGGATGCTCAACCTTTCGGTGCAGGCGCGGAAGGAGGAGGGCAAATGGAAGCTGTTCGTGCTCGGCGCCTCCCTCGGCATGATGATGCTCGCCGATCTCGTGAAGCCGGAGAAGGTCGACGCGATCATCGAAGCCTCCCTGAAGAAGGCCACGGGCAAGTCCTCCGATGGCCTCTGGGATCCGCCTCGTTGGAGCGCAAGTCACCCGTAGTGCTCGAGGCGCTCCTCGAGTCCGGGGCTTGGATTCATCGACGCCACGGGCGCAATGCCACGCAGCTCGTTCACCGCGCGACGCAAAGCGCTGTTCACCGGGAGCGGCGCGGCGGCGAATTCAGCGGATATCGCCCTTGGTACGGGGCTTGCGGAGCTGGGCCGTCATGAGCGAAATGACCGAGCAGTTGAAGCGCGACATCAAGAGCGGCCTCGATGATCTCACGACGTTGCGAGACGAGGTTCGGCTCAAGGTTCATCTCGCGGGGATGGAGATCAAAGACGAGTGGCGGAAGCTCGAGCCCCAGATCTTGGAGGTGGAGCAGGCGGCGGCGAAGGTCTCCGAGACGACGCGCGAGGCCCTGCACGACGCCGTCGCGAAATTGAAGAAGCTGCGTGACAAACTGAGCTGAAGCTCTCGCTCGCAGACCGTCAGAACGAGACGCGCACGGAAGCCCCCGTCGGGGAGAGCCCGATCTCGACGGGCCGCGTGTCGTGGTCGAAGAGGAGGGACGCCTCGACGGCGGTCACGAGCGAGCCGCCGACGATCGCGCCGAGGGCCAAGCCCTGACCGACGCCGGGGGCGATGTCCTCGTCGGCCTTTCGCTCCTTCGCGAAGAGAGGCACGAAGAGCCCCGCGCCTACCAACGGAGCGGCGAAGTTCGCGAGGGCGGGCAGGTAGCCCCGATTGTCGTGGACCGATTCGATCACCCACGACCCGATCGACCGGCCCGCGATCGCGCTCATCGTCATCACGAGTCCGCCGGCCTGGCTCGCGTACGAGACGAAGAACGCTCCCGTCGTAATGGCGTCGGTGACGCCGTGGAGCGCGAGGATCTGCCAGCCGTACCAGCGCTTTCGCTCCTTGGGCGGCGGATTGACGGCCTGGGCGACGGGGGCAGGGGGCGGCGGAGGGGCAACCTCCTCGGTCGCGCGCACGAGCGGGGGAGGCGGGTCCGCGTGTGCTTCCCCCTCCAAGACGAGGAGGGAGCCGGCGGCGAGGCCGAAGGAGACCGCAGTGGAGACGCGCATCGTGAGCGGCAGAACGCTGGGAGCGGAGGAACCTTACGGTAGCTCAACCCGGCACGCGCGGCACGACCCGCCTGGTGTCGGCGGACCCTTCCGAGAAGCGGATCGAGAGCATCATCGTCGATCGCCCGCCGCTTGGGTGCGCGGCCTCGAACGCTGCTCTCGCCACGTCGTCGATAGCGACGCCGACGCCCGCCAGCGCGTCGCGGAGCGCGCCGAGGCGGCCCGGGTCGATCTCCAGCGTGAGCGAGAGGAGGAGCCCGCTGAAGGGCCGCGCCTCCACGACGTCGGCGACAGGGCGAATCGACTCGACGATCTGGTGATATCGCTCGTCGAGATCTCCGCTCGACGTCGCGTCGACGAAGCGCGGCGACTCGCTCAATGACCAGCCTTGGGCGCAGCGCTCGTGCTGGGCGCGGCGCTCCCGGCCGGCGCTGCTCCGCCCGCTTCGAGCTTCTTGGTGGTCTCGACGTCGATCTTGAACGAATCGAAGATCCGCTTTGCGAGCGCGGGGGAGAGGGCTTTGCCGTATTGGATGAGCCGGACGGTGTAGAGCGTCCTCCCGATGAGCACGGTGCGCTCGGCGGTGACGGTGAGGCCCTCCTTCGTGGCGCAGGACCAAACCTCGTACCCGGTCGCGCCGTCGGGGCCCTTGACCTCTTCGTTCTTGAGGTCCCCCGCGCCCTCGCACGCCTCGCTCTTCTTGGGCCGATTCGACGCGAGCATCGCGCGGGCGTGGGGCTCGTCGTTGAAGACCATCCATTGGACGGTTTGCCCGAACATCTTCTCGCCCTCGGTGTAGCCGCTCTTCTCGCCGAGCGCGACCACGCCTTCGTCCTTCAATCCGCCCGGGTCGGCGGAGCCGTCGTGCGCGTTCTCGAGCAACAGGATGCTGTATCGGCCATCCAGGGTGCGGACCTCTTTCAAAGGCGGATCGCCGGGCTCGGCGGCGCCGGGGGCAGCGGCGCTCGCGCTCGGCCCTGGCGACGCCGCCGCCGACGCGGAAGCCTTCGCGCTCGAGGCGCCCTTCGCCGACGAAGCCTTGGATGCGCTCTGGGTCGTCGTCGTCTTCGCGCTGCTGCTGCCCGAGCTGCTCGCGTCGCCATTGCAGGAGCACAGCGAAAGCAGGACCAACGACGGAGCGAGGACGTTTCGTAGACGCATCGGCATTCATGAACTCATACGTGGGACCCCGCGCCTTTGGAAGGCTCGTCAGTACTGGGTGGGCGCCTGGTCGCCTTCGCCTCGAAGCGACGCGAGGATCCGGTCGTAGACGACCGCATCCCAGAAGCCGTCGAAGTGGCCGACGTAGTGGTCGCAGAAGAGCACGTTCGTAGCTCCGTCCACGACGGACGTGTCGTAGGGCAACATGAGCTCGTCGTTGCAGGAGTAGATGCTGGTCATTCGGAGGCCGGCGGGAAACGGCGCGCTGTTCAATTGCTCCAGGAACGGGCTGCCGGGAGTGATATCGGCGAGCGAGTCGAAGCCGGAGGCCCAATCACCGACGGGAGAGAGCCAAGTCCCGTGGTGAGCGGAGACGAAGGTCACCAATTGGTCCACCCGCTCCGCCCCGCCGAGCACCTGGAGCGAATAGCGGGTCGCCACGCCCCCATTGCACTCGGCCACGACGTGGACCTTCTGCTGACCGCGCTCGGCCAAGACCGCGTCGATCTCGTCCGAGATGCGCTGCGCGCCGATGGTAAGGCTCTCCGTGAGCAAGTCGGGCGGCTCGTAGACGACGGGCTGGAAGCCGTCGCGCTCGAGCTTGGCCGCCATATCGTCGAAGTAGTCGCCGGTGATCGTCGTGCCAGGCACGAGGAGCACGACGCGCGTGGGGCGAGGCCCAGGGTCGGCGCCGCCTGCGCCTCCGCCTCCGCTCTCGCCCGTCGCCGCGCCACCGCTGTCGCCCGTCGCCGCCCCGCCGGTCTCCGACCCGCCTGCCTCCGATGCGTCGTTCGGCGACGTCTCCGCCTGGTCCGGTCCGGCGGGCGCGCTGCAGCCGGTGTTCGCGGTCAGCGCCGCGCCAATCGAGAGCAGCCCAATCAGAATTCGCGCCTTCATTCTTCGTCCCCCTTCCGTGCCGATGGCCGGCGCCCGCGCACCGATCGAAGGCGCGGCCGGTCTTCCCTCTCCTTCCGGGCCCAGGCGCGGACGAGCGCGGAGCCGCCCTCCAGGTAAGCGCCCACGCTCTTGCGAGCGGAGCCCACCTTCCGCCCCTTCAGGGCCGCGACGATCGCCTCATGGGTCCCCACGATCGCGGCGTCGTCCTGGTTCTGTTCGAAGATGATCGTCCCGAGCTCGACGTGCACCGCCCGCACCGAGCGGATCAGGAGCCCGTAGAAGAAGTTCTGGCTCGCCCGCGCGAGGACGAGGTTGAGCTCGTAGTCGAGCTCGGCGAGCCGCCTCGGTCGGCCCTCGCCGCGCGGGGGTCGAGCGCCGAGCATCGCCTTCTCCTCGGCGACGATGCGGTCGAGCTCGGCGAGATCGGCCGGGCTCGCGCGCTCGACCATGGCGTCGACGAACCCGGCGACGACGACGGCCCGGAGCTCCATGAGGCCGAGGTACTCCTCTTTGGCGAGCTTCCGCCCTGCGCCGAGGAGCTCCGACAAGAGACCGAGCGTCGGGATCTCTGCCGTGTCGACGACGTACGTCCCGCTGCCGTGACGCGCCTGGGTGAAGCCGGCCGCCTCGAGCTGGGAGAGGGCCTCCCGGACGGTGAGGCGGGTGACGCCGAGCTGCTCCGCGAGCTCGGGCTCGGCGGGGAGGCGCGACCCGCCTCCGTAGATCCCGGTCGCGATGAGGCGCTTGAGCTCGGCCGCCGCCTGATCCGACAGGCGGCTGCGACGAACCTTTTGGACGGGCACGGCCATGCGCCGGATAGATAAGGTCATCAGATGACTTTGTCAATTGTGCCGCTGCCGCGATTCGTATAGTCATCAGATGAGTTGGAGGGAACGTCATGATGAGCTCTGCGCAGCGCGCGGTCGGGAGTTGGCTCGTGTTCGTCGTCGCGGCGACGGGTTGTGGGGAAGGCGATCCGGAGGGGGAGGGCGGAGCGAGCGCTACGCCGAGCGCCGTGGTCGAGGCGTGCGAAGGTCTGTGCGACGCTCAGGGGGAGGGGATGGGCTGCACCGAGGCGATCGTCGCCGACTGCAAGGAGCTCTGCGCGCTCCAAGCAGCCAAATCGGGCGCGTGCGCAGACGCTACCGCCGACTCGTTCCAGTGCCGGGCCCAGATGACGTGGAGGTGCTCGTCCGGCTCCGATCTCGCGGTGTCGTTCGACACGACGTGCGACGAAGAGATGAGCGCGGCCGAGGCCGCCTGCGGCCACTGAGCGTCGAGGGGACCGCCTCCGTCACGAATTGGTCGCTTCGCCCGCGCGGGTGGTAAGGCGAGCGCTGATGAAGCGGCCCCTCCTCCTCGCATCGCTCGCGATGCTGCTCGCCGTCGCCGGCTCGGCCGAGGCCCGAGGCCATCACCGAGCCCGCGCGAAGTCCGCGCCCGCCCGCGCGGAGACGACGCGGTTCCTCGGCCTCGATCCTCACGGCCCGCTCGCGAAGGTGCAGTCGGGCACGCTCGCCGAGCCGGAAGCGGGAGCGTGCCGCACGTGGGGCGAGCGCCGCGGGGCGTGGAAGACCCTCGACTCGCTCGGCCGGGTGGTGGGCACGGCCCACGTCTCCGGGGCCGAGCGCTACGACGTCACCAACTGCGACGAGCTCGCGATGACGCGCACCTCGGGCAAGAAGGGCGCAGGCATCTTCGTCCGCGGCAAGTACACCCCCGCCGCCATCCGGGCCTATCAGCCGAGCAAGCCCGAGCTCGAGCGGCTCGAGAAGCTCGTCGGCGCCCGCGACAGGAAGCTCCCCAAGGCCCAGAGCAAGAAGCGCGATCCGGCCGTGGCGTCCCGCATGCTCGCGTTCCAGCTCGACGGGCAGCGGCCGCGCGTCGTGGTCGGCGGACGAGCGCTCAGCGTATTCCGGCTCGACGCGAGCGGCTGGGTCCTCGAGCACGAGGAGCTCCCGTGCGACGCCAAGCAGACGCGTGCAGAGTGCGCGATGAGCGTCTGGGATCCGATGATCTTCAGGCCCGTCGCCGCGCTCGACATGGACGGGGACGGAGACGCCGAGATCGTCGTGCACGAGGCGTGGGTCGATGCCTACGACGACACGACCCTCACCCCCGATGGCAAGGGCGGCTTCAAGCGGATCGAGTCGGGGATTCACGGCGCGTTCGCGTGAGGATTCGCGTGTGCACCGCTTGCGGTGCGTCGATCCGGTTGTCGTACGGCGCGTTCAGCCCTATTGCGTAGCCAAGGATTTCGGTAAGAAGCGCATCGCGCGAGAGCCTCATGCAAAAGACGCTCAGTCTCTACGACACGACCATCGGCAAGAAGGCCATCGTCGCCGTCACCGGGGTCGTCCTCTACGGCTTCGTGATCGTCCACATGCTGGGCAACCTTCAGGTCTTCCTCGGCCGGGAGCGGTTCAACCACTACGCCGAGACGCTGAAGGGGACGCCCGCGCTGTTGTGGGGCGTCCGGCTCACCCTCCTCGTGAGCCTCGTCCTCCACGTGCTCGTGTCGTTGTCGCTGGTCGCCGCGTCCGCCCGCGCCCGCGGCGTCGGGTACCGGCAACGCCACTATCGAACGACGACGACGGCCGCCCTCACGATGCGCTACGGCGGGCCCGCCCTCGCCCTCTTCATCCTCTATCACCTCGCCCACTTCACGTGGCCGGGGGTGGCGATGGGCAACTACACCCACTCGGCGACGGACCCGTACGGCAACTTCGTCCACGGGTTCAGCGTCCCGTGGGTCACCGCGATCTACCTCGCCGCCCAGGTCGCGCTCGGCTTCCACCTCTACCACGGCGCCTCGAGCCTCTTCCAAACGCTCGGGATCAATCACCCCCGATACCAGCCCATCATTCGGATGCTGCCGCAGGCGATCGGGCTCGGGGTCGCCACCGGAAACATCATCATGCCGCTTTCGGTCCTCGCAGGGGTGGTGCGCTGATGGCTCCCTCGAACACCATCCTCGAAGCCGACCGCATCACCCAGGCCAATTGCCCGACGGGGCCGATCGAGTCGCGCTGGTCCCGCCACCGCTTCGCGATGAAGCTGGTGAACCCGGCGAACCGTCGCAAGTTCGACATCATCATCGTCGGCACCGGCCTCGCGGGCGGGGCCGCCGCCGCGACGCTCGGGGAGCTCGGCTACAACGTCGCTGTCTTCTGCTACCAAGACAGCCCGCGCCGCGCTCACTCGATCGCCGCTCAGGGCGGGATCAACGCCGCGAAGAACTATCAGAACGACGGCGACAGCGTGTACCGCCTCTTCTACGACACGGTGAAGGGCGGGGACTTCCGCGCGCGGGAGTCGAACGTCCATCGCCTCGCCGAGGTGAGCGTCAACATCATCGACCAGTGCGTGGCCCAGGGTGTCCCCTTCGCCCGCGAGTATGGCGGGCTGCTCGACAATCGTTCGTTCGGCGGCGCGCAGGTCTCCCGGACCTTCTACGCGCGAGGCCAGACGGGGCAGCAGCTCCTCCTCGGGGCTTACCAGGCCCTCGAGCGGCAGGTGGAGGCGGGCACCGTGAAGCAGTTCACCCGCCACGAGATGATGGAGGTCGTCGTCGTCGACGGGGTCGCGCGCGGCATCGTCTGCCGCAACATGGCGAACGGCCGGGTCCAGGCCTTCATGGCCGACGTCGTCGTGCTCGCGACGGGCGGCTACGGCAACGTCTTCTATCTCTCGACCAACGCCAAGGGCTGCAACACGACGGCGATCTGGCGCGCTCACAAGAAGGGCGCCCTGTTCGCCAACCCGTGCTTCACCCAAATCCACCCGACCTGCATCCCCCAAGCGGGCGACTATCAATCGAAGCTCACCCTGATGAGCGAGTCGCTGCGCAACGACGGCCGCGTGTGGGTCCCCAAGCGGGCCGAGGACTGCAACAAGGATCCCAACAAGATCCCGGAAGAGGATCGCGACTACTACCTCGAGCGCATCTATCCGAGCTTCGGCAACCTCGTGCCGCGCGACATCGCCTCTCGCCGCGCGAAGGAGATGTGCGACGACGGTCGCGGCGTCGGGCCCATGGTCGGAACCGAGCGTCGCGGCGTGTACCTGGATTTCCGCGACTCCATCAATCGGCTGGGCAAGGACAAGGTCGAGGAGCGCTACGGAAACCTCTTCCAGATGTACGAGCGCATCACCGGCGAAGACCCGTACGTCGTGCCGATGCGCATCTACCCGGCCACGCACTACACGATGGGCGGGCTCTGGGTCGACTACAACCTGATGAGCACGATCCCCGGCCTGTTCGTCGCGGGGGAAGCGAACTTCTCCGATCACGGGGCGAACCGGCTCGGCGCGAGCGCGCTCATGCAGGGCCTCGCCGACGGGTACTTCGTGCTGCCGAACACGATCGGCAACTACCTGGCCTCGTTCAAGGGCAAGAAGATGGATGAGACGCACCCGGAGGCGAAGGCGGCCGTGGCCGAGGTCCAGGGTCGGCTCGACAAGCTCCTCTCCATCAAGGGCAAGCGCTCCGCCGATTCCTTCCACCGCGAGGTCGGTCAGATCATCTGGAACCAGTGCGGGATGGCGCGGAGCGAGAAGGGCCTCAAAGAGGCGCTCCAGCGGATCCCCGCGCTGCGCGCGGAGTTCTGGGAGAACCTGCACGTGGGGGGCACCTCCGGGGAGCTCAACCAGCAGCTGGAGAAGGCGGGCCGCGTCGCCGACTTCCTCGAGCTCGGCGAGCTGATGTGCATCGACGCCCTCACCCGCGACGAGTCGTGCGGCTGTCACTACCGCGTCGAGCACACCACGGAAGAAGGGGAAGCGCAGCGCAACGACGAGGACTTCCAGTTCGTCGCGGCCTGGTCGCACACGGGCAACCTGAGCAAGCCCAAGCTCCTCCGCGAAGATCTCAATTTCGAGTTCGTGAAGCCCTCCCAGCGTTCTTACAAATAGTCATGAACCTCACGCTCCACGTCTGGCGCCAGAAGAACCGAAGCGACCAAGGTCACTTCGAAAAATACGAAGCGAAGGACATCAGCGAGCACATGTCCTTCTTGGAGATGCTCGACGTCGTGAACGAGCGGCTCCTCGCGAAGGGCGAGGAGCCCATCCATTTCGATCACGACTGCCGCGAAGGGATCTGCGGCACGTGCGGGGTGGTCATCAACGGCGAGCCGCACGGCCCCCAAGACGCGACGACCACGTGTCAGCTCCACATGCGCAAGTTCAACGACGGCGACGAGATCGTCGTGGAGCCGTGGCGCGCCGACGCGTTCCCCGTCCTGCGCGACCTCGTCGTCGATCGCAGCGCGTTCGATCGCATCATCCAGGCGGGCGGTTACATCTCCGTCCGGAGCGGCGCCCCTCGCGACGCGAACGAGATCCTCGTCCCCAAGGTCGACGCGGACCTCGCGATGGATGCGGCGCAATGCATCGGCTGTGGCGCGTGCGTGGCCGCGTGCCCCAACGCCTCCGCGAGCCTCTTCGTCGCCGCGAAGGTCGCTCACCTCGGGCTCTTGCCGCAGGGCCAGCCGGAGCGTCAGGAGCGCGTGCGCAAGATGGTCGCGCAGATGGACGCCGAAGGGTTCGGCCACTGCACGAACCACTACGAGTGCGAAGCGGCGTGCCCCAAGGAGATCAGCGTCGAGTTCATCGCGCGGATGAACCGCGATTTCCTCGGCGCGATGGCGAAGAGCCGAGACGAGCTCAAGCCACGCCGGACGCCATCGTCGAAGTAGCCGCCGAGAGCGGAAGCTGCGAAACCCCTTGTGGCGGCCGGGCAGACGCGTCGAAAATGCCGCCATGCATTCCTTGGCGCGCCCCCGCGTCGCCCTCGCCCTCGCCTCCCTCACGCTCGTCGCGGCGTGCCTCGACTTCGACAAGTTCCAGGTCGAAGGGGAGACGACGCCGGAGTGCCCGACCGAGGTGCCCGCGACGGGGTGCCTGCTCGCGCCGATCGATTTCGACATCGATCCGGTGCCGGTGCTCGCCAATCCGCTGAGCGTGGCCGCGTGCGGCAGCGCGGATCGATGCATCCGGATCGCCGCGAAGAGCGGCGCGAAGACAGACGCCAAATTCGACGACGACGCGGCCGCGCTCGACGCCGCGTGCAACGGGCAGATGACGTTGTTCTCCGCCGCCGAGGGCACCTTCAGCTATTTCGCGTTCGTCTCCCCGACGGAGCGGATCGAGGTCGCCTATCGGCCGGGCACGGTCCGCTTCATCGTCGGGACCGAGGTCTCCTCCCAGGACATCGACGCGGCGGACGTGGTGGACACGCTCCGCATCCGGCGCGACGGTGACTCGCTCGTGCTCGACGCCCTCGCGGGCGACACGAGCGTGGCGTGCCTCACGAAGGATGCCCCCGAGCTGGTCGCGCAGAGCTTCGAGGTCCATTTCGGGGTCGACGCTCGCCAGGACGAGGGTGTGGAGGGACAGTCCACGCTGTTCGACGCGTACGGGCTCCCCGCGTCGCCCTGATTGGGCGAGCTCAGCGGGAGCGCCGCCAAGATCGCCCAAGCGCGGATCGCCTCTCTCGCTACACTCGAGGCGTGCTCTCGCTCGAGCAGGCGCGCCGCGTTCGGTTTTGGCGACCGAGCACCCCGTCGGTGACGGGGATGCTGCGCGTGGAGAGGGAGGACCGAGCGAGGACGACCTACTCGGAGGGCTTCGCTCTCGTGGTGATCTACGAGGGGGCGTTCGACGGCTGGTATCGAGGCGGGGTTCGGACCCACGTCGCCGGCTCGCTCAAGCTCAAGGAGCCCGGTGAGGTCCACCGCGGTGTCCGCGTCCACGAGCCGTTCACCCTCCAAGGCGCCGTCTTCGCGCGCGAGCTCGTCGACGCCGCCGCGGCCGCGATGGGCGCGCGCGGCTCGGCCCGCTTCAAGGCCGCCGCCTTCGCCCCCGGTGAGCCGGAGGCGGCGGCCGCGTTCGCCATGCACGACGCGTTGGTCCGGGAGGACGCGACCGACCTCGAGCGCACGACGCGCGTCGCCGAGGCGCTGAGCGCCGTCATCGCGGGCGACGGGGCCGCCCTCCGGCGCGCGCCGCGCGCCGTCCATCGTGCGCGCGCCTTCCTGAGAGAAGCGCTGGACGCGAAGGTGACCCTGGACGACGTCGCGGAGCACGCCGCCCTCGACAAGTTCCACCTCGTGCGCGCCTTCCGCGCCGAGGTCGGGGTGCCGCCGTACGAGTACTTGATGCACCTGCGGGTGTCTCGCGCTCGCGAGATGCTCCAGCGCGGCGTGCTCGTCGCGGAGGCCGCTCACGCCGTCGGCTTCTGCGACGAGAGCCAGCTCCATCGACATTTCCGCCGCATCGTCGGTATCTCGCCGGGGCTCTATGCGCGCCAACTTCGCCCAAGCACGGCGCGTCGACTTGGCGCACCATCCCGATCATGAGCCAATCGACCCGTCACGATGCGTTCGCCCACGCGCCCGCCACCATCCGTCTCGGTGATCTCGAGGTGAATCGAATGGGGTACGGCGCGATGCGCCTGCCCGGAAAAGACGTGTGGGGTGAGCCCGACGATCGCGACCGCGCGCGGAGCGTGCTGAGGCGCGCCGTCGAGCTGGGGATCGACTTCATCGACACCGCTTGGTTCTATGGGCCGCTCGTCGCGAACCGGCTCATCGCGGAGGCGCTCCACCCCTATCCGCGCGAGCTCGTCATCGCCACCAAGCTCGGCGGCAAGCGCCTGCCGGACAAGAGCTGGGCGCCTGCCCTCCGGCCGGAGGAGCTCCGGAGAGGAGCGGAGGAGGATCTCCGCAGCCTCCGCCTCGAGCGCCTCGACGTCGTCCACCTTCGCCATATGGCCTCCTCGGGAGTGCCGTTCTTGGAGTCGCTCGACGCGCTCATCGATCTCCAGCGCGAGGGCAAGATCCGCCACCTCGCCCTCAGCACGGTGGGGCAACGAGAGATCGAGCAGGCCCTCGCCCGCACGCCGATCGTCGCCGTCCAAAACATGTTCAATGTCTCGGGTGGGGGCGGCGCGATCGCGAAGCTCACCCACTCGGAGGTCGAGGACCCGGAGGGGGTGCTCGAGCTATGCAATCGAAAGAAAATCGCGTTCCTGCCCTATTTCCCGCTCGCCATCGGCGGGGTCGCGAAGGAGAAGCCCGTCCTCGCGCGCGTCGCCGCGCGCCACGAGGCGTCCCCCGCGCAGATCGCCCTCGCGTGGCTGCTCGCCCGCTCGCCCGTCATCCTGCCGATCCCCGGCACGAGCTCCGTCGAGCACCTCGAAGAGAACTGGGCCGCCCGCCGCATCCATTTGTCGGCCGAGGACGTCGCGGCGATCGCCGCCGAAGCTTGACGTTCAGGGGGCGGCGGCGATCAATCGCCGCGCCGCCTCGAGGGCGCCATCGCCTCTGATCGTCCCCGCGACCTCGCGCGCGCGCGCCGAGACGGACGGCGTGAGGATCGCGCCGAGCGCCTTCACCACCGCGTCCTTCGTGAGCTCCGAGAACGGGAGCGACGCGCCGACGCCGAGGGCGCTCACGCGGCTCCCCCAATAGGGCTGGTCGCTGAACATCGGCGCGACGAGCTGAGGAATGCCAGCCCGGCCCGCGGTGAGCGTCGTGCCCGCGCCCCCGTGATGCACGACCGCGGCGACGCGAGGAAAGAGCGCCTGCTGGTTCACCTCGTCGATGGGAAGGCAGTCCGAGCCGTCGTCGATCACCGAGAGCGCGCCCCACCCTGCGGAGACGATCGCGCGCCGGCCGCACGCCCGCGCCGCCTCGATGAGGGAGCGGCTCGCGTCCGGTCGCACCGGCATGCTCCCGAAGCCGAAGTAGACAGGCGGCTCACCGCCATCGAGGAATGCTTCGAGGGCGGGGGAGAGCGGCTCCGAATCGTGGAGGATCCAAGCGCCGGTCTGGACCATCCCCGGGTCGTTTCGCGCCGGCCAATCATCGAGCACCGGATCGGTGGCGAGCCACGGACGGTCGGTCACGACGTGCGTCAGGACGTCGTCGATCGGCTCGAGGCCAAAGCGCGCCCGGTGGTGGTTCACCCGATCGAGGGCGCGCTCGTTCCAGGCGCGACGATTCTCGTCATTGGGCAATGCGGTGGGCGCGTACAGCGCGTCGACATAGGGAATGCCGCGCGTCTCGGCGATCGATCGAGCGGCATATTGATGCGCGTTGGCGCCGAGGATGACGCCGCAGCCCTCCGCCGCGGCCGCGATTGAATCGAACTGATCCCCAATCAAATCCGGGAGCGGATTGGGCGGCCCCGCCGCCCCCGGGCGCGGCGCGCGCATCTCGATGCCGACCGGGCGCGCCTCGAATTGGAGCCGGGTCGCCCATTCCACGAAATTGGGCGGCACCGCGAGCCGCACCTCGTGGCCGAGCGCGCGCACCTCGAGGGCGAGGGCCAGCACCGGCTGGACGTCCCCGCGCGTCCCCACGACCGACAAGAGCGCCCGCATCACGGATTCCAGATCTGGCGAGGACCGAGGACGATCGAGAGCGATTGGGTGTGGAGGACTTCACCCCCGTTCGCGGAGAGCGCCTCCACCGTGACGTCGAGGGCCGTCCCTTCCGGGAGCGGCCCGCGGTCATCGTCGAGGCCGCCGGGGAGGCCCATTTGAATGCCCGCGACCTGGGGCCACGCCTCTCCGACGAGCGGCTCGATCCACTCCGTGAGCGGCACCGCCTCCTCCCCCGTCGCGCTGTCGACGGCGCGATAGCGGAAGTGGATCGACGTGCCGCAGTCGGCGCAGCCAATCGCGAGCCACACGTGATAGCCGCCTTGAGGACCCTCGTTCACCGTGACCACGGGCGGATCCTCGAAGCGCTCGAAGCACTCCTCCCCCGTCCCGACCTCGAACACGGCGGCGTCGCTCGGAGGGTCGCAATCGCCTCCGCATCCGGAGGCGAAGACGACGGCGACGATGGACCCGGCGACGATGCGGAGCCTGAGCATGCGTGGTCGACAGTCTACTTCGCGCCGCGAGACCAGGGCACGTGCGGATGCTGCTCGTGGCCTCGGACGCGCTTCTCCGCCATGGTGACGAGCAGTCCGCCCGAGTCCATTTGAAGGACGCGCGCGCTCCCTCGGCGCACGATCTCCGCGCGCGGCCCGAGGGTGACGAGCGCGCGCGGCCCATCGTGAGCGAAGAGCTCGATCGCGAGCAGGTGGCCGGCGGCGTCCATCCCGATGACGGCGTCCCTCATCGCGTTGGTGCGAAATGGGCTCTCGTCGATGAACACGCGCAGGGTGTCGCCGGCGGGCTCGAACGCGACCCGGCTCGCGCGAAGCACGGGCGCCGGACCCCCCGGCGGGTTGCGAAAACGCCCGATCACCCCCGCCGGATCCTGATTCTCGAGGCGGGTGACGAGGCTCCACCCTCCCATCATGTCCGGGCTGTCGCGCAGCTCGATCGCCTCGGCCTCGTGAATGGGCAACACCCTCACGACGTCGACGGGACCGACCTCCGTCTCGACCGGGCGCAGCGCCCGCGCGAGGAGGAAGCGATTCCACCCCGCGAGACCCTCGTCGGGGAGGTTGATGGTGTGCCCGGCGTGCCAAGGGGGCGCGCCCGGGGTCGCCATGGAGTGGACGATCCGCCCGAGGGTCGAGAGCGCGGCGAGGACATCCGGCGGCGAGAGCCCTGGCAACGCGATCTCGTCGACCCACGCCATGAGCTCGAATCGAGAGAGGCTCCCTGGCTCGACGGCGCCGAGCGGCCGGGTGCCGAAGCCGGCGGTGACGAGGAAGGACGAGCGCTCGACCCGATCCCCGAGCACGCGGGAGAGCGCGATGACGCGATGGGCGGGCGCGGTGTCGGTCTCCCGAACGCCGAGCACGGGACCGCCTCGGACGTCGGTTACGCCGTGGCCACAGATCCGATCGATGAACCCCGAGACGAGCGTGTCCTCGTATGACGCCACGCCCGTGTCATAGCGCACGATGGGCCGCTGCTTCGATGGATTCTCCCGCGACGGAGCGCGGCCCTTCTCGATATGCTGCGCCCGTGCGCGCGCTCATCGCCGGCCTCCTCTTCCTCTCTGCTTGCTCGACCCCCACCACCGAGACGCCGATGCAGTCGAGCGAGGCGGTCTCGAGCGGGAGCGCTGCCCCTCTGCCGACCGTCATCCCGAGCGGCTCGGCCGCGGTGGAGGTGCCGAAGCTGGAGCCGCTCGGGGACCTCGACGTCGACCCCACGAGCTTCGACTTCAAGGGCAACCCCGAGCTGGTGGGGCGCATCGCCGACTCGCCCCACGCGTACTTCCGGTTCACCCAGCGCCTCTTCGCGCGCGCGGTGTGCAAACGGTTCGACGCCCGGCTCGCGTCCGCGCCCAAGGTCCGGCTGCACGGCGACCCGCACGTCGAGCAATATGCGGTCAGCGACCTGGGCCGGGGCCTGGCCGACTTCGACGACGCCTCGGTCGGCCCCGCCTTCGTGGATCTCACGCGCCTCGCCACGTCGATCGTGATCGCGGAGCGGATGCAGGGTCTCTCTCCCGAGGAGGAGACGGTCGCCGTTGGCGAGATGTTCCGCGGCTATCGCGCGGGGCTGAATGGAGGGTCTCTCCCGAAGGATCCCCCCAAGCTCGTCGCGCCCCTCATCGCCAAGTTCAAGAAGGACCGCTCGGACTTCCTCGCGTTCGTCGAGAAGAGCCTCCTGCCCATCGACCCGAAGGAAGAGGAGCTCGTGAAGAGCGAGGTCGACGCCTACGCGGCGACCCTGAAGGGCAAGGACGCGCGGCCGGCCGGGTTCTTCTCCATCAAGAAGGTGGGCCGGACGAAGCTCGGGATTGGGAGCGCCCTCACCCGCAAGTACCTCGTGGTCCTCGAGGGGGGGAGCAAAGAGGCGAACGACGACGTCGTAATGGAGCTCAAAGAGATCGCGGATCTCTCCGCGGTCCCTTGCATCAAGGCCATTCCCTCCGGCGCCGCCGACGCCCGCCGGGAGGAGCAGAAGCGGGCCGGCGACAAGAAGCTCCTCTTGCCCGCCCTGTTGCCGGACAAGAAGTTCTGGGTGAACGAGTGGCTCTCGAACTACGAGGAGGCCAAGATCAAGAAGCTCGGCACGGAGGATCTTCGTGCCCTCGCCTACGAGGCCGGGCTCGTGCTCGCGCTCGAGCACAAGAAGGCCCTGCCGGATGGCCCCGCCCCGGGGGGAGACGCGTTGAAGATCGACGACGCGCTCGAGCGTGACATTCGCACCGCCGCCGCCGAGCTCGCGGCGGCCACGACCAAGGGTTGGACGCGCTTCAAGAAAGAGGTCCAAGGATCATGAGCGCACCGAAGACGCCGCGTCGGAAGGAAACGGGCGAGATCATCAGCGTCCGGCGTATCCACCGCCGTGATCTCAATCGCACTTGGGAGTTCTTGAAGCTCGTGTTCCGCATCGTGAACAAGAGCACCCTCGAGTACCAGCGCCCCCGCACCAAGGCCCGCTTCATGGAGGTCTACGACACGGAGGACACCGAGCAGCTCCTCTTCGAGTCCGGCAAGGACATCGTCGGCTACGCGGAGTGCTCCTATTCACCGGTCGGCGCCGACAACTGGATGAACCCCCGCTACTTCGACAAGCGCGGGATGAGGCCGCTCTTCGTCGACGAGCTCGCGGTGCACCCCCAGTATCAAGGCCGCGGCGTGGGCAGCTACATGCTGGATCAGCTCCAGCAGATCGCGCGCGTCCACGGCTGCACCCACCTCGTGCTCGAGGTCGCCCAGAACAACAAGGACGCGCTCAAGTGGTACCACAAGCGGAAGTTCTTCCGCCTCGACGCCGCGATCTTCCTCGCCCAGAGGGTCCCCCAAGAGTCCGAGCTCTTGCCTTCGCGCGCGCTCAAGACGCGCCACGCCTACGAGGCAGGGAAGGCGGCGGGCGCGGCCGCGAAGGTCGTGGTCGCGGTCGCGCGCGCGGTGCCCAACAAGAAGGCGGTGCCCGAGAAGGCCCCTCCCGCTTCCAAGCAGGCCGCGAAGCCGAAGGCGGCGCCCAAGCCGAAGGCGAAGCTGGTCAAGTCGCCCGCCCCGCGTCGGCCCGCGCCCGCGACCGAATGACGAGCGCCTGAACGCGATCGTGCGCCTCACGGGTGAGCGCGGCCGTGTCGTTCGTCTCGGCGCGGATCGGCGCTCCGACCGTGACCGCCACGCGCGTCTTCGGCGCGCCTGCGACCCGGCGCATGTGGTGGAGGAAGCTCTCGTCTCCGAAGGCGGTCGTGCCGCCCGCGTAGGCGAGGCCGATCGGCACGATCTCGCAGCCCGTCCTCCTCGCCACCGCGAGCGCGCCCGGCTTGAATGGCCGCACTTCGTCCCCTTCGTACGTCGTGCCCTCCGGGAAGATGATGACGCCGATCCCCCGCTGCACGCGGTCGATCATCTGATGGAGGACGTTGGCCGCGGATCGGCGATCGTCGCGATCGACGAAGAGCACGCCCGCCTTCTTCGCGCCCTTCCCCACGAGGGGCCAGCTCGCGAGATCCGCGCGGCTCACGAGCCTCCCCTCGAAGAGGGCGAGGGTGACGAAGATATCGAGGCTCGATCGGTGATTGGAGATGAAGACCCTCCCGATGCCGCGCCCGTCCTTCGCCGGCTCGAAGCCGCGCGGATCGATCCCCTCCACGTCGAGATCGATCCCGAAGATGCGGCACATCCGGGTGCCGAAGGTGCGCATCGTCGAGGTCACGAGCGCCTCGTCGCCGGGCCCGTCGAGGCCGCGCCGCTCGACCTCATAGCGGCCGATCGTCCCGACGGTGAGGGCGGCGAAGGCGGCCGTGCGCGCCCCGAAGCGAAGGTCGAACGCCGGCGAGACCTTCACGACGGCTGCTCCGAGAGGACGCGGGCGAGCACCTCGTTCACCACCGCCGGATCCGCGCTGCCCTTCGTCGCGCGCATGATCTGACCGACGAAGAAGCCGAGCAGGTTCGTCTTGCCGGCCCGATACTGCGACGCTTGCTTGGGGTTCTCGGTCACCAGCTTGCGGGCGAGCGCCTCGATCTCGGAGGCGTCCCCCATCACCGCGAGCCCTTCCTCCGCGACGACGTCGTCCGCGCTCTTGCTCGTGCCCGCCATCTTCGTGAAGACGTCCTTCGCTTGTTTGCCGCTGATCGTCCTCTTCTGCACGAGCGCGAGAAGCCCCGCGATCTGCTCGGCGTTCACGGGGAACGTCGCCTCCAACCCGCGCGTCGTCACCCCCGAGAGGACCTCCGTCTGGACGAAATTGGCGATCTTCACCGGCTCCAGATCGGGGCTCTTCTCCTTGGCGATCCGGACCGCGTCCTCGAAGAGCTCGGCGACGCGAGGGTGACCCGTCAGCACCGCCGCCGCGTAGCGGGTGAGCCCGAGCTCTCGCTCCCACCGCGCTCGACGCTCGTCGGGGAGGGTCGCCATCTTCGCCCGCTGCTCGGCCACGAACGCGTCCGAGAGATCGAGGGCGGGGAGGTCCGGATCGGGGAAGTACCGATACCCGGCGTCGTTCTCCTTGTCGCGCAGCAGGTAAGTCTCGCGCTTGTCCGCGTTGTATCCGCGCGTCTGCTGGGTGAGCCTTCCCCCCGACTCGAGGAGGGCAATCTGGCGCCGCGCCTCCACGTCGATGGCGTCCTCCACGAACCGAAAGGAGTTGATGTTCTTCAGCTCCGTACGCGTCCCGAGCTTCTCGGTGCCGGCGCGGCGCACGGAGACGTTGGCGTCGCATCGGAAGCTGCCCTGCTCGAGGTTGCCGTCGTTCACGCCGAGGGCCATCAGCACCTCGCGGAGCTTCTTCAGATACTCGGCTGCCTCGGCCCCGGAGCGCAGATCGGGCTCGCCGACGATCTCGATGAGGGGGGTGCCGGCGCGATTCAGATCCACGACGGAGCGGCCCCCCAAGTGGAGGTTCTTGCCCGCGTCCTCTTCCATGTGGATGCGCACGAGCCTCGGGCGCTTCGCCGCCCCTTCGATCTCGATCGGGACCGCTCCCCCCGTCGCGAACGGCTCTTCGTATTGGCTGATCTGATAGCCCTTCGGGAGGTCCGGATAGAAATAGTTCTTCCGGGCGAAGATGCTCCGCTTCGCGATGGAGCACCCGAGGGCGAGCGCGGCCCTCACCGCCATCGCCACCGCCCCGTCGTTCAACACCGGCAGGGCGCCAGGGAGGCCGAGGCACACCGGGCACGTGTGCACGTTCGGAGGGTCGCCGAAGCTCGTGGCGCAGGCGCAGAACAGCTTCGTCTGGGTGAGGAGCTGAGCGTGGACTTCGAGCCCGATCACCGGCTCCCAATCGCCGTACGATGACGCCATGTCTCGAGCGACACTACACCGAAGACCGCGCTGCTTGGTCGGACTTCGATGGGCCGCGCGGAGCCTCCTCCCGATCATCCTCTTCACCGCGCTGCCCGGCTGCGAAGAGCGATACGAGCCCCGCACCGCGTCCGCGGTCGAGGGCGGCCAGAGGGGCCTCGCGACCTATTACGCCGACGCCCTCGCTGGTCACCGCACCGCGAACGGAGAGCGATACGAGCCGGGCGCGCTCACCGCCGCCCATCGCACGCTGCCGTTCGGCACGATCGTCGAGGTCACCCGCGAGGATGGACGCTCCGTCCGCGTTCGCATCAACGACCGCGGCCCCTTCGGCAAGAGCTCGCGCATCATCGATCTCTCGCGCGCCGCCGCCGCCCAGCTCGGCATGCTGAGGGACGGGGTGGTGCGCGTCACGGTGCGGGTGATCGGTCGCTGAGCGGCCTTGCCCGCTCGCTCCTCAATTGAAGAGATCCGTGTTCACGAAGTCGGGACGGATGAGCGACCAGAAGTCGACCGCGAGCTTCTGCTCGATGTAGCGATAGGGCATCCACGCGTAGCCGCGCTCGCCCCATTGCGCGCTCCAGGAGTTGCGCACGAGCACGGCTCCTTGGTCTGGTCCGATCATGCGCTCGTCGTCGTAGCCCACCGCCAACAGCGCGTGGCCGCCCACGTGCTGCTCGCCCGGCTCGGGCATGGTGATCTCGGAGCCCTCTCCGATCAGGGGGAACGAGGTGTAGATGCTGAGCCCGAAGACGGAGGGCATCCTCGCCGCCAGGCACTTGCGGACGTTGAGGAGGACCTCCTTCCCGGAGAGCTCCGGGTCGTCCAGCCGGAAGTATTTCAGCGTCCGATGCGCATCCGCGAACCCGTAACAAAAGGCCGGCGGGACGGCCTGGGCTTTGTGGATGTCGTACGGATAGAGGTTCTCGGAAGGGACGCCGAAGGTCTGGAGCGCCCGCAACGTCGTCCGCAGATCCGCGCCGATGTCGTGGTCGTACCCCATCAGATCGCGCGTGGTCCGATAGAGGAACAGCTCCGAGTAGTCGCGATGCCGTCCGAACGCGCGCCGCTCGTAGTACTCCATCAGCCCCGTCACCGCGAACGCCGTCGACGAGTGCAGCGGCCCTTGGTCCCGCACGCGGGTGCACCATTTCCTGAGCTCGACGCTCGCGGGCAAGACCGCGTTCGGCTGGGAGACGGCTTTGTAGGAGTTGGAGATGCGCAGGATCCCTTGAACTTCGTGGGAGTCGAAGGTGATGTCTCGAAAATCGGGGGGCTCGCGCCGCCAACCCAGACCGTGGCTCAGACCGCTCGTCATGGCGGAGCATGGTATCCAAGACGTCAGGCTTGCCAATCGCGGGCCGTAGGTCCGGCATACTTCCGCACTCGAGGCGCATGAACTACGAGCCGTTTCGCGAAGGTGACGAGCCCGCCCTCGGCGAGATCTTGGGGACCGCCTTCGGGTTTCCTCCCGCCGACGTCGGGGAGTGGTTCGACCGCTCGGGCCGGGAGAACATCCGCGTGCTCCGTGACGGCGCTGTCCCGGTCGCCGTCCTCGTGCAGATCCCCATGGGCCAATTCTTCGGGGGCCGCTCCGTGCCCACGATCGGCGTCGCGGGGGTGGGGGTGGCGCTGGAGCGACGATCCGAGCAGCTCGGAAAGGTCCTCATGCAGGAGCATGTTCGGGAGCTGGCGGCGCGCGGGGTCCCGCTCTCTTCGCTGTATCCGGCCACGCAGACGCTCTACCGCCGCGCGGGCTACGAGCGCGCGGGCAAGTCGAGCCACGTGAGCGTCGTGCTCGATCACCTCGACACGGGGGTGCGCGCAGAGGGCCTCACCGCCCGCGTCCTCACGGAGGCGGACATGGAATCCGTGCGGGCCGTCTACTCGGAGGTCGCGCGCGAGCTCGACGGTCACCTCGATCGCGGGCCCTACGTCTGGTCCCGCGTCGTTCGGCCGAGAGGGCGCTCCGTGCGCGGCTATGGCTTCTTCGACGGCGATCGTCTGGAGGCTTATGCCTATCTCGGTCAGTCGCGGCCCGATCCGCTGTCCTATCGAATGAACATCTTCGCGACGGACATCTGCTCGCTCACCCCCCGCGGCTACTCCGCGATATTCGGCATGATCCGAGCCCAGCGCAGCGTCGCGAAGGATCTCGAGCTGCGCCAGGCGCCCAACGCCCCCTTCCTGATGTTGCTCTCGGAGAACCGATACACCGTGGAGGGCGAGGTCGATTGGATGGTTCGTGTCACCGACGTCGAAGGGGCGCTCCGCCAACGTGGCTACCCCCGCTCTGCGGACGCGACGGTGGTGATCGGCGTCGTCGACGATCTCGTCGAGCGTAACCACGACACTTTCACGGTGCGCGTTCGGGACGGATTGGCGGATGTCGTCCGTGGCGGTGTGGCCAGGGTCCGCGCCGACGTCCGAGCCTTGGCGCCCCTCTTCACGGGCTATCAACGAGCGACCGTCCTCGCCCGATTGGGATGGATCGACGGTGAGCGCGAGGAGCTCGAGAAGCTCGACGCCTTGCTGGCCGGACCGACCCCGTCGATGCCGGACATGTTCTGAGCTCCGGGACACCGCCGGAGCGGCGATCCCTCTGCCCAATCGACTCCGGTCGTGCGACCCTGCGACGCTCATGTCCAAGCCGCGGGGACTGCCGAGATTCGAGGCGACGCCGGAGGTCTTGGGGTCGGCGCTCGAGGCGGCGGGCGTCTCCGCGTTCGATTGGGATTTGGATCGCGATCACGTCGAGTGGTCGGACGTCGGCCCGCGCTCGTTCGGCCCGATGCCCCACGACGCGGGCCTCGGGTGGATCGAGCTCGCCCACGCGGAGGATCGCGCTCGCTTCACCCGCGCTCTCGACGAGGCGAAGGAAGGGCGAGCGCCGCTCGATGTCGCCGTGCGCCTGCGCACCGCGCGTGACGGCTACGTGTGGTTCCTCTGCCGCGGCGAGCTCGTTCGCGATCCCGAGCGGCGTCCTTCGCGCCTCGTCGGGGCGCTCATCGAGCGCGCCGCGCAGAGCCGATACCTCGAGGCGGAGGCGGAGAGGACGGCCGCGGAGGCGCGAGCGCGAAACGAGCGGATGTTCTCGGACACGATGGTCGAGAGCATGGCCGGCATCCTCTACTTCTTCGATCGTCACGGGCATTTCCTGCGATGGAACCGCAGCTTCGAGACGGTCTCCGGCTACGCCGCCTCCGAGATCGAGAAGATGCACCCCCTCGACTTCTTCTCCGACGAGGAGCGCCCGCTGTTGGCGACCCGAATCGCGGAGGTGTTCGAGCGCGGAGAGTCGTCGGTCGAGGCCCGGTTCAGGACGAAAGAAGGGGCTCTTCACCCCTATTACTTCACCGGGCGTCGCGTGGTCATCGACGGGAGCCCCTGTCTCGTCGGCGTCGGGATCGACATCTCGGAGCGAAAGGTGGCGGAGGCCGCGCTGCGCGAGCTCAACGAGACGCTCGAGGCCAAGGTCGCGGAGCGGACGGAGGAGCTCCGCAGCGCGGCGATCCGCGCGGAGTCGGCGGACCGCATCAAGTCGGCGTTCCTCGCCACGATGTCCCACGAGCTGAGGACGCCGCTCAATTCGATCCTCGGCTTCACCGGGATCCTCCTCCAGGGCCTGGCGGGTCCATTGAACGAAGAGCAGCAGAAGCAGCTCACGATGGTGCGGTCGAGCGCCCGGCACCTCCTCGAGCTGATTCGAGACGTCCTCGACCTCTCCAAAATCGAGGCCGACCAACTGGAGGTCCAGAGGAAACCCTACAGTCTCCGAGACGTGGCGGAGATGGCCGTCGCCTCCGTTCGCCCCCACGCCGAGCGCAAGCGGCTCGATCTCACCGTCGATATCGCAGAGGGGATCGATCTCGCGGTCGGGGACGCGCGCAGGGTCGAGCAGGTGCTCCTCAACCTGCTCAACAACGCCATCAAGTTCACCCACGAGGGGAGCGTGAAGCTCGCGGTGTCGCTCGAAGGCGCCCGGGCCGGCGCCGTGGCCGTCCTCTCCGTCGTCGACACCGGGATTGGGATCGATCCCCAGCACGCCGAGACGATCTTCCAGCCGTTCCGTCAGATCGACACCGGCCTCTCGCGAAAGCACGACGGCACCGGGCTCGGGCTCGCGATCAGCCGCCGCCTCGCGCGGCTGCTCGGCGGAGACGTCGTGCTCTCCCGCTCCTCACCCGCGGGGAGCGAGCTCGTCTTCACCCTGCCGATCCAAAGAGGAGGTGAGCCGTGAGCCGGACCGTGCTGCTCATCGAGGACAACGAGCAGAACCGATACCTGACGACGTTCCTCCTCGAGAAGGCGGGCTATCGGGTCGTCGCGGCGGAGGACGGGCCCAAGGGCATCGAGCTCGCCCGTTCGTTCGTCCCCGATTTCATCCTCCTCGACATTCAATTGCCGACGATGGACGGCTACGTGGTGGCGCGCACCCTCCGGGCGATCGAGGCCCTCGTCGCGACCCCCATCATCGCCGTGACGTCCTACGCCATGGTGGGCGATCGCGAGAAGGCGCTCGCGTCCGGCTGCAGCGGCTACATCGAGAAGCCGATCGAACCCGCGACCTTCGTCGCGCAGATCGAGAGCTACCGGGAGCCATCCCCGTCGGAGCGACCATGACCGTCCCCCCCCACCGCGCCGTGAAGCGCGTCCTCGTCGTCGATGACAAGGAGGAGGGGGCCTATTACCTGGAAGCTCTCTTCAGGGGCCACGGGTGGTCGGTCGACGTCGCCCGAGACGGGGCCGAGGCGCTCGAGAAGGCGCGCGCCGCCGAGCCCGATATCATCGTCTCGGATCTGCTGATGCCGGTGATGGATGGCTACACGCTCCTGCGGACGTGGAAATCCGACGACCAGCTGAAGACGCGGCCCTTCGTCGTCTTCACCGCCACCTACACGATGTTCATGTCCGGCAACACGGATGGCTCACTCCACTCCATGGATGGCCGCGACCTCTACCGTCATTACCTGCAGAAGCCCCTCACGCCCGAAACGCTGCTCCACAAAGTGCGGATGGTCCTCGACGGCGCGCCCCCCGCGAGCGGTCCTCCCTCGAGCTCTCCCCCTTCATGAGCGACCCTCGCATCGCCGATGTCGGACGAGACGATCTTCCTCCTCTGCAACTACGGCGTCGTCCCGTTTTGGACGCTCCTCGTCGTGGCCCCGCGGTGGAGCGGCACGGCGCGCCTCGTCCATAGCGGGCTCTTCGCCTTGCTCCTCGTGCCCATCTACGCCGTGCTCCTCTTCGGCGATCAGCCCGGCCCTCAAGGAGCTTCGTTCTTCACCCTCGCCGGCGTGACGCGGATCTTTACCACCCCGCGGACGATCATCGCCTGCTGGGTCCACTATCTCGTCTTCGACCTGTTCGTCGGGGCGTGGGAGGCGAGAGACGCGGCCCGCAGAGGGATCCACCATTTCTATACGATCCCTTGCCTCGTCGGGACGCTGCTCTTCGGCCCGGTAGGGCTCGGCGCGTACCTCGTGCTGCGAGCGATCAAGCGGCGCGCGCTCTCCCTCGACGAGCGCTCCTGACCGCGATTCAAGGACGCCGCCCCCGCGAGCGCGTACCCTCGTCGCGTGATCGACATTCACTACGTGCTCGCCTCCGTGGGATTGACCTGGGCGACGTTGATCCTCGCCCCCACCCTCCGCAATCGAGAGTGGACCGTAGAAGGGATGCGGATCGGCTTCGGCAATCGGGAGCACCTCCCGGAGCCGACCCCCCTCGCCGGCCGCGCCGACCGCGCCGCCAAGAACACCCTCGAGAACCTCGTGCTCTTCCTGGGGGCGTTCGCGGCCGCCCGCGCAGCCGGTCAATCGGCGACGACGGGGGCGGCGATCTTCTTCTGGGCGCGGCTCGCCTATTGGCTCGTCTACCTCGCCGGGATTCCTTATCTGCGGACGGCCCTGTGGGCGGTCGGCCTCGTCGGGATCGTAATGGTGGGGCGCGCCGCCCTGCCGTGACGGAGGGCTCAGCCCTCTTCCTCGTCGGCGAGGAGGCGCACGTCGATCTCGAGCGTCCCACCCAAGATCTCGGCGTAGCTCTTCGAGAGCGCGATGACCTCGTCGATGCCGGACATCTCCATGATCGAGAAGCCGCCGATGAGCTCCTTCGACTCCGCGAACGGCCCGTCGACGACGCGCAGCTCGTGGTTCGTGAAGAAGAGACGCTTCCCCTCCGCGCTCGGCCGGAGGCGGTAGGATCGGACGAGGACCCCCGCCTTGTCCATTTCGGTCCGCAGCCGGGAGAGCGCTGCCTTCTGGGCCGGGCTTCGACCTTTGCCCTCCGTGTCCCGGTCCGCCTTCTCGACGAGCAGCACCTGCAATGGCGGGTTCTCGGGGGCCGGCATCAAGCCGAGGTCCCAAGGCTCGCTGAGCTTGCCGACCTCGATCTCTCCGTCTCCGAGGATCTTCCCGTAGCGCTCGGCCCAGCCCAGCGCCTCCTCGCGGTTCTTCACCTTCAAGACGAGCGTCGCCGCCGGCAGCTCGTTCTCTCCGCGATAGGGCCCGTGGGTCGTCCGGCACTGACCATTGCGAAAGACCAATCGTGTTCGCGTGCTGCTGCCGCGGAGGCCGGCGCCGTCGAGGAAGCGACCCGCGGCCGCGTGCTCGCCGATGAACGCGCCCATGCGCTGGACGAGCTCCGGCGGGGGCAGCTCCCCGGCCTCGGTCTTGGGGTCGTTCTTGTGCATCATCATGAATCGCATGGTGGGCTCCTGTCGTGAGAGGAGACCCCCGGTCGGCGCCTCCTCGCAAGCCCGACGACGTGGCCGCGGGGGCTTCGACGGTTGGGAGGAAAAAAATATAAGTAACCGAAATCAGTTACAAAAGTCCTGGTCTAGGTCGGCGTCCTCTGCGGCTCCCCGGCCTCGCCGCCAGACCTCCGCCAAACCTTTGACGGACCATTGCGGCGAGGAACGGTCCGGTTCCCCGGGAGCTGCAAATGTATCGTGCATCGGCGCCTCGCAGAGCCTGCGAAGCCGTGGCGGAGCGCGTTCAAAGCGAGTACGGTTCGACCGCCGTGCAACCGACCGACACCAAGAACCCACAGTACTTTCACAAGGTCGTCGACTGCCAATGGGCCTGCCCTGCCCATACCAACGTACCCGAGTATATCCGGCTCATCGCCCAAGGCCGGTTCTCGGACGCGTACATGGTCAATCGCAAGTCGAACGTCTTCCCGGGGATCCTCGGGCGGACGTGCGACCGGCCTTGTGAGCCGGCCTGCCGCCGCGGCCGCGTCGAGGAGAAGCCGGTCGCGATCTGCCGCCTGAAACGCGTGGCCGCCGACCACCGCGACGACATCACGGACCGGCTGCCCACGGCCCCCGAGAAGAAGAACGGGAAGCGGATCGCCTGCGTGGGGGCGGGGCCGGCGTCGCTCACGGTCGCCAACGACCTGATGCCCCTCGGGTACAGCGTCACGATCTTCGAGAAGCAGCCGGTGCCGGGGGGCCTGATGCGCTCCAACATCCCCTCGTTCCGGTTGCCGGAGCAGGTCCTCAACGAGGAGATCGATTACATCGTCCGGATGGGGGTCGACGTTCGCTACAACGCCCCCATCACGTCGCTGAAGGCGCTCCTCGACGAGGGATACGACGCGGTGTTCGTCGGGAGCGGCGCGCCGAAGGGCAAGGATTTGGATGTCCCGGGCCGTTGGGATGTCCCCGACCGGGTGCACATCGGCATTACGTGGCTGGAGTCGGTCGCGTTCGGTCATGTCGATTCAATCGGCGAGAACGTGCTGATCATCGGCGTCGGCAACACGGCGATGGATTGCTGCCGCACCTCCCGCCGGCTCGGCGGCAAGAACGTGAAGGTCATGGCCCGGCGCCCGCGCGCCTTCTTCAAGGCCTCTCCTTGGGAGCTCGAGGACGCGGAAGAGGAGCAGGTCGAGATCGTCATCAATCACGCCCCCAAGTCGTTCGTCACCGAGAACGGCAAGCTGAAGGGGATGATGTTCGACGTGCTGGAATGGCAGCTCGACGACAAAGGTCAGACGACGAAGAGCCGGGTCACGGGAGAGGTGTTCATTCCCGCCGACGACGTGATCCTCGCCATCGGGCAGGAGGGAGCCTTCCCCTGGATCGAGAAGGACATCGGGCTCGAGATGGACAAATGGCATTGTCCGATCGTCGACAAGAAGACGTTCATGTCCACCCGCCCGGGGGTGTTCTTCGGCGGGGACGCGGCGTGGGGTCCGGAGAACATCATTTGGGCCGTCGAGCACGGCCACCAGGCGGCCATCTCGATCGACCTGTATTGCCGCGGGGTCTCCGTCGCGGAGCGTCCCCCCCCCGGGATGAACCTCTCCACGACGAAGATGGGCCTCCACGAGTGGGCCTACTCGAACGACTACAACCCTTCCAAGCGGCAGAAGATGGAGCACGTCGAGCTCGTCGCCCGGCTCTCGAGCATGAACACGGAGGTCGAGCTCGGCTTCTCCGCCGAGCAGACGGCGCGCGAGGTGGAGCGGTGCTTGAACTGTGATGTCCAGACAGTCTTCACCGAGAAGCTCTGCATCGAGTGCGACGCGTGCGTCGACATCTGCCCCGTCCTGTGCCTGACCATCGCCGAGGACGGAGACGAGGGGCAGGTGAAGTCGCGCCTCTCCACGCCCGCCCGGAACCCGACGCAGGCCCTGTATGCATCCGCCCCGCTCCCCCAGACGAAGCGACTGATGCTCAAGGACGAAGACATGTGCGTGCACTGCGGCCTCTGCGCCGAGCGGTGCCCCACGGCCGCCTGGGACATGCAAAAGTTCATGCTGCTCTATCCCCACGCGTCGGACGCGTCGTCCGCGACGAGCGCCGTGAAAGGAGGCGACAAGTGAGCGCCGAGGGTCTTCGCATCAACGATTTCGCGTTCAAGCTGGCCAACGTCAACGGCACCGGCTCCGCGAGCGCGAACAGCCTGCTCATGCAGGCCATCTTCCGAATGGGCATCCCCGTCAGCGGGAAGAACCTCTTCCCCTCGAACATCCAGGGCTTGCCGACCTGGTACGAGATCCGGGTCAACAAGGACGGCCACACCGCCCGCACCGCTCGCTATGACCTGATGGTGGCGATGAACGCCGAGACGTACGCCCGCGACGTCCGGGAGGTCGCCTCGGGCGGGTATGTCCTCTACGACTCGACCTGGCCCCTCGACAAGTCGCTCCAGCGCAACGACGTGACGTTCCTCGGCGTGCCCTACGCGGCGCTTTGCAACGAGGCGTTCGCCCAGGCCCGCGAGCGCACCCTGATGAAGAACATCGCCTACGCGGGGACGCTCGCCGCGCTGTTCGACATCGACATGGAAGTCATCGCCGGCATGCTGAAGGAGAAATTCGGCAAGAAGCCCGCCCTGATGGAGTCGAACCAGAAGGCCATTCGGCTCGGCTACGACTACGCCAAGAAGCACTTCGAATGTCCGCTGGCGCTCCGCCTGGAGAAGATGGACGCCACGCGCGACGCCGTGCTCATCGACGGCAACACCGCCGTCGCCCTCGGCGCGCTGTACGCCGGATGCACGGTCGCGGCGTGGTACCCGATCACGCCCTCCACCAGCGTCTTCGATCAGTTCCGGTCGTTCTGCGAGAAGTACCGGACCGTCAAAGAGACGGGGGAGAAGCGATACTGCATCTTGCAGGCCGAGGACGAGCTGGCCGCGATTGGAATGGTGATCGGCGCCTCGTGGATGGGGGCCCGGTCGTTCACGTCCACCTCCGGTCCCGGCATCTCCCTGATGAACGAGCTCATCGGCCTCGCCTATTACGCGGAGATCCCGTCCGTCATCGTCGACGTCCAGCGCGTCGGCCCCTCCACGGGAATGCCGACCCGCACCCAGCAGGGTGATCTCCTCCTCTGCGCCTATGCGTCGCACGGCGACACCAAGCACATCGTCCTCATCCCTTCGAGCCCGGCCGAGTGCTTCAGCCTCGCCGTCCGCGCCTTCGATCTCGCGGAGCGGTTCCAGACCCCGGTCTTCCTCCTGACCGATCTGGACATCGGGATGAACGACTGGGTCGTGCCGAAGTTTCAATGGGACGACGCGTACCGGCCCGATCGCGGCCGCGTCCTCACCAAAGACGAGATCGAGGCGCTCCCCAAGTACACCCGCTATTCGCCGCGCAACGCCGACGAGGTGGCGGCGCGCACGCTCCCCGGCGTCTCCCCCAAGGGATCCTTCTTCACCCGTGGATCCGGCCACAACAAGCTCGGTGGCTACACGGAGATCCCGGACGAGTACCAGGAGGTCATGGAGATGCTGCTGCGCAAGCACGCGGCGGCGGCCAAGGCAGTCCCAGAGGCGATCATCGAGCGGAGGCCGGGGGCCACGTTCGGCCTCATTACGATGGGCGGCTGCGATCTCGCCGCCCGAGAGGCCCTCGAGATGCTCGCCAAAGAGGGCCACGTCGGCGACTACATGCGCGTGCGCGCGTTCCCCTTCGGCAAAGAGGTGGAGGCGTTCATGGCCTCCCACGAGACGATCTTCGTCGTCGAGCAGAACCGAGATGGACAATTGATGACGCTGCTCACGATCGAGACCGACGTCCCGAAGTCCAAGCTCAAGCCGGCGCGCTTCTGGGGAGGGTTCCCGCTCCAAGCCGAGCAGGTCAAGAAGAAGCTCACGAGCTATTTGCAACCTTCCACCGAAATGGCCGCGGAGTGATCGCATGAGCTACATCAAGAAGCCCGCTGTCGTCCCTTCGTCGCTCGCCCCCAACAAGCTCGGGCTGACGGTGCGCGATTACGAAGGCTCCATGTCGACGCTCTGCGCCGGCTGTGGCCACGACTCGATCACGGCCGCCATCGTCAAGGCCTTCTACGAGCTGGAGACGCCCCCCCATATGGTGGCCAAGCTCTCCGGCATCGGCTGCTCATCGAAGACACCTACGTATTTCCTCTCCGGCGCCCACGGGTTCAACTCCTGTCACGGTCGCATGCCCGCGATCGCATCGGGGGCAGCGGCCGCCAACAAGCAATTGACCTACATCGGCGTGAGCGGCGACGGCGACTCGCTCTCGATTGGCCTCGGCCACATGAGCCACGCCATTCGCCGCAACGTGAACATGCTCTACATCATCGAGAACAACGGGGTGTACGGGCTCACCAAAGGCCAGTTCTCGGCCTCCGCCGACATCGGGTCGAAGTCGAAGAAGGGAGAGGCGAACACCCAGGCCCCCATCGATCCGGTCCTCCTGTCGATCAACCTCGGCGCCGGCTTCGTCGCGCGCAGCTTCTCGGGTGACAAGGCCTCTCTCGTCCCCCTGATCAAGGCAGGCCTTTCTCACCGGGGCTTCGCGATGATCGACGTGATCTCTCCGTGCGTGACCTTCAACGACCACGAGGGCTCGACGAAGAGCTACGTCGAGACCCGCAAGAAGCAGCTCCGGGTCGTCAACGCCGACTACATCCCCGCCGAGAGCGAGATCACCGCCCACGTCGATCCGGGCACGAGCCGCAGCGTGACCATGCACGACGGGAGCGTGGTGCGGTTCGCCGCCGTCGCCTCCGACTACGACCCGTGCGACCGAGAGAAGGCCGTCCGCTTCCTGAACGAGAAGCACGCCTCCGGCGAGGTCCCTGTCGGGTTGCTCTACCTCGACAAAGGCGGCACGGAGATGCACCAAGCCGCCAAGACGGTCAACGCCCCCCTCGCGACCCTTCCATTCGAGGATCTCTGCCCAGGTTCGGCGGCCCTCGAGAAGCTGATGCAAGCTTATCGGTGACCAGCCAGCGAGCGGGGGGCCTCCCTCAGCTCACCTACAGTCTTTGTTGGGATCGAGGGCGGCGTTTACCGAGACGCCCGCCCCGGCGGCGATGCACGGGTTCGAGTACTTCTTCCCGTCGCAGCCGCAGACCCAGTGGAGGATGCGATTGCACGTCTTGGGCATGACGGTGCAGACCCCTCCCGCGTCGGTGGCGCCGCAGCGGTCCTTGTAGTTGCAATAAAGGCCGGTGTCGCAGCTGCCGGCGACGCCGCGTGTCCCGCATAGCGCGCCCTCCTTGAGGGGGCCGCCGGCGCCGGGCTTGCCGGGGCACTCGCCACTGGAGGCGACGCTCACCCCGTCCGCCGCGGCGACACAGGGGTTTCCATAGGTCTTGCCGTCGCAGCCGCACACCGGGCGGAGCTCTTTCGTGCAGACCTGGGGCTTCTTCTCGCATTGTCCGGTCGCGTCGGCACGCCCGCAGATCGCGCTCTCGGCGAATTTGCAGAACTCGTCGGGCGCGCAGGTGTTGCCGAGGCGAGCCCCGCACGCCTTCGGGGCGCTCGAGGTGGGGGCGGCAGTGGGGAGGGGGCGCTCGATGTTCGGGCCCGGATCGCGGGGACGGTGGTCCGCGTCGTGGTGCTCCGGGGCGGGCCGCGGCGGGTGCTCCTCGACCACGTTGACGTTGCAGGCGCCGACGACGAGGCCCGCGAGGGCGGCGAATACGGTGCGGTGAGCTTTCACGCGCGTATCGCTCTCATGGCCGCGTCGCGCTCGCAATGGTCTCGGTGGAGGTCACCGCCGCGCCGCCGCGCCCGCGGCGCGACTCGAGCGCGCGTGCTTCTCGAGATAGTCCTCGTAAGAACCGACGTCGTCCCGGACCCCGTCGGGGTGGATCTCGACGATTCGATTGGCGAGCCGGGAGATGAACCACCGATCGTGAGACACGAAGAGGAGCGTCCCCTCGTATTGGGCGAGGGCTTCGGCGAGGGCCTCGATCGCCTCGAGGTCGAGGTGGTTCGTCGGCTCGTCGAGGACGAGGACGTTCGGCCGTTGGACGGTGATGCGGCCGAAGACGAGCCGCGCCGCCTCCCCGCCGCTCAGCCGGCCGAGCTTCTTGTCGACCTCGTCGCGCGTGAACAAGAGCCGCCCGAGCACCCCTCGCACGAAGTTCGTCGTCTCCGTCTGACAGTGCGAGTGCAGATAGTCGTGGGCCGACTGCTCCGCGTGCACGAGGACCTCGCGGTGGTCCTGCGGGAAGTAGCCGACGGTCGTCTCGTGGCCCCACACCGGCTCGCCCCCGTCGGGTTGGACGCGGCCGACCGCGATCTTGAGGAGCGTCGATTTGCCGAGGCCGTTCGCGCCGATGATCGCGACCCGCTCCCCTCTTCGAATCGTCAGCTGGACATTCTTCAGGACAGGGCGGTCGTAGCTCTTGGATATGCCCCGCAGCTCGAGCACGTCCTTCCCGCTCGGGCGCCCGATCGGAAACGAGAAGGATGGGTACCGCCGCGACGAGGGCTCCAACCGGACAATCTCCACGCGCTCGAGCTGCTTGAGCCGACTGTTCGCCTGGCGCGCCTTGGTGGCCTTGGCTTTGAACCGCTCGAGCGAGGCCTTCTTCTCCTCGATGGCGCGCTCGACGCGGGCCACCTCGGCCTCCTTCCGGTCGCGGGTCTCGACCTTGGATTGGAGGAAGTCATCGTAGTTGCCGCGATAAGTCTGGATGGTGCCGTAGTCGACGTCGAGGATGTGGGTCGCCACCTCGTTCAGGAAGCGATGATCGTGACTGACCACGACGGCGCACCCCTTGAACGAGAGGAGGAATTTCTCGAGCCAACGAATGCTCACGATGTCGAGGTGGTTCGTCGGCTCGTCGAGCAACAGGACGTCCGGCCGGCCCACCAGGGCTTGGGCGAGGATGACGCGGAGCTTGTAGCCACCCGACAATCGACCGAGCGGCTTCTCGAGGGCGGACTCCGGAACCCCGAGCCCTACGAGGATCTGCGCCGCTCGCGAGGCGAGCCCGTATCCGCCGGTGGCGTGGAGGACCTCGTCGCACGCGGCGAGGCGCTCCGGATCGGGGGCGTCCTCGCGCTCGAGCTGCTCCAGCTCGGCGAGGGCGGTGAACGCGACCTCGTCGCCGCGCATCGCGACCCGGACGACCGTCTCCGCGTCGTCGAGGAACCGGTCTTGTCGCATCATCCCGATGCGCGCCGACTTGGGGACGGTGATGCTGCCGAGCGACTCTTGCTCCTCCCCCATCAAGATCTTCAAGAACGTGGACTTTCCGCTCCCGTTCGCGCCGACGACGCCGTAGCGAGACCCCGCGTTGAGGGAGAGATCCACCTCTCGGAACAATGTCCGCCCGCCGAAGAGCTTGGCGAGCTTCTGAATCGCGATCATTCCGGCGACGACATAGCACGAAGCGCGCCGCCGAGCCGAGGTCGCTCAAGATTCCTCGAAGCCGGGGAGAGGATCGTATGACGGGGTGGGATCGTCCTCCTCGCCCGGCTCCGGCGCGACCGGCGGTGACGCGTCGTCGAACAGGCCGTCCCACGGACCAGGCGGCGCTTCGTCGTCTTCTTCGCCGTGCTCGCCGCCGCGTGGTCGCGCGCGATCAGGGCCTCGAGGGCCCTCGGGCCGACGCGCTCGATCGGCTTGCCGTCGGTGCTGCTCCGAGACACGCGGCGGAGGTCTCTCGGATCATACATGGTGAGCTCGAGAGGAAAGCGAAGCTCCACCTGATAGTGGATGTAATCGCAGACTTCACTCCCGCGCCGAATGCTTGCCACCTCTCGCCAGTACGGCCAGCCCAGCGAGGCGAGCCGCGCCGCGATCGGCTCCTCCGACGGTGAGAAGAGGTGAATGTCGATGTCGCTCCCGCGGCGGATATGACCGGTGCCCACGGAGCCGATGAGGCCGTCGAGGGCAAGAAGCAGAGAATGGAGCTCGTCGAACATCATCGTCACAGGGCGGGCTAAATGAGCGAGCGCAATTCTCGATCAGAGGGCCTCGCGCGCTTCGGTCATTGGATCTGGGCCTGGAACCTCTCGCCCCGCATCAATGAGACCTCCCGCTTACGCGAGGCCCCGCAGAGCGCCCCTAGTCCGGAGGGCTGATGCAGCCCTCCCCCCAAGCTCCGCGGGCCCCCCTCCGCCTCCGCGCCCGCCAAACGCGGGCGCGCCCCATCGCCTGCGGCGACGGGGCCCCATCCATCCGCTCTGTGGCGTCGAGTGTGTCAGGATCACGATCGGTTATTTAGGAGGGGCCCTCTACCCTGGGCGCCCCTCACACCCACGTGCTCGGGAGGCATGAGGCGGAAGCGCCCTGGACACCTGCGCGGCCTCGCACGCGACCGAATGGTCATCCAATGAGGTGCGCGGCGTCATTGGAAAATTTCTTTTGACCTGAAAAATGAGGGGCGTCTAATGCCGCCGCATGGCGGGGAACGTTTCGCACGGAGGTGCCCGGCTCGAGCCGCGCGCCGCCCATCCGCTCATCGGGCGAATCATCGCGGAGCGCTTTCAAATCGCGTCGTTCATAGGGGACGGGCGCATCGCTCAGGTGTTCTGCGCGCAGCAGCTCGACGAGACGCGCCACGTCGCGCTGAAGGTCGTGCTCCCCGCCTTCACCGGTGATCAAGACGTCGTCGGACGCTTCCTCTTCGCAGCCGAGAAGTGCCGGCGCCTTCGTCACGACAACATCGTCCCGATGCACGCCGCGGGCGAAGACCGAGATGTCCTCTATCTCGCCACCGATCTCGTGGTGGGGGAGACGCTCCGCTCCGCGATCGACGCGAGAGGTCCGATGCTCGAGGCGGAGAGCATCCGAATCGTGAGCGCTGTCGCCGACGCGCTGGAGCACGCCCTCGGCCTCGGGGTGCTCCATCGCGGGCTTCGCCCGACGAATGTCCTCTTGACGAGGCGCCCGGAGGCCCCCGAGCTCGAGGTGGTGAAGGTGTGCGACTTCGGAATGGGCGACGTGGTGGAGGCGCTGCGCGCGCGCGATCCCTACGCCTCCCCCGAGCGGGTGCGCGGTGAGCCGAGCACGCCCGGCGCCGACGTCTATGCCCTCGGCGCGATGCTCTTCGAGCTCCTCACCGGTCGCGGGTTTCGTCGCGAGAAGCCCCAAGACGCGATCATGGCCATCAAGCGCGAGCGCCAACATCACGCGCAGCGCCCTGCCCCTATCCGGCCCGCGACGCTGCGCCTCTTGGAGCGCGCGCTCGAGATCGATCCGCGCGAGCGCCACCCGAGCGTGAGAGAGCTTCGAGCGGAGCTCGCGACCACGCAACAGCCGCCGAGCGCGGCCCCCGCCCCGAAGCGTTCGACGAGGCCGCCTCCGAGCGCCCCTCGCGCGTCGTCCGCCGACACCGTGCCCGGTCATGTGGTGTCCGCCGGCGGCGAGCGTTCGTTGATCGGCCGCACCCTGGACGGCGCGTTCCGCGTCGTCTCGTACATGCGCAGCGGGGGAATGGCGCACCTCTATTACGGGACCCGCGTCGACCAATCGGAGCGCATCGTCATCAAGCTGCTCCATCCGCGGCTATGCGAAGAGCCCGACATCATCGAGCGCTTCGCGCGAGAGGCGCGGATCGCGGCGCAGCTCGTCCATCCGAACATCGTGGAGATCCTCCACGTCGGGGACCAATACTTCGTCATGGAGCTCGTGGCGGGGGACGACCTCGCGCGGCGCGTGAGGCAGCGCGGACGCCTCCCGGAGGCCCAGGCGGCGCAGATCGGGATCGAGGTGTCGAGGGCCCTCGCCTACGCCCATTCGCGGCGGGTCGTGCATCGAGACATCAAGCCCGCGAACATCATGATCCACGCCGACGACAACGGGATCGAGCAGGTGAAGCTGCTCGACTTCGGCATCGCCAAGCTGCTCGACAACACCAAAGACCGCGTCGTGAGCGCGGATTTGACGAGGAATCGCTCTGCCCTCACGAGCGTCGGCGATCTGATCGGCACCCCTCGATACATGTCGCCGGAGCAGGGGCGGGCGGAGGGCATCGATCGGCGCAGCGACCTCTATTCGCTGGGCGTCGTGCTCTACGAGCTGCTGACCGGGTTCGTCCCGTTCGATGGGGAGACGGCCCTCCAGATCGTGGCGCGCCACGTCCAGGACGAGCCTCGGCCCCCGCGCGATCTCGCGCCCGACGTGAGCCCGGAGCTCGAGCGGCTCGTCCTCCAGCTCCTCGCGAAGGATCCGGCCGCGCGCCCCGCGAGCGCGAATGAGGTGGAGTCACGGCTCACCGCGATGCTCCCGGAGCTCGGCCACGCCCGCTCCACCTCCACCCGTCGCTGGCTGAGCCGCGACATCGACGCGGCCGCCGTCGACTGGGACGCGCAGGCGAGCCGCATCTACATCCCCTCGGACGCGGCGGCGGCGGCGCTGTCCAAGGCCGCGGACCCGGCCTCGACCCCGGCCCCCGGCTCCACCACGGAGCCGGCGAGCGCGCCGAGCGCGGTGACGGGCGAGCACGATAGGATGGTCTCTCTGCGGTGCCTCGCGGATGGGGTGGCCGACAAGCTCGACGACGCCCTCGCCGCCATCCTCGGGTTCTCGTCGCTCATCAGCGACGCCCTGCGCCTCGGCGATCCATTGCTCGACGACGTAGGCCAGATCAACCGCGCCGCCGAGCGGGCGGCGGCGATGCGGGACCAGCTCCTCGCCTTCACCGGGCGGCAGCCGATGAGCCCGTGCGTCCTCGATTTGAACGCGTGGGTGTCTGCGATGGAACCGTCCATTCGACGAATGGCGGGGGACGGGATGACGGTGGAGGTCCACCTCGAGGAAGGGGAAGCGTTCGTGGAGGCCGACCCGCGGAAGCTCGAGCAGGCGGTGCTCAACCTCGTCTCCAACGCGAGAGACGCGACCCACGGTCGGGCGGCGACGGGCTCGGGCTCGCGGTGGTCCACGGGATCGCCGAGCAGAGCGGGGGGTTCGCGGCCGCGTTCTCGCGCGAGGGCGGCGGCACCGAGGTGCAGATCCATTTGCCGCTCGTCTCCCCCCCGACCGAGGAGAAGCCGCCCGGCTCGGCGCGCGCCCCCGTAGAGGAGACGGTGCTCGTCGTCGAGGAGGAGGCGCTCATGAGGGCCTTCATCCGCGCGACCCTCGGGCGCGCCGGCTACCGCGTGCTCGAAGCAGAGAGCGCCGAGGACGCGCTCGGCCTCGCTCGCCGGCACCCGGGCCCGATTCACCTCGTCATCACGAATGTCCAGTCGCCCCGCATCGACGGCCGCGAGCTCGCGGGCGCGCTGTCTGCCGAGAGGCCATCACTCGCGACGATCTATGCCTCGAGCAGCACGCTGTCGCCGCTCCACGTACCACCGGGGGCCCAATGGCTGCGGAAGCCCATCGCCCCCGACTCCCTGCTCGCGACCGTCAAAGCCGCCCTCGCCCGATAGGGCCGATCAAGACCCTCCCGCGCAGGGGACGAGCGATTCGTCCCAGGCGGGGGCGGGGCCGCCGCTCGCGAACCCGAGGTTGTCGAAATGGCGGCGCGTCGTCGTGTGCATGTGGGCGCGGTGAAAGGAGTAGCTGTTTCCCTCGACCGGGCCGCCCCCCGACTCGAAGTCGACGCCGGAGTGATAGAGGACGTCGCCCCAAGTAATCGAGACCTCCCCGGACGGGGGCTGGTAGACGGCGCCGTCTTCGGCGGTGGCGGGGAGGTTCGTGCACGAATAGGGCATGTCGTCGAGCATGAGATAGATGCGGCTCGTGGACACGAAGACGTCGAGCTTCACCGCGTTGTCGGTGCCCGTCCGCTCTCCCGGCAAGACGGGCACGTTGGCGAGGGAGGTCGGGAAGGTCGGGAGCATCGGGCACTGATCATTGACGTCCCAATTGCGGTGATCGCAGATCTGAACCTGCAAGAGGGTGGGGGAGAGATCCTTCGGCTGGACGACGATCGTCGTGCCGTCGACCAGCGCGTCCTGCACCGGCGCGGAGCGGTCGCTGATGAGGATCTGGGGATAGCGTCGGCCGGAAGAGACGATGTCGAACTCGGTCGTTATGTGCAGATAGCCGGCGTCGGAGAGGGTCGCCTTCTGATTGGGGGTCAGCCGGATCTTGCCATTCACGTCCGCGGCGATGTCGTTATACGAGGCCCAAAACTCGCCGAGCATGCTGCCGAAGTGGACTTGGGTGTTGCTGTACGAGGAGAACATGTAGTCGGGCGAGGAGAAGTGGAGGCCATATTCATTGCCGGTGGGGGCCGCGAACGTCGAGCGGAAGTCCTCCGCGGCCGGGAACGTCGCGTAGTAGTCGAGGCCCTCGGGCGCCTCCGGGGCGATGCGGAGGAACGTACGGGCGATCGGCTTGGGGGCGGCGGTCGTGTCGTATTGACCATTCACGTAGACCTCGCCCGTCGGCGACGCGCTCCGCATGTCGTCGATGGTCAGGTACGCGTCGTATTGGAGCGTCTCGTCGCCGAATTGCTCGGTGTGGGCGTCGGCGTGCTCCGGGGACAAGTTGCCCTGGTAGGGGCAGCCTCCTTCGAGCGCCTCCACGACGAACACGGTCTCCTCCGTGATGCCCGACCAGCGGAGGGCGGTCAGGGGGTGGTCCCCTTCATAGCGGACCTTCTTGAAGCGCGCCGTTCCCGCCACCAGCTCGTCGTGGGAAGCGGTGCAGTAGGGCTCGACGTGCACGCGCATGAGGGGGGCGGTGTCGGCGCCCGCCGCCGTGAGCACATCGAACAGGTGGGTCCCCGCGCCACGCGCCGTCCCCTCCGGGCCGTCGATCCACCGCAGGGTGTCTGCGTCTCCGAACGTCCCTTCGTAGACGGCCCGGGTGTCCCCCCCGGCGGCGGAGGGGACATAGAAGACGATGCCCTCGTCGCGCCCGCCCTGCGCGAGCAGAGCGTCGCGCACCGAAGCGTCGGTCGTGTAGGTCTTCGGGCGGGTCGAGTGGAAGATGGCCCGCGAGCAGCCGAAGAACCCGTCATCCGCTCCTTCGTCCGCGCGCCCGACCCCATAGACGGGGACGCGCCCGTCTCCCGGCTTCGTGTAAACGTAGCCGAGGGTCGCGTCCGCCTCCGCGCGCGTGAAGCCCTGGACCGCCCCGTCCACGGTGGTGAGGCCTCCCGCCGCGTTGTCGTTCACTCCCGGCTGATCCGGGACCATATAGAGGGCTTCGCGCTGCCCGGCGCAGCGATAGATCGCATTGGTGACGCGAATGGTTCCGTCCGGGTTCGTCGTAATGGCGTCGTCCGGGGGGAGAGGATAGATGCGGTAGTCGACCGCGCCCTCCATTGGATCGAAGCCGATGTTGACGGCGTCTCCGTTGGTGCAGGCCCTCACGTTCGAGAGCCCGTCGATGGAAGGGAGGACGGTGTCGATGGGCTGGGGATCGGACTCGGGGCCGCTGCAATGGGGAGCGACGACGATCGAGCCGCCGCTCCCGCCGCCCACGTCGCCTCCTCCATCGGGCGCTCCCCCTCCCGCCGCTTGGGCTCCCGTCCCCGCTGCCCCCTCACCGTCGGTCGCCGAGGAGTCGGAGCAACCCGCGAGCGGGACCATTGCAATGAGGCAGAGGAGACCGGAGAACGAGGACAAGACGGAGGGGCGACGGATCATGGACACGCTCCGAGCTGGGGGGCGGGCGTGCCTTCGCAAGGGGCGTACCTTCCGAAACTGCCGTATTCGTCGGGGTCGCTGTGACACCGCCGCGCGGCGCGCCACCCCCCGCGAGGTCGCGCTGCGACGCGCGCGTCGCAGCGAAGTGCCGCTTTGCTGGCTTTCCACCGGGCACCCGGCTTGCTCGAGGCCGGGCATGCTGAGACAGGGGCTGCGCGGGCTCGCCCTCCTTCCGGTCGCCATCGCCGTCCTCGCGTGCGGAGACGCGTCGGTAGACCCTTCGGGGGGAGGCCCCGCGGCGGGCGGCGCGGCCGCAGAGGGTGGGGGCGCGCCCCAAGGAGGAGCCGGCGGCAATGGAGCGCCGGCGTTCGACGACGACGAGAGGGCGATCATCGCCTCGCTCTCGCCCGCGACGTTGCCGAGCGCGCCCCCCGATTCGACGAACGCCTACGCCGACGATCCCGACGCCGCCGTCCTCGGCCGAGCCCTGTTCTTCACGCCGCTGTTCGCCGGTCCGCTCCTCGACGGCGACAACAACGGCGAGCCCAATACGCTGGGCCTGAAAGGAGAGACGGGGAAGGTCGCGTGCGCGGGGTGTCACCTCCCCACGAGCGACTTCAGCGACACCCGCTCTCCCTCCGCCCAGATCTCTCTCGCCGCGGGCTGGGGCCGACGCCGAGCTCCGTCGCTGCTCGACGTGGGCCAGGCGAAGCTCGTCACGTGGGACGGTCGCCGCGACACCCTCTACAACCAGGTGTTCGGGCCGTTCGAGTCGCTCGTGGAGATGAACAGCTCGCGCCTCTACGTCGCGGAGCGCGTCTTCGCGACGTTCCGCGCGCCCTACGAGGCGGTGTTCGGTCCCATGCCGCCCCTCGACGACGAAGCTCGATTCCCGCCCTTGTCGGCGGAGATGACGGGGTGCCAACCTGCGACCGACGTGTCGCAGCCCGCCCACTGCGACGGCACCTGGCACGGGTATCCCGGCGACGGGGCCGAGTACGACTCGATGACCCCCGAAGACCAGGAGGCGGTGACCCGGGTCGTGGTGAACGTCGGCAAGGCGATCGGCGCCTATGAGCGGCTGCTGACCTGCGGTCCCAGCCGATTCGACGCGTGGGCCCAGGGAGACGCGTCGGCCCTTTCCGTCGAGGAGCAGAGGGGACTGAAGCTCTTCATCGGGAAGGCCAAGTGCGTGGACTGCCACGGGGGCCCCTTCCTCTCGGACCAGGCGTTCCACAACGTCGGCCTCACCCCGGCCCAGGTCGCCTCCGCCTTCTACGATCTCGACGACGCGGGGGCTTCGGCCGGGATCGCCCAGGCCCTCGAAGACCCGTTGAACGCCTCCGGCGTCTTCAGCGACGGAGACGATGGGCGTCTGCCGGACGCGATCGACCCCGCGCTCGAGGGCAGCTTCCGAACGCCGATGTTGAGGTGCGTCGCGCGCCGGCCGTCGTTCATGCACACCGGCCAGATGAAGGCCCTCGCCGCGGTGGTGGACCATTTCAATCGCGGCGGGAACGAGGCGGGATACCCAGGCACGAACGAGCTCGTCCCCCTCGATCTCGACGAGGGCGAGCGGGGCGATCTGGTCGCGTTCCTCCGCGCCCTCGACGGGCCTGGGGCCGCGGCCGAGCTCCTCGCGCCGCCGTGACGAACGCGATCGTCAGCGCTCGGTCGCACGTTGTAAGCTGCCTCTGGACCGTGACCTCATGACCGGCCCCACCGATCTCGCAACCCGGGTCATCGCCGGCCGCAATGGCGTCGAGCTCCCGACCGTGCGGCTCGGCGTGGTGGACGGCCCCGATCGCGGCCTGCGCTTCACCCTCTCCCAGGGCTCGGCCAAGATCGGCACCGCGCCGCTCAACGACGTGCGCCTCACGGACCCGACGGTGTCGCGGCTGCACGCGGAGATCTCCGTCCAGCGCAGCGGCGTCACCGTGCGCGACGCCGGCAGCACCAACGGCACCTTCGTCAATGGCGTGCGCATCGAGGCGGCCCACCTCGTCGCGGGCGCGTCGCTGCGGGTCGGCGCCACGACGATCGTCGCCGAGATCACCGACGAGCCCCTCTTCGTCGAGCTCTCTTCGAGGACCTCGTTCGAATCGATGATCGGGGCGAGCGTCGAGATGCGGAGGCTGTACGCGCTGATCGAGAAGGTCGCGCCGACCGACACCACCGTCCTCATCGAAGGGGAGACGGGGACCGGCAAGGAGCTCGTCGCGCGCGCCATCCACGATACCTCGGCCCGTCGCGATGGTCCGTTCGTCGCCATCGACTGCGGGGCGATCCCCGAGAACCTCATGGAGAGCGAGCTCTTCGGTCACGTGCGCGGCGCCTTCACGGGCGCGACCGCGGATCGCGCAGGCGCGTTCGAGGAGGCGGACGGAGGGACGCTGTTCTTCGACGAGATCGGCGAGCTGCCGCTCGTCCTGCAGCGAAAGCTCCTCCGCGCCCTCGAGACGCGCGAGATCCGGAAGGTCGGCGGCTCCCCCGTCAAGCACGCCAACGTCCGCGTCCTGGCCGCGACCAATCGAGAGCTCGCGAGCAGCGTCAACGAGGGCTTGTTCCGCGAGGATCTCTATTATCGCCTCGCCGTCTTCTCCATTCATCTCCCCCCGCTGCGCAATCGTCGCGACGACATCCCCCTCCTCGCCCGCCATTTCATCTCGCGCTTCAGCGGCGCGGAGCGGCCGGTCCCGCCCGCCCTGCTCCCCACCCTGGTGACGCGCAGCTGGCCCGGGAACGTCCGCGAGCTGCGCAACTATTTGGAGCGGTGGGTGCTGCTCGAGAAGACGGCGGCGGTGCCGGAGTCGGAGCGACAGGCGCCCTCCAGCCTCCCGAGCGGCCTCGAGCTCCTCGTCCCCACCGATCTCCCATTGAAGGAGGCGCGCAGCGCGTGGACGTCTCGCTTCGAAGACGTCTACGTGCGGGCGATCCTCGCCAAGACGGACAACAACATCACCCGCGCCGCCGAGCTCGCGGGGGTGAATCGGCGCTTCCTGCAGCGGTTGATGGACCGGCTGGGCCTTCGGGGCGGAGCGGACGGGGACGGGGACGGGGAGAGCGGAGCCGGCTAGGAGGGTGAAATGGCGGCCATGTGCCTTCGAAATGGCAGTCGGGGGCTTTTTCAGCAGCCTGCTAAGGCCCGTACTCGACGACGAACGCGCCATAAGAGAACCCGTCGACGGAGTCTCCTGCCTGGGGCGAGAACTGAATCGATAGGTCGAGCGAGCCGGTCGCTACGACCGCCCCCGATGCGCGGGTGACGATCCCGGTGCCGCGTTGAGAGCCCTCGTTCGCCCCGTGATCGGTGAGACGGTCCGCGAACAGGAACGTGGGGCCGGTGTCGCCGTCGACGAACGTGGCGACATAAGCATCGGACGCGGATGGGTTGTCCCCGTTCGGAGGGAGGGGGCCACCCCCGAAATCGATCCCGGGAGATCCGCTCGCGTCGAACGCCTCCCCGGTGAGGGCGAGGAGGCCGCCCGGGCCCGCCGCGAGGGAGAAGCTGAGCTCCGTCCCGGCGTGCGAATACCCGGTGCTCCATCGCACCGCCCCGTCTTCTCGACCCAGCTTCACCATGAAGAGCTGGAGGTCTGCCCCGTCGGAGGCGTGGGCGTTCGTGAACGTCTCGTCCCCGACGACGATGCTCGTCTCGTACTGGCCAACGGCGTAGAGATCTCCGCACGGCCCGACCGCGAGCGATTGAATGAAGCGCTCCGTCCGCTCCGCCTCGATCTCGGGCGGGCCGAACCGCACCGCCTGAGGCCACACCGGCGCGCCGGTAGCGCCCGAGAACGCGTAGATGACGGTCTCGAATTGGGCGTCGGTGGTCCCGAAGTAAGGATCTCCTCGGGTCTCCCCGCCGAGATAGGCGACGTCGCGCTCCCGGTCGTACGCGAACGCGGCGACGTTGTTCGAGAAGCCGGCGCTGTGCTTCTTCACCCATTTGCACTCGCCGTCGGCCCCGCTCAAAGCGAACGCCGAGAAGCCCGCTCCATCGCTGGCGGGGGCGGGACATTGGGCGCCCATCGCGAACGAGCCCTCGCCTCGAAAGACGCCGACGAGATCTCCGCTCGCGTCGACGGCGACGCGGCCCGCCTGCTCGAAGCCGGTGTCCCCGAAGGAGCGGGCCCAGACCGCGGCCCCGCTCCCGTCGAGGCGAGCGACGAAGAAGTCGCTCGCGCCGTTCGAGGTGAGGGTCGTCTCGCCGAACGTCACCGAGCCATAGAAGCTCCCCGACAAGTAGATGGCGCGCTCCCCGGAGGCCTCGTCGTCCACCGCGGCGACGCTGCCGATCGACAAGAGGACCGGGTCGTCGGTGGCCGCGAACGCGCTCACGAAGACAGGGGTCGCGTCCGGCCCGAGGCCGGCGACGAAGATCCCTCCTTGGCCCTCGGGCAGCGCCGCCGCCATTCCACCGAACTCGGGGCTCTCGGTGACGACGGTCCCCGCGATGACGGTGTCGCCGTCCGGATCGAGGGCAATGGCGCCGCCGTGGAGGAAGCCGCCGGTTTGGCCATACCCACGCACGAACGAGAGCGAGGCGGGCGGGTCGGCCTCGCAGCTCGCGCCGCCGCCGGTCGCCCCGCCTCCTTCGACGGCCCCGCCTCCCGCGCCGCTGCCGCCCGCCCCTTCCCCCGCGACCTGATAGTCGCCGACGATGACGACGCACCCCGTCGCGCCGACGGCAAACACGGCCATCGCCACGCGGCGACCAGCCGTCCTCCGAAGGATCTCCCCCCTCGCACAGCGAGGGGGGCCGGGGGAGTGAATTGGCAGCCACTCCGGTGCCGAGAGGCATGACGGCGACTTTTTCAGCGGCCTTCTGTGGGGGTCGATGTCAAGGCGCACTTCGACGTTTCGCCGCCAGCCTTCGCATCGGGCGTTGGGTTTCAGTCTCGAGACGAGGTTTGGGTTGTCGCGGTCCCAGTTCGAGTGCGGAGCCGTGAAGCCTCCGGTCCGGTGATCGATAGCGAGCTCCAGGTTCAGGCGGTCACTCTGTCCAACATCCGTGACGAGATCGAAGCTTGTGTGTTCTTCCGCAAGAGCGGGAACCATCCTTCTGTCTGGGCCTTCGATGGCCATTGCTTCTGTCGGTAACTCCGAGGGGGCATAGCCTGTTAGTCGGGCCTCCGATCGCGATCGGGACCAGGGTGCTGATGGATGCTTCCCCTCGAACCTTGCTCGTCTCTCGGTGCTGCGTTGAACCTCGCGGCCGTGATCCAGGGTCGCGCCCCGGTCTACGAGACGAGCTTTGAACTTTTCGTCGGGTCGTACTCCTCTCCGCGCTTCCACATGGCAAGCGCGATCGCTGCGATTCGTCGTGCGATGGTGAGCTTCGCGAGATTCGGCTTCGTGCCTGCGTCCAAGAGTCGCTGGTAGTCGGCGTAAAGCGGCGACGTCTTCTGCGCGACGACGGTCGTCGCGGCCGCTTTGAGGACGTGCTTCGCAAGATGGTTGTGATTGAAGTTGAGGCCGCGTGTCGTGGCGACCTTCGCTCGGACCCACTTGTTGTCGACGCCTCGGACCCAGTCGGACGACGAGCGCATGACGATCCCGAGGCCGCAGTAGGACCAAAACTGCCGCTTGGTGCGGAAGCGTTGAGGGGTGATCGTGATCGCCATCAACTGCGCGGCTCGAATCGGCCCGAAGCCGGGGCACGTCTCGAGCTTTCGGCAGAACGCATGCCGCCGCGCCTCGCGAACGAGGTGCTCCTCGCATCGGTCCTTCAACTCCTCCTGATGGTCGAGCTCGTCGTAGAGTGCCTGTGCGGGCACACGCTTGTTCGTCGGCAGTTTCTTCAGCCACGCGGACCGCTCGCGCTTCGAGTACACGCTCGAGTCCGTCGGGATCCCTCTCGAGCGGAACATGCTCTTGATCCGGTTCTTCGTCCGCACGACGTCGTTCGTGACCATCGTGTGGACCCGGCAAGCCTCCCGGAGCGCTCCGAACGAGCCCACATCCTTGAAGACGCGCGTCGTGACTCCGTCCGTTCGTAGCAACTCGGCCAGTGCGAACGCATCCCGGCGATCGCTCTTCGCGCCACGACTGCTCTCGACCTTCGCGACGACGATCTCCTCCGCGTGGGGCTTGAGGATCTCGTGCAGCCACTCCGCCTGCGTTCCTTCTTCGAGGCATACGTGTCGCTGCCCGGGGATCAGCTTCAGCATTTCGATCAGAGCTTTGCCGTTCGTCTCGACGACCTGCTCTTTCACGCGCTTGCCGCTGGGCCCTACGACAGCGATCGTCGTGCTTGCTGCATGAACATCGAGCCCGATATATCGATCCATGGCGTCCTCCTTCGGTGACGAGTTCTTGTCTGGAAACTCGATCGTCGCCGCCGAACTCGGAGGACGTCATCTCTTCTTCAATAGGCTCCGTGCCCTTTCGTGGGTCCGTTGCCGTTGCCCAGAGCCGGGTCTCGATGGGAGCCACCTCGACCCACGAGAGGGCGCGGAGGCGCGCGTCGTCGAAGCCAGGCAAGCAGCGAGGCGTTCGTCGACGCGCGTCATAAGGGAGCGGTTGGGCCAACAACGCCACCCCCGTAAGATGCCTGTTAGAAGTGCCCACGGACCCCCCCTGCTCCCCCGCCGAGCCATGGCTCGATCGAGAAGGTGGAAATGGTGGTGGGGCGCGCCGCTGACTTCTTGGGCGTGGAGAGGGCGAGCAGGAGCGCGCCGATCCCGATCCCGACCGCGCCGACGGGTAACGCAATGGTCGACACGAGGGCGGTGGTCTTCGCGCGCTCGATGGTGTCGCGCTCGCTCTCAGGGCACGTCTCGCGGGTGGGGCATTGGTCGTCGAGCTCGTTCTTCGCCACGAGCGCGATGACGCCGGTGACGATCGCGAGATCCAGGCTCATGCCGCCGATGACGAGAGACGCGATCGCGGGACCGCGGCTCGCGGGTGTGGGCGCGGTGGGGCCACGCGGTTTGCCCGACGCGCTCGGCGGTCCCCCTTCGAAGCGCACCCGGAGGGCGCGGTTCTTCTCCCCGGCGCGAATGACGACGTCGAGCCGTCTCGAGGCGTGCCCCGCGAGCTCGAAGCGGAGCTCGTGGGGGCCGGGGTCGAGCGGGATGGGGGTGCCGTCGATCTCCTTCGCCACGAGCTGCCCGTCCGAGTACACGGCGACGCTCCGCACGTCGTGCCCGGCCTCGTCCTGGGCGGCCACGACGACGGTCGGAAGCGCCGCCTCGACCTCGGCCAGCCACTCCACGCACGAGGGCGCGAGCGCCCCCGGGCAGGTGGGGCCCGCGCACGTCTGGAGGAGCTTCTTCGCGGCGACGAGCTTGTTGTCGCGCTTGAGGGCGTAGCCTTGCTCGGCGCCCTGGATGCAAGCCTCTTTGTCGTCGGCCCGAGCGGCGAACGACCACGTGGAGAGGGCGCCCACCATTGCGAGGATCGTGGCGCGTCGGCGCGAGGCTAGAGGCACTCTCTCCTCACGTGCATCGCCCCATTGCTATCGACGAGGTAGGGCTTCTCGCAGCCGGCGCGCCGTGCGGGCGCGGAGGTGGCGGGCTTCGGCGCGACGACCCTCGCGCGCGGGCTCGGGCGCGCCGTCTCGAAGGGGGAGGCGCTCGCGACCGAGGCCGAGCTCGCCGGAGGTGGGTCGGTCGAAGCGGAGGCGAGCGTCGACGGCCCGGCCGTCCCCGTCCCCGCGGCCGGAGCGGTCGCCGCCGAGCCCGAACGGGCGCCGCTCTCGATCGATCGGGCGGCGGTCGGGTCGCCCCGTGGGGCCGGCTCGGTGGCGGCCGCGTTCCTTCGATCCCATCGAAAGACGAACAGCGCGGCGATGACGACCGCGCCGCCTACCACCATTGCGACGGTCGCATTGGTGGTCCTCGATGCGCGCGCGGCGCCGGTCACCTCCGTGCTCGACGCGATAGCGGGCGGGAGATCGACGGTCGGGGGCGGGCTCGCCGCCCATTTCGCCCGCTCTTCGAGGGACGCCCGCGCGACGCTCGAGACCCAGCGCCCCACGTCCTCCGTCTTGGCGGGGGTGAGGGCGAGCTCCAGCGATCGCGCCGCGTCGGCGGCGGTCGGGAATCGATCCTCCGGGTCGGTGGCGATGGCGCGCATCACGAAATCGTCGAGCGCAGGGGGAATCGTGGGGACGAGCTCTCGCGGAGGACGGGTCGCCCCCGCGAGGACCTTCGCCAACACCGCCCCGTCGTTGTCGCCGTCGAACAGGCGCTTGCCGGTGAGCGCCTCCCATAGCAGCACGCCGCACGCGTAGACGTCGGAGCGCGCGTCCACCGGCGCCCCCGTGAGCTGCTCTGGGGCCATGTAGGGCACCTTTCCCTTGAGCTCCCCGTGCCGCGTCGTCGCCTGCAGTCGGCCCGTCGCCTTCGCCACGCCGAAGTCGAGGACGCGCGCGACCCCGTCCACTCCCACCAGCACGTTCTGAGGGGAGACGTCGCGGTGGACGACCTTCATGGGATCGCCGCGCTCGTTCTTGGCGTCGTGGGCCGCCTCCAAGCCTCGCAGCGCGCCGAGGACGATCGCCACCGCGATGGCGGGCGGGATCGGCTCGGCGGCGATCCGAACGAGGCGCGCGAGCGACTCGCCCTCGATGTACTCCATGACCAAGAGCAGCTCCCCGTCGACGGCGAGGAAGTCGAGCTGCCGGACCACGTTCGGGTGCACGATCCGAGCCGCGATGCGCGCCTCGTCCAAGAACATCGCGATGAAGTCGGCATCCTTGGCGAAATGGGCGTGCATGCGCTTGATCGCGACCGTCTCGCGGCCCCCGTCCACGCGCCGCCCGACGTGCACGCTCGCCATCCCGCCAGACGCAATCTCGCGGTGCAGGACGTACCGTCCGACCTTCACGCCGGCCGAGTCTGCGCGGGACATCAGCCCTCAGGGTACCGGACGGCGGGCGCGTTTCAAAGGAGCTGCGGGCCTCGCGCCTGCCGCACGACATCACCAGCAAGAGGACGCTCCGCATTCGCGCGTCTCTCTCTCTCCCTCTCTCTCAGCGGCGAGCGAGGAGCGCCACGCGCGCTTCCATTCCTTTCGTGTCGAAGCGATGGCGACCAGAACGGCGCGAGCTCGATCCTCAGCCTCCCGTGCGGTCACGTCACGCCCGCCGAACGGGGGGTGCGTCACGCGCGTCGCAGCGCGCTCGACGAGGCTGGGGGATCGTCGCCCGATCCGGCCGGCGCGCTCCTTGCGAGAGCGGCGCGCGATGCGGAACGCAGGATGGTCCCGGAAGGGGTGGATGCTCGGAGCGCTGTTCGTGGGGGCCGCGCTCGGCGGTTGCGGAGACCCCAGCGGCGAGATGCAGGGTGAGGGCGGGGAAGGGGTCGGCGGCGCTGCTCCCCAAGTGGGCGGGGGCGGGCAGGCTCCCTCCGAAGGGGGCGCCGCGAGCGGCGGGGGAGGGGAGGGAGGAAGCGGCCCTCTCGATACCATTGCAATGGATCTGATGAGCGCAGGAGCGCCCGCCTACGCCGGCTCCGGTTCGGCTTCCCAGCCCGAGGCGGCGAGCGACATGGATCATGGGACGGCATGGAACGGTCACGCCCCCGACTGGCTCGCCTTCGATCTCTCGGCGAAGCCGGAGGGGGAGCGACAGGCCGTGCTCGTCGCGTGGAACGCCCCCCACGCCCCCGATTTCATCCCCGCTTCGCCGTTCGATGGTATGGCGGTGCCGGTCGATTTCGTCATCGAGACCAACGCGGCCGCGGGCGGCGGCGCTCCTCCCGCCGACGGCTGGGTCTCGGTGGCCGAGATCAGCGGCAACGATCGCGGCGCGGGCGAGCACCTCGTCCAGATGAGCGGGGCGAGCTGGATCCGGATGCGGGTCTCGAGCAGCACCGACGCGAGCGGAGCGGTGGCGATCGATCTGGGCGTCTACGCCGCTCCCCACGGGGCCACCGACGGGTGGCTGTTCATGGGCGACTCGATCACGTTCATGACGATGATGTACGCGTTCTCGGACTTGCCCGAGCTCGTCCACGCGAGCCGAGACGATCGCTTCCCTCACGTCATCGACGCGGCGATCGGAGGGACGAGCACCACGACCGCGCTCGACAGCATCGCCGACACCCTCGACGGATATCCGGGGCGCTACGTCGTGCTCGCCTACGGCACGAACGATCATCCCAACAGCTTCGCGATGGAGACGCTGGTTCAGACGGTGCTCGACCACGGCAAGATCCCGGTCGTGCCCCACATGCCGTGGTCGACGGAGCGCCTCACGGAGGGCGTCGAGATCAACGCCATGATCGACGCGCTCTACGTCGCGTATCCCGAGATCGTGAAGGGCCCCGACCTATGGTCGGTGTTCGAGGATCGAACCGACCTGATCCCTCAGGGTGATGTGCACCCGAACGCGGAGGGCCAAGAGGTGCTCCGCGGAGCGTGGGCCGACTCCATGGCGGGGATCCCGTGAGGCTGGCGTCGAACATTGGCCTCGCCATTGCGGTGCTCCTCGCCGGGTGCGGCGATTCGAGCGCTTCGGGGACGGGGGGATCGGGAGCGGAGGCCTCGGGAGGAGGCGCGAGCGGCGGCTCGTCGCAGGGAGGAGCGGGCGCCGGTGCGTCGAGCGAGGGGGGAGCGCCGTCGACGGGAGGGAGCACCCCCGATCCTCAATGCGACGGGGACGTGCCTCCTCCGGAGGGGCCGACGGGGCCGATGCCCCCGCTTACCCCCGGCGTCTGGCAGCGAATCACCCCGCCCGACCTCGATCTGTCCGGCACCTATGGCACCGCGTTCGTCACGCTCGACCCGATGGACCCGGTGCGAATCTATGTCTCCGCCGATACCCAGGGGCTCTGGAGATCGACCGACGCGGGGGCGACGTGGGCGCGGCTCGGCGATCCCGGCCAGACTGGTGACACGTCTACCGCCTACCTCGACAGCCCGGTCGCCATTGCCGTGGATCCCTGCAATCGAGATCACCTCTATGCGACCCAGGGCGTTCGGGGGACGACGCTGGGCTTCTGGGAGTCCGAGGACGGCGGGGAGACGTGGACGATGCCCCCCGGCTTCGTCGCGATCGCGCAGACCATCGGGACGCGCGACGTGACCTCGCTCTCGGTGGACCCGTCCGACTTCAATCACGTCCTCATCGGATCGCATTCGGCGTGGGCGGGGCTCGGCAACGCCGGCATCCTCGAGACGAAGGACGGGGGCGAGACCTTCGTGGCCCATCCCCCGGTAGCGAGCTGGAACGCCGGCTCGGCCGGCGTCCACTTCCTCTCTCGCCCCGACCTCGGTGTCGGAGACGCGAGCACGTGGCTCGTCGCGACCGACGGGGACGGGGTGTGGCGCACCACCGACGCGGGCGCGACGTGGGATCAGGTGAACCCATGGGGCTGCCCCCACGGGGGCAACTCGATCTATTACACGTCCGCGGGGGTGCTCTACATGGGTGGGTATCAATACCCCGCGCGGAGCGAGGACAACGGCGCCACCTGGGAGCAGCTCACGGACGGCCTCCCTTATGCTTACTACTACAGCGTGCAAGGCGACGGAAACGCGCTCTACACCGCCAAATCGTTCGCGGACAATGGCGCCCAATACGACGCCCCTTACCTGACATCGTCGGAGGACGACGGGCTCACCTGGACCGCGTATGGTGGGGGTGCCCAGCACTTCGACAACGGGCCCTTCACCATGCGGTTCGACCCGCAGCACCGCATCCTCTACTCCGCGAATTGGACGGAAGGCCTCTGGGCGTTGGCCGTGACCGACTGACGAGCCTAGAGCACCGAACATGTTGAAAGCCGAGTGAAGTCGGGGGAGTTTGCGGCTGAGGCGCGCGCCCGAGGAGTGAGCACCGCAAGACTACTCCTCTGCTCCGCCCTTCACTTGCCGCGCCGTGCGCGGGGGCGGAGCAGCTCCAGGCACGAACCGGATTGGACGCAGTCCACGCAGTGGACGGAGTCCAAGGAGGTCTACGCAGTGAGCTTCGGGCCGGCAGTACTGGCGCGGCCGACCACTCGTGTTCTTGGCGTGTCCGCTGTATAGCGCCTTCATGCCCGGCCCCCCTCCTTCTCTCGCTCCGCTGCGCCGAGCGAGCCACCTCGACGGTGTTCGATACGAGATCCGTGGTCCCCTCGCGAAGCGGGCGCTGGAGCTCGAGCGGCAGGGCTACGAGATCATCAAGCTCAACATCGGCAACCCGGCTCAGTTCGGCTTCCGGGTGCCCGAGACGATGCGCCTCGCCATGATCGAGAACCTCTCTCAGGCGGAGGGGTACTGCCATCAGAAGGGCATCTTCCCGGCCCGGGAGGCGGTCGTGATGGACACCCAGGCGAGGGGCGTGTCCGGGGTCACGAGCGAGGACGTCTTCATGGGCAACGGCGTCTCCGAGCTCATCCTGATGTGCCTCGAGGCGCTCCTCGAGCGAGAAGACGAGGTCTTGGTCGGCGCCCCGGACTATCCGCTCTGGACGGCGGCGGTGACCCTCGCGGGAGGGCGTCCCGTGCATTACCCCTGCCGGCCGGAGAACGGCTTCGTCCCCGACGTCGACGAGGTAGCCCGCCTCGTGACCCCGCGGACCCGCGCCCTCGTGCTCATCAACCCGAACAACCCCACCGGGGCCGTCTATCCGCGCTCCGTGGTCGAGGGCCTCGCGCGGCTGGCAGAGGAGCGCCGGCTCATCCTGTTCTCGGACGAGATCTATGATCGAATCCTCTACGACGGCGCGACCCACGTCCCGGCCGCGACCGTCTGCCATGACACGCTCTGCGCCACGTTCGGAGGACTGTCCAAGGTCTATCGCGCGTGTGGCTTCCGCGTCGGCTGGGTGTACTTCAGCGGTCGAAAGACGCACGCGAAAGACTATCTGGAGGGGCTCGAGCTCCTCGCGTCGCTCCGACTGTGCTCCTCCGTACCTGGTCAATGGGCCGTCCAGACCGCGCTCGGCGGGCAGCAGAGCATCTACGATCTCACGGCCGACAGCGGCCGCCTCGGCCGCCAGCGGAAGGCGCTCCTCCAGGGGGTCGAGAGGAGCCAATTCATGAAGGTCGTGACCCCTCGCGGGGCGCTCTACGCCTTCCCTCAGATCGACAAGCGCGCCCTCCCCGGCTTCACCGACGTTCAATTCGCGATGGAGCTGCTCGAGCGCGAGAAGGTCTTGGTGGTCCCGGGCTCGAGCTTCAACGTGCCATACGACGACCACGTCCGGCTGACGCTGCTCCCTGACGAGGAGACGATGAAGGAGGTCTTCGTCCGCATCGAGCGCATGCTCGCGTGGTGGGCCTCGGGCGAGCGCGCCCCCTGACTACTCCACGACGCCGGCGAGCTTCGCGCCCTGGAGGTTCGCGGTGGAGCGATCCACCTTCGTCAAGCGGGCTCCGGTGAGATCGGCGCCCGCGAGATCCGCGCCTCGCATCGTGGCGCCGGTGAGATTGGCGCGCACGAGCTTGGCGCTGCGCGCGCTCACCCCGTCGAGCATCGCGCCTTCGAGGTGAGCGTCCGTCATGTCCGCGTTCTCGAGGACGGCGTGGCTGAGATCGACGCCGCTCATCGCCGCCCCCGTGAGCCGGACCTGCCGCAGCTTCGCCCGCGCGAGGCGAGCGCGCTCGAAGCTCGCCCGATCCGCCACCGATTGGGTCAGCTCGACGTCCGTCATGCTCGCGCCGCCGAAGCGGGCCTCGTCCATCGAGCACTTCGTCAGGATGGCGAAATCGAGCCACGCGTCAGTGAAGTCCGTGCTCACGAGGAGCGCTCCTTCGAGCTTTGCTCGATTGAGCTTGGCCCGGCGGAGCTTCGCCTCCACGAAGGCGACCCCCGTCGCGGTGGCGTCCGAGAGATCCGCGTCGTCGAGCGTCGCGCTGTCGAACCGGGCTTTGGAGAGGTTGGCGGAGATCAGCATGGCGCGCACGAACGTGGCCTTCTGAGCCCGCACTTTCGTGAGATTGGCGGCCTCCAGATCGGCCCCGTCGAGCGCGGCCCCGCCGAGGTCGGCGCCGACGAGCGACGTGGCCCACAGGTTGGCTCCGCGCAGATTGGCGCTCCGGAGGTTGGCCCCGTCGAGCTTGGAGCCGGCCAGCGAACGGCCCGACAGATCGAGGCCCTGCAGATCGGCCCCCTCCAGATCGAGGTTCTCGAGCGAGGCCCCCGCCTTCGCGCGCTCCATCAACGTACGCCGGGGATTGTCCAGCTTCTCCAGCTGCCGCGGCTCGGCGGGGAGGACGCGAGGCGGCTTCACCACCGGCACCTCGATGGGGGCGGGCGCCGTCTCCGGCGCGACCGAGACGGGAGCCTCTGCTTCTGGGACATAGGGCTCGAGCGAGCCTTGGAGCGTCGCCTCGAGCACGACTTGGCGGACGGTGGGCGGCAGCGGCGTCACCGCGCGCCATACGACGTGGGCCTGGGAGACCTCAGCGTCGATGGTGATGGTGTCCAAGAAGAAGATCGCCTGCACCGGCACGTTGTCGATAGATGCTTTGGACGCGATCGAGATCCCGGGCAGCCAAGAGCGCAGCTCGGGGAGGCCGGGGACGAGGTTCTGCAATACAATCGCCTCCGTGCCTCGGAATGGCGGGCATTGCTGATCTCGGGGCGCGGGATTGAAGAAGCGGGAGTCGATCCGCTCCGGGATCTCGAGGATTTGATCCCGCACATTGATGGGGGCGAAGAGGAGGTTCGCGCGCGTCGGCCAGCCGGGCGCGATCGGTCCGAGGCCGATCGATTTGGAGAGATCGCGAGGATCGACGAGGATCGGCTGCTCGGCTCCGACCGGGTTGTCGAGCGTCCGAAGGGCGTGCTCCCACGCGAGCGGGATTCGGCCGCTCTGCTCGGCGGCGATGATCTTGTCGACGACCGGCTTGTCCGTCCCGACCATGACGCGCGCGATCACCGGGTCTCGCTGGGTGGCCCCGGAGGCGTAGAGAAAGCCATGGACGAGCACGGCTCCTCCCCCCGTGAACGGGGCCGACTCGTCGGCGCGATCGAGCGCTCCGCTCGCGCGCGGGAGATCGCACCATCGAATGAGCTGAGGCGGGAGGAGGGCGGCCGTCCGACCATTGCGCAGCGCGAACGAGGCCTTCAGCACGAACGTCGCGTAGACCACGCCCCGGTAGCGAGACCACGTCACCATGTGCGCGAGCTGCTCGTCGCAGGAATCGTAGAACTCGGGCGGGCCAGGCACGTCCTTTTAGCTACCAGGTCTGAGACCGAGGGGGGCGACCGATCGACCGACGGCGCGGTCGTGAGGAGCGAGGCGCCTACCCTCGCGGGGAACGTGGAGGCCCTCGCGCGCTCACGCACCACCGCAAGACTTCCAATCACCGCCCCCGCCCGATGAGCGCTCCGCCCTGTTAGGATCGCGCGCCGTGCCCGCGCAGGTCGACGAATGAGCCAAGACGACGCCCTCGTCGGCAAGGTCCTGCGGGACAAGTGGCGCATCGACGCGAAGCTGGGCGAAGGGGGGATGGCCTCCGTCTACGCGGCCACCCACCGCAATGGCATGCGGGCCGCGATCAAGATCCTCCGGGGGGTCCACGCGGCGAGCGATAAGATGCAGGCGCGGCTGGTCCGGGAGGGCTACGTGGCCAACAAGATTGGCCACCCCGGCGTCGTTCGCATCCTCGACGACGACGAGACGGAGGACGGCCAGGCCTACCTCGTCATGGAGCTCCTCGAGGGGGAGACCTGGAAGAGCTGGTGGGCTCGCCACGACAAGCGCGGTCCGGCGCGGCAGGCCCTCGCGATCGCGCTGCGCGTCCTCGAGGTGCTCGCGGCCGCCCACGCGATCGGGATCGTTCACCGCGACATCAAGCCGGACAATGTGTTTCTTTGCTCGGACGGAGCGGTCAAGGTCCTCGACTTCGGGATCGCCCGGCTCCGCGACGGCACGGTGGAGGCGACCCAGACCGGCAGCATGCTCGGCACCCCCGCGTTCGTTCCCCCCGAACAGGCGCTCGGGCGCGCCTCTCAAATCGAAGCGCGCAGCGATCTCTATTCGGTCGCGGCCAGCCTCTTCACCGTCCTGACCGGGGAATTGGTGCACGGGCCCGCGTCCTCTCCGAACGAGCTGCTCGTCCTCGCCGCGACCAAGCCTGCCCGCTCGCTGGCTTCGATATGGCCGGACGCGCCCCCCTCGGTCGTGGAGCTCGTCGACAAAGGCCTTCGATTCCAGATCGCGGAGCGATGGCCGGACGCGGCCGCGATGGCGAGGGCGGCGGAGGCGGCGATCGCGGAGCTCGAGGGAGGCCCCACGGCGCGCATGCCGCCCGCGCCGGCGGGAGGTCGGAGCGTCGTCGGCCCACCCCCCGTCTCTCGCTCCTCGATGATCGCCCTCGGGGGCGCCGCTCTCGTAGGGGTGGCCGCGATCGCGATATGGAAGTGGCCGCGCTCCTCCGGAGAGCCGCCCGAACGCGCGCCGCCGGCGGTGAGCGCGGTCTCCGCGACCCCCTCCCCCTCCGCGCCGCCGATCGCGCCCGTCCCGGCGCCGGGGTGCATCGATAGAGTGTTCGCCTCCGGGGAGCGCACGTGCGCGGTCCGCCGCGATGGTCAGACGTGGTGTTGGGGAGAGAACGCCGGCCGCCTCCTCGATGATCAGGGGGGCGCGGTCCTCTCCGTCCCTCGAAGGCTTCGCGCCCTCGACGCGGCGAAGCGGATCGTCCTCCAATCCGATGTCGGATTGGCGCTCGAGAATGGTCGGGTGCTCGGTTGGGGGCTGAGCCACGACGGCTTGCTGGGGGCGGGCGTCGCGGACGGCGCGACGGTGAGCGTGGAGAGCCCGGTCGACCTCGGGATCGAGAACGCGAGCGCGCTCGCGCTGGGCGGAGACACGGCCTGCGCGATCGTCTCTGGCCAGATCCAATGCTGGGGATCCGAGGCGGGGCTCATGAAGACGAAGCCACCATTCAGATCGCTCTCGACCCCGGTGCGAGAGGTCGGCCTCCCCAAGAGCGAAGCTCCCTGGCCGTTCGTCCTCCAGGACATCGCCCTGACCGAGGGCCACTATGCGTGCGCCTCGCGGGTGGCGGTTCAATACGAGTTCGGAGAGACGGCGTGCTGGGGTCGATGGGACATGGTCAAAGGGCCGATCGACAAGGACGCCTCGTTCGGCAGCTCCATGATCCGCGGCTCGCGGGAGCAACTGTTGGGTGCGGGGCCCTCCACCGTCTGCTCGGGGGAAGGTCGAATCGTCCAGTGTCGTCGAGGGAAGACCACGTGTGATGGGGACAGCGGTCCGGTGGTCGACGCGTCCATGCCCTTCCCGGGGCGGCTTCGGGCACTGGCGGTCGGGGGACGTCACGTCTGCGCGGTGGCGGACGAGAAGCTCTATTGCGTCGGCGACAACGCCGTCCTCCAGACCGACCCGTCCGCGCCCAAGGGCTGGATATGTACGCCGCGCGAGGTGCCGCTTCCGTTCAAGGTGAAGGCGGTGGTCGCGGGCGAGGCCCACACGTGCGCGCTCTCCGTCGACGGGCACCTGCGGTGCTTCGGCTATGGCGGGAACGGCGACCTCGGCTGCGAGCGTCAGCCGACCTTCCGAGACACGTGCGAGCCCGCGGTGCCCTGCCCCTGAGCGATCCGTTTCAATGGGCGCCGCTCACGTCGACGCCGGGGCGGGGGCGCTTCAACAGGAACACCAGCACGATGCCGAGGGCCATCGCCACCGCCACGAAGCGGAATCCCTGCTCGAAGCTGAGCACCATTGCCTCTCGGTTCACGCGCATCGCCATCGCGCTCTCCGCGACGCCGGCGCGGGTGTACGTCCGGGCGCCGAGGGTGGCGCTCGCGTTGGCCATCTGCTCTTGGACGCGGGGATCGTAGACGTCGATCCGCTCCGCCAAATACGAGGTGTTTCGCTTCACCCCGTCGGTCACGAGCATGCCCATCACCGCCGTCCCGATCGAGCCGCCGAGCTCGCGGGTGAGATTGAAGAGGCCGGTGCCGTTGCCGCGCTGGGTGTCGGTGAGATCGGAGAGGGCGAGCACGCTCACGGGGATGAAGATGAAGCCCAGCCCGGCGCTGCGGATCATGTTCGGCTCCACGAGATCCCAGAAGCCCGCCTGGGACGTGAGGCGCGATGCGACGATCTGGCTCGTGGCGACGATGACGACCCCGATCGCGAGCAGGTATCTCCCATCCACTTTCGGGGCGAGCCGGCCCATCAATGGCATCAGGACGATCGACACCGTCCCCGCCACGAGGAACACGTGGCCGAGGTCGAGGGCGCTCTTGTGCATGACCGCGCCCCCGAAGAGCGAGAACAGATAGCTCCCGCTGAACAGGGCAAAGCCGGTCAAGAAATTCAGCCCCGTCCCGGCGGAGTAGCTCCGGTTCTTGAACACCCTCAGGTCCATCACCGGCCGGTCTGTCTCCAGCTCGTGGACGATGAAGGTGAGGAGGGCGATCCCGGCGACGACCGACAGCACGAGGATGACCCGGCTCTCGAACCAGCCCTCGCGATTGCCCTCTTCGAGGACGTATTGGAGGGCGGGCATCCCCACGACGAGGAGGCCGATGCCGAAGGTGTCGACGCGCGCCTCGTCCCCGGCGGGCTTCTGGAAGCCGGGCTGCTTCACGAAGCGCATGACCAAGACCGCCGCGAGCGCGCCAATCGGCACGTTGACATAGAAGATCCAATGCCAGCTCGCGATGTCGATCAAATAGCCGCCGATGCTCGGGCCGAGCAGGGGCCCCGTGATGGCGGCGAGACCGAAGAGCCCGGCTGCCATTCCGTGCTCGGCCTTGGGGTACCTCGCGAACAGGATGGTCTGCGCGGTGGGGATGATCGCGCCCCCGCCGAGGCCCTGCATGATCCGGAACAACACCAAAGAGGGGAGGCTCCACGCGAGCCCGCAGAGGGCGCTCGCGATCGTGAAGAGCACGATGGAGCCCGCGAAGTAGGCCTTCACCCCGAAGCGCCGCTGGAACCAGCCGGTCATCGGGATGACGACGATATTGGCCATCATATAGCCGGTGGAGACCCAGCCAATCTGATCGAGCGGGGTCCCGAAGCTCGCGCGGATGTCGGAGAGCGCGACGTTGACGATCGTGATGTCGATCATCGCCATCAGGGCGGCCAGCATCACGACGACGGTGACGCCCGCCTTCGGTCCTCGGATTTCGCCTTCGCCGTCCATCGTGAGCTCCTTCCCCTCGCTCATTTGGTGTGGACGGTGACGGTCACGCTCATGCCGGGCCGGAGCGTCACGTCGGGCTCGTTCTCGAGGCGGACCAGCACCGGCACGCGCTGCACCACCTTGGTGAAGTTGCCGGATGCGTTGTCGGGGGGGAGGAGGGCGAAGCGCGATCCGGTTCCGGCCGCGATGCTGTCCACCGTGCCGTGGAAGGTGCGGCCGGCGTAGCCGTCGATCTCGATATCCACCCGCTGCCCCGGCTTCATCTCCGCGAGCTGGTCCTCCTTGAAGTTCGCGACGATCCACGTGTCGTCGGGGGGGACGATCGCCATGAGGGGTCGATCCGGAGAGACGGTCTGTCCGACCTCCACCGATCGCCGCGCGACGATGCCGGAGGTCTGAGCGGTCACCTTGGTGTACGAGAGGTTCAGCTCTGCTTGGGCGAGCGCGGCCTTGGCTTGCTCGACGCGGGCCTTCGCGAGCTCGACCTGCGCCTTGGCGCCCTCCACCTGCTCCGGGCCGAGCTCGGCGAGGAGCAGGCGACCTTTGGCGGTGTCCACCGTGCCGCTCGAGTTGCCCACGTTCGCCTGCGCCGCGGAGAGGCGGGCTCGAGCCTGGACGAGGGCGGCCTCCGCTTGATCCAACGTCGCCGTCTTGAGATCGAGATCGGCGCGAGCGACGGCTCCATCCGCGACGAGCTTCTCCGAGCGCTCCTTCTCGAGCTTCGCGAGGGCGACCCGCGAAGTCGCGGCGGTCACGTCCGCGCGCGCCTGCTCGATCGAGGCGTAGGTCGTCCCCTCCAATGCGCGAGCTTGGGAGACGCCGCCCTTCGCCACCACCACGTTCGCGGTCGCCGACTTCTCGGTGACGGCGAGCTGGGCCTCCATCGAATGAAGGGTCGCGTTGGCGGCGGCGAGATCGGCCCGCGCCGCCGCCACCTTGATCACGAAATCGCGATCGTCGAGCTCGACGAGGACGTCGCCCGCTTGGACCGCCTGATTGTCCTGGACCAACACGCGCTTCACCTGCCCGGCGACGCGAGGGGCCACGTTCGCGACGCGGCCCTCGACCTGGGCGTCGTCGGTCGACTCCTTTCCGCGACCGGCCGACCACCCCAAGAGTCCGCCGCCGATGGCGAGGATGACGAGGACCGCGAGGAGGATCTTCGCGACGCTTCGCTTCCGCTTCGTGGGCGCCGGGGCCTGTTCGGGCGGCGACTTCTCCGTCTTCTCCCCCTCGGCCTGGGGGGCGGACCGCGATGGCGGTGGCTCCGGTCGGCTCGCCGTCTTCTGGGCATTGGAGGACTCGAGACCGGTGGCTCCGAGAGGGAGGGTCGCAGTGGTCATGGGCGTGGAACCGGCAAGAGCAGCGCCCATGCCATCCACCACCAAGACCGGATGACTCGAAATGGCGCAGAAACGATGCTATTGGATGAGCTCGACGGATCGCGGAGATGAATCGTTCGGATGTATGGACTACATCCGGAAGATCATCCGGTTCAGCCCGGATTACAACCATGGACACAGACTCCATCCGGCCCGAGACGGTACGCGCCCTTCGCGGCTCCCTGAGTCGAGCGGCCTTCGCGCAGCGCCTCGGGGTCACCCCTCACACCGTCTATCGCTGGGAGCTCCCGGACGGATCGAAGGAGGCGCGTCGGCCGAGAGGCGGGGAGCTCGAGAAGCTCGAGGCCTTGCGTCGCGGCGACACCTCGGTGCGGGTCGCGCCGTCGCGCGTCGAGCCGGCGCCTTCGAGCGCAGGCCCCTCGAGCCAGGAGGCCCTCGCCGACGTCATCGGCGCGATCGATCGCGTGCTTCGCTCCGATTGGCTCGCCGCGCGCGCCGAGCTCCTGCGGCTTGTCAGCCAGGCGCGGGTCACCTCCCCGGATGCTCGAGCCCTGGCCGCCACCGGGCTCGCCCTCGTGGACATCCTCCTGCGCTCCGATCCTCGCACCGCGATCGCGACCCTCTCCCGCGCGCTCGAGGACGCGAGCGAAGACCGCCTCTCGCCCCATGTCGCGGCGTACGTGCACGCGTGCGCGGCGTGCGCTCACGCGCTGCCGGACGCGACCTTGTTCGATATCGCGCGCGTCTATGGGCACGCGGCGCGGGCGGACGCGCTCGGGCGCGGACAGATCCCGGAGATCAACTTCCTCGCGTGGCTCGGGACGATGCACGTGGCGGTCATGGCCGCCGACGAGGAGCTGCTGTCGCGCGCGTTCGCGCGGCTCGATCAGCCGCCGTGGTCGGATCTGCCGCCTCTCTTGGCTCTCCACGAGCTCGAGGCCCGCGCGCTTCGAGCTTCGTTCATCGGACAGCGCGCCATTGCCGCGAAGCTGACGGAGGAGGTCATCGCCCAAGCGGCGGCCCAGGGGTATGGGCTCGTGCACGCGCGCGGGCTTGCGTTCTGCGCGCTCCGTCGCCTCGATGAGCTCGACGCCCCCGAGCGCGTCCTCGCCCTCGCCCGCCGCTCGCGCCAGATCGCCCTCTCATCGCGGGCCTCGGCGGGGGCCCACATGCTGTTCGCGGCGCGGGCGGAGGTGGAGTCGCTCCTCCGAATGGGCCGCATCGAAGATGCCAATCAGGCCCTCGAGGAGCTCGTCGAATATACGCGCGAGACGGGCCTGCCCCCCATCCAGGCCATTACGACGCAGGCGCGGCTCCTCTATGTGAGCGGTCGCTACGAGGCCATGACGGAGGTCGTGAAGGGGCTGCGCGCGTGCGAGGTCACCTCGATGCGCTCGATATGTCGCGCGAGCGCCTCGTACGTGGAGGCGATGCAGCTGCTCGGGAGCTCCGACGAGCCGGAGCGCACGGTGGAGGCGTTCGAGCGGGCGGCGGGAGAGGCGAAGGGGTGGAACTTCCTCCTCCGCGACGTGCTCGTGTTCTCGAGCACCGCCCACGTGATCGGCGGCAACGAGGCGAGCGCGCGGGTGGCGCTGCGGCGCGCGCAGCGCTTCCTCGATCGATTCCCCTCCACGTGGGCCTCGGCGCATCTCCGCCGCGCAGAGGGCACCCTCGTCGCCCTCCACGGGAGCTGGGCCCAAGGCCGTCAGCTGCTCGAGGCCGCCATTGGAACATTCGAATCGGGGGGCGACGTCGCGGACGCCGCGCTCGCCAAGCAGGTGTTGGCCGCCCTCGCTCAGGTCTACGAGGAGCCCGGCGCTCGCGATCGGGTCGAGGAGGGGACGGCCCGGCTCACCGCGCTCGGGCTCCGCGCGCCGGGGGCGCTCCGCGCGGGCGTGGAGCGGATCCTCGCCGCGCGGCGCGAGAGCGGCTCCCGCTGCGAGGGCGGCGGCGACATCGAGCGGCTCGTGGCGCCATTGCAGCGGCTCGCCGTCCGCGGCGCGGATCCGGGCCTCGTCTTGCGCGAGATGATCCAGCTCGCGTCCGAGCTCGTCGCCCATCGTCCGAGCCGCCTCGAGGAGCTCGACTCCAATGGCAAGGCCCTCCTCTTGGGGGGCGCCCAAGACGCCCCCACCGAGGCATTCGAATGGGTCGAGCTCGGCGACGGGTGCGGCCGGCGACTGCGGCTCGGCGCGATGGGTCCGCTCGACGAGGACGCGCGGGCGGCGCTCTCCATCCTCGCCGTCACCGGGAGCCTCGCCCTCGAGGTCGCGACGCTCCGATCGGCGGGCACCGCGCGCGCCGACGGACCCTCCGGAGAAGAGGATATCGAGATCCCGGGGCTCGTCGCCGCTTCGACGTCGATGCGCGCGCTCCGATCCGAGATCGCCCGACTGGCAGGCTCGAGGGCGACCGTCGTCATCGAGGGGGAGAGCGGGAGCGGCAAAGAGATCATCGCCCGCGCCATTCACGATCTGTCGACGCGATCACGGATGCCTTATGTCGCGTTCAACTGCGCGGCGGTGCCCCGCGATCTGTTCGAGGGCCAGCTGTTCGGGTTCCGGCGCGGCGCCTTCACGGGGGCGACCCGCGATCAGCCCGGGGTGCTGCGCGCGGCGGAGGGGGGCACGATCTTCCTGGACGAGATCGGAGAGCTGCCGCTCGACGTCCAGCCGAAGCTGCTCCGCTTCCTCGAGAACGGAGAGATCTTCGTGCTCGGCGATGAGCGCCCGACCTTCGTCGACGTGCGCGTGCTCGCGGCGACGCACCGCGACCTCGCGGCCCTGGTGCGGGACGGCCGCTTCCGAGAGGATCTGTATTATCGGCTCCAGGTGGTGGCCCTGCGCGTCGCGCCCCTGCGCGATCGCCGCGAGGACATCGCGCCGCTCACCCGGCACTTCCTCCGTCAGCTCTCGCCCGGGACCACCCCGGTCGTCCTCGGCCCCGACGCCCTCGCGAAGCTCGTCGAACACGACTGGCCCGGCAACGTGCGCGAGCTCCGGAACGTGATCGAGCGAGCCCTCGCGTATTCGCCGACGCCGCGGGTGCTCCGCGCCGAGCACCTGCGCATCGCGAGCTGAGCCCTCTCCTCAGGTGCCGTCGAGCTCGGGGTAATGGCGGAAGATGTCGCTCTCGTTGAACGACAGCCGCCGGTCCGATTTCAGGTAGGCGGCGATCCGAGGCAGGCCCTCGACGTAGGCGCGGAGCTCGATCAGGCGCGGGATGCTCGGGGTCATCTTCTCGAAGGCGCGAGGGAACGCGTACTCGAGGCCTTCGAGCACGTGGAAGAGGGAGAGATCCGCGTACGACAGCGCGGAACCGACGAGGTGCCTCTGCCCCTCGGCGCTCGGGCTCTCACGGAGCACCGCCTCGAAGTAACGGAGGAACTTCGGCAGTCGGTACTCGCGGAACGCGGCCGCCTTCTTCGCCGCCTCTGGCTTCTGCATCTCGTAGACGACCATCGGGGTCGTCGGGTGGTGGGTGTCGTGGACCTCCGAGACGAAGTCGGCAATGGTGAGCTGGACCTGCAGCGTCGCGAAGGCGAGGGCGCCCTCTTTGGACACGAGGTCGTGGCGCTGGCCGATGAAATGGAGAATGGCCGTCGTCTGTGAGATCACGCACTCGTCGGCGACGAGGATGGGCGGGGCGAACGGACGCGTCCCGCCCTTCTCGCCCTCGAGCACGCGCGCAATGGCGGGCACGCCGCCCCCCTCGGCCTCCGGTCGGCGCGCGACGTCGACGTACTCGACGCCCGCCTGCTCGAGCGCGAGCCGAACGAACTCGCCTCTGCCGGGGATGGAAGGCCAGTAGTAGAGCTCGTACGGTTTCATGCTCGACACTCTACCAGCGGGGCCGGTCGTCAGCTCGCGGCGCGAAGACGCGCGTGGTACTAGTACCTCGGCACAGGGGAATCGATTGATACATCAAGCCGCTCGACGGGCGAGTCCGGCCACGTGGGGGTATTTCTTGCCGAGCTTTCGCCGCGCGGCGTCGACCGTGAACATCCACTTGATTCGTTCGCCGGAGGCGTCGCGTCGCTGCAGCCACGCTTTCACTTCTCGTTCGAGGGTCACACGATCGGGGATGCGGCGGTCAAGGCACTGAGACGCCAGGACCGAGATTTCGATTTCCACCATATTGAGCCAGCTGGCGTGCTTCGGGGTGTAGTGGAACTCGAGACGCTTGAGGATTCGTCGTGCTTCTTCGGGTTGAAAGGCCTCGTAGAGATTCTTGGCGTTGTGCGTGCAGAGGTTGTCGAGCACGACGCGGATGCGATCAGCGCGTGGGTAGTGCACGTCGACGAGTTCGCGCATGCACTCTGCGAAGTCGAGATTCGTCCGTTGGTCGGTCACTCTGACGTGCCGCCACGGACGATGCGCGTCGACAAACACGAAGAGGTTCGCGGTCCCATTTCGACGATACTCGTAGTCGATGCGCGCGAGTTGCCCAGGCTTCGCAGGGACCGGCACGCGGCTCTCGCCGATGAGCTGGATCGGTGTCTCGTCGAAGCAGACCACGGGTCGCCTGGGGTCCGATTTTTCGGCGTAGAGATCAAGGACGTCCTCCATACGAAGGACGAACTCGGCATCGAGCGCAGCTATACACCACATCTTCCGACGCCACGGCTTCAGCTCGTTTTCTGCCAGCCGACGGCGGATGGTCTCCTTGGAGATCGTCTCGTGCTCGGTAACGCGAACGAGCTCGTCAGCGAGCAACTCCAACGTCCAGCGACTGCAGCCGACGGGGGGCTGAGAGCACGCGAGCGCAACCAGCTTCGCCTCGTCAAGAGCGTCGAGCTTCCGCTTTCCTCCCTCGCGCGGTTGCTCGTTCAGAGCAGCCTCGAGCCCAAGCTCAACCAGCCGCTTCTTGGTCCGGTAGATCGTCGACGTGCCGCAAGGCAGGGTCTCGGCGATGACGGCATCCGGCACACCGCGGTCGCACGCAAGGAGCAACTGAGCGCGCTTTCGCTTCTGAGGACCCACGTTAGGAGCGGCGACGATGTCGCCGAGTTGAGCGCGTTCCTGATCCGAGAGTTCCACGACGTAGCGGACGTTCATGATCACCTCTGGGGTTGCGCCCACGCTTTGATCATGATCTTCATGAGCTGTCGATCGTCATGGCGGCCTCCTTCACAAGCAAACAGGGCCAGTATCTCGCGTTCATCCACGCTTACGTGAAGCTCAACCGCAGAGCGCCTGCGGAGGCGGACATGCAGCGGTTCTTTCAAGTCACGCCGCCTTCAGTCCATCGGATGGTGGTCGAACTCGAGGCACGCGGACTGATTCGACGCACTCCTGGGGTGGCACGCTCGATCGAGCTGCTGGTGCCATCCACCTTACTCCCCCCGCTCGAGTGACGACTGCAAGCCGTTGGCCGCCGAACGACCATTCCGCTGGCAAACGATCGATTCCCCTGTGCCGAGGTACTAGTTGAACGCTTTGGCAGTTCGACCGCGCACAGACGAGGCCATCGACGAGACGCGGGCGGTGGTGCGACCGAGCGGGGGCGCGCCCCTCGGGGCGATCGTGCACGTGCTCGGTGCGCGCGCGGCGCCTGCGCGCTTTCGGCTCCCGTCCGCGCCCGCCGGCGCGGATCCCGCCCACTCTCCCCGCTGCGTCATCGGGGCGGGGGCGAGCGCGGACGTCGTCATCCAAGATCCGACCGTCTCGCGGGCCCACCTCGAGCTCTCGCTCGTCCCGGAGGGCGTGCTCGTCACCGATTTGAAGAGCCGCAATGGCTCGTTCTATCTCGGGCAGCGCTTCGAGCGCATGGTGCTCGGCTTCGGCAGCGTCATCAAGCTCGGCACCGTCGACGTCCGCATCGAGGCCGATACCCAGTCGCTCGACACCGCCGCCATCGACGCCTCCGCGGTGGGCTATCGCGGCCTGCTCGGCGTCTCGCCGCCCATGCGCCGGCTCTTCGCGGTGCTGAAGAGGCTCGAGGGCTCGCTCGTGAGCGTGCTCGTTGAAGGGGAAAGCGGTTGCGGAAAGGAGCTCATCGCCCGCGCCATCCATATGGGCTCGTCCGTCGCGTCGGGGCCGCTCGTGGTCGTAAACTGCGGCGCGATCGCCCGTGAGCTCGTCCTCTCAGAGCTCTTCGGCCATCAGCGCGGGGCGTTCACGGGGGCGAGCGCGGATCGCGTCGGCGCCTTCGAGATGGCCCATGACGGGACGCTCTTCCTCGACGAGGTGGGGGAGCTCCCCCTCGACGTTCAGCCCGCCCTCTTGCGCGCGCTGGAGTCGGGCGAGGTGCAGCCCCTCGGGCGGAGCGAGTCGCGCCGGGTGCGGGTGCGCGTCATCGCGGCTACCAACCGAGACCTCGCGGAGGAGGTCCGGTCGGGGAGATTCCGTGAGGATCTCTATTACCGCCTCGCGGTCGTGAAGCTGAGCGCGACTCCGCTCCGGGAACGTCCGGAGGACATCCCGCTGCTCGCGAGCCATTTCGCGCAGGCCGCAGGCCTGACCGCCCTGCCCTCCGACGTCGTCGAGACGTTCACGAAGCGAGCTTGGCCCGGGAACGCGCGCGAGCTCCGCAACGCCGTCCAGGCGTACATCGCGATCGGCGCGCTGCCCCAGGATCCCACCGGCGCCCAGGACGAGCTGGAGGCGTGCTTCCGCAAGCTCGTCGACGTGACCCGCCCTTATGGAGATCAGAAAGACGACATCCTCAATCGATTCTCCCGCGTCTATTTGCAGATGCTCCTCAAGTCGACGAACGGCAACCAATCGGAGGCGGCGCGCGTCTCCGGCCTCGATCGCAGCTACATCGGGAAGATGATCGCGCGCCACGGCATCGTGAAATGACGAGGGCGGCGCCCCTGACGCTGGCGATGGCGGTGACGGCGAGCTCGGGGTGCTGGCTCGCGCTCGATCTCTCCGACAAGGAGTACACGCTGGAGGGGGGCGCGCCCGGCGAAGGCGGCCACGGGGCCGGCGCGGACGACGGCACCATCGCGATCGCGCACGGGGACGCGAGCTTCTCCATCGACGCCGACGAGGTCACCGACGCCGAGTACATGGCGTGGCTCGACTCGGGGGCCTCCGCCGCCGATCTCGACGACGCCCGCTGCAGCTGGAACACCTCCCTCGCGCCGGGAGATTTCGAGGGGGACGAGGCGGCGTGCGGGGCCATCGATCCGTCGTGCGAGCCGGGGGCCCTCGCCGCCGAGATCGCCGCGTCCCCCGAACAGCCCATCCATTGCGTCGATTGGTGCGACGCCCTCGCGTACTGCGTCGCCCACGGCAAGCGCCTCTGCGGCGGCCCCCACGGTGAATCCATCGTATTGACGGCGGAGACGAGCCCGTTCGTCTTCGCGGACTTCGCCAATGACGACAGCGAGTGGTACTACGCCTGCAGCGCGGGGGTGGGCCAGCGATTCCCCTATGGTGACGATCTCGACGAGGCCGCGTGCAATGACGGGTTCGGCGGGCTGGGGACGCGGGTCGACGTGGGCGCGCCTTCGTGCGAAGGCGGCTTTCCCGGCCTCTTCGACATGAGCGGCAACGTCGACGAGTGGGTGGACGCGTGCTTCCCCGGCCAGAGCGGGGACGCGAACTGCTATCGGGCGGGGGGCGCCTACTACTCCGACGGCGCCCACGATCAGGGTCGGCCCCTGCCCTCTTGCGACGAGGGCACGACGTTCGGACAGCGCTGCCAGAACAACAGCACCGGCTTTCGCTGCTGCCGCGATTGACGCGGGGCCGCCTCAGAACCCGATCGTCGCGCGGAAGCCGGAGGGGGAGAGCTCCAAGGAAGCGGCTGTTCCCGCGCCGAGGGCGGGCCTCACCGCGAGCAGCACGACGCCCGCTACCGCCAGCGCGCCGCCGGCGATGAGGCAACCCGTCGAGGCGCGCGCGAGGACGTCGGCGTCGTGGGCTTTGTCCTCGTCGCTCGAGAGGCACTGGCTCCCGACGCAGCCTTCTTTGATCTCGCCCGCGAGGACGAGCGCGTAGCCGCCGGTGATCGCGCCCGCGACGAGGCCCACCGCCCCCACCGTCGTGAGGCTCGCGCCGATCCATATCGGGCCGCGGCGGGCAGGCGGGGCCGCGCGCTCGTCGAATCGGAGCTCGACCGCCAGCGGGGGCGCGCCCTCGTCCAGGTGGACCTTCTTCGTCCGCTCCGCGCCGCCGCTCGAAGCGCGAATGGTGTGGTCCCCCGGATCGAGCGGCATCGGCTCGCCCGCGCGCGCGGCCGCGCCGTCGATCTCGAGGGTCGCCTCCGGCCCCGCCCCGCGGAGGGAGACGACCACCCGCGGGATGCGCGCCACGAGCGCCTCGAGCTCGCGGGCCGCGTCCTCCTTCGCCGCCGTCCACTTGGCGGACGCGTCGGCGGGCAGCGTCTCTCGCGCCACCTGCTCGTAGAGGCGCTTCGCTATCGCGAGCTCTCCCAGGGCGCGCTTCGAGCGCGCCATCCACAGCACCAAGACCGGCGAATGCGCGATCTTCTCCGCCGTCTCGAACTTCGCGAACGCGTCGGCGAAGCGGCCCTGCGAATGCAACGAGAGCGCCTCCTCGCCGAGCTTGCTCGCCATTGCTTTGGGATCGGACGCGGGCTGGGCGCTCGCGGCACCGGCGAAGGCGAGGGCGAGGGCGGCGGCGAGGGCGATGATGAGCGGGCGCGCGCGCATCAGAAGAAGGGATCTCCCGAGGTGGGCTTGCGCGGCGGCGCCGACGTGGAGGGCGACGGGCGCTTCGGGACCGGGGGGCGAGGCGCGGTGGAGACGGCGCGCTCGGACGCGGTGATGGCGGGCGGCGTCACGCTCGCTTCGGGGCTCGCGCTCGCGGACGTGGGAGGCGGCGGGGGAGGCGCCGCGACGCTCGACGCCTCGGGCTCGGACGTGGGCGTGACGCGCGGAGCGGCGGAGGTCGCCTCGGGCTCGCTCGACTCGGAGGCGGCGACCCTGGGCCCCTCGTCCTTGGCGCGCCCGAGCGTGAAGGCGAACGCGCCGACCATTGCCATTGCGACGCCGAGCGCCACCGGCAAGGCCCACCGGCGCGTCCGATGGGCGGCCTTTGGCGGCTTGAAGTCGCTCGAGGTGCCGACGTGGGTCGCGTCCCCCGAGCCGCCGTCGGCGACGAACGGAGCGGGGTTGGCGAGGACGTCCGCGGTCGCCTCGTCGCGCGGCACCGCGCCGAGCTCGAGCGCGCCGGTGGTCGCGGCGACGACCGAGGTCGCGCGGCCCGGCGCGCCCGTGACGGCAGCGGAGAAGGCGATCGCCATCTCATCGACGGTCTGGAAGCGGAGCGACGGATTGCGCCGCAGGGCGCGGGCGAAGAACGCGTCGATGGACGGGTCGAGGCTCGGCGCGAAGGTGGAGGGCCGAGGAATGGCGTCCCCGCAGATCTTCGCGATGACGTCGCCCGCGGTCGCGCCCGCGAACGGGTTCTTCCCCGTCAGCGATCGGAACATGACGACGGCGAGGGACCAGAGGTCGCTGCGGATGTCGACGGTCCCTCCTCCCGCCTGCTCGGGGCTCATGTGGAGCGGCGACCCGAGCAGCGTCCCGCTCTTCGTGTGATCGTCGGTGAGCAGCTCGCGGGTGTCCTTGGCGATCCCGAAATCGAGGATCTTCACGATCTCGTCGCCCCCCGAGGACGCGATGAAGATGTTGGCCGGCTTCAGATCGCGATGGACGATCCCGAGGGCGTGCGCCTCGCGGAGGCCCTTCGCGATCTGCCGGACGATCTCTTCCACCGCCCCCGGCCCGAGCGCCCCCAGGCGCCGCAGCCGAGCCTCGAGCGACTCGCCCCGCAGCAGCTCCATCGCGATGAACGGCGTCCCGTGCTCGATGCCGTAGTCATAAGCGCGGACCACGTGCGGGCTCGAAAGACGCGCCACCGCCTTCGCCTCGCGCTCGAAGCGCGCGCGGCTGTCCGGCGCGCTCTCCATCGACTCCGACATGAGCTTCACCGCCACATCGATGTCCAGCTGCAGATGCCTCGCGACCCACACCGCGCCCATCCCGCCCGCGGCGAGCGGCCGCTCCAGGCGATAGCGATTCGCGATGACGGTGCCCGGCTGCGGCCGCACCGTCTCAGTGTAGTACTCCCGGCCCGAAGTTCGTGCCTGGATCTGCTCCGCCTAGAGCACCGAACATGTTGAAAGCCGAGTGAAGTCGAGGGAGTTTGCGGCTGAGGCGCGCGCCCGAGGAGTGAGCACCGCAAGACTACTCCTCGTAATCTGAGGAGCGGAGCGACGAGGCCGTGTGGATCGGGCGCGAAATCGCGCGAATGCGCCGGCTTTCAACATGATCGGTGCTCTAGAGCACCGAACATGATCGGTGCTCAAGCAGGCTGCCGAGAAAGTCGGCGTCATGCCTCTCGGCACCGGAGTGGCTGCCAATTCACCCCCCCGGCCCCCCGCTGTGCGAGGGGGGAGATCCGTCGGAGGACGCAGCGAGCTCGCCTTGGGCCTCTCTCCTCCGCGCGCGACCGGGTCAAGGTGCTGTGCACGACCCAGAGCGCTGACTCCCCCCTCGCACCGCGAGGGGGGCTGGGGGATGAAAGAGCAGCAACTGGCGAACGCGGAGCGCGCGGCGCGCCCCCCTCAGAGATCGATAGCCCCCCGGTGCAGGGGTGTGTTGGGCCCGATGTTCTTGCCCGAGAAGGTGCTCAAGTTGTTCGACAGATCGCCGAGCGTGCCGACCTCGCCAAAGGTAGTGTCGGTCCCGCCTACCATGCGGAGGATCTGAGCGTAGAGGTCGCCGAGGGTGCGGCGGTTGGCGACGACGTGGCGACCGAGGCCGTTCGCGAACGCGGAGGGCATGCCGGCGAGGACGACCGGCACGTTGTAGTCGAAATGCTTGTTCCCATAGCCCATGTCGCTGACCCAGACGACGAGCGTGTTGTCGAGCATGCTGCTGCCGTCGATGTCGACCATTTGATCGAGGCGCTGGACGAGGGTGGTGAAGCTCTTTCCGAAGTAGTTGAACGCCGTCTTGATGGTGCCCGACTCGCTGTTGGAGGGGGCGCCGTTGTCGTGGATGAGGGCGTGCCAGTTGCTCGAGAGCAGGGCGTCGTTGCCATTCGGGAACTCGCTCGGGAAGATCGGATCGTAGCCGGCGTGGAAGTCGAGGGCGGCGACGCGGGTGATGTCACACGCCAGCGCCTGGACGAGGTTCTCGATCTGGAACGGGGTCGTGATGTCGTCGAATTGGCCGCGTCCGTTGTCGTCGCCGTAGCTCGGGATCGCGCTCGCGTCGGGGACGGTGCAGCCCTCGGTGGGGTTGATGGGACCGCCCGAGCCGACCGTGCTCTGGAGCTTCTCCACGAAGTCCGCGTGCTGGTCGAGCCGGTCCCGATCCGTCTGGTTGAGCTTCTTCCGGAGGGAGACGAAGCTCTTCGCGACGCCGTCGAGGATGTTCGCGCGCCGGCTCACGAGCCGGTCGTGGAGCGACGGCGTGGGGGGAGGCTCCGGGGGCGCGACGTTCCCGAAGAGATCCGAGATGACGACCTCGGGACGGCTGTCGGCGAGGTAGGGCGGGCTCCCGCCGGCCCCATAGAAGCTGTCACCCTGGTAGAACTGGCCGGCGAGCTGGGCGGGGAAGACGATGGAGGGCTTCATCGACGCGTTGGCCTTCAGCCGCTCTCCGACGACGAAATCGATGGAGGGGCCGGTCGCGACCTCGGCGTCGCTGCCATTGACGATCGGGACCGAGCAGGTGAGGCACGTCGTCGCGGCCGAGCCGTGGCCCCCGTCGTCGCCTGTGGTGTGGCGCACGATGTTGTCGATGCCGTCGATGGTGACGATCTTGTTGCGGATCGGCGCGAGGGTAGCGAGGGCGGGTGAGATGTTGGTAGGGAGCGGTCCGGCCGCGCCCGGCGACCACACGTCCGGCCCGTCCACGTCGTTGAGCGGGCGCCCGTGGCGGTGGAGGACGAACACGATCCGCTTCGGCGGCGTCGCGCCTCCGGCGCTCGCGTTCCGGGCCGTGAGCTCCTGGAGCATCGGCAGGGCGAGCGCGGCTCCGCCCGCTCCGAGGAGGAATCTCCTTCGATCGATTCGCTGACGCATCGGTGTCTCCTCCGCCTTCCTGCTCAATCGCGCCGATAAGCGAACGCGTCGCTCGCCGCCAAGGTCACGAGGCCCTCCGCGAGCGTGCCCGATCCGGCGAGCACGTCGCCCACGGACTGCACCGCGCACCCGTCGTCCTGCGTGTCGTTGCGGGACATCGCGAACCGCACGAGCTGCTTGCCCATGCACGTCGCGACGGCCGGCTCCTCCGCGAGGGCGCCGAAGAGGTCGCCATACGATTGGAACGATATCGAGTCCCCGTCGGACATCGTCATCGACCCGGAGGGGTCGATCGCCTTCCCGCCCGCGTATTGGTCGCGATACTCGCCGAGGGCCCCGAAGTGCTCGAGCGACAGACCGCCCGGATCGATCGCGGTGTGGCAGCCGGCGCACTGCGGTGACGCGTTCACGGAGGCGGACAGGTCTTTCCCGGTCGGATCCTCGGGCTTCGGCAGGGCGTCGAATTGGGCCTGCGCGTCGCCGGGAGGCGCCCCGAGCTCCATGCACAGGAGGCGCTTGAGGATGAAGCGCCCGCGGAACACATAGGACGAGCCCCCATAATGAGCGGCCGACGCGAGGAACAGGGGTTGGGTGGCGAGGCCGCTGCGGCCCTCCACCTCGACCTGCTGCCAGTCGCTCGGCGGCTGGACGCCGAAGAACGACGCCATGTGGCCGTCGACCCAGACCGTCTTGCTCGTCAGCAGCGATCGCAGCGAACCTTGGCGCGCTTGATCGGAGACGAAGCGATCGAACGAGGCGCCCATCGAGGCCGCGTAGTCGGCGTCGAAGCCTTCGACGATCGTGGGATCCTTGTCGCCCGGCGCGACGTCTTCGGTCTGGGTCCACTCGCGGAAGAAGCGAATGAGCGCCCCCTCCGAGCGCGGGTCGTCGAGCATGCGCTGAGCCTCGGCGCGCCTCACCTCGGGGTCGGCGAGATCCCCGTTCGCGGCGAGGGCGAGGAGGCCCTCGTCGGGCGCGCTGTCCCATAGGAAGAACGAGAGCCGACTGGCGATCTCGTACCCGTCGAGCTCGCGGCCCTCGGGCGCGGCCGCCTCCGTCACGTACAAGAACTGCGGCGTTTGAAGGGCGTGGACGAGCATCATCGCGAGCGCCTCCGTGAAGCTCGCCCCCGAAGCCGCCCCGTCCGTGAACGTCGCGAGGAGGAGCTCCCGCTCGTCGTCGGCCACCGGGCGCCGGTACGCGCGCGTCACATAGGTGTCGATGAGCTCGGAGGCGCAGTCCTCGCCCGCGTCGGGAGCGGAGGCGCAAGACAGCAACGAAGGGAGCGCCGCCGCCACCGACTCCGCGACCTCCTCCGCCGCGAGCATGAGCGCCTCCGTCGTCTGGTCGCCCACGTCGTAGAGCGCCGGCTCGGTCGAGAATCCCGTCGCCGACTTGCCGTAGCTGCCGGGGTACTTCGCGCTCGGCGCGACCGCGCCGCCGAAGACGTCGCGCACCACGTTCCGATACTGGGCGATGGTGAGTCGGCGCGCCTCCGTTCGAACGGGATAGGGCCCGTCATCGCATTGGTAGCGATTGTCCGGTCCCAGCTGAGGGTGGTTGTCGAGGCCCCCGGAGGTTTCGTCGTCGCCGCCGATCGCGCCGACGCAACCAGCCCCGGAGAGCGCGAGCGCCGTCCCGAGGAGGAGCCCGCGGTTCAACGCTTCGAGAGCGGCTCTTCGTCCAATCGCGACCATGGAGCCTCCTCGAAAAGCAGGACGTGTGCCGCGCCGAAAAGGCCCTGAATCCGCCTGTTCACCTCGACCCCTCGCCCGCGTTGCGGAGTCGAGTCAGCAGGGGCTGCGAGGTCGAGTCTGCATGGCTCGGCGTCGGGAAGGAGGGAGTGGACAGGAGGCCCGGCGCGCTGAATGCTTGTCGCGAGCCATGGTCGACCCGCGGGTGGAGGCAGAGGCGCGTCTCGGAACGGTGCTCCAGTCGAAATGGCGGTTGGATTCCCTCTTAGGGATCGGGGGAATGGCGACTGTCTACGCGGCCACTCACCGCAATGGTCGCCGTGGGGCGGTAAAAATCCTCCATAGCGATCTTCGGCTCGACCCCGAGGTGCGCAAACGGTTCCTCCGCGAGGGACAGATCGCGAACAAGGTCGCTCACGCCGGCACGGTCGCGATCATCGACGACGACGTCGACGAGAGCGGCTCGATGTACCTCGTGATGGAGCTCCTCGAGGGCGCCACCCTCGAGGAGCAGATGGCGGCGCGAGGCGCGGCCGGGATGCCGGCGGCCGAGGTGATCCGCGTCGGCGCCGCCATCTTGGAGGTCCTCGAGGCCGCGCACGCGCAGGGCGTCCTCCACCGCGATCTCAAGCCTGCGAACATCTTCATCACCAAGAAGAAGGAGGTGAAGGTCCTCGACTTCGGCATCGCGCGGATCAACGCGACCCAGATCAAGACCCAGGCCGGGCGCCTGATGGGGACGCCTCACTTCATCCCCCCCGAGCAGGCGCGCGGAGATTGGGATCGGGTCGACGCGCGCGCCGACCTGTTCGCCGTGGGGGCGACGCTCTACACGGCCATGACCCGCAAGCACGTGTGGGCGGGGACGAACGCGGTCGAGGTGCTGCTGTCGGCGTTGACGACGACCGTCGCCCCCATTCGATCGATCGCTCCCCAGGTGCCGGAGGATCTCGCGCGCGTGATCGACCGCGCCCTCCGCACCGCCCCCGACATGCGCTGGAGCTCGGCCGCGAACATGCGGCAGGCGCTCCTCGCGTGCAGTGAGACGCCTTCGGAGACGCCGGCGCCTGCGCCCGTGATCGCGGCCGCGCCGGCAGCCAAGCGCGCAGCCCCCGCGCCCGCGCCCGCGCCTCGCGCAGCGGCAAAGCCACGCGCCCAGCGCCGCCCCTTCAGCGGAACGGTACCCCTGTCCGAGGTGTCCGACCCGCCCGCCGCCGCGGGACCGGTCGAGAGCACGGTCCGCCTCGAGGGCGCTCCTCCCTCCGTCCCCCAGAGCCCCGTCGAGAAGACGGCGGCCATGGACCGGCCGGGAAAAAGAAAAGCGCGACCGATGTGGCCCATCGCGGTGCTCGGGCTCGCGCTCGCGGGGGGCGCTGGCTACGGGATCGCGAAGCTGACCGACGGCGGCAAGGAGAGCTCCCGTCCCCGCGGCGCGCAAGCGGCGACGGCGGCTCCTTCGCCCGCCCCGACGCCGAGCGCAGTCGCGACGACGGTGAGCACGGCCAGCGCCCCCGCCCCCGCGGGCGCGCAGGACTCCTCGCTCGTCTATCCGAGCGTGACCCTCGTCCCGAGCAGCGCGCCGCCCGCCCCCGCCGCGACCTCGGCGTCGCCGTCGTCGTCGCCATCCCCATCCCCTTCCTCGCCTGCGCCGGCGCCGAGCGCGGGCCCGCGACCTTCTTCGACGACGCGTGCCCCTCTCTCGCCCGCGCCGCTCCCCGCGCCGCAGCCCACCCTGGCTCAGCCCCAGAATCTGTGATCTGCGGCGCGTCCGCGTGCCGAGGCTATTCGTCGCCGAGCGAGCCGACGCGGACCCCGAGATCGCGCCGCTCATCGTCGAGCGTCCTCACGACGACGATGGGACGGCCATGGCGGTTCGGGAAGAGTCCTTCGACCCCGTCGATCCGCGTGCCTTGCCATTCATTCGCGACGCCCCCCCCGCTCTCGGCCGCGAACCCGGCGTAGGTGTCGTCCTTTGCTTCGATGGGGCCCTCGCCGAAATCGATGCTGCCCTCGAAGACGCGGCCCGCGATGAACGTCGTCCCTTCGCCGTCACGCGCGAGGCCGACGGGGACGACGAAGCTGCCGTCGCCGAGCGCCTCGCTGTGGATCACCTCGCCCGCGGCGTCGAAGCGCGCGACGAGCGACCGCATCCCCGCCCCGATCGAGCTCGCGGAGATCGGGCCGTCTCCGAAATCGATGGTCCCCCAGAAGTACGCGTCGATGGTGACCGCGCCGTCGTCGTCGAGGGCGAGATAGAGCGACTCCGTCCGGAACCCCGTCTCCTCGAATTGGCGCGCGGAGAGGAGCGTCCCGTCGCGGTCGAACGTCGCGATCGCGAGATCGCACGTCGGGTTGCCGAGGCCGTCCTCCGTCTCGTCGTGATGCGCGAGGACCACCTCGCCGACCGTCGCGTCTCCGAGGTTGCAGAGGGCGATGGTGGTGCGGTCGTCGTTGGCGCTCGCGTCGAGCGCGTGGCTGATGTTCGTCCCGAGCGCCCGCTCGGTGGAGTCGCCGCTGTCCGGATCGATCTCGAGCTGGATCAGATGCGCGCCGTCGACCCCGATCGCGACGACCGAGCCGTCCGATCGAATCGACAGCGAGGCAGGCGAAAACGACAGCCGTCGCGCCCAGCGCGGCTGGCCGGCGGGGCCGTATGCAATGGCGAACGGCCCGTGGCCGGGCAAGATCTCTCCCTCCGCCCACGCGATCGCTTCGTCGGATTGGCCGGTGAGCCACACGTTGCCCTCGTCGTCGCTGACCACCTCGGAGACGAGGACCGGATCGTCCGAGGCGGGGGCGGGGACGATGCTGTGGGACCACGTCGAGACAGAAGCGCCGTCGAAGCGCGCGACGAAGCCGGCCCAGCCATGCGATTGCGTGAGCGCGAGGCCGGGGGCCACCGCCGCGCCGAAATAGCTGCCACCAAAGACGGCGCCGCAGTCGGCGGTGGTGAACCCGGTCGAGACGTGGAGGCTCGCCTCCTCGGAGGCATACGTCACGTCGGCCCCGAACGCCGGGCAGACGCTCGCGCCGGACGGGTCTTCGTCGTCGGGCAGCGTGTCGTCGGGGGCCGTCTCTTCGCGGAGGGTCACGCAGCCGGCGCCGACGCCCGCGAGGGCGAGGAGCAGCGACCACCAGGGCACGGGACGGCCGGACATCATGGAGCGTGATCTAGCGCGCCCGATCCTCCTGCCCATCTTAATCGAGCTTAACCGGGTGCTGAAGAAGGCGGTCGTCAGGCCACTGGGTGGTCGTGAGGCCGGGCGTGGCGCCTTCTTCTCCAGCCCGACCATGCGAGGGCGGCGAGGGCGACCGAGCCGACCCACGAGGAGCGACGAGGGGCTCCGGAGGTTGCGCGACAGTCGCAGCCCGAGCCCTCACCGTCGGAGGTCCCCGCTCCGCCTTCGGCCCCGCTGCCTCCGGCGCCGCCGCGTCCGCCTTGGCTCGGGGCGCCGCCCGCGATCGCGCCGCCGCCCTGACCGCCTCCTCCGCCTTCGGAGGGGGTGCACGTCCCCGCCACGCAGACGCCGCCCGCGCACGCCGTCCCGTCGGGCTTGGCAGGAGACGAGCACGTGCCGTCACCATTGCACACCGAATCATGGCAATCGTCGGCGGCGGCCGGGCAAGCAGGCTCGCCGACGCACGCGCCCGCGGTGCAGACCTCCTGAATGGTGCAGGGGTCGCCGTCGTCGCACGGCGCCTCGTCGGAGCCCGGCAGGGCGCACGGGCTCGGGACGTTCCCCCACGTCGCCTCGGCGACGAGGATGGGGCGCGCCCCGGGCAGGTGCTTGTTGTGATCCCACAATTGCCAAATGGTCTCCCCCCAGGCGGCGAGGGCGGCGAAGTACGGATCGGTCTGGACGATATACGCCTCCGCCTCTCCGGACGGCGTGGGAGAGGCCAGCGAGCTGCCATTGCCCTCGATCTCGTCCCGGAGGAACTCGATGAACTCGCGGCTCGTCGTCTGGTAGTAGACGCGCACGCTCACGCCGTCGGCGCCCGCGGGCAGGGCGAGGGTGATGTCGTCCTTGCCGGACGCATATTCGCCGGCGGTGAAATAGCCGGGCGCCACGGCGCCATTCCACACCGGCTCCGCCATGCGCGCGGGCGCCTCCGCGATGCGGAATCCCTTGGGCGGGATGCGATTGTCTTTGGTGCGCCCCGTCGCGAGCGCCATATGGAACGTGTGCTCCTCGCCGGTGAGCGCGCTCTCGGAGGCGACCTCATAGACGAACTCGGGCCGGCGCGCCTCGTTCGTCAGCAGCGGAGGGCTCGAGGTCGAGTCCTCCAGCCCGCGCAGCGTCCCCGCCTCGTAGTCGTAGGGGTTGATCTGACCGAGGAGCGTCCCCCCGCTCGTCGCCGTGACGCTGACGAACAGCCGGCGCCCCTCTGGGTAGCCGCTCGGCAGCTTGTGACCGGTATAATTGACGACGCTGAACGAGAGCGCGCCCGAGCCCGCGTCATACGTCAGGCCCTCGATCCCGGCCGCTCGCTGCAGCGTCGCCTCGGCCCGCGCCGCGCCCTCGAGGAGCGCCTCCGCGTCCGGCCCGAGGCCGCCGCTCAGATCCACCGTGAGCGCGTCGGGGCCTTGCCCCAGGAGATCCGCGTTCACCTGGTCAAAGGCGGGAGAGGCCGGATCGGTGCTGGCGAGGAGGGTGGGGACCCAGACATTGCCGCCCGTCAGATCGTGGAGCGGCATACCGCTCTTCGGGTGCTCCACGCTCTCGTCGGGGCGAATGGGGGCGAAGCCGGAGACGCACGCGCGCCCTTGCACGTCGGGCATGTGGCAATCCTGGCACGTCGCGATCGCGTTGTTCGGGCGCGAAGTCTCGAACGTGGAAGGGTCATACGGGCCCTCGCCGGGCGCCCCCGACCCCAGCGCATAGTCGCTCAGCATCATCTCGCTGAAGGTGCGCTCGATATGGCCATAGGAGTGAGCGGCCTGCGCCTCGGACGGGAGGACGGTCACGCCGTCCCCGGGCGTCGTGCCCGCGAATGGCAGGTTCTGGAGGACGGGGTTGGAGACGTCGTGGCAGGCCGAGCAGAAGTATCGGCTCTTGTGGAGGCGCGAATAGTAGGTCGGGTGGAGGGCGGCCGGGTCCGCCATCGGGCCGCGCCGCACGTGATCGTTGGTCATGAAGTACTGCCCGGACGCCGCCTCCGTCCATTGCGGCGAGATCGGGTCGTGGCCGGAGTCGAAGAACGGCCCACCATTGAATGCGTCGATCGTCCCCGCCGCGATGCGGTCCTGGAGCAGCGTCTCCTGGGCCGCCTCCACCGAAGTGGGCGACGACACGCCGGCCTCGTCCCAGTACCCTTCCCAATCCGCGCCGTCGCGCGTCCCCGCCGCCGTCGCCTCGAAGAACGGATCGAACATCGAATGGCAGGTCGCGCAGTGCACCCCGTCGAAGTCCGAGCCGGTGAGGTGGGACGCGTTCGGGGGATCCGATCGCCCCTCGACCCACCCCTCCGGCGCGTGGCACCGAATGCATAGATCGGCAGCGTTGGGCCGGCCGATCGCCCACACCGAGTCCTGCATCGCCACCGTCATCGCCGCCCAAAAGATGGGATCGCGGGCCGCCTGCGCCATCATCGACCCGCGCCAGAACCGCACCGGCTCGACGCTCGTGTCGTACGCGCCGTGACAGGCCGTGCAGTTGCTCGGGGGGTCGAGCAGCACCCCGTCCGCCGGTTGGGTGCCCGGCATCCGAACGAGCGGATCGTCCGCCGTCGGCAACGGCTCCCAAGCCGCGACGGAGGCGGCCGGCAACAGGAAGGCGACGATGACGGCCCCGGCGAGCGAGCGCGATCCGAGCGCGAGCCTCATGGCGCGAGGATCTCAGAGTCGGCCACGCCGATCGAGCGAGATGCGCCGTCTCCGTCCTCCGAGTGCAAAGCGTTCGGAGAGGCTCCGTTACGCGCCGTAGCCCGCGTCGTGATGCCCACCCCCCTCCTCGCTATCGCTCGTCGGCCCCTCCCAAGCGTCACGCTCCGCGTGCCGCGGGAGGGGAGCTTCGCGGGGCCGGGCGCGGATTTAGGAGCGAAACGCCTCCGGGTCGAGCCGGTGCTGCTTGAGCCAGCGGTACACGAGGGCGGGATCTCGCTCGAGGGCGCGGGCGACCGCGGACACGTTGCCCCGGTTCTCTCTCATGAGGCGCGCGAGCGTGTCGGCGTCCGGGGAGGGACGCTTGGGCCGCGCTTCGGGCGCGGCGGCGGGCGCCTCCTCGCGCGACGGAGGGGGAGCCGGGAAGTCGGCGACGGAGAGGACGCCCGCGGAGGCGCGAGACAGGGCGCGGCCGAGGACGCTCTGGAGCTCTCTCACATTGAATGGCCAATCGTGCTCGAGGACGCGCGCCATCACCGCGGGGCCGAGCTCGACCTCGCGCCCGCCCGCGCGGGCGAGGATCGCGAGGGCGAGCCCATAGAGATCCTCTCTTCGAGACCGCAAGGCGGGAAGCGGGACGAGGTGGCCGAAGAGCCGCGCATAGAGGTCGGCGCGGAACGAGCCGGCGGCGACCATCGCGGCGAGGTCGCGATGGGTCGCGCTCACGACGCGGACGTCGACGAGCACGGCTGCGCTCGCGCCGACCGGCCTCACCTCCCGGGTCTCCATGACGCGGAGGAGCTTGGCCTGCGCCTCCGCGGGGAGATCTCCGATCTCGTCGAGGAAGAGGGTGCCTCCTTCGGCCATTCGGAAGAGGCCCGGGTGATCGGCGCCGGCGCCGGTGAACGCCCCGCGCACGTGGCCGAAGAGCTCGCTCTCCACCAGCGAGGAGGGGAGGGCGGCGCAGTTCACGGGGACGAACGGGCCGCGGCGACCGGACCGCGCGTGGACCGCGCGCGCGACGAGCTCCTTGCCGGTGCCGGTCTCCCCGAGGACGAGCACGGCCGCGCTCGAAGGGGCCACCATTTCGACTTCGCGCGCGACGCGCGCCATCGAGAGCCCGCCCACGAGCCCCTCCACCCGCGGCGCGGCGGGGAGGGGATCGCCATTCAATGGGAAGCGGGCGTGCTCGCTCGCGTCGCGGTCGACGAAGACGAAGAACGCGTCCCCGATCCGAACGACGTCCCCGGCGGCGAGGGCCGCCTCCTCGACGCGCCGGCCATTGACGAAGGTGCCATTGCGGCTCCCCAGATCCCGCACCCGGACGTCGGGGCCGTCGCAATCGACGCGCAAATGCAGCCGCGAGACCGCGTCGACCTTCAAGGGAAAGCCCCCGGGGGGAGGCTCCCGTCCGATCGTGTGGGTCCTCCGCGTGAAGACGAGCGCCCGCGGGAGAGCGGCCGCGCGCGGGGCGTAGGCGAGGACGAGACCGCGGTCGGGCGGACCGGAGGCCCCGTCGCGCTCCTCTGCCATCACGCCGGTGGTGTCGTCCATCTCGCCTCGCCGGGCATGATACCGTCATCGAGGCGGCGACCATGCTTGCTCGCGTCGGGCGTTACCTCATCCACGAACGCATCGCTGGTGGCGGCATGGCGACCGTTCACATCGCGCGCGCGGTGGGCCCGCTCGGCTTCAGCAAGACGGTCGCGGTGAAGCGCCTCCACCCGTCCTTCGCCGACGACGCGGAGCTGTCGCTCATGCTCCTCGACGAGGCCCGGCTCAGCGCCCGCGTCCAACACCCTTACGTGGTGCCCACCCTCGACGTCGTGCACGAGGGCGCGGATCTGCTGCTCGTCATGGAGTACGTGCACGGAGAGTCCCTCGCGCGGCTGATGAAGCGCGCGAAGGAGCTCGCCCGGCCCATCGATCCGCGCGTCGCGGCCGCGATCGCGGTGCACGCGCTCCACGGGCTCCACGCCGCCCACGAGGCCACCGACGAGTCGGGGGCGCCGCTCCACCTCGTGCACCGCGACGTGTCCCCTCAGAACATCATGGTGGGGGCGGACGGGATCGCGCGGGTGCTCGACTTCGGGGTGGCCAAGGCGCTCGGGCGATTGCAGACGACGCGCGACGGTCAGGTGAAGGGCAAGGTCGCGTACATGTCCCCCGAGCAGCTGCGGGCCCAGCCGGTCGATCGGCGCACCGATGTCTTCGCGACCTTCATCGTCCTCTGGGAGATGCTCACGGGGCAGCGGCTCTTCGCGGAGGGCGACGACGGCGCCACCCTCTGGAAGCTCATGCAAGGCGAGATCGCGCCCCCGACCGCCCTCCGCGCGGAGCTGCCCGCCGCCCTCGACGCGGTCGTGCTGCGCGGATTGGCGCGCCCCCTCGACGAGCGGTACGCGACCGCGCGCGAGGCGGCGGAGGCCCTCGAGGCGACGGTGCCGGTGGCCTCCGCGACGGCGGTGGCGAAATGGGTGGTCGAGCTCGCCGGCCCCGAGCTCGAGACGCGCAAGCAGCGGATCGCCGCCATCGAGCGGGAGGCCGTCGTCGAGGCGGACGCCCCGATCGCGCCAGGCGAGGTGACCAAGCCCGCGGCCTTCGAGACCGCGCCCATCGCCCCCGCCGAGCGGCCCGTCTCCGGGGCCACCGCCCCCACGCCCGAGGAGCGCCGCCCCCGCCGCGCGCTCGTCATTGCAATGGTGAGCGCGGCCGTCGGCGTCGCGGTCGCGGTCGCGGTATTCGTCTCCCGCTCCGCCGCCTCCGATCGGGTCCCCTCCTCCGCGGCCTCTGCGATGGAGGTGTCCGCGGGGGAGGGACCGCTCACCGTCGCGGCGCCGCCCGCCGTCGTAGAGGTCGCCCCCGCGCCGGCCCGAACGAGCGCCGCGTCGGCGTCCGCCCCGAGCGCTCCTCCCCCTACGGCTCCCTCGGCCGCGACCGCGACCGCGCCCAAGGCGGCCGTGCCTACCCTGCCTGCCCGCGATTGCCGCAATCCGTATACGCTCGACGCGATGGGCCGCCGCCGCTATCGGCGCGAGTGTCTCGACCATTGAGATGAAGACGCGAGCCGCCGTGAGCATCCTGCCTCGTCTCGCCGCGCTCGCCGCGCTCGCCATGGCCGCGACGTCGACGGGAGCCGCCCTCGCCGACGACGCGAACGAGTGCGCGACCCGCGCCGAGAGCGCGATGGACGCGAGAGAGTCGCGGCCCGCAGAGGCCATCGCCCTGTTCGAGCAGTGCGCGAAGGACGCGTGTCCGCGGGTGGTCCGAGAGGACTGCCGGGCCGCCCTCGCCGAGCTCCGCGAGATCGCGCCGCGCCTCTCGGTCCGGATCCGCGACGATGGCGGCGCCGACGTGGTCGACGCGACGGTGACCCTCGACGGGGTGACGTTGTCGACCGAGGAGCGGGCCCGCGGGATCTTCGTGAACCCGGGGCCGCGCGAGATCGTCGTGACCCGCCCCAATGGCCAGCGCGCGGCGAAGCAAGTGGTCGTGCTCGCGAGCGATCGCGCCCGCGTCGTCGACATCGAGCTGCCGAGCGGCCTCGGGGTGGCCGCGCCGCCCCCCGACGAGCGGCCCGCCCAATTCACGATCGAGCGCGTGCGCACCCCCGCCATCGTCGTCGGGAGCGTCGGCGTCGCGTCGCTCGTGGCGTTCGCGGTCCTCGGGGGATGGACCTACGCCGACTATCGAAGGCTCGACGACACCTGCCGCCCCGACTGTCTCGCGAGCGATATCGATCCGGTGCGGGCGCGCGCCCTCGCCGCCGACGTGACCCTCGCGGTGGGGGCGACGTCGCTCGTGGTCGCGACCATTCTATGGTTCACCGCGCCCGAGCACCGCGTGCCGCGAAGGGCGGCGCTCGCGTGGTGAGGGCGATGAAGCTCGCCGCCCTCGCGAGCGGGTTGGCCGCTTGCTCCCTCTTGCCGTGGGACGATCTCGGCGGCGGCGCTGGCGGTCAGAGCGCGCTCGGTGGAGGCGGGGACGCCGGGGCGGGCGGGGGCGCGACCGGCGGCGGGGGAGGCGCGGGAGGGGCGGAGTGCCCGGGCGCGCACGGCCCGGAGATGGTCCTCTTGCCGCGGTCGTGCATCGACTCGACCGAGGTCACGAATGACCAATACGCAGCGTTCCTCCTCGCCGGGCCGGCGGACATCCCGCCCGGGTGCGACGGAGGGACGCTCCAGCCCACCGAGCCGCTCCAGCCCGGCGATCTTCCGGTGGCGGGGATCGACTGGTGCGCGGCGCAGCGTTATTGCCAATGGGCGGGCAAGCGCCTCTGCGGCAAGCTCGACGCCGCCGCCACGTTCGATGAGGCGTCCGACGCGACGAAGAACGAGTGGTTCGACGCGTGCTCGACGGGCGGCACCGCCGCGTATCCGTTCGACGCCGACCCGAACGACGTCTGCAACGTGTCGTCGAAGCTCGGGGATCGCTCCGCGGTGGCGAGCATGCCGGCGTGCCGCGGCGGCTACGACGCCCCCATCTTCGATATGGTCGGCAACGTCGAGGAGTGGGAGGACTGGTGCGAGAGCGACGCCCCGGACGCGCTCTGCATCAGCCACAGCGGCAGCTACGACGACACCGCCTTCGACTGCGCGCGCACGACCACGACGGGGCGTCGGGAGACCTATCCCAAGCTCGGCTTCCGCTGCTGCGCCGACCGGCCCTGACCGGGCCTGACCTCGGGCGTGGGTCATGTGACGTCAGACCCGGCGCCGGGGACCCGCGGTGGGATTCACGCCACTTCACGCTGGTATGGGCGTTGCCATTCGCTCGACCCATGCGCTCGACCCGCCCTTCTCTCCTCTCGGTCCTCTCGATCGCTCTGCTCGCCTCGTGGGGGTGCGGCGACAGCACCTCGAACGACGACGGCGGGGCGGGCGGCTCCGGCGCCGGACCGACGGGCACCGGCGGCAGTGGCGCGGGTCACAGCCAAGGCGGAGGCACGGCCGTCGGCGGCGGCACGTCCGACGGCGGCTCGACGAGCGCGGGCGGGGGCGGCACCACCACGTCCTCCGCGCTCTGCGAGGGCCGCTTCCAAGGGCAAGGTGACGTGCCATTCTCGGATCTGTCGCGCCCCGGCGTCGGGGAGGCGGTGACGGATCCCGACTTCGGCACGACGATCCTCCGCGTCACCGACGCCGGGAGCGGAGACGCGATCACGCCCGTCTATTCGACGGTCCCCGCCTGGAACGCGGACGGGAGCGTCGTGCTCCTCTATCGCTGGGGGAGCGGCCACGAGCTCTATGACGCGAGCACGTTCGAGAAGATCGGTGACCTCGACTGCGCGACCTCGGATGGCTGGCACCCGGGGCCCTCCGACGTGGAGCACGTCATGTGGGATCCCTCCGATCCGAAGATCATCTATTTCCCATCGCTCTACGCGCCGGGGAACGCGGGCCCGCTCCCGATCGTGTATCGGTGCGACGTCACCACCGGCGTCGCCGCGATCGCCCACGACTTCCGCGACGCCCCGACGAGCTGCAGCGCCGGGGACGAGCTCTCGATGGGTGACGACCCGCAATGGTTCCCGGGCGCTCCGGTGGGCCTGCAATGCGGCGACACGACGTTCATCTATGATGTCTTCTCGGACGTCGTCCACGGGGTGAAGACGGGCGCCCCGTTCGACACCGGCGTCGCCCCGATCGCGGCCCCGAGCGGCACCCTCGTCTACTTCGACGGCGCCGTCTTCGACATGGATCTCTCCCCCGTCCGCTCCCTCGACATCGCGAACCCGGAGGAGCACGCGAACATCGGGCGGCGGGCCAATGGCGACGACGTCTACTACGCGGTCGATTTCGACGGCGACGACCCGTCCGTCATCGCCGGACACGACATGCAGACCGGCGAGCGAATCCCCCTCGTGAGCGAGTCGAACGGCTGGGGCTATCCCGCGACCGGCATCCACATCAGCTCGGTGGTGCACGACCACCGCGGCGACGGCTGGGTCCTCGCGTCCGTCGTCGGGGACCCTTCCGTGAGCGCGCCCCTCGATCAAGAGCTCGTCTTCGCCAACGCCGACACGGGAGAGGTCTGCCGGATCGGGCGCCATCGAAGCGCGGGCGGCGACGGCCCCAACGGCTATCAGGCCGAGCCTCACCCCGTCTGGCACTTCCGCGACAATGGCGACGTCGAGATCCTCTTCGCGAGCGACTGGGGGGGCGGGGGATCCGTCGACACGTACGTGCTGCGCTTCACCCCCGGCGGGTGATCAGCGCCCCCGGCGCGCCCCCTCCCCGGCGACTTCGCTCTTCGAGCTCCTCCGCGGGAGGGGTTTGATTCATTGCACGGCCACGAGCCAGAGCTGGGCCCCTTGGGTGGGCGTCGCCTCCCAGGTGACGTCGTAGTCGCCCGCCGCGTCGACGACCTTGGCCGCGACGAAGCACTGCACGAGGGCGCCCGCGGTGCCGACCGAGTCGAGCACGGTGAAGCCGTTGTTCGGGGTCGCGACTTTGTCGCCGTCGACGCCGGCGTCTCCCCACCAGAACGCGACGAGGGTGGCGGGGCCGGTCGTGTGGACGGTGGCGCTCGTGAGGGGGTTCGGGCTCAGGACCTCGACCCATTGCTGATCTTGAATGTGGGTGGCCCCCGTGACCTCGACGACCGCCATCGTCACCTCGTCGCCGGGCGCGGTCGTCGTCGTCACCACGTGATCGGCGCCGCCCGTCGCCCCCGCGAAGGCGTAGACGGCGGTGCCCGAGCCCGGCCAGAGCGTGTAGGGGTGCGCCTCCCCGAGGGCCTGGAATGGGCTGTTGCCCTTGTTGTCGGTGGGGAGCGCGAAGGCGCTCGCGTCGCCGCGGCCCACGCTCACGACGAGGGTGCTCCCGGAGGCCTGGGTGGAGAGCGCCGGGGAGTCGAGGGTCGTCGCCTGATTGGCGCCATAACCATAGTAGGCCAAGCCGTGTGCGCCGAGCCCGGGATCGCCGGGTGAAGGGATGCCCCCCTCGCCGCCCTGACCATTGCCGCCGAGCGGCGCGCCGCCCGTCTCGTTGCTGCCCCCGCCCCCCGTCGCGCCCGCCCCTTGTCCGCCCCCTCCCGATTGCGAGGTGTCGTCGCCGCAGCCGGCGCCGGCCATCATCGAGAGGGCCGCCCCCAAGAAGCCAATCGTCCTCCCAAATCGCGACATGGCTCCACCGTAGCACGGCGCCCCTTGCCCAATCCCCATGCATCCCGGACCATGAACGGCATGACGTCCCAAACCAAGATCGTCCTCGAAGAGAACGAGATCCCCGAGCGCTGGTACAACGTCATCGCCGATATGAAGAATCGGCCCCTGCCGCCGATTCACCCCGCCACCCACCAGCCCATCGGCCCGGAGGCGCTCGCGCCGCTCTTCCCCATGTCGCTGATCCAGCAGGAGGTCAGCGCGGAGAAGTGGATCGATATCCCGGAGCCGGTGCGGGACGTCTATCGCCTGTGGCGCCCGACGCCGATGTTCCGGGCCCATCGCTTCGAGCGGCTGCTCGATACGCCGGCGAAGATCTATTACAAGTACGAGGGCTCGAGCCCGTCCGGCTCCCACAAGCCGAACACCGCCGTCGCCCAGGCTTATTACAACAAGCAAGAGGGGGTGGAGCGGATCACCACCGAGACGGGCGCCGGCCAATGGGGGAGCGCGCTCAGCTTCGCCTGTCAGACCTTCGGCATCGCGTGCGAGGTCTACATGGTGAAGATCAGCTTCGATCAGAAGCCCTATCGAAAGATCATGATGAACACGTGGGGGGCCGAGGTGTTCCCGAGCCCGACCACGCGCACCGAGGCGGGCCGGAAGATCCTCGCCGCCGATCCGGACTCACCGGGCAGCCTCGGCATCGCCATCAGCGAGGCGGTCGAGCGGGCCGCAAGCGACGACAAGACGAAGTACGCCCTCGGGAGCGTGCTCAATCACGTCCTGATGCACCAGACCGTGATCGGCCTCGAGGCATTGAAGCAGCTCGAGAAGGCGGGCGCGGATCTCCCCGACGCCGTCGTCGCGCCCTTCGGCGGAGGCTCCAACTTCGCGGGCATCGCCTTCCCGTTCCTGCGGCTCAACCTCGAGCAGGGCCGGCAGATCCGGTGCATCGCCGTCGAGCCGACGTCGTGCCCCAAGCTCACGCGCGGGGTGTTCCGCTATGACTTCGGCGACACGGTCGGGATGACCCCGCTCTTGCCGATGTACACGCTCGGCCACACCTTCGTCCCCGCGAAGATCCACGCGGGCGGGCTCCGCTATCACGGGGCTGGCGTCATCGTCAGTCAGCTCCTGAAGGACAAGCTCATCGAGGCGGTCGCGATCGATCAGGTGGAGACGTTCGAGGCGGGGCTGAAGTTCGCCAAAGCGGAGGGCATCATCCCCGCCCCGGAAGCGAACCACGCCATCGCCGAGGTCGTGCGCCTCGCCGAGGAGGCGAAGCGCGAGGGCAAGGCGAAGACGATCCTCTTCAATCTGTGCGGGCACGGCAATTTCGATATGTCCGCCTACGCCGACTTCTTCGCGGGCAAGCTCCAGAAGCACGAGCTCTCCCAGGACGAGGTCGACGCGGCGGTTGCGAAGATCGACACACCCGAGTTGCCTGCAGCGCCCGTGTAGGTGAACGCAGTTCGCTGGCTCTTGGTCCGGCCGTGTGCTAGCGCCATGAACGGTCCCACGAGGCACGCGGACCGCCCATTGAATGCCGGCCTCCCCTGCGCGATCCGTTCTGCTCGTCGACGATGACGATCTCTTCCTGGATGCGACCGCGACCATCCTTCGCGCGCATGGCTTCATCGTGGGCAAGGCGCGCAACCTCGAAGAGGCGCTCGCGCTCGGCCCGGAGCGATACGACACCGCCGTCCTCGATCATCACCTCCCCGACGGGGAGGGCATCGGCCTCGCGTCGCAGCTCGCGCAATCGCGGGTGAGGCTGATCCTCATCTCGGGCGCGCCCCCCATCGAAGCGGCCCTCGCGGCCATTCGGCTCGGCGTGACCGCCTTCTTGGTGAAGCCCCTCGACATGGCCGAGCTGCTGCGCCTGCTCGGCCCGAGCAAGCCGACGCGCGATGGGCTCCTCCCTTCGATGCAGGAGCGTCGAAAGGTGCTCGAGGCGGTGGCGAGCGCGCGGTGCCCCGTGCTCATCACCGGGGAGACGGGCGTCGGCAAAGGCTTCCTCGCACGGCTCATCCACGACATGGGGCCCAAGGGGCGCTTCGTCGAGCTCAACTGCGCGGCCATCCCTCAGAACCTCGTCGAGGCAGAGCTGTTCGGGGTGGAGCGGGGAGCGTTCACAGGAGCAGAGACGCGGCCCGGGCTCATCGAAGAGGCGGACGGCGGGACGCTGTTCCTCGACGAGCTGGGGGAGCTCTCCGTCGCGATGCAGGCGAAGCTCCTGACGTTCCTGGACAACAACCTCGTTCGTCGCGTCGGCGGATTGCAGTCGAGGCGGGTCGACGTTCGGGTCATCGCCGCCACCAACGTCGACGTCGACTCGCGGAGCGACGATCGGGGCATTCGCCTCGACCTGCTCCATCGGCTCGACGTCGCGCGGTTCGCGCTGCCTCCGCTCCGCGAGCGTCCGGAAGACCTGGAGGACTTGGTGGAGCGTATCCTCCGCCGAATGTCCGCTCGGGATCGCAAGCACTACGCCCTCGCGGAGGGGGAGCTCTCACGATTGAAGCAGCATGCCTGGCCCGGGAACGTGCGCGAGCTCCAGAACGCCCTCGAGCGGACGACCTTGGATGGGCGCGTCGACGCGCTGGCGCCGTCCGCGACGTTGCGCGGGACGGTGCCGGGGGCGCGCCAGAACGCTCTGCCTCCTTCGTCGACGCTCGGCGAGATCGAGCGGGACCATGTGCTGCGCGTGCTCCGTGAGCACCAAGGCAATCGGACCCACGCCGCGAAGACGCTCGGGATGGGGCTCTCGACGTTGAGGAGGAAGCTCAAGGGGTGGGGGGTCGAGGCCTGATTGCTCGACCGAAGATTGGCGCAGATCGTCGTCGAGCAGATGGCGGACGCCGTCGCGATCCTCGTCGCGCGCGACGGCCACGTCGTCTTTCGCTACGTGAACCCGGCGTTCACGCGCACCTTCGGCTATCGCGAGGACGAGGTCGTCGGTCGCCCGGTGGCCATCCTCTCTCGGAGCAGCCCCGCCGATCCGCTGCTCCGGCTCGACTTCGATACGGAGAACGCCCACCGCGGGGAGTCGAAGCTCGTCACCCGCGACGGCAACGAGGTCCTCGCCCAGGTCCACCTCCAGCAGGTCGACTTCGACGGCGAAATGGCGGGGCTCCTCGTGCTCCGCGACGTGACCGAGTATCGGCGCCTCGAGCACATCGCGGGCGCGGCGGCGGTCGCGGACAGCGTCGGCTACGTGTTCGCCGGGCTCCGCCACGAGCTCGGCAATCCAATGAACTCGATCAAGACGACGCTCTATCTGCTCACCGCCCCCGACGTCGATCTCACGCCCGAGGAGCGGCTCGACTTCCTCCGGCGATGCTCGGGAGAGGTGGGCCGCATGGAGCAGCTCCTCGAGCAGATGAGGACGTTCAACTCGAACGAGCACCCTCACGTCGAGCCGATCGAGCTGACGCCGTTCCTCGAGAGGTTCATTCGTCTCGCGCGCCCGACCTGCGAGGCGAAGCAGGTGGAGCTGTCCCTCCTGCCGTCCCCTTCCGTATGGGTGCTCGCCGACGTCCGCCTCCTGCAGCAGATCCTCTCGCTCCTGATGTCCAACGCGATCGAGGCGCTGCGGGCCGATGGTCCCCGCCGCATCACCCTCGACGTCCGCGCCTTCGCGAGGCGGTGTGTGCTTCGCCTCTCCGATTCCGGGGTGGGGATGACCGAGGAGCAGCTGGAGGTGGCGCAGCGACCGTTCATGTCCACCAAGCCCAAAGGCACGGGGTTGGGCCTGCCTCTCGCGCGTCGTTATGCCGCGCTCACCAAGTGCCACCTGACCCTCGAAAGTAGGGTGGGGGAGGGAACGCGCTGCTCGCTCGATTTGGAGCGCGTCGGAATGAGCGAGCGTCCGCCAGAATGAGCGAGGCAGAATGCGACGTTACGTGAGAACCCCCTGCGTTTTGGAGGGTTCGCCGTGGTGGCATGTTCGTTGGAAGGTCGCCCGATTGACCCGACGGAGGTGACGCAATGGCTGATGTGAAGAAGACGTTGGACGAGCTCATGAAGATCGACGGCGCGATTGGCGCGGTGGTGGCCGACTGGGAGAGCGGAATGGCGCTCGGGAATGTCGGCGGACAAGGGCGCCTCGACATGGAGATGGCGGCGGCCGGGAATTGTCAGGTCGTGAAGGCCAAAATGTCGACCATGAGGTCGCTGGGCATCAACGGCGGCATCCAAGACATTCTCATCACCCTCGACGACCAAATGCACCTGATCCGCCCCTCCAAACAGCACAGCTCGCTGTTCATCTATTTGGCCGTCGACAAAGCCAAGGGGAACCTCGCCATGGCCCGGATGAAGCTCCAGACGCTCGAGTCCGAGCTGCGGATCTGAAGCAGTCAGGCGCGGATGGCCTTCTTCAACGCCGAGACAGGAGAGCTCGTGGTTCGGATCGTCTATGACGGTCTGGGCACGGCGGGGAAGACGACGAATCTCCGCGCCCTCCACGCGGCGTTCCCCTCTCGGACGCCGAACGGCATCCTGACGCCTTCCGAGAACCGCGACGGCAGGACGCTCTTCTTCGATTGGCTGGATCTGGTGGCTGGTCACCTCGACGACTGGCCGCTGCGATGCCAAGTCCTCACCGTGCCTGGTCAGTTCGCCTATGCGAGCCGGCGATTCCGTCTCCTCCAGGAGGTCGACGGCGCCATCCTCGTCTGCGACTCGCGGCCGGCGGGGGTGGAGGCGGCCCGCCTCGCCGCTGCCTTCCTCAAGGAGGCGCTCCGCGTCTCGGGCAATCACGACGCGCCATTGATATTGCAAGCCAACAAACAGGACATCGACGGCGCGCTCGCTCCCCACGAGGTGAGAGAGGAGCTCCGCGGGATCGCCGACGATGTCATCGGGGCCTCCGCGACCACCGGCGAGGGCGTCCGCTGGACCTTGTTGTCCCTCCTCGATCGCGTCCGCCACCGCGTTCGGAGGCGCATCGAGGCAAACGGCATCGGCGGACTGCCGAAGAGCACCCAAACCGCCGCTCGGCTCTACGAGGCGCTCGTCGCCTCCGACACCGGCGACGACCACTCTGCGGCGCTCGAGGCCGCCCTCGCGGAAATGAAGTGAAGTGAGATGACCCCGATGCGAGTCCCCCCCATTCCGCCCGCGCCGGACAGTGAACGAGGTCGAGATTATCTCGTCCTGACCGTCGGCGTCGACTCGGCCACCCTGGCCGTGCTCGCGGCGGCGGCGCAGGTGGAGTGTCCAGGGCGGCTCGAGTCGGTGGCGACCCTCGAGGCGGCGCGCCGCTTCGTGGACGAGGTGGGCAGGCCGGTGATCGCGTTCATCGAGCGGGCGGCGATGGAAAAGTCCCTCGCCTTCCCGGAGTTCGTCCACGTCATCGTCCTCGCCGGCCCGAGCGATCCGGGGAGCTCGACCTTGGGGGTCGACGAGGTGATGGCCCGCCCGCTGCGTGTCGAGGAGCTCCGAACCCGGATCAGGATCGCCGCCCGCGCCATCGGTCGCGCCCGCGCCGGCGCCGCCGACGTATTGAATGGCGCCCTCTCCTCCGAGCGGAGCGGGGAGGTCATCGTGTCCGCGCACGACGAGTCGGCGCGGATCCACGTCGAGCAAGGCCGAATCGTCTGGGTCCACCGCCCGCTCCACCCCGTCTCGGTGAAGCAGCTCCTCGATCGGGCCGGCGCCGGCCTCGACGATCAAGCCGTCAAAGATCTCTTGGACGAGAGCCGAGAGACGCGCCGCCATTTCGCGGACGTCGTCGTCTCGTGGGGGATCGTCGCCCCCGAGAGCCTGCGCGAGGCGCTGCGCCGGCACCTGCAAGAAGAGCTCGCGGTGATCATGGCGTGGCACGACGCGTCCGCGACGTTCGTCGCCGACAATCGAGCGCGCCGCAGCGAGCTCTCCTTCTCGAGCGAGGAGCTCGCCCTCCGGCCGAAGAGGCCGCCGCGCGTGAGCACCATTCAGAACCTCCCGGCGGTGAAGCAGCCCGCGCCGGACCGTCGATCCGTCGACGACTGGCTGGACCGCATCTGCGCGATCGAGCACGTCGCGGGGTGCGCCATCGTGGACCCCAAGCTCGGGCGCGTCGTCGGAGGGCGAGGGTTCGTGCCCTCCGACATGACCTTGCTCTGGGAGATGGCGCGCGCGTTCACGGCGATGGGCGAGCTCGCGGACGAGATCCTCGCCACCGCCCACGATCGCGCGTTCCTCGTGCGGGCCGTGCCCGCCTTGGGCGGCCTCGTGTTCATCGTGCGCTTCGACGCCGTTCGGCTCAGCCCCGCCATGGCGCGCATCGTCGTCTCGCGGGTCGTGCTCGGCCGCGCCGACGGGCCCGAGCCGGGTCGCGCTTGAACGAGCGCGGCCCGCGCGTGCTCGTCGTCGACGACGAAGCCCTGTTTCGCGCCACCTTCGCCGCCCTGCTCAAGTCGTCCGGGTGCCGGGTGGAGGTCGCCGCCGGCTGTGACGAAGCCCTCGAGCGCATCCACGCGAGCCTGCCATTCGACGCCGTCATCGTCGACTTCGAGATGCCGCGCCGGTCCGGGCTCGAGCTGCTCGCGGAGCTCAGCGGCGCGCCCGCCCGCCCCTTGGTCCACGTCGTCAGCGCCTATGTGACGCCCTCCGAGGCCCTCGCCGGCAGCGTGTGGACGAAGCCGGTCGATCTCGAGCGGCTCGTCCCCGCCGTCGTGTCCGGCGCGGGGGCCCGCCCCGACTGCGCGTTCGTCGCCTTCGTGGGGGCCGCTTCCGGTCGGAGCGGCCGGCTCGATATCCAATGCGACCACGGCCGCGGCTCGATATGGATTGGACAGGGCCGCATCCTCGGGGCGCGCGCCGAGGGTCGAGACCGGTCGCTCCGCGGGCTCCGAGCCGTCCTCGCCCTCCTCGACCGCACCGACCCCTGCCGCGTCCAGGTGGTCCCGCGCGGCGAAGGACCGCAATGGGAGGGCGCGGAGGCGGTCGACGAGTCGCTCCCTCAAGTGGTGTTCACGCTCAAGGCCTATCGGGCCAGGCACCCCCGCCCCGACCCGAAGCCCGAGCCATGAGCGGCCGCGCTACATCCCCGACGCGAGCTTGATGACGGGCGCCGAGGACGTGCGCCCCCGATCGAGCAGCTCCAGGGCCTTGGCCGCGTCGATCGGCCTCGAGAGCAGGTAGCCTTGGGCGAGATCGCAGTGCATCTCGCGCAGGGCGGAGGCCTGCGCCTCCGTCTCCACGCCCTCCGCGATGACGCCGACCCCGAGGGTCTCCGCGAGCTTGATGATCGTCTGGGTGATGGACCGGCTCATCGGATCGTCGAGGAGGCGGGCCACGAAGGAGCGGTCGATCTTGAGGGTCTTGATCGGCATCCGCGCGAGGTAGCTGAGCGACGAATATCCAGTTCCGAAGTCGTCCAGATCCAGCTTCACCCCGAGGCGATCGAGCCGGGTGCAGGTGGCGATCGCGTTGGGATCCATGGTGGCCCCTTCGGTGATCTCGAGGTGGATCATGTCGGGGGCGACCCCCGTCTTCTCGAGGATGTCGCGCACCTCTTCGAAGAAGCCGGGCTGGGCGAACTGCTTGCTCGCGACGTTGACGGCGACGGGGACGTGGTGGACGGCTTGCCACCGCGCGACCTGCTTGCAGGCCGCCTCGAGCACCCACCGCCCGAGGGGCAGGATGAGCCCGCTCTCCTCCGCGAGGGGGATGAACTCGGCGGGCGAGACGATGGTGCCGTCGGGGCGCCGCCAGCGAATGAGGGCCTCCAGCATCCGCACCTCGCCCGACGCGAGCGACACGATGGGCTGATAGTGGAGGATGAACTCCTCGTTCTTGATCGCGTTGCGCAGGGCCGACTCCGTCTGCCAACGGGCCATGGCCGCGACGTGGAGCTCGTCGCTGAACACGCCATATCGCCCGCGGCCCTCCGCCTTCGCTCGGTAGAGGGCGATATCGGCGTCGCGCAGGATATCCTCGGCGCGCTCGTAGCCGGGGTGCCCGATGGCGATCCCCATGCTCAAGGAGGCGTGGATGGTGTGGCCCTCGGCGTGGATGGGCTCGGCGATGGCCGCGAACAGCCGATCCGCCACCCTCAGCGCGTCCGAGTCGTGGCGGATCCCCTCCAACAAGACGACGAACTCGTCGCCGCCGAGGCGGGCCACCCGCGAGTCGGGGCTCGCGACCGTGTCGACCGCGCGCAGACACCCGGCGAGCCGCTGCGAGACCGCCACCAAGAGGGCGTCGCCCACCCCGTGCCCGAGGCTGTCATTGATGATCTTGAATCGGTCCAGATCGATGAACATGACCGCGTAGCGGAAGGACTCGTCCCGCTTCTGGCGGAGCACGCACCTCGACAGTCGCTCCGTGAGGAGGGCCCGGTTCGCCAAGCCCGTCAATGCGTCGTGGGAGGCCTCGTGGCGCAGCTGGGTCTCCGCCACCTTTCGCCCCGTGATGTCCGTCTGAGAGCCGGCGGCCCGCATCGGGCGGCCGTCGGGCCCGCGCAGCATCGCCCCGCGGCACAGCATCCAGCGGTATTGACCGTCCGCGTGGCGGGCGCGGTATTCGGCGGAGACGTTCTCGCTCTCGCCGCTCTTCAAGGCGTCGAACATGGTCCGGAAGAGATCGACGTCGTCGGGGTGGACGCGCTCGATCCAGAAGTCGAGCGGGGCGAGGAGCGGCTCGTTCCCGGGCAGGCCGAGGATCGCGCACCAGCGCGGCGAATAGAACAGCTGGCCTTTGTCGAGGCTCCAATCCCACAGCCCGTCGTTGGCCCCCGCCGCGGCGAGGGCGTAGCGCGCCTCGCTCTCGGCGAGGTGGAGCGTCTGCTCCTCGACCATGCTCCGGAGCTGCTCGAGCTTGAGGTGGGCGCGGCGCGCGAGGTGCCATTTCTCCGTCAGCGCGCAGGCGAGCTGGCCCACCTCCGCCGCGTCGAACGGCTTGCGGAGCAGCAGCAGTCGATCGCTGACCCCGAGCTCCTCGAGGATCTTCTCCCATGAATAGTCGGAGTAAGCAGTGCAGATGACGCACTGGAGGTTCGGATCGATCTCCCAGAGGCGGCGAATGGTCTGGATGCCGTCCCAGCCCGGCGGCATGCGCATGTCGACGAACGCGACAGAGAAGGGAGCCCCCTCCGCCATCGCCTTCTCCACGATCTCGGCGCCCTTCTTGCCCTGATCGGCGAAGCTCACCTCGAAGTCCATCGCCCCGCTGCCATGCTCGGGGGCGGCCGGCTTGGGCGGATCGTCCGAGAACAAGTCGTCCTCGAGGGCAGCCAAGAGCGAGGCGCTCGAGGCCTTCTTGACGAGGATCTTCGCGAAGTCCTCGTGAATGGCTTGGTTGTCGTCGATGACGACGATGCGCCGCCGTCGCGGCTCGATGAACGATGTCACGCGGCCTCTCCTTCCGATCGAGCTTGCGGCACCCGCTGGCTCATCGGTGGATTGCGAGGAAGTGTCAGGGTGAAGGTCGCTCCGCACGAGGCGCCGTCGCTCTTCGCCGATAGGGCGCCCCCGAGCTCGATCGCCGAGCAAGCGCTCACGTGGAGGCCGAAGCCGTTGCCGTTGGCCTTGGTGGTGAAGCCGTGATTGAAGATCCGCTCGAGGTTCTCTTTGGCGATCCCGGAGCCGTCGTCGATGACCTCGATCGCCACGCGTTCGCTGTCGAGCTGCGCCGTGCGAATGGCGACCGTCCCGCCCGCGTGGTCGCGGACGGCGTCGCAGGCGTTCGCGAGGAGGTTGGTCACGATCTGGAGGAGCTTGTGGCGGTCCGTCGACAGGACGTGGGCGCCGATCTCTCGGGTGAACTTGGTCGAGGCGCTCGCGCGCGTCTTCACGACGTTGATGGCGTCCTGGAGGAGCTCGTCGAGATCGACCCGCTCCGCCACCATCCCGCGCGCGTTGCCCTTCGCGAGGGCGAGCTGCTCGGAGACGATGATCTTGATGTGCTCGATGTTCTTCTGGAGCGACTCCGCCTCCCGCGTCATCGACTCGCACTCCTCCCCGAGGGTCTTCTCCAAGGTCGCCAGATAAGGCAGCACCTTCTTCCCCTTCGGGTCTTTGTCGATGAACTCGCCGGGGCTGGGTTTGTCCGAGAGGAGCGTCAGCACCTTCCCGAGCCCGGCCCGCGACGTCCCGCGCAGCGTCTGGGAGATCATCGTCGCGGAGGTGTTCGCGCTGTTCAGGACATTGCCGATGTTGTGGAGCACGCTCGCCGCCACGTCGGCCATCCCCGCCTTGCGGGAGGCCTCGATCAGCCGGCGCTGGGCGTCGCGCAGCTCGGCGTAGCGCTTCCGCATCTCGGTGGACGAGAGATCGAGGGCCCGCTCCAAGGTGTAGCGATCTTGGTCCGCCTCGACGTAGGCGGTGTCGACCCGGGAGAGGAACGTACGCCATTGCTCGTCGGTCGGCGGCCCGTCGCCGATCCCGATCCGCCGAAGCTGCCGCTCCAGGACTTTGTGCATCTCAGACCTCCCAGAAGCGCGTGAGCGTCATCGTCTGATTGTGCAGCACGCCGCACTGGAGAGGTCCGATGGGCGAGAACTCGCCATACGAGTAGAAGCCCACCATTTGCGTCTCGGGGGCGGCGGAGAGGGCCGCCTCCACCTCCTCCTCGGCGCGCTCGCCGAGGACCAGCCGCCGGCCGACGCAGCTCACCGCCACCGTCACCGCCCCCTTCGCGGGGACCTCGGCGCGCTCGCTCGCCTCCGAAGCGCCGTCGATCAGCCGCTCGAAGTTCGCCCGCATGAGCTGGGCCACCGCGTCCTCGGGGACATCGCCCGCGAACGTCATCGTGTTCTGCTCCTCGTCCACGCTGAGGATGGTGCGCACCACCGTCTGCGACGCGTCCGAGCGACGCAGCGCCAACGGGAACAGCAGCGCCGTCGCCGGCAGCCCCGCCGCGCGCTCGCCCAGGTACGACTTGTAGAGCGCCAGCGCCGGCTCGCCGTCGAGCTCGTACAGGGCATTGCCCACCGACCGCGTCACCACCCGCTCGGGGCCGAACACATCCCAGCCGCCCCGCGAGCCGTGGCTCACCCGCACGTCGTCGCCATAGAGGCCGACCGCCGCCACCATCCCCGACCGCGGCGCGCCCCCCGTGAACACCCACGTCCGCGAGAAGCGGCTGCCGTCCCCCGCCATCCCGCCCGTCACCGTCACGTGGTTGCCCACCACCCGGTGGATCCCGCGCAGCAGGTCCGTCCCGTTCACCACCAGCCCGTCCGAGAGGATGAAGATGGCGCGCAGATCCGGGGCCTCCAGCGCCCGCGCGATCGCCTCCCCCGCCATGTCCGACGGCAGCTCCTTCGACACCTCCGCGCTCGTCAGCTGCAGCCGCGACCGCTCGAACCTCATCACCGCCACCGAAAGCGACCCGTCCCGAATCTGATCCCCATGGATCTCCCCCGCCGAGGAGCACCCCAAGACGACCGACTTCGGGAACGCCACCGACAAGCGCTCCAGCGCGCTCGCGTCGTCCAGGTACTGCGTCCCCCCAAACACCAGCACCAACGTGGACTCCGAGTCCATGTCGTCGGGGAGAGGATCCACGGACCAACCAGTGTCGGACTGAAACGATAGGGTGGCGCTCTGCACATCGTGATTCAGCGGGCTGACCCCTTGCGGGCTTAAGGCCTCACGAGACCGCCCAGCCCCGCCCGCTCCCCCCCGCCCGAATGCGACGAACGACCCATATCCGGCCCTTTTTGCCCCGCGCCGCTACGAAAACAATAGCACCCCCCCCGCCCGCTCCTTCCCCGATTGCTATCGAAAAGATAGCGCGGCAC